>DAOTYO010000015.1:0-45088 GCA_034434815.1 Dehalococcoidia bacterium
GTTTCCTCCACCCCCAAGGCTTCCATCAATCCCTTATAGAACCCCACATGCGATAGTTTGACGTTCACCGGCGAGACAAAGAGCTCGTCCATCACTTCGAGGGCCAGCATGATGAGTTCGGCATCTCCCTCCGGTTCCCGGCCGCCGATGAGCTCGGCGCCGCACTGCCATCGTTCCCGCGATTCCTGACCGCTCCCTTCGAACGAAAACACGTTCTCGATGTAGCACAGCCGCGCCACCGGCAGATGGGAGAGGTGCTCCACATAAAACCGCGCCGAGGGAATCGTCCCATCCGGCCTTAATACCACCCGCTCCCCGCTCCACCCATCCCAATCGAGGAACGAATACACCCGACTGAGCATCTCGGGGGTCAGGGTGCCGGCGGAGGTGAAAAGGTGCAAATACTCGATGGTGGGGGTACGGATCTCCTTGTACCCCCAAGAGGAGCAACACTTCCGGAAGACGGCCTTGATCCGGCTGAACCGTTGCATCTCCTCCGGCATGAGGTCTCTGGCGCCTTTGCATTTTGGAATCTTCATGATCCCCTCTCCGGCGAGCCCCTCGGCTCAGGCCTTGGTGCGGTATTTCTGCATCGAGTTCAAGTATGTGCCCAGAATGGATAGGTCCTCCGTGGGAAGATAGGCCGGGGCCGAGGCATCGAAGAGGACGTTCACCGAGGGTTGAACCTCCTCATCGCCTAGGTAAAGGATGCAAGCCATGGGAATCCTCGGCAAGGCATGGAAGCGAAAACCGGCGTCGCCGGTGCGGGAGATCGGTTCCCCCCCGAGTGCAGCCCCGGCGCGCTTGAATCCTTCCAGATCGTTCCCGAAAGCCCGGGTCAGCGGTCCGATGGCCATGCTCACGAAGCGCTTCTCGAAGAAGATCGCCCCCGGCAACTGGCGGTAGGTGATCCAGTAATCCGCCACGGGGGTGCCGTTGGCCTGAAGGAGGTAATGGAGGAAGACCAATCGGAGCCAGCGCGGAAGGGGCCCTTTGGCCGGCCCGATCTCCTCGATCTCCCCCGCGGGATAGCTCAAGAGAAAAACCCGATTGAAGAACGGAATTTTGAATGCCCCTTCCGAAAAATCCGTGCCGCTTTTGGATGCGGCCACATAGGGCGCGATCGTCCGGAACTCGGCAAGGGCTTTTTCCAGCGCTGCATCGTAGGCCATCTCTCTGGTCCGTGCCAATAGGAAAGCACTATCATCTTAACACATTTGGGGAACGGCTGAAAAACATCGGCCGGGGATGGGGTTCTCCAATCTCAGCGGACGAAATCCACGATGTACTTGATCGCCGTGAACAGGATACAGAAGGCAAGGATCCACTTGATGGCTTTGGCCGGCATATATTTCTGAAGGCGTGCCCCGCAGTACATGCCGGCGAATCCCCCCGCCCCGAAGAGGAGCCCCAATATCCACTCCGGGGCGACCACCTGATCGGGATAAAGGGGCTCGATCGCCTGATAGAATCCCACCCCCACCACCGAAGTGACGAAGGTGCCCATGAGCGTAGCCCCGGCGATGGTATAGACCGGAAGGCCGAGGAAACTCACGAAGAAAGGCGCTACAATGGCTCCTCCGCCGATGCCGTATATGCCCCCGATCATCCCCACGATAAAGCAGAGGGCCATGAGGGCAAGTCCGTTCACATCGAAGCTCTGGCCGTAGAACTCGTAGACGATCCGCCGGAAGCTGAATTCCCGGGTGGTCACGCGCGGCAATGCCCGGGGCCCCGCCTCGGCGGCGCGGGCACGGAATTCGCGCACGATCCGCTGAAACTCCTCCTCCGCCTTGGTTCCGGCCGCCCTCTTCTTTTGAAGCATATCCCTGAGGAGCCTCCCGCCGATGTACAGGAGCACGATGCCGACGAAGAGCTTGAATGCGGCGGGGTCCGGGAGGAATTCCACCCGGATGATCGCCCCGATGAGCACACCGGGCAGGGTGCCGATGATCACCGCCCATACGAGCGGCCATACCATGCGGCCCTCGCGGACGTACCGGTAGACCCCGCTGGGGATGGCGACCACGTTGAAAAGGTGATTGGTGGGGCTCACCGCGGGGGTATCGAAATGGAGCACGCTCACTTGAAACGGCAAGATGAGGAAAGCCCCGCTCACCCCTCCCATCGAGGTGAAGAGGGATATCCCGAACGCCACGAGCGGCGGGATCCACGGTTCGACTTCAACGCCGGAAGAGGAAAAGTACATGCCGGTTCCTCTTCCCCGCCGGGCCGACTTTTTCGGTGCCCGAGAGCTTCATGCCATGTATCTTAGAGGGCCTCTTTCGGAAATGCAACCGCCGTTATCCCGAAAAGGCCTTAGGCATTGAGGCGGAGGTGCGCGTACGCTATCGGCGCACCCCCCTTCTTGCTCGCGCAGATTAGAGGAAGAGGAAATTCAGGCCCTGAAGGCTTACCCAGATGAGGGGCACGATCACCAGCGCCCGATTGTGGACGCGATTGGCCTCCTCGGTCCGCTTCCGGTCCACATAGTAAAGCGCGATGAGCGTGCTCACGAGGGTGAGGGTGAGCCCCACATAATTGAACAGCATGAAGCGGTCGCCGAAGGTCAGATAAGCTGTGGGGGGGAGCGAAGAAGTCATGTTGAGATGGAAGAGCACTGCGCCGGTCAGGGAGCCCGTATTGAGAGTGAGCCGCGGGATGATCTTATCCGGTGAGAGCACGAGGGAGAGAAGCCCGACCACCACGATGGTGAGGGCCGGCAGAAGGGTCTTCAGGATTGCTGCGGTGGTGGACCGGTGAATCTCGATGCTGAACACATATCGGGAGAAAGCGGTGCCGTATGGAGCGTATTCGTGCGTTTCGACGGCGGCATCCCATTTGTCTATGACCCATCCGGAAACGTTCACCGCCGGATCCAGCCCGCTATCCTCTCGACTGGGCTCATACACTAAGGTGCGCACGGTCTGCTCCTTATCTTCGATCTCGATGGTGAGCCGGTGCCGATCGAAGGGGTAACGGCTGAGATTCAGGGTATTGGCTAGGGATGCCTGAATGCGGTAGAACTTCTCCGTCGGCTCATCCACCGATTTATCCACGGTAGTGGCCCGCCCGTTGGCAAACTCGAATCGCGTGGTGTCAATGGGTCTATCTGAGGAGAAGGAGAGGTAGAAATCGATGGTGAAGCCTCCGGTGGAGGTGTCCAGCTTTCCCACATTCAGCACGTAAACCCCCACCTTTACGTGGGCAGGCCCTTCCTCTTCCTCTTGGGTTTGTCCGGGGGCGTCTGAACTGCTTCCCCCCTCCTGAGCTATGACCGGATCCGGCGTGAAGGCCAGCCCCAGAAAGGTGCCCAGAAGCCCAAGAGCAATAATGCCCAGAACCCAAATACCGTGCTTCACTGAAATTTCGCCGTCGAGCCCTTTTCTTCCTTCTCTGATTTGATACCATCTTTCGGCCTCTCGTGTCAATGATGCAGCTCTTCCCCCGAAGGTTGATTCTTCCCCTGCGCGCAGGTATCATGGACTTGAGACGGCCCGGATAAGGGGCTTAACTGAAGACCCCTGAGAGAAGATATCCGATATATCTTTCCCGAAGGAGAAAGCCCATGAAAGAGGCGATGCTGGACCTGATCAACCAGATCCTTGCCGAGCACGCCATGGTGCGGCAGAACACGGACGACCTTGAAAAAACGGCCCACGATGTGGATCTGGCCTCGCAACTGGAGGCGGCCAAGGGAAAGGTGGCCCACGGGGAAATCCCTCACCAATCCGTGATCAGCGATCTCAACGCCGTCATGGCCAAATTCGAAGGGCGGCTCAAAGTCCATTTCGATCGAGAAGAGGCCTTGCTCAAGGATGCCCTGAACCGTCCGGAAGGGCAGATGTATGCTTCCGCCATCGAAGTGCTTCGTGTCGAGCATGCCGAACTCATGTCCCGGATCGCTCAACTGAGGGAAAAGATCGCCGAGATCAATGCTCCAGAGCTGACCCCCGAAGCCCGCCGCAACAAGGCGGAGGCATTGAGGATTTTCTTGGCCCAGACCCGCTCGATCCTTGAGGATCATGCCGATCGGGAAACCCTTCTCTTCGAGAAAATCCGGAACATGCTCTCGGTCAAATAGCTCCGGATTGGAAGGTGCCAAGCCCTCAAGGCCGCGATTCAGAGGTTGCCGATGCCCAAGCCGAAAGCTTATGTGGACTACAACAAATGCAACCCGAAGCTATGCCCCGAAGGGATTTGCCAAGCGGCCAAAGAGTGCAAACTCAAAATCCTCCATCAAGATGCCCCGTATGAGATCCCGGAGACTACCGGCGCCCCCTGCCCCGCTTGCTTCAGATGCCTCCGCGCTTGCCCCGCCAAAGCGATCGTGAAGATCGAAGGCTAGAGAACACCCCCGGAGCGTTCATAGAAACCGCTCGAAACGCTCCTTCTTTGCCTTGCAGATGGGGCATGTATCCGGCGGGTCATCGCGGGCGCAAAGATATCCGCAAACTTTGCACCGCCACACGGGATAGGAGAGAACGGTGGGGGGAAAGCCCCCGGCGGTTGCTCCGGCTTTCCGGCGCTTTTCTTCCGGAGGACGGCGTTCGGGAATTGGAGCGGCTTGCTTGCGGCCTTCGGCAATTTCGGCGGAAACGTACAGCGCGCAATAACAGGAGCCATACTCTGCTAAGTCAGCATCACGGTAATCACAGGGGCAAATGATATCGAGGTCATCCGCTTTCCGGCCGGAGGCCAAACGGCAAGGGCAGGCCGCATAGCCGTATCGCTCTTCGTTGATGAGGAGACTCATCAGAAGGAGCTTGGTAAAGTCCGTATCCGGATTCAAATGATAGCCCGACCCTTCCGCCTCCTTCTTCAGGCGCCGGTAGAGGGACTCAACTCTATCGGGGTCCACCACCTTAGTTGCCACGGGCCACCGCCTCCTTGATCTCCTCTCCCTTGAACCCCACGATACAGCGGTTGCCGTTGATCACCAGTGTGGGGAAAGAGCACGCGGGATTCCACTTCTTGATCGCTTCGAGCGCCGCTTCCCTCTCGGCACCTTCGAGAAGGTCCACATCCACATAATGATAATCGGCGCTCAAATCTTGAAGGAGTGCTTTGGTCTTGCGGCACCATCCGCAAGTGCTCAGGGCATAGAGCACGAGGTTGCTCTTGTGGGCACCGGCGACATGCGTCATCTTGGATTCGAGCGACATAGGCACCTCCTCGGGATGATGCGGGTCGTTACCTTGCGGCGATAGCTCGTCGTTTGTTCTCGATTCCGGCAAGAAGCTTCTCGAAGGAATCGGTGAATGCCTTGACCCCCTCCGTCAGAAGTTTGGAGGTAATGGCCCCCATATCAATGCCGAGCTCAGCCAACCGGACCATCGTTTGCCGGGCTTCGGCGACGCCCTCCTCGATGGCGGCTTCGGCACGCCCGTGATCAAGGAAGGCACGGATCGTCTCCGGAGGAAGGGTGTTCACGGTATCGGGTCCGATCAACGGCTCCACGTAAAGCACATCGCTGTAGGCCGGATTCTTGGTGCTCGTGCTCGCCCAGAGAGGCCGTTGCACCCGCGCCCCTCTGGCGCGAAGCGCGGCAAATCTCGGACCGGAGAAAGTCTCCTTGAAGGCCTGATAAGCGAGTTTGGCATTGGCCACAGCGGCCTTTCCAAGAAGGTCTCTGAGATCACTTTGACCCTTATCGATCAGAGTTTGAAGCCGGGCATCCACCGCCGTATCCACCCGACTCACAAAGAACGAGGCCACGGAACCCACGCGGCGCAGATCACCGCCTTTGTGGAGCAAGTCCTCGAGCCCGTGGAGATACGCTTCCCGCACGCCGGTGTAGAGATCGAGCGAAAAGATGAGGGTGGCGTTCACATTGACCCCCTCGCCGATCAGCCCTCGGATGGCGGGAATGCCTTCCGGCGTAGCCGGGACCTTGATCATCAGATTGGGCCGATCCACCGCTCCGAAGAGGCGCTTTGCTTCGGCGATGGTCCCCTCGGCATCGAACGCAAGCCGCGGGTTGACTTCAAGGCTCACGTATCCATCCGCCCCTCCGGTTTGCCGATAGATCGGGGCGAGCATATCCGCCGCCGTGCGGATATCCTCGATGGCCAGCGCTTCGTACACCTCCATCGTGGACATATCCCGCTTTGCAAGTTGCCGGAGGGCTTCATCGTAATCGGCGCTTCCCCCGATGGCCTTTTCGAAAATGGTCGGGTTGGAAGTCACCCCCGTGATCCCGATATCGAGGTATCGCCGGAACTCGCCGGAACTGAACATCCCCCGGCGGATGAAATCGAGCCATATCGCTTGCCCCAGATCCCGGGCTTTTCGAACCGGATTCATCTTGCTCCTTCCATCGGGCTGTATTCTAGACTTCCCCTGAACTAGGGGGTCGAGTTCGCGCCTCTCAGCACCCGGGCGCACCCGGGTGACCGCGACACCTCTGCCGCGTTTTCATCTTGCCCCAAAACAGCGATTCCGCTTTGGAGCCTTCACCCTCAGGGTGAATGACCATGAGCACCTCATCCCGGACCGTGTACCGGAATTCCCCCGCACCCCATGAACGATCCGGCTTCTTCGCTCCCACCCACCCGTCCAAAGGGTTCTCTGGGGGACACCCCCAATCCCCCCGGCTTGAGAGGCGCCTTGGCACGCGCTTCTTCAATCGCTGCTTTTGGGTCTTGATGAAGATCGTTACGGAAGACGAGGTAAAGCCTTCTCCTCAAGGGCATGGGAGCGGACATGTTGGTGAAGACCGAGCGCAAATTCGGCATGGACTTACCTCTGATAGGGACACGCTCATAGTAGAAGCTCGGATGCCCCCATGTCAAGGGGGCATCCGGGCACCCGAGAACGGAAGGGGAATGACGCGGCCCGCATGAGTGAAGACGAGCCTCAAAGCAATTCGCGAGGGTTCGATGGCAAGGATCCGCGCCAACGCCTCGCGGTAGAGATAAAGCTGAGGCCGGTATCTTTCGGCCATTTGCCGAAGGGCCGCCTCCCCGGTGATTTCATCGGTCTTGAAATCCATGATCGTGGCCCGGGCTACCGATCCATCGCGATCACGCTCGATCACCACGCGATCGAATGCGCCGGTGATCCATCGGTCACCAAGCACCACCTCGAACCGTCTTTCCCGCCAAAGATCCACCTTCCCCTCCGGCCGGGAGAGGGCTTTTCGGATCGCCTCCGATTCGAGAGCCCGGCGGAACCGTTCCTCCGCTTCGGATCTGAACTCCGCTTCGATTGCCGTCGCCCGCCTCCATTCCTCAACGAGCGCCTCGATGTCCATCTGTTCAAGCCAGTGAACCCTCTCGAAAAGCTCGTGAATGGCGGTGCCGAGCTTCAGCCTTCGGTAGTAGGATTCGGAGAAGAGCTCATCGGCGAAACGTTCTCCTTCGATCTCCTCGGAAGGGACGATCCTCTGAAGCCGCACCCGCCGGCAGGGCTGAGAAGCGAATTCATCGCTCAGGGCGGGCACCGCCTTTGGCGGAAGGGGCGTTTCGAGGGATGCGAACGTGTACCAATTGCGCTCCCCGCATTCGTAGAGACAAGTGAACTCGCCTCCCCCAAGGGAGATCGGGATTTCCTTCGTGGCAAGGCAAGCCTTCAAAAATGCGGCGGCATCCACCGTTTGGGAATTTTTGCCGGGGAAGCTCGTTATGATATACAAGCCGCGTTTGGCGCGCGTAAGCGCCACATACAGAAGACAAAGGGAATCGAAGCACGCATCCGCGTGGGCCGAGTCGAGGGAGGCGGCGAGAACAGGATCGGCCAGGGCGATGAACGTGCGGGGCATTCTCAGAACCCAACGCGGGGAATTGGTGGCGGGATCCCGGAAGACAAAGAGGTTTGAATTCCCTAAATCGGTCAGGGCCCGGCCCTGAAGATCCGGCAGAATCACCAAATCGAATCCGAGCCCCTTGGCTTGATGGATGGTCATCACGCGGATGGCGTTCTCCATTCCGGGATCATGGATCACATAGTTATCGATGAAGCGGAGGAAATCGTTGACATCGCGACTGCCGGTGGCGTCGAACTCAGCGGCGGCATCGGTGAGATCCCGGAGGCGTTGCCGACCGAATGGATCCAGCGGTTGAACGGAATCAAGCCGCGCCCCCCAGCGGCGGACGAAGGATTGGAATCCGCCCACCTCGATCTCTCCAAGAAGCATGAGCGGGATATCGGCCCGGGCAAGTGAATGCTGCGAAAAATACCCGCCGAGGGGGGACATCTGAAGATGGCGCCAAGCAAAGAGATCTCCGGGGTGGGCCGCGAACTCCGCAAGGCTGAGGAGCACGGAAACGACGGGGTTATCCTTTATGGCCGCCCGGCCTTCATGGACGATCGTCATCTCCGGACATTCCTCGCGGAGAACGTTCACGAGCCGCTTTCCGGCCTCATTGGAGCGAACGAGCACCGCGGTCGAAAGGCCGCGGCTCAAGGGAGCGATTTCCTTGAGCACCGCCGCCGCCGCTCGAAACCGGTCTTCGGCGGTGGGCTTGCCTTCCTCAACACGAGGAGGTTCGATGATGGCGGCATAGCCATGTTCGGGAACGCTCTCCGGGGCGGAGGCGTGTTCATGCCAGAGCTTCTTCCATTCCGCAGCGGCATCTTGCGGGATGAGTCCATCCGGAATATTGCCAAAAGCACGGTTGACGGTTTCGATGATCGGCGAGCCAGAACGATAGGAAGTATGCAGAGGGCGTGTGCGGATCCGTTCCCCGTATCGCTCCAGAACCTTTCCGAAGAGACGGGCATTTCCGCCCCGCCATCCGTAAATGGCCTGTTTGACATCCCCCACAAAGAAGAAGCTCCGCCGGCCGCTGTTATCCTGAAGCACCTCATCGGCCAGATTGCGGAGGGCTTCCCACTGGAGATCGCTGGTATCCTGAAACTCATCCAGAAGCCAGTGGTCGAGCTTGCAATCGAGACGATAGTCAATGTACAGTCGGGCCTCGGCATGGGGGTTCTGAGTGAGGATCGTGCCGCCATTGATGCGGTTCTCCGGCGTAAGGAGATACTGCACATCGGTGAAGGTGAGTTTCCCCTGTCGCCGCACCGTCTCATCATAGAAACGCTCGTACTGATCGAGCACGCGGTGGATGCCCCGGGTCTCTTCGAGGGCGGCGGTAAGCTCCGTTCTCACGACGTGCGTCAGGAGTTCCAAAGCCAGACGGCTCGCCTCGGCAGAGAGGGGACATTCGGCGCGCTCGATCCTGAGGCAAGCGCGTCCCCGGCGAAGGCCCTCGAGATCTTCGAGGAGTTTCTCCACCAGATACTCGATCTCCCGCGTCCATTGCGAGTTCACGTTGAACGTGCGCACCGCCTTGAGAAATTTCTCCCAGCGGCGTCTCACTTTCTCGGGAAGATCGGCTTCATCGAGGATGGACTCGAGCCTATCGGCGGTCTCGGCCACATCTCCCAGCGGCGGCTCAAGCCACACGGAACCCTCCGGCCAGATTTTCCGGGGATTGCCCCATCCTTCCCCTGAGGGCAAGGTCTGATAAATCCCGCGGTAGGCGGTGACAAAGGCATCGAGCCGCCGTTCGAGGCTTTTCTCCTCCAGACCATAAGTGGCCTGTTTGAAGGCTTCGAGGAAATCGCGCTGGGCCGAACGGGCGATGGAACGGGCGCTGAAGATCCGGCCCAGAACTTCTTGATGGGCACTCCTAGCCTGCGGCCCCTCGCCTTCCATGATCTCGAACACCGTGGAGACACCGAGTTCCATGGGAAAGGCGCGGAGGATGCCGATGGTGAAGCTATCGAGGGTGCCGATGTGAACGCGGTGAAGGCTCTGGAGGAGCTCTTGCAGAAGCCGTTGGAAATCGGCGGGGCCGAGTGAAGGGAGCCCCAGACGCGCGGCGGTCTTGCGGGCGTTATCCGGGGACTCAATCGCTTCGCAAAGGTACTTGATGATCGAGTCGAATATCTCAGCCGCCGCTTTCCGGGAGAAGGTGAGGGCAATGATGCGCTCCGCCTTCTCGCCGAGGGCGAGAAGGCGGATATACCGGTGGGCCAGTTCGAAGGTCTTGCCGGAGCCGGCGGAGGCCAGAATCGCTTCGTGATGGATCTGCGGCATGGTTGATCGACCGCGCTCAAGATCGGTAATGCCGTATCTTTGTCACATCCCTAAACGCGCCCTACCCCTCCCCGGCATTCGAAGCGCCGCGGGCAACCGCACAAGCCCCCTCATCCCCTCCCCGGGGGCGCCTTCATTTCGGGGTAACGCTCGCCGGGGATGCCCTTCACCCGCTCGATGACCTCGGCAACAACGAATAGGGACCCGGTGGCGCAGATCAGATCGTCTTCCCCGGCCTCAGCCAGAGCCCGATCGAGCGCTTCGGGAATGGACCTCGTTTCCTGAGCCTTGACCCCATGCCGGGAGAACTCTGCCGCAAGCAGCGCCGGAGCAGAGGCGCGGGGATGTTCGGAAGCCGTCACGATCACCCGATCGAAGAAGGGGGCGAATTCCTGAACCATGGCCGCCGCATTCTTATCCGCCGAGGTTCCGATGATCAAGGTGGACCGTTTGAACGTGAAATACTCCTTCAGGGCTTCCACCAAACGCCGGGCGGAATCGCCGTTGTGCGCGCCATCGGCGATGAGCAGCGGCCTTTTTCGAAGCACCTCCAACCGCCCCGGCCATTCCACCTTTGCCAACCCCTCCACAACGGCATCCCGGCTCACTTCGAGAACCTCGAGAGCGGCCACCGCTGCAGCAGCGTTCTCAAGCTGATGCCTCCCCAACAACGGGATCGTGAGTTCATAAATATCCTTGAGCCCCTTCACGATGAGCCGCTGACACACCGTATCCGTTCCTTTGCCCTCCCATGTGACCGCCCTTCCCACTTCGATGAGATCGGCACCTCTGGCGCGGGCAACGGTCCGGAAGACTTCCATCGCCCCGGGAAATTGGGGCGCGCTGACCACCGGAACGCCCGGCTTGATGATCCCCGCCTTCTCTCCCGCAATCTTCTCGATCGTATCGCCCAGAACAGCCGTATGATCTAGGCTGATCGAAGTCAGCACGCACACGTCCGGCCGAGGCACAACATTCGTGGCATCGAGCCTTCCGCCCAGACCCGTCTCCAGTACCTGAGCCTCCGCCCCGAGCTTCCGAAAATAATAGAATGCCAGAGCCGTGAGGATCTCGAAGGTGCTCAGCTCTCCAAAATCTCCTTTGTTCTGGGCTTCAACGGCCGGGCGGATATCGGAAACGAAGGCGGCGAATTCTTCTTCGGTGATAAGCCGACCATTGATCTTCATCCGTTCCCGGATCGTATGGAGATGGGGAGAGGTATAGAAGCCGGTGCGAAGCCCCGCCGCGCTCAAGCCCGAGGCGATCATAGCGGCGGTGCTCCCCTTCCCTTTGGATCCGGCAATGTGCGCGGTCTTCCGCCCAAGGTGAGGGGACCCAAGCCTTTTGAGAAGCTCTTCCATGCGCCGGAGATCCCAGCGCTCGGCATACCCCGCCCCCGGCCAGCGCTCGTAATCGGAAAAGCTCAAAACAAATCGAAGGGCCGATTGATAATCCATCACCATATCGAAATCTGAGCTATTATAGCACGCGGGCACCTTTCCCCCTTACCAAATACCTATAGACGCCGAATCCCTGAACATCTACAATCCGAAATTGCCTCGGTGGGGAACCATGATTGACAAAATCCAGATCATCTTCGTGTTGCTGGGGATCGGCCTTCTGGCCGGGGCGGGCATCCTCGGGTTCGGAGCGGGGAACTGGGTGCCTTCACTGGCGCTGGCCGGCGCCGGATCAGGGGCATTTATCTTCGGGGTGCAACACGATATCTACGACTAGCCCCGGGGGGTCATCCTCAGCCCTGTCCTTTCTGCGGTTTCATAGCCAATCCCCCACCCGCGGCCAGATGCGCCAAACGCGCGGGCTCGGGGAGCCGATATCCGCGGCAACAGTTCAGGACCCAGCGAACCGCCACATCCAGTGCGATCCTGTGCCCTATCGAAACATAGAGCGGCTTGACGTTCTCTCGGCTCCGGAGCACCGCCCCGATCGTCTCCCCTTCTTCAATGAGTTCGGTGAAATCCCCGGCTCGTGAACCCACGGGCGCATGTTGCCCGCAAAGGCGTGATTTGGCACACCCGATCGTCGGCCGATCCCACAAGAGCCCTAGATGAGAGGCAATCCCGAACCTCCGGGGATGAGCGATCCCTTGGCCATCCACAAAGATCAAATCCGGAGTACGAGCGAGCTTCTCACACGCCTCGATGATCACCGGCGCTTCCCGAAACGAAAGAAGCCCCGGCACATAGGGGAACTCCGCCCGACGCTCAGCGGATTGGACTTCGATCAATTCAAGCTCAGGGTAACTCAATATGACCACTGCGGCGCGGGCAATCCCCGTCTCTCTGGAGACCGAGATATCCGTTCCCGCGATGAACCGCACGGGCTCTGGATCACCCTCCCTCAAGACCCGCGCGGAAAGCTCGAGTTGTATCCGAACGGCCTCGGCCGGAGGTATTCGCCAAGGATGGAGCGATCGTGCCTCCACGATGGAGCATGCCCTTTCTCCGCCGATGGCGGACCGATCAGCGGAACAATCCGGCGGCAATGACGATTCCCGCGGCAAGGGACAAAAGGTTGAAGAGGGTCACCGGAAGCCCGAAGGCGACGGCGGTGCCATAGCAGATGCCCACACAGACCCCCGCCGAGATCTGAAGCCCCTTGCTTCGCTTCTTGTTGATCGCCCGGGCCATAAGCTCACCGATCACAAATGCGGCGATCAGAATTCCCAGAAAAGAAAAACCGTCCATATGCGAGAAGGCCTTTCCCCAACCGATCCCCAGACCCGCGGCAAGGGCAACTCCCACAGCAATGGCTTTGACATAGTCGAGCCGGGAGACCTTGAAAGTCGGCAAGCGGTTAAGCTTGGCACATTCAGGACAACGGGCTCCCACAGGGGTTTGGATGGTGCATTTGGGACAAATCGGGCGGTCGCATTTGCCGCACCGGAGATTGGTCTCGATCTTGGGGTGACGCGCGCATTTCACGTACAAACTCCCTAGCCTCTATGGTCTGGGGCAGCCCGCCGGCGTTCATGAAGGGCCAACAGTTGATCCACTGCTTCCAGAGGAACATCACAACGGCCTATCTCGTTTCCTTCGTCTTCGAACCCATGATAGTCGCTTCCGCCGGAGCACACGAGTCCGTATACTCTGGCCACCGCCCGGAGGCGGTCCTTCGTAGCCTGTGTATAGTCTTTATAGTACACTTCAAGGCCGACGAGCCCCGCGGGGATAAGCTCCGAGATCACGCGTTCGAGGTTCTCCATCTGGGCGGGATGGGCCAGAACCGCGAGTCCCCCCGCTTCAGTGATCAATCTGACGGATTCGACCGGCCCGAATTTCTCCCGTTCCACAAAGCATGGGCCGTCATCGCCGATGTACTTATCGAACGCCTCCTGCATGGAAGAAATATAACCCTCTTCGAGCATGGCCTGGGCTAGATGCGGCCTTCCAATGGAGGCTCCTCCGGCGATGGCCATCACATGGTCCCAATCGAGCTTCACCCCATGGGCGGCAAGCTTGGCCACCATGCGCTGACCCCGGGTGGAGCGGGAAGTGCGCAGGGATTCAAGCTTGGACTGAAGTTCGGGAGAGGTGTGATTCAGAAAATACCCGAGAATGTGCAATTCGCCCCGGGGCACATCGGCACCGAGCTCCACTCCCGGGATGACCAATAGCCGGGGGAATTTCGATCCCTCGTGCAAAGCATCCTCGATCCCTTCGATGGAATCGTGATCGGTGATGGCGATGGCTTTCAGGCCCAATTGGTCTGCCCGCCGGACCACTTCCGCGGGGGAAAGGCGCCCATCCGAGGCTGTGGTATGGATATGGAGGTCCACCTTCATTTGCCGAAAACCTCGGTATCCACCCGCTTGATGCCGACCGCCTTGCCGTCCGCCCCGATCTCCACCAAAACGGAGTTGAAGATCACGGGGCCCTTTCCCACCGAAAGATGACGGGGCATCTGGGTGAGAAACTTGTTGATCACCGCTTCGGCATCATCGCCGATGACCGAATCGCGGGGGCCCACCATACCGATATCGCTGACGAAGGCCGTGCCTTTCGGGAGGATACGGGCATCCACCGTGCCCACATGGGTATGCGTCCCCGCAACGACACTCACGCGGCCGTCCAGATACATGCCCATGGCCCCCTTCTCGGAAGTGGCCTCCGCGTGGAAATCCACGATAACCGCCGCCGGTTTGGGGCTCACGGTCTCGAGCAACCGATCCATCGCGTGAAAGGGGCAATCCAATTCCCCCATGAATACCCGACCCATGAGGTTCACGATCATCACGCCGTTCTTCACAAGGTACCCTTGCCCCGGAACCCCCGGCGGGTAATTCAAGGGCCTCAGAACGGGAAGCCCGCCTTCCAAGGACTCAATGATCTCGCGGTGTTTCCATATGTGATTGCCGGAGGTGATCACATCCACACCGGCGCCCAAGAGCTCTTCCACGGAAGAGGGTGTCAGTCCGATCCCCCCGGAGGCGTTCTCTCCGTTGGCAATGATCAGATCGATCCCATATTCCCGTCTCAGGCCGGGCACGACCGTGGCCACCGCCTTCCGGCCCGGTTTACCGATCACATCCCCGATCAACAATATCTTCACCGAATCCCACCCTCAAGGCTATTTCGCGTACTCGACCGATCGCGTTTCCCGAATCACCGTGACCTTGATCTGACCGGGGTACGTGAGCTCCTCCTCGATCTTCTTGGAGATATCCCGCGCCAATCTGACCGCGCCCAAATCGTCCACTTCCGTCGGCTTGACGAGGATGCGGACCTCGCGTCCGGCTTGAATGGCGAATGATTTTTCCACGCCGGCAAAGCTGTTGGCGATGTTCTCCAGTGTTTCAATGCGCCTTACATAGTCCTCGATGGACTCCTGCCTTGCGCCGGGTCGGGCGCTGCTGATGGCATCGGCCGCGGAGACGATGAATCCGTAGATATCAAGGGCCCCGGCCTCGCCGTGATGAGAAGCCACCGCCTCGACGATCACATTGGGCACGTCCAACCGCTTGAGAAGATTGGCACCCACGATGGCATGAGGGCCTTCCACCTCTTGGCTGATCGCCTTGCCGATATCGTGGAGAAGGCCGGCGGTCTTGGCGATTTCCACATCCGCGCCGATCTCGGCGGCCAGCGCCGCACTGAGCTGAGCCACCTCGAAGCTATGGCTCAGCATGTTCTGCCCGTAACTGAAGCGGTACTTGAGCCGTCCAATGGTCTTGATGATCTCCGGATGGAGGCCCACTACACCGGCGCGAAAGGCCAGTTTTTCCCCTTCGGCCTGAATGTTGGATTCGATGTCCTTGCGGGCTTTCTCCACCACATCCTCGATGCGGCCCGGGTGGATCCGGCCATCGAGGATGAGGCGTTCGAGCGCCACCCGCGCGATCTCCCGGCGAACGGGATCGAAGCAAGAGATGGTCACGGCCTCCGGGGTATCGTCCACGATGAGGTCCACTCCCGTGGCGGCTTCGATGGCGCGGATGTTGCGCCCTTCCCTTCCGATCAAGCGGCCCTTCATTTCGTCGTTGGGAAGGGGAACCGTGGAAACGGTGGATTCTGTGGCGACCTCGCTGGCGCACCGTTGCAGGGCTTCAGCGAGAATCTTGCGGGCGGATTCATCGGCCTCGGCTTTCATCTGAGCTTCGACCTGACGCATCCGCTGGGCCAAGGCATCACGCGTTTCGTTCTCCACCATTTTGAGGAGATGTTCGCGGGCCTCGGCGCTGGTCATCCCCCCGATGGTCTCAAGCCGTTGCCGCTGTTCCTGCTTGAGTTTCTCCACTTCGGCTAAGGCGGTCTCCATCTCCTGTTCCTTCTGTGCCAGAGCCCGCTCGCGCCGTTCGAACGATTCCATCTTGCGGTCGAGGTTCTCCATGCGCTGGGCCAGCTTCTTTTCCTGCCGGCTGATCTCCGCGCGGCGCTGGCGGTTCTCCGCCTCCACTTCGGACTTCAGTTGAACGATCTCCTCCTTGGCCTCGAGGAGGAGTTCCTTCTTCCGATCTTCCGCTTGCTTGATGATCTGCGCGGCCATCTCCTGCGCCTGCCGCGTCTTGCCCGAGGCCATCATGCCGCGGATGAGGATACCCCCCACCACACCGATCGCCCCAACACCGATGACAACGACAATCCAGATAATGGTGCTCATATTACATCCTCACTCAGTTCTACCCCTCCCCACAGCTCGCTGCAGATGCCCCAAATCCCAAAGCTTCGCAGGGCATTGTCGGGTTCGCTTGGCCGTGCTCGAAGCCGCAGGGAGGAGGATTCGCTGGCGAAGCCGCAGGGGCTTCGCCGCTCTCTCTAGTCGAGAGAGATCGGGGAATCAGTTTCAAGTTCCGGTTCGGAAGAGGAAGTGCTCACCCGGGGCAGTTTTCCATCCGCCTTGATCTGACGGGCGATTTCATCGGCCACATCCGGATGCTGCCGGAGATAGTCCTTGGCGGACTCGCGCCCTTGCCCCAGGCGAATATCTCCGAAGGAAAAGTAGGCGCCGCTTTTCTTGATGATGCCCTTGGCCACCGCCAGATCGAGGATATCCCCCTCTTTACTGATGCCGCTGCTGAACATGATATCGAACTCGGCGGTAGCGAACGGAGGGGCAACCTTATTCTTCACCACTTTGGCTTTCACCCGGCACCCGGTGATCTCCGCGCCCGTCTTGATGTTGTCCTTTCTTCTCAGATCGATCCGCACCGAACTGTAGAACTTGAGCGCTCTTCCCCCCGGCGTGACCTCGGGATTCCCGAACATGATGCCCACTTTTTCCCGGAGCTGATTTATGAAGATGACGGCCGTGCGCGAGCGGCCAATCGCTGCGGTAAGCTTCCTAAGTGCTTGAGACATGAGTCTCGCTTGGAGCCCCACGTGGGCCTCACCCATCTCCCCCTCGATCTCGGCGCGGGGGGCCAGCGCGGCCACGCTATCGATCACCACCACATCCAGCGCATCGCTCCGGACAAGCTTCTCGGTGATCTCCAGCGCTTGCTCCGCCGTATCGGGCTGCGAAAGAATGAGGTCGTCCACCTGTACCCCGCAAGCGGCGGCATACGTCGGATCGAAGGCGTGCTCCGCATCGATATAGGCCGCCTTGCCCCCCATCTTCTGGGCCTCCGCCATGATATGCTGGGCCAAGGTTGATTTCCCCGCCCCTTCGTTCCCGAATATCTCGGTCACCCGCCCCCGTGGGATGCCTCCCACCCCCAGCGCCAAGTCCAAAGATATGGACCCCGTGGGTATAGCTTCCACAGCCAATTTGGCCTGAGCCTCGCCCAACCTCATCACGGAACCTTTCCCAAACTGCTTTTCAATTTGGGCGATGGCGATTTCGAGGGCTTTCTCCTTTTCCGTGGTCATGTGATCTTCCCTTACCCGAACCGAACCGACGTCCCCTCAGGCTCAAACCCGGCTTGGTATTTCACAATATGGTAGCATAGAGCGCCTTCATAAGCAAGGGGCTCTCACCCCTCACCCCGGATTCCCGCCGGCAAGGGGCTTGGAAATGAGGGGGCCACCATTCGTTACACAAAATCAAGCCAGTGCTTGTACCGTTCGTCCTTCCCGCGCACGATCTCGAAGTATCTGGACTGGATCTTCTCGGTGATCGGCCCACGACCGTTGTTGCCCACCGGCCGCCCATCCACCTCCCGGATCGGGGTGATCTCCGCAGCGGTGCCGGTGAGAAAGGCCTCATCGGCAAGGAAGAGCTCCTCCCGGGTGATCTCCTCCCGAACGCACGGGAGCCCCATATCCTTGGCGATGGCAATGACCGTATCCATGGTGATCCCACCCAGCGCCCCCGATGCCGGCGGCGGTGTGATCAGCGTGCCCTTCTTGACGATAAAGAGATTCTCTCCGCTTCCCTCGCACAGCGTCCCGCGCGCATTGAGCATGAGAGCTTCATCATATCCGCAATTCAACGCCTCGAGTTTGGCCAGAACCGAATTGGCATAGTTGGCCCCCGCTTTGGCCGCCGGCGGCATCATTGTGGAATCGATGCGCCGCCATGAAGAAACCTTGCAACGAATCCCCTTTCGGATGCCCTCATCCCCCAGATAGGCCCCCCATTTCCAAGCGGCGATGGCTACGTGCACGGGGTTCTTTCCCGGATTCAGCCCCATCTCTCCATATCCGATGAAGGCGATCGGCCGAATATAGCATTCGGTAAACTTGTTGATTTTGGTCACTTCCTTAGCGGCGGCACAAAGGTCATCCACCGAATAAGGCGGATGCATCATGTAGATCTTGGCGCTATCATGAAGCCGCTGCATGTGATCCCTCAACCGGAACACCGCCGATCCCTTGGGCGTTTCGTAACATCGGGCGCTCTCGAAAACCGAAGTGCCATAGTGCAAGGCGTGGGTCAACACATGCACCCGGGCTTCATCCCACGCCACCATCTTCCCGTTGAGCCAGATCTTTTCCGCTTTCTCCATCCTTCCTTACCTCAAGCTTAATAATGATCTCATCGACCCTGCGCCGATGCTAAACGTATCTGAGAATCTCTTGAAGGGTGCTGATCCGCGGGAACCGGCCGTCTTCCCCGAACATCTCCGCGAAGATGTTATCCCGATCGAGCCAAAGGGGCGTGATCCCCGCATTCACCGCCCCGATCACATCGGAATGATACTGATCTCCCACCATGAGCGCCTCCGAAGGCTGAGCCCCCGCCCGTTCGAGCGCGAACTCGAATATCCGGGGATGGGGTTTCTCCACCCCCACCTCATGGGAAATGACCACGAAATCGAGAAGGGGATCGAGGTTGACCTCGGGGCAGAACCGGTCAAGAGGCATCTCGAGATTGGAGACAAGCCCCACCCTGAGCCCCCGCGCCCGCAGCGCCTCGAGGGCCGGGAACGTATCTTCGAAGAGAACGATCCGCCGCTCCATCGTGCGAACCACCCCCATCACTTCGGCGGCCAATTCGCGCGTCGCATTCACCCCCGCCTCCCGGAGCATCGTCAACTCGTACTCGACCCACACCCGCTCCTTCTCCTCGGCCGAGCGCTTTTCCATCGAAAGGCGGGCGGATTCCCGGGTGAAGAAATCGTTGGCCGCCCAGAAGCCCCGCCGCAAGTTTTGCTTCGAAACCCTCACCCCCAACCGCCCCAGCGCCCACCCCTGAAGTTCCTCCGGCGGCGGATCATACCGAACGAGGGTGTTCACGAGGTCGAAGAGAACCGCCTTGTACATGGAACATACCCCGCGATGCCGCAAGCGGGATTATTATAACATAATTCCCCAAATACGGATGGATCGGCTATAATAACTTGCACCCATGCGGCGATACTCATTGATTCTCAGCTTTCTCTTTCTGTGCCTCGGCATCCTAGGTTTGGCCACGGCGAGTGCCGATGCACCGAAGGTTCATGTGCTCGAAATCCACGGAACCATCGTGCCGGTGATCGGGGACTATCTAGATCGAGGGCTCGACAAGGCGGAGGAAGAACATGCGGCGGCGGTGATCATCCGGCTCAACACCGCGGGCGGGATGCTTTCCACCACCGAGGACATCGTTGACCGGATCCTCGAGGCCCGAGTTCCGGTGGTGGTATTCGTGGACCGGTGGGCGGGATCGGCGGGGACGTTCATCACCATGGCGGCCCACATCGCGGCGATGGCTCCGGCCAGCCGCATCGGCGCGGCAAGCCCCGTCTCCGTGGGCGAAGACCTCTCCGAAACCATGCGGAAAAAGATCAGCGAGGATACCGCCGCACACATCCGGGGTCTGGCCGATCTGCGGGGCCGAAACCAAAAAGCGGCGGAGGCCACCGTCCGGGAAGCCCTCTCGTTCACCGATAAGGAAGCCCTCGGCCTGGCCCCCATCTCTGAAGAACAGCAAAAGGTTCTGGGGATCGAAACCCCCTTCCTCGACCCCCCGCTGGTGGACTTGGGCGCCGAAGATCTCGAGGATCTCATTCAGAAGATCGACGGCAGGGCAGTGCTCATAGGTGACCGGACGGTCACCATCCACACGGCGGGCTATCAGGTGATCGAAATGAAAATGAACTGGGTCGAACGATTCCTTCATGCCATCAGTGATCCCAATATCGCCTACATCCTTTTGAGCATCGGCTCGCTCGGAGTCATCATCGAGTTCTACAATCCCGGCTTGATCTTCCCCGGTGTGGCCGGCGCCATCTGCCTTCTCCTCTCGTTCTATTCCCTTTCGGTGCTCGATGCCCATTGGGCGGGGGTCATTCTCATTCTTCTGGCGTTTGGATTCTTCATCGCCGAGGTCTTCGTATCCGGATTCGGATTGCTCACCGCCGGAGGGATCGCCTCCCTCGTGATCGGCTCCATGATTCTATTCTCGGGGGATCAATCTATGGAAGGTTTGGGGATCGATTGGTGGGTCATCGCGCTGGTGGTCACCCTCATCGTGGGCTTCTTCGCCTTCGCGATTCAGGCCGTGGTGCGGACTCAGCGAAGGAAACAACCCACCGGCGCCGATGGGATGATCGGCATGCGGGCGATCGTCAAAACCCCGCTTGAACCCACCGGAACCGTGCTCGTGCACGGCGAGCTCTGGGAAGCCACGCTCGATGAAGGCCGGGCAGAGATCGGAGAGGAGGTGATCGTCACCGGAATAAAGGGACTGAAGCTCAACGTCAGCAAGAAAAACAAAGGGGAGGTTCAAACAAAATGACTGTAGCCATTGTGGTTATCATAGCGGTAATAATCGTGGGGCTCATTCTGTTCTTTTCCGCTGTCAAGGTCGTTCAACAGTACGAACTGGGCGTCGTCTTCCGGCTGGGCCGATTGGTGGGCACCAAGAAGCCCGGATTCCGGTTGATCATCCCCTTCATTGATTCCATGCGGAAGGTGGATACGCGTGTGGTCACCATCGATGTGCCTGCCCAAGAGGTCCTCACCCGGGACAATGTGACCACCCGGGTGAATGCAGTGGTGTTCCTGCGGGTAATAGACCCGGAACAAGCCGTGATCGAAGTGTATGATTTCAAGCTCGCCACTTACCAGATGGCGCAGACCACACTGCGGAGCGTGCTGGGGCAACACGATCTCGATGAGCTCCTGACCCAGCGGGATAAACTCAACCAGACGCTCCGGCAGATCATCGATACCGCCACCGATCCGTGGGGAGTGAAGGTCAGCGCCGTGGAAATCAAGGACGTCGAGCTTCCCGATACTATGAAGCGCTCGATGGCGGCTCAGGCCGAGGCCGAGCGGGTGCGCCGCGCAAAGATCATCCATGCGGAAGGCGAGTTTCAGGCGGCGGAAAAGCTCCTCGAGGCGAGCAAACTCATCGGGCAGGAGCCAACCGCCCTGCAACTCCGGTACCTTCAGACCCTCACCGAGATCGCCACAGAAAAGACGAACACCCTCGTATTTCCTCTGCCGCTCGATCTCATCCGGGCGTTTCTCGACCGAAAGGGCACAACACAAGGGTGATCCCGGACGCCGAAGGGGAGGAAAACGAACGGAGAACAAAACCCATCTGAAATTCGTCTCAAATTATGAACTTACTCGGCGAGCACCGCACGGCTATACCTCCCGAAGCTCGCTCCTCGGTCCACCAACATAAGAGGAGGCGGCCATGAACTGGGTGGATGTGATCATCATCCTCGTCTTGGGGGGGTTCACTTACCTTGGACTCAAACGGGGATTCATCAAGACGGTCGTCCCACTATTGGGGCTCATACTGGCCATCTATCTCGCCGGCATCCTGTACGATCCCCTTGCCGACAGCTTCGATTTCATCAAGAGCCCGAACTGGGCGGCAACGGTGGCCTTCATCATCATCTTCGTGGGGGTTCTTCTGGTGGTCTATGTGCTGGCGATGGTCCTTTCGCGGTTCGTGAAGATGACCTTTCTGGACGTGATCGATCGGTGGGGCGGGGGGATATTCGGCTTCTTCGTAGGATGGCTCCTCACCTCGGTGATCGTGGTGCTCATCGCCCGATACGCAGCCCTGCCGCCGGATCTACCGGAGCCACCCCCGAATATGAAAGGCACGGCGGCACAAGTCCTCAAATTGGACGGCCTTCGGAAGAGCACCTACAACACCATCAACGGCTCGGCGATCGCCACTTTCCAGATCGATAGCTTTCCCATCATCCTCGGTTTCCTGCCCGGCGAGTTCGATTCCGTGAAGGATTTCTTCGGAGACTGAACAGAGCCCATCTAAGCGGTGAAGGCTTCGAAGAAGGAATAGGCGGCCAATCCCAGGAAAATCAGGCCGCTGAAGCGGTGGAGCCATACGACCGGCACTCTTTGAAGTATGGTGCGCCCGGCAATGGCCCCGAGAGCGGAGGTCATGGTCAAAGCCAGGGTGGCGCCGATCCACACGGCCCCCGGATCGGCGGTGCTGCTCAAGCCGGCAACGGCGATCTGGGTTTTATCTCCCATCTCCGAAATGAAAATCATGGCGAAAGCGAGGGCAAAGATGCTTCCGCCGCTGCGTTCCTTGATTTCCGTTCCTTCGCGATCGGCCTTGCTCCTCAAAGCCCAGATGCCGAAAGCGCAGAAGAGAACGCCCACCAAGATGTTCAGCGCCCTCTCCGGAGCCCAATCGGAAAGCACCGCCCCGATCCCCACCGCGATCACATTGAGGATGGCAAACGCCAGTGCCGCTCCCGCAAAGACCGGCATCGCCCGGTGCCGGAGCGAGAGGGTCATGCACACAATCTGGGTTTTATCTCCCATTTCGGCCAGAGCGATGACCGCAAACGTGCTCCCCGCCGAAGCGAGCGATTCCCCAAAATCAGAAAACATGCCGATACCCTATCTCTTTTCACCGCGGGGATATGGGGACTCACTGATAGCAGTAATACCTTGCAATGGGGCTATGGGCGGAACGCCTCCAGAATGGCGGCGGTATCATAGTATTGCCGATGACTCGTGATCTTCCCGTCTTTCAGGGTGAAGATGAGCACCCACTCGTGGTCGTACATCTTGCCGGTCGAACGCACCACGCACTGATTCCGCCCCTCGACGATCACTCGATCCCCGTCCGCGCTGACGCTCCGGGTATCCATCACATACGGTTGCACCGTTTTCCACATGTCCCGGATGAAATCGAGAACCCCTTGCCGACCGCGGCGGGGACGGGCCCATACCAGTTCCTTCGGCGGGTTCGCGCTCACGGGAGATTCCCAATAGACATCTTCTGAAAGCAAGCTCAAGGCCCTCTCAATATCCCCCACGCCAAAACAACTGATGAATTCCTGAACCGTCTGAAGGTTCTTCCGTGCGGCAATATCCATGGCTCCTCACCTTAAAGAGGGATTCGTGAGGCCATCTCCCCTGCGGGGAAAGCTCAGGCCGACCGTTCCCATATCATGCACGACCGTCGGGAGACGGCCCCATGCTCGATCGGCGGGCCGATCAGCATCAATCGCCCACCCTCGATCGCGACGATCCGTTCTACATCTTTCCCCGACCATGCCGGGATGGCACTCATCCCGATGTGATGGACGATCCGGTTGCCGCGGATTTCGTATCGTCCATTGAATGTGCCGTACACCTCTGCGGCCTGAAGGGCATCGCCGGGGAGAGGGAATGCCTGAGGAAGGACATTCTGCACCGAAATATGCCCATCGGCGGTGTACATCAAGAAGCCCTGAGGGTTCGGCCCGAGAGGAAACGCCGGCGCACCGGACTCCGCCCTGAGTTCGAAGGAAACGAGGCGCCAACTCCCGATGATGGCCTCCGGAGAAATGGGGGATTCTGCGATGCTCCGGCGGTCCTCCATCCCGCACTCCGCTTGATCCTCTTCGACGATGCCATCCCGCAAAGCTCTAAAATTCGGGACCGGAATCGGTTGGCAACAATCCTGAAGCGGATCATAGAGAAGGCGGCACATGGGAGTCCCGTACCGTGCCGTCATCTCCCGGCCTTCCACAAGATACGAACACTCATCGTTGAAACAGATGTACATGTACTCGTTGGGCCATGTGGTGAAAGGGGTCTGCGGCACGGCCCACTTGCGGAGCCGATGCCCGCAATAGGGGCACAAGAGGGTATCCTTGATCTCCTTTTTTCGCCGTTCGATCTCTTCCCGCGGGAGGGGGCGATTCTCTTCGATACTCATAAATATCTGGCCTCCCTGAGCATCCCGGCGCCGGGGATCACTCGGCCCCATCCGGGGATTCTCCGGACCGATTCTCTTTCTCTTTCAGCAGTGATTCCAATTGGGCGAACGGACGATACGTTCCCGGTTCCTCCCTGTGGCTCAGGGGTTTCTGACTGAAATCCTCCGGTTTTTTGCGAAGGTGGACATGCTCATGGCAATACATGCAGAGCAATTCCCAATTACTGCCATCGGGGGGATTGTTATCGTGATTGTGGTCTTTGTGATGAACGGTCAACTCTCGAACGTTCCGTGCCGAGAACTCCCGCCCGCACCAAGCGCAGACCCACGGGAGGATCTTCAGGGCCTGTTCACGATACGATTGCTGCCGCCGTTCCCATTCCTTCAAGGCATCGGAGAGGGGGGTGGAGCCTTTGCGGGGGCGCGGGTTTCGTGCCGGCATCGGGACCTCGGTCGTGAATCTTGCCTTGCGGGCATTCAAAGCGAAATCCTTCGCTTGGCAAAGTATAAACCGGCGGCGGCCACAAGTCAATTTTCAAAGACTCAAAAACAGCGATTCCGCTTTATAGACTTCACACTCCGGTGCCTAACCATATGATCATCTCATTCCGGACCATGTGAACGATCCGGCTTCTCCCATCCCACCCGCCCGCCCAAAAGGTTTTCTTGGGGGACACCTCCCAATCTCCCCCCCGAGAGAGAGGGATCTCTCACTCTCTTCTTCGATCGGTGTTTTCGGGAAAGACGACATGCGGGGGCAAGCCTTCGGCCGGGGCCACCGGTCTTGTGATGGTCGTTGCGGTAGAGTACAATCTGAACTATCGTGGCATAGCGGAGGGTTGAGCCGTGGAGGAACTCTTGAATCGCGCCGGAAAAGTCTGCGAGGGTGCCGAGGTATTCTCGGTCGCGAGCCGGAGCACGGAGGCCCATTTCGAGGCCAACCGCTTGAAGCGGGTTCAAACCAAGGAATCCGCCGGCAGCGCCCTCCGGATCATCAAGGATGGCCGGATCGGATTCGCAGCCACGAGCAAAGTCGGCGCGGAGAAAGACCTTCTGGAAATGGCATTGGAAATGGCCCCCTTCGGTACCCGGGCGAGATTCGAATTCCCCGGCGGGGTCACCTATGGATCGGTGCCCGTTTTCGATCCGGCGGTGGAATCCCTCTCCGAGGAGTCCATGGTGGAGCTCGGCCAATCCCTGATCGACCGCGTGCGGTCCGCCGAACCGGATCTCGTATGTGAAGCGACGGTGAGTCGGAGCATCTCTGAGATCGAGATCCGCAACTCTGCCGGCGGGGAAGCGCGGTACCGGAAGAGCATCTTTTCCATCTCCATCGAAGGGGTTCTGGTGCGGGGAACGGATATGTTCTTCGTGGGAGACTTCGATAGCTCATGTCATCCGATAGCCGCGGCCGGCCCCTTGGCACGCTCCGTCATGGAACAACTCGAACGGGGCCGCGAGATCGCCCCACCCCCGCTCGGGAGAATGCCCGTGATCTTCACTCCGCACGGCGTCGCTTCCGCACTTCTTTCCCCGCTTGCCATCGCCTTCAACGGCAAGATGGTGCTCCGGGGTGCTTCCCCTCTGGGGCACCGGCGAGGGGAGCAAGTCTTCGCCCCACAATTCTCGCTGTGGGATGATGGCACGATCGCCTTTTGCCCTGCGGCTTCCATCTGCGATGACGAGGGAATCCCCACGCAAAGGACGAGCCTTGTGAGCCACGGGATCGTGGAGAATTTCCTTTACGATCTCCAGACCGCCGCCGAAGCCGGGACGCAAAGCACCGGCAACGCCAGCCGCTCGGTGGGGAGCCTACCGACCCCTTCCATGACGGCCCTGATCATCGGCGAGGGAGAAACCCCTTTCGAGGATATGCTCGCAAACATCAGAGAAGGACTCGTGGTGGAACAGGTGATGGGCGCCACTCAGGGAAACATCCTTGGGGGCGATTTTTCGGGCAACGTGCTGCTGGGCTACAAGGTAGAACGCGGGCGGATCGTGGGCCGGGTGAAGGACACCATGATCTCGGGCAACGTTTATGAAATCCTCAAAGACGGGGTCATCATCGGCGCCGATTCCCGGTGGCTCGGCGGCTCGATCCGAACGCCCTCGATCTACTGTCCCGCCGTGGCCGTAGCGGCCAAAGGTTGAGCGATCGCGCCCCTCAGCATCCAAGGCCCAATTCCTCGAAGGCAAACGCGGCCACACCGAGGATGCCGGAGTTATCCCCCAGAGCGGATTGCACGACTCGCGCCCGATCGCGGAAATCCTCCATCGCCCGCTCCGCGATGACCTCCCGGACGGGGCCGAGGAGAAGCTCCCCCGCGTTCGACACCCCGCCCCCGATGATCACCACATCCGGGTCGAAAATGTGGATGAGAGATACCACCGCCAAGCCAAGATTGGTTCCCGCCTCTCGCATCACCTCCCGGGCAAGGGTATCCCCCGCCCGGGCCCCTTCAGCGACCAATTGCGCCGTGACCTTTCCGAGATCATCCCCGCACCGCTCCCGAAGGGAACTCCTCTCGCCCCGAGCAAGGCGTTCCCTGGCCATGCGGGCGATGGCCGTTCCTGAGGCCATCGCCTCCACATGTCCCTTCCCCCCGCAATTGCACGGTGGGCCATTCGGATCGATGACGATATGTCCGAGCTCGGCGGCGGAGACCTTCGCCCCGCGGAGAAGTTTCCCATCGAGAATCACGCCCCCGCCGATGCCGGTGCTCACGGTGAGATAGATCAGCCGGTCAAATCCCCTTCCGGAACCGAACCGATATTCCCCCAGAGCGGCCATATCCGCATCGTGTTCCACCCACACCGGCAACGGAAAGGCATCTCTCAAGAGGTCCTTGAGAGGCACATGCCTCCAAGTCGGCAAACTCGGGGGGCTCAAGATCATCCCCCGGGAGGGATCGAGGGGTCCGGCGGTGGCAACGGCGATCCCTTTCACCCTCTCAAGGGAACTCCGGGAAGCCGTCTGCCGGATGGATTCGATAATCCGCTCCACCGCCCTCGAAGCGCCCTCTTGAGGACGGGTGAAGTGCGCACTCCGGGCAAGGATATTCATCCGGCGATCCACGAGGGCCACACGGAAGCTCGTTCCCCCGAGATCCGCAGCGACAATCAACGGGTCATCCATTGGCCCAACTCCATCTTGGGATGATTCAAGAAAACACAATGACCGGCCGCCAGAGAGCTTCTTCTTGCAGAGAAAACCGGGCCACCCCCAAGAAACGGCCGTCCCGAGCATGGACCCTGCGGTACTCATCCCCGCAAGGGGCCGTGAACCCCGCCGAGGAAAGGGGCCGCCCGTGAAGGAAATCCTCTTCGCCCGCATCGTCCACACGGATGATCTCAAGATGGGCCACGGCCAGTTCGGGGGGATGTACATATCGTTGCCAATCGCCCCTTGCGAAGCTTTCCTCGAGCTCGGTCAAGGATACCGCATCCTCGATTCGAAAAGGTCCGCTTCGGGTCCGGGTCAGCTCGTTCAGATGGGCCGGGCATCCCAAGGCCCGACCCAAATCATGGGCGATAGAGCGGATGTACGTGCCCTTCCCACACTCGACCTCGATCGTAAGGAGAGGATTTCGCCACTGCGTCACGCTCAGGCGATAAATCATCACCCGGCGGGGTTTGCGCGCGATTTCCATTCCGGCCCGGGCAAGGTGATAGAGCGGCTTCCCTTCCCACTTGACGGCGCTGTACATCGGGGGAATTTGTTCGATGGGTCCGCGGAAGGAATCCAGCGCCCCCTCGATCCGCTCCCGGGTCAATCCGGAAGGATCCCCGCGATCGGTCACCGAACCCGAAGAATCGTAAGTGGCGGTGGCACAGCCGAATTCGATCACGGCCGAGTACACCTTCGGCAAATCCGTGATAAAGCGGGCCAACCTTGCCGCCCGCCCGATGAACACCGGCAAGACGCCGGAGGCATCGGGATCGAGGGTCCCGGAATGGCCCACCTTGCGCCCGGCGGTCAACCGGCGCACACGTGCCACCGCCGAGAAAGATGTTTTGCCCCGGGGTTTATCGAGGTTGATGATGCCGTCAAGGGTGTGGGGATCCAATTCCCACCTTCAATCAGAGCACCGGAGCGAGGGAAGAGGCCCTTCGCTCTCAGCCCTCGGCGCTTTCTCTGGAGGTTTGATCAATGAGCTGAAGCAAGCGTTCCGCCCGTTCGATGGAGTCATCCCTCAAAAAGATCAGCCGGGGCACAAACCGGAGCCGAAGGCGTGCCCCGAGCTCGCGGCGGAGATAATCACTCGCCGAATCGAGCCCTTCGAACACCTCGACCTTCTGCTCTTCCGTGCCCAGAACGCTGATGTACACCTTGGCCTGCATGAGATCCGCGGAGATGTCCACCTCGGTGACGGAAATGATCCCCTGAATCCGGGGATCGCTTACGTGCCGTCTGAGGAGATCGCTCATCTCCCGGCGGATGGCCTGCCCGACCTGCTTTTGGCGCCGCGTCATTGTCTTTCCTTGTGGGAGAACTCAATGATATCGCCGATGGCGAAATCGGAGAACCCCTCCACCCCCACACCACACTCCGACCCCGAAGGCATCTCGGAAACATCCTCTTTGAAATGCTTCAAACTCTGGACGGGGGCTTGATGGACCACTTGGCCTTTGCGCAGGATCTTGGCCACACCCGATCGAACCGCTTTGCCGTCAATCACATAACAGCCCGCGATAATGCCGCCCTTCACCTTGAAAGTGGCCCGAACCTCCGCATGGCCGTCAATGACGTCGATGTAAGTCGGCTCCAACATCCCCTTGAGGGTCTTCTCGATATCATCGATCAATCGGTAGATGATCTGATAGGTGCGGATCTCCACGCCTTCCGCCTCGGCCAGCCGCAGGACGCGGGGCTCGGCCCGGGTATTGAACCCCACGATCACCGCGCCGGAAGCGAGGGCGAGCATGACATCGCTCTCCGTGATGCTTCCGGTGCCCGAATGAATCACACGAAGCTTGACCTGAGGCGTCTCCAACTTCTCCAGAGATCTCTTGATCGGGTCTATGCTCCCCTGCACATCGGCCTTCAGGATGAGGTTGAGCCCTTTGGCTTCCCCGCTCCGCACCAAGGCAGAGACATCATCGAGGGTAGGGGTTTTGGCCTTCAGGGATTGCTGGCGGGCGCGAGCCTTCTCTACAATCTCCCGAGCTTCCCGATCGGTGGGCACTACACGGAAGGACTCGCCGGGGCGCGGCACCTCACCGAGGCCCATGATCTCCACCGGCATCGAAGGTCCCGCCGTTTTGACCCGCTTTCCATCATGGGTGAACATCGCCTTGACTTTGCCCCAATGGGTATCCGCCACCACGACGATATCGCCGATCTTCAAGGTTCCCTGCTGAACCAAGAGAGTTGCCAGAGCCCCACGCGTATGATCCAATCGGCTCTCGATCACCACGCCGGAGGCCGGGGCATCGGGATTGGCCTTGAGCTCGGCCAGTTCGGCAACGATGAGGATATGCTCCAGAAGGTCCGGAATTCCCTGCCCCGTCTTGGCGGAGACGGGTATGGCGATCACATCCCCTCCCCATTCCTCCACGATCAGATTGTGTTCGCTCAACTGTTTCTTCACGCGTTCCACATCGGCGGTGGGCTTATCGATCTTGTTGATGGCCACGATGATGGGCACCTCCGCCGCCCGGGCGTGATCAATCGCCTCGACCGTCTGAGGCATGATCCCATCATCGGCAGCGACCACGAGGACAGCGATGTCCGTCACCCGCGCCCCACGGGCCCGCATCGCCGTGAAGGCTTCATGACCGGGGGTATCGATGAAAGTGATATCCTGCCCATTGACGGTCACCTGATAAGCGCCGATATGCTGAGTGATCTCCCCGGCCTCGGTGGCGGTCACGTTCGTGTGCCGGATGGCATCAAGGAGGCTTGTCTTCCCATGATCCACATGCCCCAGCACGGTGACCACGGGAGGACGGGGCTTGAGGGCCTTGGCCTCCTTTTTGGTGACCGCTTTCTTGGGCGCCGCCGTTTCCTTGATCGGCGGCACGGTGGGGGGCTCCTTGGCGGGGGTGGTCTGCCGGCCCATCTCCATGGCCAGACCCGCCGCCGTCTCGTAATCCACCGCTTGGTTCAGGCCCGCCATCACCCCCCGGCGCATCAACCGCTTGATCGTTTCGATGGGACTGATCCCCAAAAGCTCCGCCAATTGTCTCACCGTAAGCGATTTGGGCAAGACCAGCACCGGCGGGGTCTGCGCAGACGAAGAAGGCGTCGCCCCCTTCTTCTCAGGGGGCGATGGTGTTTTGTTAGATGGTGACCCTTGCTTCATTCCGTTCCTTCCTGTGTCGCCACTTTGAATACGGGAAGGGATCTCCCATAATCGAGGAGACTCCTGCGATTTTCGGGGGAGATGGATATTCTCAACGCATGTCCCAGCCGATTTTTTTTCCCTTCGGCCAGTACCGACTCCCAGCATATTCGGTTCCGGCAAAGATAGGCCCCCCGTCCCCTCCCCTTCCCATTTTCGTCCACCTCAACGATTCCGCGAGGGGAAGACACGAGGCGAACGAGATCCCTCTTCGGCCTCACCTGCCGACACGCAATGCAGGTCCGCTCCGGGATATGGCGTCTATTCGAACTCATCATCGTAATCGAGGACGATCTCCTCTTCATCCTCAAGAACCCTGCGGACGGCTTTTTTCTTACCCTTGACCTTCTCAGCCCGCTTCTTCTTGGTTTTCCCGATCTCGCTGGAGATCATTCGAGCATCGGAAGGAAGCACATCTTCGGCAAACCGGATCGCCGGAGCACCCGGCGCGGGAGCTTCCTCTACGGGCACCGACGGCACCGGTTCCATCACCTCCTCGGGGAGCTCGATCGTCCCGACTTCCGGCTGAGCCACCGGCGCTTTTTCTCTGAGAGGGGCTTCTTCGACCACCGGCTCGAGCATCTTCTCGATCTCCTCCGGCGGCGGCGCCTCCTCTACTTTCCGCACGCCTTCCTGAGCGGCAACGGAAGCGCTCTTGATATCGATCTTCCAATCCGTCAGCTTGGCCGCAAGGCGGGCATTCTGCCCTTCCCGACCGATGGCGAGGGAAAGCTGCCCATCCGGCACCACCACCACCGCCACACCGGCGGTGGGATCCGTCTTCACGAACGATACGTGGGCAGGGCTGAGCGCATTGGCGATAAACACCTTGGGGTCGGGATCCCACTGGATGACATCGATCTTTTCGCCCTGAATCTCATTGGTGACATTCTGAATACGGATACCGCGCAAACCGATGCAAGCTCCAACGGGGTCCACCTCCCCCCGTTTGGCCGCCACGGCGATCTTGGTTCGGGACCCGGGTTCCCGGGCAATGGCTTTGATCTCCACGATGCCGTTGGCGATTTCCGGAACTTCCAGTTCGAACAACCGCTTCACCAAATTGGGATGCGTCCGCGAAAGGAGCAAGCGCGGCCCTTTGGGGGTTTGTTCCACTTCCACCAAATAGACCTTGAGGCGCTGGCCGGGACGATAGTGCTCCGCCCGGACCTGCTCGGGGGGCGGAAGAACTCCCTCCGCTTGACCCAAATCGATCAGAACATGGCGGGCATCCACCCGTTGTACCACCCCGCTCAGCACATCCCCCTTCCGATGCGCGAAGGTGCCAAAGATGAACTCGTGCTCTGCTTCGCGGAGGCGCTGCATCACCACCTGCTTGGCGGTCTGGACCCCGATCCGTCCCGCATCCAAAGGATCTATTTCCACCTCAACCGTATCACCGATCTGGACGCCCTTCTTCACTTTCTGGGCATCGGCGAGGGAAATCTCATGCCAGTGATCCTTGACCGATTGCACCACCACCTTTCTGGCCACGGCCTTGATCTCACCACTGGCGAGGATGTTGATCACGACATCGTAATTCTTATATGTTGAAGCCAGAGCAGCCTTGACTGCATTGAGCACGAGGTCTTTCGGGAGATTCCTCTCCGCCGCAAGTTGTGTAATAGCTAATAGGAAATCGCTTTTCATTAGCTATAGACCCCTCCGCTATTCTCGGCAAAAACTAAAAAAGTGGGCAACTACCCACTTCCAATCAGTGGTAATATAACATGTTTTCGGCGGCAATGCAATCTGTGCGCTCTCACCAAAAGAGCGATTCAGCTTTGCAGTCTTCATCCTCGGGTGAACAACCATTAACACCTCATCCGGACTTTGTACCGGAACTCTCCAACACCCCATGAACGGTCCGGCTTCTCCGATCCCACCCACCCGCCCAAAGGGTTTCCTCGGGGGACACCCCCCGACTCCCCCCGAGAGAGGTATCTTTTGCACCCTCTTCTTCAATCGCTCTCTTGGGGCTCTCGTCATTCGGGGGGCTTGTGACTTCTTTCGGTCGGCCCTACAATAAGAAAGGTGCCATTTCCGAAGGCGTGGGTAACCAGCCCTCGCAAGAGGCATCGGGACATAATATGGAGAAAGGATACATCGAAATTGATCGGGAACTGTGCAAGGGCTGCGGCGTGTGCATGTTCTTTTGTCCCAAGCATCTGATCGCCCCCGCCGCCAAGCTGAATGCCGCCGGATACATGCCCGCCAAGTTCGAGAACAAAGAGGAGGCCTGTACGGGCTGTGCCATATGTGCAATGGTATGCCCTGAGGTGGCGATCGAGGTGTACCGTGGCTAAGGAGCTGATGTACGGGAACGCGGCATGTGGGGAAGCTGCGATCCGGGCCGGGTGCCAGTGCTATTTCGGCTATCCCATTACCCCGCAAAACGAACTTACGGAATATATGGCCGCCCACCTGAGCCGCCGGAAGGGCTGCGCCTTCGTTCAAGCTGAAAGCGAAGTGGCGGCCATCAACATGGTCTATGGCGCCAGCGTAGCCGGCGCCCGCGTGATGACTTCTTCCTCCAGCCCCGGCATCAGCCTGAAACAGGAGGGGATTTCCTATCTTGCGGCGTGCCAGTTGCCCGCAGTCATCGTGAACATGTCCCGGGGCGGCCCCGGATTGGGCAGCATTGCCGCAGCGCAATCGGATTACTTCCAAGCCACAAGGGGCGGGGGGCACGGGGACTACCGCACGATCGTTCTGGCGCCTTCCTCCGTTCAAGAGCTGGCCGATCTCACGCACCGCGCCTTCGATCTGGCCGACAAATACCTCATGCCCGTGATCATCCTCGGCGACGGCATGCTCGGCCAGATGATGGAGCCCGTGGAGTTTCACCATGAAGCGCCCGACGTATTGCCCGTACGGGAGAGGGCCCTTCGCGGCGCTAAGGGACGGCCAAGCAGAATCATCAAGACCTTCACCTCCAAACCGGCGGAGCTCGAGGAGATCAACTGGAGTCTGCATCGGCGCTATCAGCTCATCAAGAAGACGGAGACCTCCTTCGAAACCTATCGGACCGACGATGCCGAGCTGGTGATCGTGTCCTTCGGCATCGCGGCCCGGATCGCGAAGGGGGCAATCAACACCGCCCGGGCAAGCGGCCTCAAGATAGGCCTCCTTCGGCCGATCACGCTCTGGCCTTTCCCATCGGAGGCGCTCGAAACACTGGCGCAACGGGTGAATCAGTTCCTCGTCTTCGAAATGAACATGGGTCAGATGCTCGAAGATGTGCAACTCGCCCTGTGCGGAAAAGGGGAGATCGCCTTTTATGGAAGGCCGGGTGGCGTGATCCCCACACCCAGCGAGATCCTTCGCGTGGCTTCGCGCCTCTACTATCAGAAAGGGCTCAGGATCGAGAAACGATGAGAAAAGTCTTTACACGGCCCAGATCGCTCAAGAAGGTGGCCTTTCATTATTGCCCCGGATGCGGGCATTCCATCGTTCACCGCCTCCTTGCCGAGGTATTCGATGAAATGGACCTTCAAGACAAAGCCATCGGGATCCCGCCTCCGGGGTGTTCGGTCTTTGCCTATCACTATCTCGATGTGGATATGGCGGAATCGGCCCACGGGCGAGGGGCCGCTGTGGCCACGGGCATCAAGCGCGCTTGCCCCGAAGCCATCGTGTTCACCTATCAGGGCGATGGGGACCTGGCCGCCATCGGCACGGCGGAGACCATCCACGCCGCCAACCGCGGGGAGAACTTCACCGCCATCTTCATCAACAATGCCGTTTACGGGATGACCGGCGGGCAGATGGCCCCCACCACGCTTCTTTCCCAGAAAACCACCACTTCCCCGTTCGGAAGGGAAGCCGCCATCGAGGGGTACCCCATTCGCATGAGCGAGATCTTGGCTCTGGTGAAAGGCTCCGTCTATATCGAACGGACGGCGGTCAACTCTCCGGCGAATATCCGCAAGACCAAGAAGGCGATCAAGAAGGCCTTTCAGACGCAGATCGATGGGCTGGGCTTCTCCCTTGTCGAGATCCTTTCCCCTTGCCCCACCAATTGGAAGATGGAACCGGTGGAGGCCTGGCAATGGATCGACAAGGTCATGAGCAAGGAGTTTCCCCTCGGCGTCATCAAGGATACAACGGGGCGGAAAGATGCTGATTAAGACGATCTTCGCGGGATTCGGGGGGCAGGGGGTCCTTTCGATGGGGCTCAATCTGGCGCAAGCCGGAATGGTTGAAGGCAAGCACGTGACCTACTTGCCCGCGTACGGGGCCGAGGTGCGGGGGGGAACGGCCAATTGCACCGTCGCCATTTCCGATGAGGAAATCGCCTCACCGGTAGCCTCTTCGCCGGACTTTGTGGTGGCCATGAATCAGCCGTCGCTCGTTCGCTTCCAGAACCAGATCCGATCGGGGGGAATGCTTTTCATCAATTCATCCATCGTGGAAGCGAAGATCTCGCGGGGGGATATCGAGATCGTCGAGGTTCCCGCCAGCGGCATGGCCGATGAGATGAAAAGCCCCAAATCGGCCAACATGATCATGCTCGGCGCCTTCGTAAGGAAAACCGGCCTTGTTTCGCTTTCCACCCTTGTTCAAGGACTGGAAAGCACGATGAAAGGCAAACCGAAGCTCATCGATATCAACAAGCGCGCCCTTGAGGCCGGATACAACTTTCTCAAATAACCCGGCCCGGAGCCCATCGGACTTCGGCATCGAGCGCCGACCGCCGAAGTCCGAAAGGCAAGGCAACTTGATCTGGGGGTTCACGATGACCGTAAAGCAGATTTCAGTCACTCTGGAAAACGTGCCCGGAAAGTTCCTCGCCATCAGCGAGGCCTTGGGGAACGAGGGCATCAACATCCGCGCGATCTCGGTGGCAGACGCTTCCGAAGTGAGCACGGTCCGTTTCGTGACCGATGATCCCGTCAAGACGGCCAACGTTTTAAGAAGCCTCGGCTATACGATTCGAGAGCGTGATGTGCTTGCCGTGGAGATCCCCGATCATCCCGGAGCGCTTCAAGCGGTTCTCAAACCGCTCAAGGAAGCCCACATCAATGTCCTTTACCTTTACACGTTTCTCGGCCGGGGGGAAAGCGGCCAACCCATCGTGATCCTCGGTGTGGACAAGACGGAAGAGGCCATCAAGGTCCTCAAGAAGAACTGGGTCACCACCTTCGGCCCGGAGATCTACGCTCTCTGAGGGGCAGGGTTGATGGGGGATAGCTTCCCCCCGCCATCAATCCCTGACAAACCAGGGCAAAACCCCGAGGAGATTGCCGAACCCTCGATTTTCCGCTACGAACGGCGGAGTCCCCCCGCTGCGAGATTCCTGACCGCCTCGAGCTCAAGGGTCGGACTGCAACATCGCAAACATTGGCGGCTTCAATCCGGGATATCCCGATCTGATTGCAAAGTGTCTTTGTTTCGTTCCGTGACCTCCGGCGCCTCTTGTGCGCATCGCCCTCCCCTTGCCCGAGAAGGAAATAGAGCGCCAGTCCGAACGGCATCATCCCAACGCAGATGAAAGTCCACATGAATGCCCCTGTTTGCGGGCATCCCGGCTCACGAGAATGATCGTGGCGGCGATACCGGCGAAGAGGAAGTAATCGGGCAGATGCGTTAGATCCATGAGTCCTCCCTTGGATTGGGCATGACAAAAGGCAGATCAGCGGAGGAGACCTTCGCAACGCGAAAGCCTATCCCGACGCTGTGTTCAAACTGAGGGTAATGGAAACATGTACCCGTGCGCCTTCCCGAACTGCCATGACCTCAATGACGTTTTCTTCTTCCTTCAGTTCGATATACGTATCGAAGACCCCTTGCGCTGTGCCGATAGGGGAGAAGTACCAACTCGGGCAAAGGGATCATGCCCATTACATTTAAGAGGCCCCCGAAGGTTCAATTGGGAGATCAGAGCAATGGGTCATGGGCAGATCCTGGATTTCATCCCGACTCCTCTATGGCTTCAATTGATCCAACGAGGATATATGGCCCCATACATGTCGTTGGTAATGGTTGCCGCAATTGTCCGGTTATCCATGAGGCTTGGGACGCAGGGATTTCACCTCCAGTGATGCGAACGTAATCTCCAAGCCGTGCTACAACCTCACCGTTTCCGCTCGTGATCCCAACCACACTGCCTTGAACACTTAGGCCAAAATCCGATGGCCAAACGAGTAATGACCCCATACCCGCATCATCATCGCCCACCAAGCGAATACACCCATTGACCGCGACCAGTTTCCCAATGGCTGATCCGGCCAAAACACTTTCACCCGCCGTTGTTTTCATCTGTGGGAAGAGGAAGCCAGAATCGGGTGCGGCGCTGGGGGGCAAAGGCTCATCGCTCCGACAAGAAGGCACCATAATTAACGCCGCAATGAGCATCACAAACCACAATGCTTGTCGGGGTGCCCCGATTCCAACAACCCAATCGCGCCTGGCATATTCCATGTTCGTCATCCTCCAGATAGCCCACGAAACGGAGTCTTCAGGCGAACTTGAGGTTCCGGCAAGGACAAGTTTGAAGCTCTCCTGTTGAAACCGCAAGCGCTCACCAGACGAGGAGGCACTGATATTCCGTAGTAAAACAGATCAGCCCCCTGCTTCATAGACTCCCTTGCCCTCATGGGGCCAGCAAGACGCTGACCCCTAGATTGCTCAGATAGTTGACCGCCATGTAGAAGGCTGCCCCCTTGTACGTATTGTCGTTGTAACTGCCCACATTTGTCCCATAAGCGGTTTCCCCGCAGAACCATGGGCCGCCCCGCTGTCTCCGCCTTGGGAAAGAGGCGCATCGCCATCTCGATCCACCAAGATAAAGGTTGCGTTTGGATTGGGGACACCGCTCGGTGGCAAGAAGACCTTGCTTTTTATGTAGCCAGCCGTGAAACCGGAAGTCTTCCCATATTTGCACACATACTCCCCCTTCACCTGTGCAGATCGGCTTTTTGTGGCGCGGATGCGGCGAACGGAGTACCCGTCATATATCCAATTGCACATCATCACCTGCGGCCCCGGTGTGCCATTGGACGTCACATGAGCCCCCTCGCTGTTCTCCTTGGAAGGGGAGTACGGTACTACCGTATGTTTGCTTGTCGGCGCAGTGACCGGCAGTTGTGATACCTTTGGTCCCGTTCGCATTTCGCACCGAGAAGCCAGATGTGCCTGCCATTCCTTCCGGATCCGTGGTTAGCGCAAGTCCACCAAAAAGAATCGTCCCATCCAGGGTGGCAGCCGCTTCGGTGGTCCCGATGATCACCACGCTCTCAGATAATCGCAGTCCCTCTTTTTGCAGGGCTTCTCGAAGCTGCGCTGGGTTTTTAGTGTACAATTCAACTCGGTTGTTCTCCATGTTGATGTCAGATGCCACAGGTATGCCCAGCTTATTCACTGCGCGCGCGGCTTGCTCTTGCAAGGCCACGAGTTCTGCCCATGCTACTTCGGCTTGGCGCACTTCGATGATGCCAGCCAGCGGCCCATTCTGGATGTAACGCTGGATCGTTTGCTCTCCATCACGGGTAAACTGTACGACGACGCGGTAGTCGGGTTTGTGCTGAATCCACAGGCCCGCAAAGGTATCTTGTTCATTTATCTCCAGATCAGTATTCAGCTTCCCTATGAGGTCCTGTAGCCGCAACCGTCGTAAAGCTTCTGAAAGCGAGATTCCCTGATCGGCCGCATAGAGATAAGCATCTCGTACCAAAGGGTCCTCATCCATGATAGAGATAGACTGAAGGGCTTCATCGGCGCCGATTTCCCAGATAGCCGCATAGAACTTCGCCTGTTCAACGAACGAATTCTCGCTATCGTTGACAATTCCTGAATTCTCCACGACCGACCCGAAAGCAACGGGCACGGTGGCGAAAACCACTGTAATGACGGCGAACGTAATCACCAGGACGGATAGGCTTCTCATCTTCCCATGCTGATTCATGATCCCGGTCCAATCCTGTTTCACTGTTTTTCACTCCTTCACGTTCTTTTGATTGCTCCCGATCTCCGCAGACCCAAATAAACGCATTTCTCGGGTTGGGTTGCGAACGTCGTCTTACTATATACCACAGCCGAATCTGCCTTGTCTTGGGCCCATCTCTCAAAACCATAGGCGTGAATGCCTAGATACCGGCGGGAAACATATCCGCATATCTGCTTATCACTAGGCATCAAAAGTTACGCGTAAATGCGGACTTACTTGGGAGCGGGGCCTATGGACGTCCCATGGTAACTGCATTAGAATTATCAATGGCTATCACAAGGCCCTTTCTAAGATGGCGCGTCCCGGTGGGAGCCAATGCCGCCCACTGGTCTCAGAACGGCATCTCGCTCTGTGTGCGGAACTTTCCGCCGCCCCGACCCAGGGTCTTGGCTCACTCCCATCTTTTGAGGTAGGGAGGAATTCCATAACGCCAATACGAGTGATGCTCATTGATGATTATGCCGTCACGAGGGCGGCATTGAAAGCTCTGCTGAACGCGCTTCCCGGAGTCTCGGTCGTTGGGGAGGCGGCGGGTGGCGACAGGGCCATCGAGCGGATCGGACGCCTTCCCACCGATATCGTCATCGTCCACGCTCACACACTTCGTGCCGGCGAGATCGAAACAATCAAGCGGATTGTTCGAGTGCAAGCCAAGGCCATGGTCATAGTTCTTACACCATGCTCATGTCCGCGATCTCTCGTAAGAGCGGTCGCTGCCGGCGCGAGCGGGGTTTTCGTGTACCGCGATCTTGATGTGGAAGACATCGGAAACGTGATCCGGGATATCGGGGCCGCGCCGGTTGCGGTTGATCTCGCTTCAGGAGATGGGGTCAGGGATGATCGAGAACAATCCGATGAGATGCCCGTATCCCATTTCTTGACTCCAAGAGAGATGCAAATCCTCCGCATGATAGGGGACGGCAAAAGCAATCGTGAGATCGCCGCATCGCTCGGCCTCCGGTTGAAGACCGTGAAGAACCACATCAACAGGATCTACACCAAACTGAGTCCGCACGACGACCGCCAAGCCCCCATCATACCCAAGGCGCTCGACGGAATCCAGTGACAAACACCCGCCATTTAGAACCGGATGGCAACACCGCGGACGCACGTCTCCTCTCCGGGTGGATTCGTAGATCGCCTAAGTAGTTCATCACAAATCTCCCAGTGTTGCACCCCCACGAGGTCGGTGATACACTCTTATCACCTTGGGCAGGCAAAGCATGACCGGTTGCTTTGCATTCCTTCAAAGCCTGAGGGAAAACTTCGTTCCAAAGGTGAGGTGGGACTATGTATTTTCGATCCACAGGTCTCGGAAAGACGGAACTCACCGGCAGTATTGCGGACCTCAAGCGGCAGGGAGACCACTTGGTCATGTACGTGGATGTGACCCAGCCGGTAAAGTGGAGAATCCGGGCAGCGCTCAGTTTCAAGGACCTCCTGACGCTCCTCAAGAAACTGATCAACGGCTCCATCTTGGGGTTCATCCTTTCCCCGAAGCAGTGGTTCAACAAGCAACCCAAACATCCCGGGGAGTTTTAGCACAGCGAGGAGGTTCACCTCAAGGGGAGGGGGAGAACTTCGAATTCTAGAAGGAGGATTCTATGGCCAAAGAAGAGAGATACGACATAGTGATCATCGGTGGGGGCCATAACGGCACCACCACGGCCGCGTATCTGGCCAAGTGCGGTCTCTCGGTGATCGTGCTCGAAGAGAGGCCGGAATGCGGCGGGGCCCAAGAGACGTGCGAACCTATTGCGGGCGTACGCATCCAGCCGCATGCCATCGGCAATTATGGGGGTTCGGCGCCGGGCTGGGAGCAACTCGAACTCTGGCGATACGGGTTCCGCATGGATTATAACCCCCGTCAGCCGGTTCCCTTCGATGACGGCCGGGGCCCCATGACCCGCGACGGCCTCGTGAAGGTATCCCAAGAGGACAAGATGGGCTGGGCCAAGATCACCGGGCTTCTCACCAATCCCCCGTTCTATCGGGACCTCTTGAGGGCGACGTTCTGGACTCCCCCGCATCCTTCGTACATCGAGTTGAACGAACATACCATCCCCTACATGCAAGTCTACAAAAAGAACTTGCCCGAACTCTGGACCAAGGAAATGCTCGAGTGGACCATGTTCGATCTCATGGATCAGGTCATCAAGAGCGAACCTTTCAAGGTGATGCAGGCCTACATCGCTGTGGTCTCCGGAGCCTTCGGGCATTTCCCCGGTGTGGCCGTTCCGGCGCTGTGCAGTGTGGCAACGGTACTGCCGCCCGCCGTGGCCAAGCCGGTGGCCGCTCGCGGGAACATGCACGGCTACTACCATGCGCTGTTCCGCTGCGCCAACGCCCATGGCGCGGTCTTCCGCACGTGCTGCCCCGTGGAGGAAATCCTGATCGAACACGGCCGGGCGGTGGGGGTCAGGCTGAGAGACGACGCCACTTACAGCGCCAAAAAGATTTACGCCAATAAAGCCGTCATCAGCGCATGCCACATCAAGCCCACCTTCCTCGATCTGATCGGGCCCAGGCATCTGGACGCCGGATTCCTCCAGCGCATCAAGGATCTGAGCCTCAAGGGCGGGAGCCTGTACATGATTCATTTCCTCACCCGAGAGGATTTCAGGTATCGCCCCAAGTTCAAATGGCTCAATCAAGAACCGCATCCCTTCACCGGCGCGTTCTACTGCATGGAGTCCAAGGAACTCTATTTCAAGCACATGGAAGATGTCCTCGGGCGGCAAGCGAACCCCACGGTACCCCCGGATCAGGCCATGTGGGGGATGGTGGCCCACACCAACTACGATCCCACCCAACCCCAGTGCACCCGCGAAGGGTACTACATCAACGGTCCTCTATGGTGGATGGTGCCCACGCCCGAATACAATGCCGGCGGGCCGGACGCCATGGATGCCACCCCCGAGGATCGGAAGAAATGGGATGAATATCTGCTCAAATCCCTTTCGTGCATCGTGGAGAATGCCGACGAGAAGAACATCGTCAAGATGTGGACCGATAGCCCCCGCGATCAGGAGTTCCGCAACACGGGAATGCTCGGCGGCTCGTGGTACGGCATCCGCTGCGACCGCGACGAGTGGTGGAACGAACGGCCCCTGCCGGAGCTGGCCCGCTACCGGGTGCCTCAGATCGAGGGACTGTACCTTGCCCATCAATCGGCGGCGCATCCCGGTGGACTGTGTCTGATGGCGGTCGGTTACAATTTGATGCATATCCTGATCGAAGATGGAATCGCCGAACCCGGCAAATGGTGGTATCCTTCGCCGTGGTATATCCCGGAGAAAGGGAAAATCTCAGCCGTGCCCGGTCAGGGGAAGGTGAAATAGGAGGAATCCGATGGCGATAGAGTACAAAGGCTTCAATCACCCTCAGGGATATTTGTTGGAGTTCCCGCCGGACAGCGAGTGGGATGTGATCGTCATCGGCGCAGGGCCCAACGGTCTCATCGCCGCAGCGTATCTGGCCAAGGCCGGCCTCAAGGTAGCGCTCGTGGAGAGGCGCTACGAGATCGGTGGAGGGCTGGCTACCGAGGAGATTCTCTATCCCGGATATTACTCGAACATCCACGCCATCTACCACATGATGGTGGACTACATGCCGGTGCTCCGCGATTTCGACCTCGAGCGCCAAGGGGTGGTATGGATCAAACCGAACCTGCAGGCTTCGATGGTGTTCAAGGACGGCAGTTCGCTGTTGCTCACCCGGATGATCGAGGACACCACCGATTCCTTCATGAAGTTCTCGAAGAAAGATGCCCTCACCTTCAGCAAGACCATGGGCCGCTGGCGGAAGATCGTCAAAGATATCTTGGCCCCGGCTACCTATATCCCGCCGATGCTCCCCATCGAGATCACCATGGCCCTGCAAAAAACCGATGAGGGCAAGGAGCTCCTCGAGCTCGTGGAGCAAAGCCCTCTCCAGATCATCACCCACCTGTTCGAAAACGATCGCATCCGGGCCTTTCTTCTCTATAACGTCTGTATGTGGGGGCTCGATCCGCGCGAGACGGGGGTGGGGCTGTTCGTGGCCCTTTATCTCGATCGGATGATGAACAAATGCTACTGCCAGGGCGGCTCCCACAAGCTGGCTTCCGCGCTCGGCAAGGAGTTCGTCCGGAACGGCGGCGTGATCCTCGAGTCGTCTCAGGTGAACAAGATCATCATGAAGAACGGGGCCGTGGCCGGAGTCGAGCTCTGGGAAGGCCGGAACCTCTATTCGAACTGCATCATCTCCACGCTCGATCCCCGAACCACTTTCCTCGATCTCATCGGCCCGGCCAATGTGCCGAAGGACCTCAAGGAATCGGTGGAGGGCTGGATTTATGACAAGTGGAGCTTCAACACCCTTCACGTGGTTTCTGAAGAGGCGCCCAAGTACAAGTGCGACCATCCGTGGGCCAATGAAGCCTTCATGACCATCTTCGGATTCGAGGGAGTGGATGACATGCTGGCCCACTGGGATCGAGTGGTCGCCGGCAAGCTCGACCTCAACAATTTCGGCGGCCATGCCACCTGCGAGACTCAGTGGGATACCCATCTCGTCCGCGTGCCGCCTTCCAAGAGACACCGGCAGGTATCGTTCTTCCAGATGCATGCCCCTTACAAGCTCGAAGGCGGGTGGGAGAAACGCGGGCCGGAGGTCGAGGCCGCGATCCTCAGGAAGTGGGCTCAGTACGCGCCCAACATGAAGAAAGAAAACATCGTGATGACCAATCAGGAAACGCCGGTGGATATCGAAATCCGCTTTCCCAACATGCGGTATGGTTCGATCAAACACGGCGATTACAAGCCCATTCAACTGGGTTGCTTCCGCCCCAATCAGGATTGCTCTTCGACCAAGACGCCGATCAAAGGGCTTTACACGGCGGGTGCCTCGAACTATCCCGGTGGATGCGTGCTCGGGGGAGGCGGATACTTGGTGGCCAACAAGGTCGTGGAAGACCTGGGCGCCAAGAAATGGTGGAAGCCGACCGAAGAGATGGAGAAGTACATCAAGACGTACCTCTCATAGCGATCGTCCCGATCCCGGATCAAGCCAAGATGTTGGCCCTCCCTTCGCGAAGGGAGGGCCAACGTTTTTCTTCATACGATGCGGAGCACAGTTCAAGCGGGATGAGCTAGCGCCTCTGCCGGCGGGAAGCCCAATGGCGCCTCAGCCAAAGGAAGGTGAGACCGGTGGCCACCGCCGTCGAACCTACGAGCATCGCGATGTACCATCCCCGATCATCGGGCTGAAGATTGAAAGCCGAGCTCCCGAAGATAGTGGCGATCGTATTGGGCACAAGCACAGCCGTGCCCAAGATGGTGAGATAGGTCATGATCAAAGCCAGCCGATTGTTGAAGCTTTGAAGTTGGTTATTGTAGATGGTCTGCAACACCTCAAGCCCGGAAGCCAGCACTTCCGACATATGCTCTGAAAGGGCGATCTGGCGATTGACCTCTTCCTCCAATACCCCCATGCGCAAGAGAAGCTTCTGGTTATCCGTGAGGAGCTCGGCATCCCCATACCGGAGGGCATGGAGCACATCCACCGTTTGCCACAGGGCATTCATGTACGTGACAAGGGCATGTTTCATCTCATAGATCTTCGGCCCCAGCGTTTCACGGGGCGTCTCGGGGTTCAACATGTCCTCATTGACCCGATCGCCGAGCTCCTCTATTTCGCGCAGGTGCTCGAAGTTGCGCTCATTGGTCTCGTCTATGATCCGCATGAGGAGGAGCGTGAGCCGGTCTTCCGGCGGGAGCTCAACGGGGATTTTTCTCATGAAGATATCCGCATATCTTCGGAAGCGAACGAACCTGCGATCCACATAGGTGGGATGAATGGAAAGAACAACATTCTTACGGAGAAGAACCACCAGCGGATGTACCTCTACCTCCCCCGCACGAATCTGAATGGTGGGGAGCTTGATCCCCATTTCGGTATCGAAATCCTGATAAGTAAGCCGTGAGTTCCCCATCAGGGAAGAGATGAGCGCTTCACTGAAGCCGATCTTGAGAGCAGCGAGGGGGGCATCTTTTTCAAACGCTTCCGTCCGGTAGTCCACCCATGCCGTAAATGCCTGCGCTAGCACATCTCGGAAGGATTCCGGGGATTCCGCATCTTCTTTGTAAGTGACGCCGGTGGGAAGAATGGCCGCGCAAAACCAGTGCTCGGGAAACGCCTCTTGATCACTGTTGCCGATCTTCGAGGGGACGGGGATATTCGGAGTATCGTTCACACAACATCCTTTCCAAAACGCCCTTGTGCTGACGATACCATGATACATCGTTCGGCTTTCATGTCAAGCCGGCTTCTTTCGGAATTCGACGGCTATTTGCGCACCCGGCCCAACGCCCCATCAAATCCGGCCCTTTCGATCTCTCAGCCGAAGATCGCCCCAATCGCTCCTTCGTGAGGATCGTTACTGAACCATTTTGGTGGGTTGATGAGGGAACAAAAAGACCTCCAAGGAGATCGAGGGGGACATGGGGCAATGGGAATTGTCGCCGGAAAGCGGGACACTCGGTCGCCCTGCAGCGGGAAGACCAGAGAAGGGCGGAGATAGAGATCGGCATCGCCCACGAGGGATGGGAACCGGTGGGCAAGAGAAGGCGGATCCGGAGAGCGGCAGGGCTATTGCACAGGTGCGCCGATATCTCCTGAACAAATAACCCGGCAATGCCATTTCTCACAGGAAGCCCGTAGCGGACATGACCGTAGATAAGACCG
>DAOTYO010000016.1:0-57211 GCA_034434815.1 Dehalococcoidia bacterium
CTCCGGATCCGCCTTCTCTTGCCCACCGGTTCCCATCCCTCGTGGGCGATGCCGATCTCTATCTCCGCCCTTCTCTGGTCTTCCCGCTGCAGGGCGACCGAGTGTCCCGCTTTCCGGCAACAACTCCCACTGCCCCATGTCCCCCTCGATCTCCTTGGAGGTCTTTTTGTTCCCTCATCAACCCACCAAAATGGCACAGTAACGATGCCCCACCCCGATTTCCCTCATGGCATCTCCCCGTTGTATAATGCACTCAATGGATCGGCGGTAGATTTCTCACACTCCCCGCATACCGGCTCAATCCAATCTCTGAAGAAGGCACCATGGACATCATCGAAGGGATCCTCTCACGCAAAAGCATCCGCGGGTTCAAATCCGATCCCGTTCCCAAAGATCTCCTGCGAAAGGTTCTGGAAGTGGCAACGCGCTCACCTTCTGCGGAGAACGGGCAACCATGGGAGATCACCGTGATCACGGGGACAATCCTCGAGCAGATCAAACGGCGCAACGTGGAGAAGTTGGAGGCGCGCGAGCCCTTCGATCCGGATGTCTCCATGCACATCCATGCGGGCATTTACAAACAGCGGCACATGGCGCTGGCCGCCGAGCTCTACGGACTCATGGGCATCTCGCGGGAGGACCGCGAAAAACGGGCAGCATGGGTGAAACGGGGCTTTCGCTTTTACGATGCCCCCGCCGCCATCGTCATCGCCGCCGACCGTTCCCTCGATGAGGCCCCCGCCCAATTCGATATCGGGTGCCTTACCCAGACCATCTGTCTGGCCGCCCTCGGATACGGCCTCGGCACTTGCATCGCCGGTCAAGGAGTCCTCTACCCCGAAGTGGTTCGGGAGTTTGCCCACATCCCCCCCTCCAAGCGACTCGTCATCTCCATCGCCATCGGGTACCCCGATCCGGACTTTCCCGCGAACAAACTCGCCAGCAAACGCGAACCCATCGACAACATCACCACTTGGCTGGGATTCGATTAGGAGAACTCAATGACCGAGCTCACCGACTACGGCGGCCCGTTCGATCCCGACTTCACCCACTTGAAGTTCTCGAAGGAAACCATCCTCAGGCTCCTCAAGGTCTATAGCGAGTACATGCTCCGCGTGGACGGCTTTTGGTATCTCACGGTGATGCAGCGGTGGGGCAATGCCGGGGCCTTCGAGTGCGATAAGCGCGTATGGGGAAAGGCCCAACTCTTCGAGCTCCAGACCATCTCGCGGATCCTGAATATCCGGGGAAACGATGTGGCCACCGTGATGAAGGCCGTTCAGGCAAGCCCATGGATGTGGCTCTATGACTATTCCATAGATCTCAAGAATCCCAACCACGCCATCGTCACCTATTACACATGCCCCACCCTCACTGCTCTCGAAAGGGAAGGCACGGGGCGGGAACGTCTGATCTGCCGGGAGTTCGAACCGGTGATACTGGGCATGATCGCCCATTACTTCAATCCGAATATCCGGGTGACACCGATCCGGGTGCCGCCTCGAACCGACTACCACGATATCTGTTGCCGGTGGGAATTCAAGCTGGAGAATCGGCCTTGAACGCACGGCGGGATTATTCCGGCCCGTTCGATCCGAACTTCGAGCATTCGCAGTTCGCCCGAGAGACCCTCCTCGAGCTCCTTTCAGCCTACGCCGAGTACATCCTCCGGATAGACGGTTTCTGGTACCTCGCCGTCATGGAGAAATGGGGAAACGATGCCGCGTTCGATACCGATCTGAGCGTATGGAAGCGGGGTCAGATGTACGAGCTGAAGACGTTCACCGAGGCCTTCAACCTTCACGGCAACGATGTGGCCACCGTGATGAAGTACATGCAAGTCAATCCGTGGCTCAACCTTTGCCGGTACTCCATCGATCTCAAGAACAATGACCACGCCATCCTCACCAAATACACATGCCCCACCCTCTCAGCCCTCGAAAAGGAAGGTAAAGGGCGCGAACGCATCCAATGCGGCGAGATCACCCCATGGACCTTCAACACCATCGCCCACTATTTCAACCCGGCCATCAAGGTCAGACCGATCCGGATTCCGCCCCGAACCGACTACCACGATATCTGTTGCCAGTGGGAATTCAAGCTCGAAAGATAACCACCGAAAGGAGGCATGATGGCTCAGGAGCGAAAGGACTACAGCGGCCCCCTCGATCCGGACCTCCGCTTCGAAAGTTTTTCCAAAGAGGCTCTGGTGAATCTTCTTCGGGAATATCAGCGGCTGTATTTGGTGCTCGACGGCCACTGGTACACGCACATCAAGGCCAAGTACGGTGCTCAAGAGGCGTTCGACTTCGATATGAAGGTTTGGGAAAGCATGGAGACGTATGAACCCAAACGGGTGGCCCGCGCCCTCAACATTCAGGGCGACGATCTCGAAGCCTACCTCAAAATCCTTCAGACGATCCCCGCCTTCCCCGGGCTCATCTACGATCGAACGATCGAGATGATCGATAAGCACCATGCGCGGATCATCGTGAATCGCTGCACTTCTCTGGAATACTTCGAGCGCGAGGGCATCGGAAGGGAAAAGACCATCTGCCATCTCATGGAACCGCAGGCGTTTCAGTGGACGGCCAGCGCCGTCAATCCCAAAATCAAGGTGACCCCCCTCAAACTCCCCCCGCGCAAAAGCAAAGACGAAGTGCCTCACTGCCTCTGGGATGTCCGTTGGGAGGACTGAAATGGGCGGAAGGCTACAGGGCAAGATCGCTCTCATCACCGGCACCGCCGATGGCCAGGGCCGGGCAGCGGCGCGGCTCTTCGCCCGCGAAGGCGCCCGGGTGGTCGGCTGCGATCTCAAGGCACCGGAGGCCGAGGAGACGGTCCGGATCGTTCGGGCGGAAGGGGGAGAAATGGTCTCCCTCCATCCCCTCGATTTGGCGGATGGGAGAAAGGTCGAACGATGGATCGCGTTCGCCCTAGAGACGTACGGCGATTTCGATATCCTTTACAACAACGCCTCCGCCCCCCGCTTTGCCCCCGTGGACCGGATGACATGGGAGGAATGGCATTTCACCATCCGCAACGAGCTCGATCTCATCTACTGGGCATGCCATCACGCCGTCCCGCACCTCAAGGCGCGCGGAGGTGGGGTGATCATCAACACCGCTTCGATCTCAGGTTGGATCGGATCAGCGATCGGAAACTTCGCCCACGGGGCGGCCAAGGGCGGGGTGATCGGACTCACCAAGCAACTGGCGATCGAGCTGGCCCCCTTCGGGATTCGCGTGAACTGCATCTCTCCCGGACTCATCGAGACACCGGCGACCGCTCCGATGCTTCAAAACCCCAAACTCCGAGAGGCCATGCTCCGCGATATCCCCCTCCGGCGCCCGGGGCGCCCGGAAGAAGTCGCCGCCGTGGCCGCGTTCCTCGCTTCGGATGAGGCCTCGTATATCCATGGGGCCAATATCGTGGTGGATGGAGGCGTAACGGCGTGAGAAAAAGCCTTCTACTGGGGTCCGCCATCAGAGGGGATGATTGCGCCGGTGATATAGGCCCCCGCATCGGAGGCAAGGAAAATCGCCGGGCCGAGATGATCCTCCATCCGCGCCGGTCGGCGGAGCGGGATGACCTGTGAATACTGCTTGACGAACTCCTCCCCGATCCCCCGCACCGCCCGGGGAGTCATCGTCAGACCCGGGGCAATGGCATTCACCCGAACGCCGAACGGCCCCAACGCCGCCGCCCATGCCCGCGTGAGGTGATTGACCCCCGCCTTGGCCGCTCCGGCCACACTCTCCATGGGCACCGGCTTCGTGCCCGAAAGCGAGCTGAAGTTGATGATGCACCCACCCCCTTGTTCGACCATCACCCGGGCAACGGCCTGATTGACCAAGAACACGCTCTTCAGGTTGCGTGCCAGAAGCTCATCGTAGAAGTCCTCGCTGATCTCCAGAGGGGGCCGGAGTTGTTTATCTCCCGCCCCACCGGCTACGTTCAGAAGCACATCGATCCGCCCGAACTCCCGCCGGACCGTTTCCACCATCCTTTCGACCTCATCCCGCCGGGTGACATCGGTGGGGACAACGATGGCCGTGCCCCCCTTCGAACGGATCCCCTCCGCGGTCGCCTCGAGTTCGGAGACGGTTCGCGCCACGAGGGCCACCCGCGCGCCCGCTTCCGCAAAGCCTCGGGCAAGGCAATTCCCGATGCCGCGGCTCGCGCCCGTGACGATGGTAGCCTTATCTTTCACGGAGAAACTCGGTAGCGCCATCATGCCCTCCTCACACCGTTTTCATTCTCAGCCGCACGCGCAATCTCTCGTTCCCACCGGCGGAAACCCGGTCGCCAATCCCCTATCCCTTTTTTACAAAAGCGAGCACAGAATCACTGCGGCCCACCCCCCACCGCGATCACCGCCCCGTTCACCCACGCCGATGCATCCGAAGCAAGGTACAGCGCCGTGCCGAGGATATCCTCCGGACGACCCGCCCGCCCCAGCGGGATCATCTTCGCGTACTTCTCGAACTGCTCCGGCGGCATGAATCGCCGTTCCGTCTCGGTGGCGATCAACCCCGGAGAAATCGCGTTCACCCGAACGTTGTACCGCCCCAGTTCCACGGCCAAGACTCGCGTCAGTTGAATCACCCCCGCTTTGGCCGCCCCGTAGTGGGTCATCCCCCAGACGGGTTGCACCGCCGCGCCGGAGCTGAAATTAATGATGCTTCCCGAGCGTTGCTCCATCATCACCTTCCCCACAGCCCGGCAACAGAGATAGACGCTCTTGAGATTGAGATCCACCACCCGATCCCAGACCTCCTCCTCCATCGTGAGCAGAGGGATGGAGCGATCCGCACCCGACCCACCGGCGCAATTGATCAAGACGTCGATCCGGCCGAAAGCCTCCTTCGCCTTCCGCGCCATCTCCGATACCTGCGCGGCATGGGTCACATCCGCAGGAACCGCCAATGCCTTGCCGCCTCGGGATTCGATCTCCTTCACGGTCGCTTCGAGCTCGGCCGTGCTCCGGGCCGCGAGCACCACACTTGCGCCGGCTTCAGCCAATCCCCGCGCAAGGCAATTCCCGATCCCGCGGCTCGAGCCGGTGATGAGGGCAACCTTTCCTTCGAGATGCCATTCAGGGGCGCTCATCGTCTTTGCCTCGAGAGATCGGAGATGCACTCATCGGCCAAAAAGGCCACGATCTTGCTCCGATCCAAAAAGCTATCTTCATCGTCCCGGATCACCTTGCCCGCATCGGTGCCCCAGAAGGCGATGGTCTTCTTGAACGCATCGAGGTCTCGATACCATATTTCGGTGAAGGAATCGAAAGGCGGTTCCGGCATCCCCTCGATGGCCACCGTGTAATTGCGGCAATAGCCGACGATTCCGGTGGAAATCCTGAGAATGAGCGGCACGTGCACCCCTTCATAGTGGCTCCGGAAATCGGCTAGGGAAAGGCCTTTTTTGCGCTTGAGCAAGGCGATGAACTTGACCGACCCCGAGCGGTCCGTCCCGAGTTTCGAGGGAACCTCCTCCACCATGAAGGCGGTGGTCTTCTCCCGATCCATGAAGGTCTCTTCATCGGCGGCGATGATTTTGTAATCCTCAGAGGTCAGAAAGTTCTGAGTCGCCTGAAGCTGATCCATATCCGCATACCAGAACTCGCTGACCACATCGAAATCGGGCGGGGGAAGGGGTGGGGTATCGTTCACGTGATTGCGCACATACCGGGCGAAGGAAAGATACTTGATAGCCAGCGGGGCATGGATCTCCTCATAATGGCGCTTGAACTCCGCCCGAGGCAACCCGGGCTTGCGGCGGATGAATGCGATAGCCTTGATCATGTCGGGCCTCCTTTTTTCGGCGAAAGATCACTTCGGTTCGATCTGCCCGATGACCAACCCCACACCCATCGTTCCCGAGGGATCGAGCATGTATTCCTTATATTTCTTGAACCGGCCCTGAAGGTGCGTATCAATTTGCTCCTGAGAATAATCCAGACTGTGCCAGATCCGGATGCCCCGCCTCTCGGCCGCCGCCCGCGCCTCCTCCACGTTGTCCACGGCGAAGACCACGCCGATGAGTCCCTCCCCCCGGCTTTCGATGATCCGCCGGACGTAGCTATCCCGTCCCGGGAGGGGCGCCACGAGCTCGATGCCCGCATCCCAGCTCATGGCCACTTCAATCCCCATGGCCGCCGCGTCCGCTTCATTCGCCGGATGGAAGGTTGCGCCCAGCAATTCCGAATACAGGGCCTTCCCCTTCGCAAGGTCCTTCACCGCAATGGTCACCCGATTGACACCCAATGGCTTCATTCCGCCTCCTTTGCCCGTTGCTTGCGGTGGATATCCTCGCCGCGATCCTTCGAGATGTAGAACGTGCCGGTGGCCCGGGCGATCAACTCCCCTCCGGCGGTGACCTCGGCTTCCGCAGTGCCAAGGTGTTTGGTCCGATGGATCACCCGTGAATCACAGATCAAAGTCCCCGCCACCGCCGGCTTGATGTACGTGATCTTGATCTCGACCGTCCGGCATATCTCCTCGTCCCGGAGGGAAAAGTAGAGGGCGGCTCCCATGCCGATATCCACCATCGTGTAGATGGCGCCGCCGTGCACCGTGCCGTAGTTGTTCTGAAGTTTGGGCTGAACCTCCATCGTGAGGCGGCTTCTGCCCTCTCCGGCCTGCGCGATGAAGATCCCCAGAAGCTTGGTGAAGGGGCTGTAGTCCTCCGGCTTGGGCACAACCTTCGTCATGGACCCGGTTCCTCCCTCAAGGGCCTGTGTTTCGAAACGGCGGAAGGTAGACGCGAGGGCTTTTAGCCGGCAAGGGACTTACTTATTTCTTCCCCTTGCTGATCTCGGCCAAAATCGCCTTCTGGGCATGGAGGCGATTCTCCGCCTGATCGATGAGCACCGACTGGGGGCATTCGGAAAGGCCTTCCGCCAACTCTTCCCCCCAGTGCACCGGCATCGGATGCATCAGAATCGCATCCGGCTTGGCCTGTGCCAGAAGCTTCTCGGTCACCTGATAGCCCGCAAAGGCCCGCCGGCGCTTCTCGCTTTCGGCCTCCTGCCCCATGCTCGTCCAGACATCGGTGTAGACCACATCGGCGCCGCGCGCCGCTTCCTCAGGGTCCCTGACCGCAACCATCATCCTTGCCCCATTGCGGCAGATCTCCTCGGCCTTCCGGACGATCCCGGCGGGGAGATCGTAGCCTTTGGGGGAAGCAATTCGGAATTCCGCTCCCACCAGAGCACAGCCGAGGAGCAAGCTCCCCGCCACGTTGTTGCCATCCCCGATGTAGGCCACCGTCACCCCTTCCAATTTCCCCTTCTTCTCACGGATGGTGAGAAGATCCCCGACGATCTGGCAGGGGTGCTCCAAATCCGAGAGGCCGTTGATCACGGGCACACTGGCATACCGGGCCAGATCCACCACCGATTGATGAGCAAAAACGCGCGCCATGATGAGATCGGCATATCGGCTGAGCACGCGCGCCGCATCGGCGATCGGCTCACGCTTACCCAATCCGACTTCCTCCTTCGAAAGATAAATGGCATGCCCGCCGAGCTGATACATGGCCACATCGAAGCTCACCTTGGTGCGAAGGGAAGGCTTTTCGAAAACCATCGCCAGCGTTTTGCCCTTGAGAACAGGGCCGGGGTCCGTGCGCTTCATCTTGGAGGCGAGGGAAAGGATTTGATCGAGTTCTTCGCGGCTGAGATCAGCCATTGAGAGGAGGTCTTTACTTTTCATGGTGAACCTAGTATAAGCAAATCAGCTTGGGTTTCGCAAGGGCGGGGGAAGGCCGAACGGCGGGGGCGAGCCCTCCAAACGAAGGAGAGAGCGAATGCCATACGAGACGATTCTACTGGAAAAATCAGAGGGGGTCGCGGTGCTCACGCTGAACCGGCCGGAGGTGATGAACGCTTGGAATCCGCTGATGGCCCGTGAGGCCGCGGAGGCCATTGCGGATTTGGATAAAGATGAATCCACCCGCGTGCTCATCATCACCGGCGCCGGCAAGGCGTTCTCTTCAGGGGCGGACGTGGGTCGGCTGAGAGAAACCGCCGAAGGCAAGGTGCCGTTTCTGGAGACGACCGCGGGCATGGTGCTCACCGGCCGGACGAGCCTCCTCACGGCGGTGGAACGGATCCGGAACCTCAGCAAGCCGGTGATCGCCGCGATTCACGGGGTGGCGGCCGGGGCGGGGCTTTCGGTGGCTCTGGCCTGCGATATCCGCATTGCCTCTGAGGATTCACGATTCACCATGGCATTCGTGAAGCGCGGGCTGATCCCCGATCTGGGGGCCACCTACACCCTTCCCCGAATCGTCGGCCCCGGTATGGCGGCCAAGCTCATCTTCACCGGCGATGTCATCGATGCCCGCGAGGCCGCCCGAATCGGATTGGTGGACGAGTTGGTGCCCCAAGGGGAAGCCTTGAACCGGGCCAAAGCCCTCGCCCAAACGATCTCCCGGAACCCCCCGCTGGCCATACGCATGGCCAAGAAAGCCCTCTACAAGGGGATGAACGAACCGGACCTCCGCGCTCAGATGGATTACGAGATCTTCATCCAGTGCGGTCTCCAGCGCACGGAGGATTTCCGTGAAGGCGTGGTCTCCTTCTTCGAGAAGCGCGAGCCCAAGTTCGAGGGCCGCTGAAGGCCTCCGTAAAATCCCGGCCGGTCTTAATCTATGGTCATGTCAGATACGGGCTTCCTTTGAGCAGGGGCATCGCGACGAGGGACTTGAGCACCTCTTCGCATCTCGATCCCGATACATCCGCCTTCGAATGCGGATATCCTCACTTCCGCACCGGCCCGCGCCAGTCCATAGGCCCATCCCAGAATCGTCCCCTCCCACCGCCCCATGTCCCCCTCGATCCCCGTGCTCAGTTCATCCAAGCTTGTCATTAGAGATCTCCTTGAATCTCGTGCGTTATTGCTCCTAACTACTCAGAGATTCTTGGAGGTCGCTTTGTTCCCGTGGGCTACGGGAGGCCGGAGGGACTGTATCCCTGTGGGTCAGATTCTCGGGATGCTCTCTCAGGGCTGATTGGAAGGGAGAGCTAGCGGAGGCCGATGAGCGTGAGGAATTCGGCCCGGGTGGCGGCGCGCTGCCGGAAGAGCCCTCTCATGGCCGAAGTGACGATCTTACTGCCGGGCTTCTTGATGCCGCGCATGGTCATGCAAAGGTGCTCCGCTTCGAGGATCACCGCCACGCCCCTCGGTTCAAGGACCTTGACGATCGTATCGGCGATCTGAGAGGTGAGCCGCTCTTGAAGTTGCGGCCGGCGGGAGAGGACATCCACCACTCGGGAGAGTTTACTGGCACCCACTACCCGTCCGTTGGGAATATAGCCCACATGGGCGGTTCCGTAGAAAGGAAGGAAATGGTGTTCGCACATGGAAAAGAAGGCCACGTTCTTGGCGATGACCATCTCTTGATGGCCCTCTTCGAAGCCCACCTTGAGGTGATCCTCGGGATTCTCGTACATGCCGCTGAAGATATCCGCATACATTTCGGCGATGCGGCGGGGGGTATCGGTCAGCCCTTCCCTCGCGGGATCATCGCCGATGGCATTGATCATAGAGATGACGGCGGCTTTGATTTTCTCTTGGTCTATCAACGAACCTTCTCCTTTTCAGGGCGAGTCGGTCAGTAGGTGCTCGATCGCAGCAAGATCCGCGGGGGCTTCGATGACGGGCGGGGCTTCCTTGAGAGCGGTCTGTGGATCTTTGAGGCCGTTGCCGGTGATGATGCATACCGCCCGCTTGCCCTTGAGATCGAGCCCCTTTTCGACCGATTTGATGAGTCCGGCTACGGAGGCCGCCGATGCCGGCTCTCCAAAAATGCCCTCGTCAGCGGCAAGGCGTTTGTAGGCGGCCAAGATCTGGGCATCGGTTACGAAGTCGATGGTTCCTCCGGATTCATCGCGGGCGGCAACGGCCCCTTTCCAACTTGCGGGGTTGCCGATCCGGATGGCGGTGGCCACAGTTTCCGGCTTCTCGATCACCCGATCGAAGACGATGGCCGCCGCCCCTTCCGCCTCGAAGCCCATCATCTTGGGGAGGGTGCGGGATTTTCCCGCTTTATAGTATTCGCGGTACCCTTTCCAATAGGCGGTGATGTTTCCCGCGTTGCCGACGGGGATGAAATGATAATCCGGCGCCGTGCCCAGCGCATCCACGATCTCAAAGGCCCCCGTTTTCTGCCCCTCGATGCGGTAGGGATTGATCGAGTTCACCAAGGTGATGGGGTGTTTCTGGGTGATGGCCCGCACCATCTTGAGGGCTTCATCGAAATTGCCGTCCACGCTGATCACCTTGGCCCCGAAGATCATCGCCTGCGCGAGTTTCCCAAGGGCGATATTCCCCTTTGGAACGAGCACGAAAGTCCTGAGCCCGAACCGGGCTCCATAGGCGGCCGCCGATGCGCTTGTGTTGCCGGTCGAAGCGCAGGCGATGGCCTTGCTGCCCGCTTCCACGGCTTTGGCCACGGCCATGACCATTCCCCGATCCTTGAAGGATCCGGTGGGATTGCACCCCTCGAGCTTGAAGTAAAGTTCGCCGCAGCCGAGGTCTTTTTCCAACTTTCGGGAGCGAACGAGGGGCGTATTCCCTTCTCCGATGGTCAGAATCGGGGTCTTCGCGGTCACCGGGAGGAAGTCCCGGTATTTCTCAATCAAGCATGGCATTCTTCAATCCTCAACGCGGATGAGGTTGTTCACTTCTCTCACCACATCGAGCCCTTTGATCGTGGAGATCGCTCGCTGCAAGGCCTCCTCTCGGGCGGGATGGGTGGTGATCACGATCTCGGCGGTTTGAGATTGGGGATCGGCTTCTTTCTGAATGGCGGCGGAGATGCTGATGGCGTTCTCGCCGAAGACACGGGCCACCTGTGCCAGAACCCCGGCTTTATCGGCGATGGTCATCCGGATGTAGTAGCGGGTCGCAAGCTCGGACATGGGTTGGATCGCTTTGGGGCGGTCGGGAAGGACCTCCGGTTCGAGCAAGCTCCCCCGATGGATGCTCTGAGCGATATGGATGGCATCCGTCACCACCACGTTGGCGGTGGTATCGCGGCCGGCCCCGTGTCCGTAAAAGATCACCCGGCCGGTCAGGTCCCCCTCGATCTGGATGGCATTGAAAACCCCATCCACTTTGGCCAGCAGCATATCGGCGGGGATGAGAGCGGGATGAACCCGCACCTGAATGGCCTCTCCGGATCTCTTCGCAATGGCCAAGAGCTTGATGGCGTACCCGAGTTCCCGCGCGTAGCGGAAATCCCGCGAGGTCACCCGGGAGATGCCTTCGTGATAGACATCCTGCGGGCGGACATCCGTGTGGAAGGCGATCGTGGCTAAGATGGCGATCTTGTAGGCGGCATCGAAGCCTTCGATATCGCTGGTGGGATTGGCTTCGGCATAGCCCAAGGCCTGGGCCTCCTTGAGGGCGGCGGAGAAGTCGAGCCCCTCTTTTTCCATCCGGGTCAGGATATAGTTCGTGGTTCCATTGATGATGCTGTGGATGGCCGAGATGGCGTTGATCTGAAGCTGTCGCTTGAGAGGGCGGATGAGGGGGATGCCACCGCCCACACTGGCCTCATAGAGAAGACCCACCTTTTTTCTTTGTGCCACCGCCAGGAGTTCCGGACCGTGTTTGGAGATGACCTCCTTGTTGGCTGTGACCACATGCTTGCCCCGGTTCAGCGCTTGCTCGATGAAATCCCTGGCCGGTCTCTCGCCGCCGATGAGCTCGATCACAATGTCCACTTCGGGGTCTTCCAGAACCTGACGGGCATCGCGGGTGAAAATATCGGGAGTGATGAAAGGGGAATTCCGGCGGCGCTCATCGAGGTCGGCCACCCATCTCAAAAAGAGCGGGGTACCCGTTTCCCTCTGGATCGCCTCGCGTTTCTCCTTGAGGATCTTGGCCACACCGCTGCCGATGGTGCCCAGCCCGATGAGTCCGATCTTGATTCCCGTATTATCCATTTGTGCTGCTCGTGAGCGTCTCGAGCGCTTTCTTGCTCGCCCAATCCTTGAGTCCGGCATCGAGGTGATTTACGAGGGTGAAGTCGGCTTTCTGTTCATTGAGCCACTTGTCCTCGGCTAAAGCAGCGAGCATATTCCAGTGTTCGTCTGAGAGGGGGTGCGAGTCCTCTTTCTCGATGACCTCGATCACCCAATAGTAGGTATTCTCTGGGGATTCCCCCGCCGGGAAAGTGGGGCTCAACTGGCCGGTTTCGAGGGAAAAAGCGATCTCCCCGAACTGCTGACCATAAAGATCCGCGATCTCGCGGGGCATCCATCCGAGATCCCCGCCCTTGTCTTTGGAGGTTGGGTGCTTGGAGTACTCTTGGGCCAGAGCGGCGAACTCCTCGCCGGCATCCAGCCGCTGCCGGATCTCTTCGCGAATCTTCTCGGCGTTCTCCGGAACAGTGAGTGTAGCCGCCGGAGAGCCCGATTCGGTCAGTGCGGGCGATCCGGACGCGGGCGTGATGGCGGCATCGAATGCGATTCCCCGGATATGGACCTGAGGTGCTTCCCGGGGGATTTGTTGCTCGCCGATGTAATTTTGGACTTTTTCTTTGAGAAGCTCCGCACGCACGAGTTCGCGGTATCTCTCGAAGGAGGCTTCGTATTTCTCAAATTGCGGGATGAGTGTATCATAGACCTCGGTGTACGAAGGCGTCGCACTGCTGCCCATTTCCGGCTTCCATCGTGTGACGATCGCTTGGTCTATCTCCTCATCGCTCACTGTGAGCCCCAGTGCGGGCGCCAGTTGCCGGCGGATTTCATCGGCGATGATGGCATTGATGGGTTCATCGGAGGTGGGGTCCGGGCCGGAGCCGCTGGTCAGCGTTCTCACCCGGAGGGTTTGCACATAGTAGTCCATATCAAATGTAGTGCTGCCCACCTCGAGGATGGCGGGCGGAATAACGCCCACGGTGGCGGCGGCGGAATAAATTTTCTTGTTCACGGTGGCATTCACCGTGATGGTGGCCGCTCCTTCCTTATGGGCGGTGACCCGGCCGGAATGATCGATGGTGGCGGTGGGGGTGGAGGAGCTGGCCCACACGAAAGTGGAGTTCAGGGGCTTCGTCTTGCCGTTATCATATTTCCGGAGGACCTTGAGATCGAGTGTTTCTCCGGCTTTCACAGCGGGAATCGCGGGATCAATGACGATGCCCACGAAGGTGGGTGGCTCAGGCTTCGCGCTCTCCCAGATGGCCCACCCCCCGAGGCACAACACGATGACGGTGACGATCGTCCCCGCGATGAGAGCGATACGCTTCTGGCGTTGCTCTCTTTCCCAGCGCGAGCGCTGTCCCTTGGTGATCACCCATTCCGGAAGTTCTTTCTTCTTCGACACAAAGACGCTCCCTTTCCCATTGGATCGAACGAACCCTTCGGCATAGCGGTGCTTGATGCGGGGTAAGGGCGAGGGAAACGCTTAAGCCGGTTGAGGCGGTTCCTTTCGGGGTACGCTGGTCACATTGGCCGAACGTGCATGCTCGCTCGTATAAGGCAACAGCGCCAAGAATCGCGCCCGCTTCAATGTTACGCTCAAGATCCGCTGGTGTTTGGCGCACACGCCGGTTCGGTGCCTGGGCTCCATCTTGCCCCGGTCCGAGATGAAGCGTCGGAGCGCATCCACCTCTTTGTAATCTATCTTGCGCGATCGGTCCACGCAGAACGGACATACTTTCCGCTTGGGGACATATTTCTTCTTCTCTCTTCTGCTACCCGTAAAGTTTGCCACGATTGCTCCATTGATTCAGTATTTATTTGCAAGGGATCCTCGGAATCCCTAGCTTCTCTCACTCAAAGGGAAGGTCTTCCGGGGTTATGGGGGCCTCGAAATCTTCGAGTTCCCCCTCAGGGAGTTCGCTCGGCGGCACCTTCCGATCAAGGAAGATGACACGGTTGGCGTTGATCTCCACCCTGAACCGCTTTTGCCCGTCTTGGCCATCCCATGTGCGCGTTCTGAGCCGTCCCTCCACATAGACCCGTTGGCCTTTGGTCAGAAACTGGTTGCAGCTTTCGGCCTGCCGATCCCACGTCACTACGTCGAACCATTCTGTTTCTCTCTTCCGTTCGCCATCGGAAGTGGTGTAGAACCGGTTGGTGGCCACGGGGAAAGTTGTCACCGGTTTCCCATTAGGCGTGAACCGCATTTCGGGGTCCGTTCCCACGTTTCCGATCACCATGATCTTGTTCAGCCAGGCCATTCCGTCCCCCCTTTCTTTACTTCCTTTTTGAAGAAGTCCTAGTCACTGACCTTCAGCAACAAGTAGCGGAGGTACTCCTCAGCAATGTTCAGGCTGGTCTCAAGATCCCGGGCCTTTTCAGGCTCAAGGCCGAGCTTCATTGTCACGTAGTTGCCTTCTGTGTGATGCTCGATGGGGTAACTCAACCTTCTCCTTCCCCAGTGTTGAGTATCGGTGATGGTGCCCCCGTTCTTGGTCACCAATTCCTGAAGTTTCTGCATCGCTTGGGGAATATCTTCTTCAGCGATGGTAGGGGTAAGTATGACCGTCAGCTCGTAGTTTCGCAAGTTTGCCCTCTTCCAAAATGTTAAATAATTTGTTTTTCAAAAGTGCGCTATTATAGCATGGCGGGTGAGCCCATGACAAGTTAGTGGGAATTCGGGTTCCCCGGTCTGTCTCCCGGCTCTTCCCTTTCTGCCGCCGTTGGAGCGGAACCTCCACTCTCGGGAAATCGTCCACAGGCCAAACTCAAATTATACTCCAACACCCCTGTAAAGTCTATGGCCCCAATTGTGGCCGGACTCGAAGGGGGTTTCCCGCAGCGGGCTCAGCGCTCTCCCGCAGCTTGCTCCAAACGCTGAACGACATCTTTGATCACCCATTCCGGCGTGGATGCGCCGGCGGTGATGCCGATCCGCTCCCGGCCGGTGTACCACGAAGGCTCGATCTCGGCGGCCGCCTCGATGTGATGTGTTTCCACCCCTGCCGAACGGCAGATATCGGCCAGATGTCTGGTGTTGGCGCTATCGTGCCCGCCGATCACGATCATCAAATCCACTTCATGGGAAAGATCCAAGGCGGCCCGTTGCCGTTTGGCGGTCGCATCGCAGATGGTATTGAACACACGGATCTCTGCGAGCGAGGGGAGCTTGCTGTGCACGATCTCCGTGAGGAAACTTATGAAATGTTGCTGGCTTTGGGTGGTCTGGGAGAGAATCCCGATCCGCCGCAGGGACGTGTCGAATTCGGGAACCTGAGTGGTGGCAATCGCCCCCTTGCCCGCTCGCGAGAGCAGCCCTTTCACTTCCGTGTGAGAGGCGTCGCCGAACACGAGCACGGTGAACCCCTCCTCGTGCAGGGTGTGGACCACCTGTTGGGCTTTCCGCACGATCGGACATGTGGCATCTATCAACTTCAGGTTCCGGGCGGAGGCTTCTTGGATGATGGATTGCGCCACCCCGTGCGATGGGATGAGCAGGGTATCCCCTTTCATCTCATCGAGGCTCTCGATGATGCGCATGCCCTGAGACCGGAGCATCTCGACCACTTGTTTATTGTGCACGATGGGGCCCAGACTCTCGAGCGAGCCCCGCTCTTGAACCGCCCTCTGGGCAAGCTCGATGGCGCGCCTTACTCCGAAGCAGAACCCTCTTTCCGAGGCCAACCGAATTTGCACGGGGCTCCTCTTTCCCGGCGGATTCTCTAGAGAGATTATATCTCACTCGCTCCACCCCTTCAAAAGGCCTCTTTCCCAAAGAAAGTAAGTGAAGAAGAGAGTGCAGAGATACCTCTTAAGCCGGGGGGATTGGGGGTGTCCCCCAAGAAAACCCTTTGGGCGGGTGGGTGGGATCGGAGAAGCCGGATCGCTCATGGGGTGTGGGGGAATTCCGGAACAAGGTCCATAGTGAGGTGATCAAAATCATTCACCCTGAGGGTGAAGGCTCCAAGCGGAATCGCTCCTTTTGGGTTTTATGCCGGTGACCGGCGCTCTGGCCGTGCGGGAGGATTTGCCTTGTGCTAGAATAACCAAGGGTTGCGCCATGACCAACGTCAGGGAAGTCGCGGAGAACATCTATGAAGTCCATCCCGAACTCAATTTCATGTTCAGCCTCTCGTATCTGGTCATGGGAAAGTTCCCCGCCCTCATCGATCCGGGTTCGAGCGCTCAGGCACGAATAGTCCTTCAGACCCTTGAACAGAAGCTAGGATTGGACCCTGCGGCGTTGCGATACATCATCCCCACCCATCTCCATATCGATCATGCGGGAGGGGCCGGGCTCGTGGCCCAGCGAGCGCCTCAGGCCAGAATTCTCGTGATGGAACGGCAAGCCCGCCATCTCTCGGAGCCTTCCCGTTTGATCGAAGCGAACCGACAAACGTTCGGTGAGAATTTCGCCGATACCTTCGGCCCCATTATCTCTGTCCCGGGGGATCGGGTCCTTCCCCTTCGGGGTGGGGAAACGATCGATATCGGCGGGAGAACCCTCGAGGTGATTTTCTCGCCCGGTCATGCGCATCACCATTTCTGTCTTTTCGATGACCGTACCCGGGGGCTCTTCTCGGGCGATGCCCTCGGCATGTACTATCCCGAGGTGGATGGGGTGGTGATCATTTGTCCGGAAGGGTTCGATCTCGATGTGGCGCTTCGGACCATCGAAGATCTCCGCCGGCGGCGGCCGGCGCTCGTGTTCTATGCGCACGAGGGCACGGGTAGAAGTCCGGAAGAACTCATGAATCGTGCGGCCAGAGAGATCCGGGAGTGTGGGAAGATCATCCTCGAGGCCGAGAAGTCCGGGAAAAGCCCGGCGCAAATGGAAGCGCTGTTGAGCGCATACTTCCGGGAAACCGTCTCGCCGAAGCTTAGATACGAACGGATGTACCTTGGCCTGACCGTGGCCGGATACCGCCGATACTTTGCGAAGGCCGGGCTCGTGCCGGCGCGGGGGGAAAAGGCGTGATCCTCAAAGCTCTGGTGGTGGGCCCGTACATGGCCAATTGTTATATCGTGGGTTCGGAGAGGAGCGGAGAGGGCATCGTGATCGATCCGGGAGCGGAGGGGGAAGCGATCGTGGCGGCCGCCGCCCGCACCGGGCTGAGCGTCGGGCTGATCGTTGCCACTCATGGTCACATCGACCATGTGGGGGCGGTGGACTATGTGAGGGAGAAGACGGGGGCACGCTTCGCCGTGCATGAAGCGGAGCAACGGCGCGGCGGTCCCTATAGTCGGGTGCCGGTGGCGGATAAGTTTTTGCGGGATGGAGATATCATTGAGATCGGTGAGATCCGGTTCAGCGTGGGGCATATCCCCGGCCATTCCCCGGGAGGGATCGTGCTGATCGGTCCGGGAATCGTTTTCAGCGGGGATACGCTCTTTCAGTTCAGCATCGGCCGGACCGATTTCCCGGGCGGAAGTTACCCTGATCTCATGAACGGGATCTTCGAGAAGTTGATGAGCCTTCCCGATGAAACCGTCGTCTATCCGGGGCACGGTCCGGAGACGACCATCGGTATGGAGCGCAAGGTGAACCCGTTTATCCGGGATTGGGCGAGGCGAAGGCGTTGATATGGAGATGAAAGAGCGAATCCGCCGGGCCCTCAATTCGCACGAACGGCGGCGGTTTGCCGATGTGAGCGGCATCCCGGCCGCAGTGCTCATCCCCATCTTCACGAGGGAAGGTGAGGACTACATCGTCTTCACCAAACGAACCGAGACCGTGGATGCCCACAAAGGCCAGATTTCTTTTCCCGGCGGGCGTCAGGAGCCGGGGGAGGAGCCGGTGGATACGGCCCTCCGGGAAGCACATGAGGAGATCGGCCTTGACCCGGCGGTGGTGGAGATCTTGGGTGAGCTAGATCAAGAAAAGACCTATGTGACCAATTTCGTCATTTCCCCCTTCGTAGGGCACATCCCTTACCCGTATCCTTTCGTCATCAATCGAAGGGAGGTGCAGCGGCTCATCGAGGTTCCCGTTGCGGCCCTTCTGGATAAGCGGAACTATCGCGAGGAAATCGAAACGGCCGGCGATAAGCGCTACCGGGCTTACTTTTTCCACTACGAGAACGAAGTGATCTGGGGGGCCACCGCCCGAATCCTCAAGCGCTTCTTCGATACGATTTGCGCCTCCGGCCGAGCGTGATATGCCGCCCCGGCGGGGCCGAAGCCCTGAGAAGATCGCTCCTTGACACCGCCGGCCGTTGGCCTTAGCATCTACTTGGGGTCGTGCTAGGTGGGAAGTTAGCGGTGTCCTGTACCCGAAATCCGCTATAGCGGGACCGAATCCCCACTTGAGATCCGGATTCCGCGGGACTGTGCCTCCGGGATGGTGTTGAGGGCCGGGTCCTGCGCGGCAGAGCGCTATGAACCCCGTCAGGTCCGGAAGGAAGCAGCGGTAAGTAGCATCCTCTGGGTGCCGCAGGGTTGCCTGGCCGGAGCTGTACTTGGGGCACAAGCCACGGGATTGGGAGCGAGGGTGGGTGCACGACCTCACAGGTTGGAAGGTCATCTCGAATGGAACTTCGATCCGAGTTGGTGAGCTACTGCGGGCTGTACTGCGGCGATTGCCATGGATATGCCGGGACGATCGCTGATCTCGCTCGCGATTTGCGCAAGGAGCTCCGCCGGTACAAGTTCGATAGGTTTGCGGCGGCCGTGCCTTTCAAGGAGTTCAAGAACTATTCCCAGTGCTATGAAACGCTCGGCGCGATGGTCAAGTTCCGGTGCCGGAGGGCCTGCCGGGGGGGAGGGGGGCCGCCCTTCTGCCGGATTCGGGAATGTTGCCGGAACAAGGATATCCACGGGTGCTGGGAATGCGATGAGTTCGAGGAGTGCGATCTCCTCAAGTTTCTGCAACCGGTTCATGAAGATGCCCATCTCAAGAACCTCCGGCGCATCCGGAAGGTGGGTGTGGAGCGGTGGATGGTGGACAAACGCTTCTGGTGATATCCTTCCCCTCCCGTACCATGAGGGGAAAAGGTGATTCATTGCCCCACGATGCAACCCATCTCCTCGCCCAGACCAAAAGGCTTTTGAGGGAGTTCGGACTCCATGCCCGAAAAGGTCTGGGCCAACATTTCCTGATCGATGCGGCGGCGCTCGATGCCTCTGTTCGTGCGGCTGAGCTCGAGCCCACGGATACGGTGGTCGAGGTGGGGCCGGGGCTGGGGGTGCTCACCGCACGTCTGGCCGAATCTGCCGGCCGGGTGATTGCCATTGAGCTCGATCCGGCTGTAGCTTCCATGCTTTCCCGCAGGTTTTCCGATTCACCCCGCGTGACCATCCTCACGGCCGATATCCTTGAGCTCGATCTGGAATCGCTCTGGTCATCGTCCGCGAAGACGCCTTACAAAGTGGTGGCCAATCTCCCCTTTTATATTGCCGCGCCAACCATCCGCCGGTTTCTGGAAGCACCGACCAAACCCACCCGCATGGTGATCATGGTGCAGCGGGAAGTGGCGGAGAACATCTGCGCCGGGCCCGGTCGGCTCAGCATCCTCGGGCTGAGCGTGCAATTCTATGGGCTCCCGACCGTGGTGCGATACGTCCCGGCCCGCAGCTTCTATCCCGCACCCAAAGTGGATTCGGCCATCGTGCGGATCGACGTGTACGAACATCCGCCGGTGGAAGTGCCGCCCGAGGCGTTCTTCCGTGTGGTCAAGGCCGGCTTCAGCGCACCCCGGAAGCAACTCCGGAATTCGCTGGCCCACGGACTTGGAATCCCTCCGGCACAGGCCGGGGCCATTTTGGATCGGGCCAACGTTGATCCCACCCGGCGGGCACAGACCCTTTCGCTCAAGGAGTGGGAGGCGATCGTCCGTGTCGTGGGAGGAGAATTGACATGATCACCCTTTCGGCGCTTGCCAAGATCAATCTCACCCTTGAGGTTCTGGGCAGACGCGACGATGGCTACCATGAGATCGCCAGTATTCTCCAGACCATTGCGCTTGCCGATGAGCTCTCTCTGGAGCCGGCCGCGGCGATGGAGGTTGTTTGCACGGATCCGGCTGTAGATCGGCCCGATCTCATCACCGAACCGATCCTCCGGGCGGCGGAGCTTCTCCGGGAAAGGACCGGTTGCGCTCAGGGGGCTCGGATCCGTTTTGAACGAATGGGCATCCCGAGGGGGGCGGGACTCGGTTCGAGCTCCGCGGCCCCGGCGGCCGTGCTGCGGGGGTTGCGGGACCTCTGGAAGCTGACCCTTTCAGAGAGCGAGCTCGAAGAGATGGCGGCTTCGCTGGGTTCGGATACGCCGTTCTTCATCCGGGGGGGCACGGCGGTGGCCGGGGGGCGCGGCGAGCGGATCACGCCCCTAAAGCCCCTTCCGACCGTTTGGTTGGTCATCATCGTTCCCACGATCGAATCCGGCCCCCAAAAGACGGCCCGGCTGTATCGGGCGCTCACACGGGCGCACTATGCCTCCGGTGCGGCCACGGCCCGGCTGGCCCGGGAACTCCGGGCGGGAAGGCCCTTGCGTGCGGAATTCCTGTATAATACCTTTGAAGAGATTGCCTTTGATTTCTTCAGCGGTCTTGAAGCATATCGGGAGAAGTTCCTTGCCGCCGGTGCGCCTTCGGTTCATCTGGCCGGTTCGGGGCCCGCTCTTTTTGCGCTTGTCGGCGACATATCGGAGGGGGAACTCCTTTACCGCCGATTGAGGGACATGGGCCTCCGGGTGTATCTCACCCACACGGTGTGAGCGGAAATCGGGTGGCGAAAAAATGGATTGGATGAAGGGTCCCAAGGGGCAAGACGATCAGAACGTCTTTGAAGCCGCCGCCGGCGTGCTCCGCAAGACGAGCCTCCGGACGAAGATCGGGCTTTCGATCGTTGTGGTCATCATCGTCGCCTTGTCCATCGTTTTCTGGCGTCTCGATATTGATTGGAATGCGCAAATCCGGACTTATGGGTATCTGGGGGTCTTTCTGCTCACCTTGGTGAGCAACATGACGATCATCTTCCCCGCACCGGGAGCGGCGGTGCTTGCGGCGGCCCCCGGGATCATGGGGCTGACCTCATTTGGCGAGATCACCCGTCTGGGCATCGTGGCGAGCGTGGGGGCCACCCTCGGGGAGACGACCTCGTATTTTGCGGGGCTGTGGGGGCGGGCGGTGATCGCAGAACGGCATAAGGGCACGTACGAACGGGTGGATCGCTGGATGAAGAAATACGGCGGAGTCGCGATCATCGTGTTCTCCTCTCTGCCCCTTCCCTTTGACCTCGTGGGGATCGCCGCCGGATCGCTCCGGTACCCGTTCTGGAAATTCCTTCTCTATTGTTGGATCGGCCGCTTACCGCGGGAACTCGTGATCGTCCATTTCGGAAAACTGGGTTGGGATGCCGTTTTGGATATCTTTCGGTGAGCGCACGGATGCGATTGATCGACCGTACATATGTTTCCCTCGACCTCGAGACGACGGGCTTGATCCCGGAGAGCGATGCCATCATCGAGATCGGGGCGGTGAGGTTTCAGGGGGGGCGGCGGATCGCGGTCTTCCACTCTCTGGTCAACCCTCAGCGCCCCATTCCCTATCGCGTGCTCACCCTTTGCCGCATCTCCCCCCGGGAGGTTGAGTCCGCTCCCCCTTTCGGGGCTCTTGCCGAGGGGCTTCGCTCGTTCGTGGGGAGCGATCCCATTGTAGGGCACAACATCGGTTTTGATCTGGGCTTTCTGGCTCAGCAGGGCCTCGTTTTCTCCAATCCCGTATACGATACCCTCGATCTGGCCCGGCTTCTCCTCCCGATGTTGGGCGAACGGAGCCTCTCGACCGTGGCCGCCCATCTCGGTGTGCCCACGCCCTCGGCGCATCGGGCGCTGGCCGATGCCGAAGTGGTGAAGGATGTCTTTGCCATCTTGCTCGAGCGTCTGTATGCCCTTGATCCCCTCGTGCTGGACGAGATGGTGCGGCTTTCCCGGAAGGCGGATTGGTGGGTGGGCGCGCTTCTGGCCGCAGTGGACGAGGAGCGCTCCGGCGCGCTTTTCCGGGCCGGAAAATCTTTCAGGGACACGATTTCCTTGCCGCCCATGGAGTATTCTACAAAGCCTTTGAGCGGCGAACGGGAGATCGTGCCGCTGGATATCCATGCGATCGAACGTCTCTTCGAAGCGGACGGTGTTCTGGCACGGGCGTTTCCGGACTACGAACCACGGCCCCCGCAGATTGAAATGGCCCGCGCTGTGGCCGAGGCCCTCAATTCGAGGGAGCATTTGATCGTAGAGGCGGGCACCGGTGTGGGCAAGTCGCTGGCTTATCTTCTGCCGGCCGCATTGTTCGCCCGGCAGAACGGCGTACCGGTGGTGATCTCCACCCATACCATCGCTCTTCAAGAACAACTCATGGGGAAGGATATTCCCACCCTCCTGAGCGCCCTCGAGCTTGATATCAAGGTGGCTCAGGTGAAGGGCCGGACGAATTACCTGTGCCTTCGGCGGTGGGATACCCAGCGGCGGGCGGAAAATCTCTCTCCCGAAGCGGTGCAGATGATGGCTCGGATTCAGGTGTGGCTGGCTTCAACCCAAACCGGGGATCGCGCCGAGATCCATCTGGACGGGCGAGAATCCATTCTCTGGCCCCGCGTGTCGGCCCAGAGCTACGATTGCCTCGGAAGAAAGTGCCCGTTCTATCAGCGAGGTCTGTGTTTTCTACATCGTGCCCGAGCTTCAGCTTCGGGGGCCCATTTGATCATCGTCAATCACGCCCTTCTCCTCTCGGAGATTGCTTCGGGGGCCCAAATCCTTCCGGAATACCGGCATCTCATTGTGGATGAGGCTCATCATCTAGAAGATGTGGCCACGGAGCAACTCGGCGAGGATGTGCTGGAAACCGAGGTCTCCGAGTTGCTCGGTCAAATGCGGGATGAATCCAGGGAACGCCCATCGGGCTTGTTGGTTCATCTAGAGCGCCTTGTTCCCGGGAATCAAGAGCTCACCGGGTTGAGCTCGGAAGCGGGGGCCATGGTAGCGAAGGTGCGAGCGCGTGCTCAGGACTTCTTCGAGGGGTTGGGGCAGTTCATCCGAAATTACACCGCCGTCGAGGGGGAATACGATCTTGCGCTCCGGATCACCCCCGCACTGCGGGCGCAACCGGCATGGTCGGATATTGAAATCAGTTGCGATAACCTCATCGCGGCCTTCGATGGTCTGATCCGGGCCCTTCAAAAGATCGGGGGCATGGTTGAAAATGAGCCCCTTCCCGAAACCATCAAAGCGGATTTGGCTTCCCTGATCAACAATTCGCAGGAGTTGCGGAGGCGTGTGGATTCGCTGATTCTGCATCCCGAAGATTCTGCGGTCCATTGGCTCACTTTAGGGAGAAAGAGCAATAAAGTGACACTGAATTCAGCGCCGCTGGAGGTCGGTATCCTTCTCGAGAGGGTGCTTTATTCCCGGAAGGATACCGTAGTGCTCACGAGCGCGACGCTGAGTACCCAAGGGAGATTTGATTATGTGAAGGACCGTCTCGGTCTTGAAGCGGCGAACGAGCTTCTGTTGGGCTCACCTTTCGATTATGAGCAGGCGGCGGCGGTCTATCTGGCAACGGATATTCCGGAGCCGGGACGCGCCGGGTATCCGGAGATGCTCTCAAAAGTGCTGATCGAGCTGTGCCGTTCGGCCGAAGGGAGGAGTCTCATACTCTTCACCTCGCATGCCGCCCTCCGGTCCGTTCAAGCGGCGATCGCGGGGCCGCTGGAGGAAAATGATATCTTGGTCTTAGGACAGGGGGTTGATGGCTCTCCCCGCAAGCTCGTCTCGCGTCTCAAAGAGAATCCGCGCACCGTGTTGTTGGGAGCGGCCAGTTTCTGGGAGGGGGTGGATGTGGTGGGCGATGCCCTCAGCCTCGTAGTCATCGTCCGCCTGCCGTTCAGCGTTCCCACCGATCCCGTATTTGCCGCGCGTTCCGAGATGTTCGAAGACCCGTTCAACGATTATGCCCTCCCACAAGCAGCTTTGAGATTCAAACAGGGGTTCGGTCGGCTGATTCGTTCAAAGCGTGATCGGGGGGCGATGGTTGTCTTAGATTCCCGATTGGTGAACAAGAGCTATGCCTCGGTCTTCCTCGGATCGCTTCCGTCTTGCCGTATGGTGCGTCTCCCCTGCGGCCGATTGGCGGAGGCGGTGGGGAAATGGCTCAAAAGGCCCTGAGCTCTATCCGGAACTGAGGAGTTACCCCCGACATCCCCCACCGTTTCCTGCGGCCCGAAGGAATATGATCACATATAATCTTTTTTAATCTTCATGGCACTCGTACGCTAGATCTCCTTTGACCTTCGATTATGGCTTTGTTTTAACCAAAATTCTACTGAAAATTTACCGTTTTTATACTGAATATCGATGTAATTTTGTGGCATAATAGGCGAGAATTAGAGACTATATGCTTTTGGCAGATAGGCTCTTACCTGAGGGGGAAAGGAGAGACATGTCCGGACGAAAATCAGTGGTAAAAAGGCTTGCTGTGGTATCCCTGGGGTTTGGTTTGACACTTGGCCTCGCATCGGCGTTGGTTCCTGTGTCCACGGCTATGGCGCAGCCGCCTCCGATCAAGATCAATGAGTTCAGCTCGTATGAATCCAGCGGGGATTGGCTGGAGCTATATAATCCCTCCGCCGACGAGGTGAATTTGAACGGCTGGACACTCAGCGATAGCAATTCCACATTCAAAACGCTCTCGGCCACAGACGTCATTCCGGCTGGCGGTTGGTTACAAGTGAGTGCTAACAACCGGCTCAACCGGGAGGGAGATAGCATTATTCTGAAGGATTCGAATGGTGGCGAGGTCGATCGGGTGGTATATGGGGGAAGCACGGGCAATGCCCCCGTGCCCGGGCAAGGGAAATCCTGCGGTCGCTGTCCCAACGGCTCCGATACGGATGCGGACAGCGCCGATTTCCGAATTTTCGATATCCCATCTCCCGGCGCGATGAACATTTGTGACACAGACGGAGATGGGGTTCCCGATCATCTGGATAACTGCCCCGGAGTTTATAATCCCGATCAGGCCGATGTTGATGGCGATGGAATCGGGGATGTCTGCGATCAAACGCCCCCTGTGCCGGTAACGGCCACGGTGGCGCTGATGGGGGTGGGGCTCGTTGGGTTTGGGGGCTTTGTTGCCTTGAGAAGGCGAAAGATCGCTCGCACCCGGTAGAAAGCGAACGCATTCTCATGCCCCAGGCATGTCTTTGGTGGGAAGGTATCCCTTCCCGTTGGGGAGGGATATCTTCCCGCTTTTATTTCAAAGTTCCGCGCTTAGACCTTGCCCGAAAACTTTGACTGAACGTTAACCGTTTTTTACTGAGTTTTAGTCTTTTCGCTGTTATGCTTGGGGTAGCGCTCAAGTAGATGGAGGATTTTTCGATGCGACTACTGAAGAAACTCTTGCTGGTCAGCACGGCAGTGGTTCTGGCTATGGCTTTGACGTTGCCGTTTGTGGGTCCGGCTTCTGCCTGTGAGACCGGCACCAGCCTTGAGGCCAGCAAGACGGCGATTGGATTCAAAGAGACAACGGTCGAGTATAACTGGGCGGTTCAGAAATCCGTGGTTCCGGATGAGATCGAGCTCGGTCAGGGGCAGAGCAGTTCGGTGCAGTACACCATCACAGTGACCCGTTCGCCCGTTTCGGAAGTGACCCGGATCGGGGTGCGCGGTCAGATCTGTGTGACCAACACCGGGAATCGGGTTACGGAGAACCTGAAGATTGTGGATCGCGTTCAATATCAGAAACCGGGCAATCAATTCAAGGACCTGATCGGTGCCTCACAGACCATTATTCCCCAGACTCAGCTTCAGCCCGGAGAAACCCGTTGCTTTGATTATGAGATTCTGTTCGCGCCTGTAGCGGGCGCGATCGCCTATCGAAATGTGGCAAAGGTCACCATCACCAATCATTCCGGCCACATGGGTTGTGCCTATGGTCCTGAACCGAAGGTCGGTTTCTCGTTGCCCTCCAATGCCGCCCTTACGGAGATCGATGAGTCGGCTGATCTTACGGATGTGGAGAACTGTCCGGAAGGCTTTGAGTGTATCCCGGCCGATCCCGGTCCGTGGCATCTCACCGGTTCCGGTAGCATTCAGTTTGCCAAGACCATCACGAATGTCTCGGCGGAGGAATGCGAGAGACTTATCCTTACCAACACCGTAACGCTCCTCGAAGGTGATACCGGCCAGAGCCGGAACGACGATGCCGAGGTGGCAATCACCACTCCCTGTGAGGAGATCACCTGCGAGACCACGGATCTGGACCTCTCTGCCAGTGACACGACGCCTGTGGTGAACCAGACCGTAACCCTGACGGCTACGCTTCGACTTGATGATGGGGGGCGGATCGTCGGTCATCCCGTGGAACTCTGGGACGTGACGGATCCCCAGAACCCCGTTTCGCTGGGGAGCAAACTGACGGATGATCAGGGTGAAGCCAGATGGGATGTCTCCAGTAATATCGCCATGACCCGGGTGTTCGAAGCGAGGGTCTCGTTTGAAGGCGAAGATTGTGATCCAGCGGGGATATCCGTGATGTGGACGGCAGGGGGCCAATCTGTACCCGGATTGACCGGATGGGGTATGATCGGAATGGTCGGAGTGCTGGCCGCTGCAGCGGCGCTGATGTTGAAGCGGAGGCTCCCGGCTTAGGTATCCGATAAATCTGCGGTGAAGGAAGTTCAAGGGGGCTTGCCCGTGGGTACCCACGGGCAAGCCCCCTTCTTTTATCCACCCGAGGTTGTTTCACTTCACGAAAGCGGACTTGAGGGTTATCCCCGATGCGCCGGGGGGTGGGCTCATCTTAGAATGGGCCCAAAAGCTTAAGGGGAACACCCTCATGCCATGGCGAAAGATATTTCTGGCCCTTTGGCTTGTGATGAGCTTGACCCTATTTGCGGGGGTGCAAATTGCCATTGGGGACTCTTGCGGCGCCGAGGGGTATCACGCTACGGATCGGGCATCGGCCGCCGGCGTTTCCAATGAAAGCGCTCTTCTTCGGATGACCTTGGGCACAGCGATTATCATGATGGGCGCTTTTTGCCTTGCGGGCATTCGAGCCATTCGCCGCCGAAGTTCATGATCATAAAAGCCCGGGTCGGCGATGCGCGCCCCTTCACCTCACCTTCTTTTCGATCTTGGCCCATGTATCCTTCAGACCCACGGTACGGTTGAAGACAAGATGATCGGGCCGGGAGTATCGATTATCCACGCAGAAATAACCGAGCCGTTCAAATTGATAGCTTTCCCCCGGATTTGCTCCCGCAAGCGAAGGTTCGAGCTTACATCCCGTGAGCACTTCAAGGGACTTCGGGTTGATGAATGACATGAAGTCTTGCCCCTCGTCTTCTTTGGGTTCCGGCACGGTGAGAAGATGATCGTAAAGGCGGACCTCGCCCTCGATGGCATGGGCGGCCGAGACCCAGTGCAAGGTGCTTTTCACTTTCCGCCCATCGGGGGCATCCCCGCCGCGCGTTTCGGGATCGTAGGTGCAATGGAGCTCCACGATCTCGCCTCCGGCATCTTTGACGATGCCGACGCATTTGATGAAGTAAGCATAGCGGAGGCGGACCTCCCGCCCCGGCGCCAATCGGTAGAATTGCTTCGGGGGGTCTTCGCGGAAGTCGTCCTTCTCGATGTAAATCACCCGCGAGAACGGGACCTTCCGGGTGCCCATGCCGGGGTCTTCGGGATTGTTGATGGCATCGAGTTCCTCTGTCTGACCTTCCGGGTAGTTATCGATGATCACCCGCAAGGGGCGGATGACGGCCATGACCCGAGGAGCGCGCTTATTGAGGTCTTCGCGAATGCAGTGTTCCAACAGGGCTATATCCACGGTGCTATCGGTTTTGGCCACGCCGATCCGCTCGGCGAACGCCCGGATCGCCTCCGGGGTGTAGCCGCGCCGCCGGAGCCCCGCGATCGTCGGCATGCGGGGATCATCCCATCCGTCCACGATCCCTTCCTCCACGAGCTTGAGGAGCTTGCGTTTGCTCATCACAGTGTAGGTGAGGTTCAGACGCGCGAATTCGATTTGCCGGGGGTGATGGATACCGAGTTGATCGAGAAACCAATCGTACAATGGCCGGTGATCCTCGAATTCGAGCGTGCAAATGGAGTGGGTGATTCCCTCGATGGAATCCTCCAGCCCGTGTGCCCAATCGTACATGGGATAGATACACCATTTATCTCCGGTTCGATGATGAGAGGTGTGGAGGATGCGATACATCACGGGATCGCGGAGGTTCAGGTTGGGAGAGGCCATATCGATCTTCGCCCGCAGTACCCGGGAGCCATCGGGAAACTCCCCCGCACGCATCCGCCGGAAAAGATCGAGGTTCTCCTCCACCGAGCGATTGCGATAGGGGCTCTCCTTTCCGGGCTCGGTGAGGGTTCCCCGATACGCTCGGATCTCTTCTGCGCTCAGGTCGTCTACATAGGCCTTGCCCTTTTTGATCAATTGCTCGGCGTATTCGTACATTTGCTCGAAATAGTCGGAAGCATAATAGAGCCGATCCTCCCAATCGAAGCCGAGCCACCGCACGTTCTCGATGATGGCATCCACATACTCCTGCGCTTCTTTGGTCGGATTGGTGTCATCGAACCGGAGATTGCATTTGCCGCCGTATTGGGCCGCGATGCCGAAGTTCAGGCAGATCGACTTGGCATGCCCGATGTGCAGATAGCCATTCGGCTCGGGGGGGAAGCGGGTGTGCACCCGGCCGCCGAATCTGCCGGTTTTCAGGTCTTCGTTGATGATGGCGCGGATGAAGTCCGTTGGGCCCGTGGGTTCAGGTGAGGTCATATTCCTTCCAACCTTCGCAATCGGTCTGGGAAGACGATGAGTTTACTTGGATGTGGAACGAGACGGCAAGCTCACGATTGCGGTTCCCGGCGCGGTCTTCTCGCCCTTCTCGTTCTCCGTCCAGACCTCGCACTCGATGAGGTGCTGGCCCGCTTCTATGTATTTCCGGGTTGCTTTACCTTTGCAGACGATGGGGTGGCCCGGCAAATCCATTCCCCGGTGTTGGATGGCGATCTTCCTGAGCATGCCTTCATCGCCGATCCAGTCCGTCATCAGTTGGATCAGGAACGCGTTCTTGAGCCGGCCGTGGACGATCGTGCCCGGAAGACCATCGGCGAGCGCCTTGTCCTTATCGAAGTGAATGGGATTGAAATCCTCCGAGGCGCCGGCAAATTTGACCAGTTGAACGGATGTGGGATGTTTGATGAGCGGAGGGATCTCCATGCCAACTTCGACATCTTCGAAGTAGATCTGCTTCTTCACGGGTGTTCTCCTAATAGAAAATCGAGGTTGACCGGTTCTTGGCCACAAGCTCGCCCTTCTGATTGGTCCATTGGGTCTCGCGGATGATGAAGAGCATGTGCCCGAGCTTTCCCTCTTTTTCCTGATACTCGATGATCTTGCGCACGGCCGTGAGCGTATCCCCGATCCGTACCGGCCGGAAGAACTCCCATTCCCCGCCCCCGTCGAGGAGCTTCGGCGGCGTTTTGAAGGGGTATTGTACCAACCCCCCCTCTGCGAAGATAGCGGTGAACATGCTCGGGGGCATGAATTCCTTCCATCGGGGGTTCGGATCTTCGACCGCTTCCACGTATCTGCGCACGAGCACCTTTTCCACATCGAACGTAATGCGGTTCAGTTCCTTGTTGAGCCAGCTCTTCATCTCCTCGGTCACAACCGATGGCGTCATCGCCTTCCTCCCTTTTTCCACCTAAACTTACAATCAAGCGCTTCCGGTTGTCAAGGATGAGTTCACCCCCCAAAAGGGCGATTCAGCTTTGCCGCCTTCACCCTCGGGTGACTAACCATATGATCACCTCACTTCGGATCTTGTCCCGGAACTCCCCCACACCCCATGAACGATCCGGCTTCTCCGATCCCACCCACCCGCCCAAAGGGTCTTCTTGGGGGATACCCCAATCCCCCGAGAGAGGTATCTTGTGCTCTCTCCTCTTCAACCGCCGTTTTTGGTTCACCCCTCGGAGGGCCGATCTCTCGAAGATGCCGCTATCTCCCAAGGTTGCCCCCTCCTTTGCTTCATGTTAAGATACCCCTCAGATATGAACGCCGGCACGCGCATCATTTTGGTCCGCCATGGGCAGACGGTATGGAACCGGGGAGAACGCTTCCGGGGCCGATCGGATATTCCTTTGGATGAGATCGGGCTCAAACAGTCGGAGGCCATCGCCGGTAAATTGGCCCCATCGGGCGCCGGTGCCGTTCTTTCGAGTCCCCTCAGGCGCACGATGATGACGGCTCAGGCCATTGCCGCTGCCCTCGGCCTTTCCGTGGAACCTTGGGAGGATCTAATAGACATCGACTACGGGTTATGGCAAGGTCTTTCCACGGCGGAAGCCCGAGCCCGTGATCCACTGCTCTATCAGCGGTGGCTCGAGTCTCCTCATCTTGCGGCATTCCCCGGCGGTGAAGGGCTGGGGGATGTTCGGGATCGCGTTGTGCGCGTGATCGCAACGGTTCTGGCGCGCTATGCCAATCGGACGGTGATTCTGGTCACCCATGTCGTGGTTTGCCGGGTCTTCGTTTGCACCGTTCTGGGATTGGATCTTTCCCATTTCTGGCAGATTGCTCAGGACCCGGGAGCCATCAGTACGATCGGTGTTCGAGAGGGGATGCTCGTGCTGAATTCCATGAACGATACGTGTCATTTGAAGGGCATCGCCTGAGTCGTTTTCTGCGGAGGGATGGCTCCGATAGCGGTGGCGGGAGCGATGGAGATTCAGGAGATTTCCCGACTTCTTGCCCGCGAGTATGGAAGGCCCGTATGGCAGGCCCGGCGGGATCCGGTTTCGGAGTTGGTGGCGGTGATCCTTTCTCAAAATACCTCGGATGTGAATTCCCAGCGGGCATTCGAAAATCTGATCGGCTCCTTCGGCCGGTGGGAAGATGTGGCGAAGGCCAGCGCCGCGGAGATCGAACGGGTGATCCGTTCCGGGGGGCTCTCACGGGTCAAGGCGGACCGAATCCGGAAGATCCTCCAGACGATCCTGAAGCAAAGGGGAGCGCTGGATCTCTCTTTTCTGGCCTCTATGCCGCTCGAAGAGGCGAAGGCTTGGCTACGGATGCTTCCGGGGGTGGGACCGAAGACGGTCGCGTGTGTGTTGTTGTTTGCCCTGGGCAGACCGGCGATGCCGGTGGATACGCATGTCTACCGGGTCTCGAGGCGGCTTGGTTTGATCGGGAAAGGGGTTTCCGTTGAGCGGGCGCATGAGATCTTGGATGGAATAGTGCCCCCCGAGGACGTATATGCTTTCCATATCAACATGGTGAAACACGGGCGGAAAGTGTGCCGTGCCCGGCGCCCCGATTGCCCCGGTTGCGTTCTGAGGGGCCTTTGTCCCTCCGCTGACGAGATTCTTGACGGTGATCGCAATGGAGCGTGAACGATTCGAAGAGTTGGTCGCTGAGGCGGTGGAAAACCTCCCGGAGAAATTCAAAGAGGCTCTGGAGAACATCGTCGTGCTCGTTGCCGATTGGCCCACACGGGAGCAATTGGAATCGGTCGGCATGAAACGCAAGGATGAACTTTTCGGGCTTTACGAGGGGATCCCTCTGCCCAAACGCACACACAACTATCAGATGGTGTTGCCGGATCGGATCACCATATTCCAAAAACCCATCGAGATGCGGTATCATTCGGAAGATCTGATCCGGAAGAAGATTCACAGCACGGTGAAGCATGAGATCGCCCACTATTTCGGCATCAGCGATTGGAGGCTCCGGGAGCTTGGGCGCTATTGAGCCGGAGGATATGGGCCATCGAGAAAATGCCTCCCGAAGGCATTCACGAGGGGAGTATGAATCGGGTGAATGTTGGAATCATCAATGTGACGGGGTATATCGGGATTGACCTTGCCCGGATTTTGGTACAGCATCCGGGGGTGCGGCTTGCCTCGGTGACGGGGCGGAGTGGGGCGGGGCAACGGCTCGGGGAGATTTTCCCCCATATGGCGGATTCCGGGCTGATGGTTGAGGCCGAACTGGGCGATGTCGAGGTAGCGTTTGCCGCCCTTCCCCATGGGGCCAGCGCCGAAGCGGTGGTGAAGGCCCTCGAGCGGGATATCAAGGTCATTGACACCAGCGCCGATTTCCGCCTCAAGGATGCCGGCACCTACAAAGAATGGTACAAGGAAACCCACCCCGCACCGGAATTGCTGGCCGAGGCGGTCTATGGCTTGCCGGAGATCTATCGGGCGGAGATCTCCGGGGCGCGGCTCGTGGCCAATCCGGGGTGCTATCCCACGAGTGCGATTCTGGCCTTGGCACCGGCGCTTCGGGAAGGGCTCATCGAGCCGGATATCATCGTCGATAGCAAGTCCGGGGTCTCCGGCGCCGGACGGACTCTCACACTGACCACCCACTTCGCGGAGGCCAACGAGAACGTATCGGCGTATGCCCTCGGCGGGCACCGCCATTTGCCGGAGATCAAACAGGAGCTTCAGAATCTCGTGGGCGGACGAGAGGTTTCCCTGACCTTCATCCCCCATCTCATTCCGATGACACGGGGCATGTTGAGCACGTGCTATGCCCGATTGACCCGTAGGGTGGCGATCGGGGAGATTCGGGATCTCTACAAAGAGTTCTATCGGGATGAGCCGTTTGTGAGAGTGGTGGATTTGCCCCCGCAGACCAAACAAGTGCTTGGAAGCAATTTCTGTCTCGTTCATCCGGTGCTCGATCCGCGCACCGAGAGGCTCATCGTCGTCAGTTGCATTGATAACCTTGTCAAAGGGGGGGCAGGGCAGGCGGTTCAGAACATGAATTTGATGCTCGGTCTGCCGGAGGGGATGGGTTTGGGGGCGGTGGCCCTCTATCCATGAGCATTCTGCGGTGCAAGGGCCGAGCCCAATTTCAAGGGGAGGTTTCCCATGGCCAATACGGCGATCATGACGGATAGCATCGCTTGTCTACCCCCGGATATGGCCCGGGAATACGGGATCGAGGTGGTGCCGGCATCGACCATTACCATCGCTGGGAAGACCTACCTCGAAGGGGTGACGATCACGGCCAAGGAATGCTACGATTTCATCAAAAAGGATCCCGATAGCTTTATCACCGCTGCCATTCAGCCCGGATTTCTGGTGGAGGCCTTCCGCAAAGCGGCACAGAACTCGCCCAACATCCTTCACATCACCCTTTCCTCCGCCATGAGCGCTGGATTTCAGACGGCGAATCTGGCTGCGGAGATGCTCCGCAAAGAAGACCCCCGCATCGATATCCGCGTGGTGGATTCCAAAACGGTGGGCGGGGCGCAAGCGCTCATCGTACTGGCGGTGGCCAAGGAGGCGAGGAATGGCGCCAATCCCGATGATCTGGTGGCACTGGCTCAGAAGGCCCGGCAACGAACGGGCGGCATCATGTTCCTCGATACCCTCCGTTTCATCTACCGCACCGGCAGAATGTCCAAGACCAAGGCGCGCCTCATTTCGATGCTCAACATCAAGCCGATCAACCGGATTACAGATGACGGCACGGCGGAACTCGTGGAGAAGGTCCGGAAGCGCTCTGAAGGCTACAAGAAGATCGTCGAAATCATTCGCAAGGATGCCGGTGAGGAGCCGTTGCACTTCATCGTCTCGCATGCCGATGCTCCGGATCTTGCTGAAACCATGGCCGATCATCTCAAGAAGGAGTTCTCATGCCTCAGTATGCGCCTCACCGACTACAGTCCGGTGATGGGCTATGGCGCCGGGCCGGGGGCGCTGTTCATCGGGTATCAGCCCGCCCTCTAGGTTTTCTCCATGCTGATTCATAGCGATCGAGGTGAGCCGGTATACTTATTGCCAAGGAGAAGAGATCGGGGTATAATACCCTACGTGTCGTTTTGAGGAATATGCAAAATGCCGAAGAGAACTTTCCAGCCGAAGCGAATAGCCAGAAAGCGGACCCACGGGTTTTTGGTTCGAATGAGAACGAAGGGCGGGCGGAAGGTGCTTGCCCAGAGGCGTTTGAAGGGGCGGCATAAACTGACCGTGTGAATGGGAGCGCGATAGGGGTGGGGAAGGCGGAGCGGCTGAAGAAGAGTTCCGATTTTAGGGTGGTCCTTCAAAAGGGCAGATTCTGGGCGGACGATTTGATGGGAATTCGGGCGAGGCCCAACGCTCAAGGGATCACACGCATCGGACTGATCACGAGCAAGAAGATCGGAAAGGCCGTTGTCCGGAACCGAGTGAAGCGCTTACTTCGAGAGGCGAGCAAACCGCTTCCTATTGCCCCGGGATGGGATATCGTGATCATCGCCCGTCAAGCGGCCGCGGAAGCGCCCTACCGCGAGATCGAGGCCTGTCTCCGCAAGCTCCTCAAGCGAGCCAATCTCTTGGGTGAGGACGGATGAAGAGGATTGCACTGGCACTGATCCGTTTCTACCAGAAGCTCATATCACCGGCGTTGCCGTCCGTGTGCCGATACGTACCTACGTGTTCTGAATACGGATATGAGGCGATCGGGAAGTACGGGATATGGAAGGGCGGGTGGTTGACCCTATGGCGGATCATGCGGTGTAATCCATGGGCCAAGGGCGGAGTCGACCCGGTTCCATAGAAATTGAATCTTTCAGCACCTTGAGTGCTGTTCCAAGTCGGTAATTCATGACTTTTTCTCGATACAATCTAGCACTTGCGGTTGCCCTCACAGTCTTCCTTTGCGGATTCCTTCTGAACGGGTGCGCCGGCCGGAGGTTCTCCCCGAATGGTTGGGCGGGGCCGGCAATCTCGGAGGGTATCATCTATGTAGCTACCCACGAAGGAGAGTTTCTGGGCGTAGATCCATCCGATAAGAGCGTCCGGAACTTGACCCCCCGGGCCACCGAGAAGCCCGCGAGTTTCCTGGGATGTGAAGCGGGTAGCGGTCAGGTTTTGATCCCCTATGCAAATCCCGTGATCGTGAACGGAATCATCTATGTTGCCTCTTATGAAGGCGAAGTCTATGCCATCAATGCCACGAATGGCGCCGAACTGTGGCGGTACGATACCAAAGGGATTATCGTGGGCACGCCCGCCGTTGACCCCGCCGACGGCAATCCGCTCATTGTCGCTTCGGGCCGCAAGGTTTTCGCTTTTGATCTGGAGAACAATGGTGCTCTGCTGTGGGCGGAGCCTTTCAAAGCCCGAGGGGATATCTGGGGCACGCCCGCCATTTTCGATAACCGCGTTTATTTCGGTGACCTCAAGCACAAGCTGTATGCGGTGGACCTTGAGTCCGGGAAGGCGGTTCCGGGATGGCCAAGGGATTTCGATGGTCCGGTCCTTTCCACCCCTCTGATCGTGGACGGGACCCTTTACGTCGGTACCTTCGAGAGTAAGTTCTATGCCCTGCGGGCGGACACCGGCGATCCGGTTTGGTCGGAGCCCTTCAAGGCCGGTGATTGGTTCTGGACGACCCCCGCCTATGCGAACGGAATGATCTTCGTCGGATCGCTCGATCACAGTGTCTATGCCCTCGATGCTCAAACGGGTCAGCTCCGATGGCAGTATGCCACCGGGGGCCCGATCCGGGCGGCGGCTTCTCTGGGGGAAGATATCTTGGTGATCGCTTCCAAGGATGGCTATCTCTATGGGTTGAATCCCGAAAAAGGCACGGAGAAGTGGCCTCCTCGGAAACTGGGGAAGAAGCTCGTGGCGGATCCCATCGTAAGTGACCAGATCATTTACATCGTAAATGAGAAGGATGAGCTTTTTGCCCTGGACGCTCAGACGGGATTCGAACTCTGGTCCAAAGACCTCAATCCATAACGAGGAAACACCTTGATCGAACTTTGGAACAAAGCCCTTCTCGAACCGATCCTCAATGGATTGGTATGGCTCTCGCATATATTCGGCGGGGAATACGGAGTCGCCATCATCTTCATGACGCTCATCATCAATATCATCCTCCTCCCGCTCACGTATAAATCCACCAAGTCCATGATGGCCATGCAGGCCAAGCAACGGGCGATCCAGCCCAAAATGCAGGAGCTTCAGAAGAAGTACGCCAAGGATAAGCAGCGGCTTCAGCAAGAGATGTTTAAACTCTACAAGGAGCACGGCATCAGTCCCATGGGGTGCATGTCGCCGTTCTTGCTCCTTTTCATTCAGATGCCTTTCTGGATCGCGATCTATCAGTCCGTCACCAATGCGCTGGCGATCACGCCGGAGCGATTGCTGGGTTTGACAACCCACCTCTATGATTCGCCGGTGATCCAGAAGGGAATTCCGCCGGATCATATCTTCTTGGGGATCAATCTGGCCCAACCGAACTTCATTTTGGTGCTGCTGGTGATGCTGACCATGTGGATTACCCAGCGAATGACCGCCACGCCCTCGCCGGACCCCAAACAGCAGCAGACCCAGCAGATGATGCAGTATCTGTTCCCATTGATGTTTGGTATCATTTTCATCGGTTTCCCCAGCGGGTTGCCGCTTTATATCGTTGTGTCTAACCTTTTCCGGATGGTCGTGCAACGGTCCATTATGGGAACCTGGGGCGATATTCGGATTGCGTTCTGGCGGAAGGCCCCGGCCGCCGCATCTGCGGGGGCGAGTGCCAGCAGTGCGCCCAATCAGTCAAGCGCGAAGAAGCCGCCGAAAGCCTTGTCCCCATCGGCCCCGGATTCTGCACCGGAAAAGAATCAGAAGGCTACGGGAAGGAGCCGAAAATGGAAGCTCTGGAAGTAAGCGGGAAAAGCGTGGAAGAAGCGATCGAATCGGCGCTTCAGAAGATGGGACTCACCCGGTCACAGGTACAAATAGAGGTTCTCCAAGAGGCTCGGCGGGGGATTCTGGGCTTTGGCGCGGGGGAGGCGAGGGTGAGGGTTATCCCCTTGACGGCAGCAACAGAGGCCCCCGCACCTCCGGAGAAAGCCGCAGTTCCTCCTCCGGCCCCTCCGCCGGGGGGCACCGCTACCCCCGCAGCGACTCCCAGCATGGCGAAGGAAGTGGTGGAGCAACTCCTCGCCTTGATGAAAGTCTCGGCGAGGGTGGAGGTTCAGCACCCTGCGGAAGGTGAATCCCCGGAAATGCTCAACATCGTGCTCGATGATCCCGGAATGCTCATCGGCCGCCGGGGGCAGACCCTTTCGGCGCTGCAGTATCTGGTCAATTTCATCGCCTCCCGGAAAGTGAAGGGGGAGGTTCGGGCCATCATCGATGTGGCGGGCTACCGAATGCGGCGTCAGGAAGAGCTCAAGAACATGGCCATTCGGATCGCTGATCTGGTGAAAGCCAATCGCCGTTCGATCACCCTCGAACCCATGCTGGCTTGGGAGCGCCGGATCGTGCATCTGACGCTGAAGGATGACCCCGATGTCACCACAGGGAGCGTCGGGTACGGTGAGCGGCGCAAGGTGGTCATTTCCCCCAAGAAGCGCCCGTGATCCTGAAGGTGCTGGAGCCCTCCATCTATGTTCCGTCCGATTGATCCGCAAGCCGATTTCCCGGCCCTCGAGGAACGGATTCTCCGGTTCTGGCAAGAAGCGCAAATCTTCAAGAAAAGTGTGGAACAGCGCCGGGGCGGTCCCAAATTCATCATGTATGAAGGCCCCCCGACGGTCAATGCCCCGCCGGGGATTCACCATGTGCTCTCGCGGGTATTCAAGGATGTCTTCCCCCGGTACAAAGCGATGAAGGGGTTCTATACGCCCCGGATCGCCGGATGGGATACCCATGGTTTGCCCGTGGAACTGGGGATCGAAGAGCGGCTCGGCTTCACATCGAAGACTCAGATCGAAGCATACGGGATCGGACGGTTCAATCAGCTCTGCCGCGAGAGTGTGACCCGCAACATCGGTGAGTGGAACAAGCTTACCGAACGCATCGGCTTCTGGGTGGATCTGGAGCACCCCTATATCACCTTCAACAATACGTTCATCGAGACGTGTTGGTGGCTCATCAAGCAACTCTGGGATAGGGGATTGGTCTATCAGGGCTACCGGGTGACCCCCCATTGCCCGCGATGCGGTACTTCCCTCAGCTCCCATGAAGTGGCCCTTGGGTATCAAGATGATACCCCCGATCCCTCGGTGTACGTGAAGTTCAGAATTGATCCGGAGGCTTGCCGCCGCTCAGGGGTTCGGTTCGTTACAGGGGAATCGGTGGTCTATCTCTTGGCATGGACGACCACCCCATGGACCCTCACCGCCAATGTGGCCCTGGCCGTTCATCCCGAGGAAATCTATGCCCGGGTGCGAACGGCTCCCCCTGAAGGCGCGCCGGAAGAGATGATCATGGCCCGCAAGCTTCTCGATACAGTCCTCGGTGCGGGCAAATGGGAGATGCTCTCGGAATTCGAGGGGAGAGATCTCGTCGGGGTATGTTATGAGCGGCTCTTCGAGCCCCGAAAAGAGTTCATTGTTCGCGGAAGCCTTGGAGCGACCAACCGCGTAGTGGCGGCGGATTTTGTCTCCATGGAGGAGGGCACAGGGATCGTCCACATCGCCCCTGCCTACGGGCAAGATGACTATGATCTGGGCATGGCTTGGGATCTTCCCGTGGTTCATACCGTTGATCTCGACGGTTCCATGAAGGCGAACGGGAAGCCGTGGGACGGCAAGTTTGTCAAAGAGGCTGACCCGCTCATCCTGCGGGACTTGAAGTCGCGCGGCCTTCTGCACCGCAAGGACACGATCAAGCACACGTACCCGTTCTGCTGGCGGTGTCACACCCCTCTTGTGTACTATGCCAAGCCCGCATGGTATATCAAGACGACCGCCCGGAAAGAGGCTCTCCTGAAGGGCAACGAGAGGATCAATTGGTATCCGGAGCACATCAAGCACGGGCGCTTCGGCGATTGGCTCGAGAACAACGTGGACTGGGCCTTCTCCCGCGAGCGATACTGGGGGACTCCGCTGCCGGTATGGCGGTGTGAATCGTGCGGCAAATTCGATTGCATCGGCGGGTTTGAGGAACTCAAGGGGAAGCCAGAGGTATCGGGCATCGTCGGGGAGCCGGATTTCCACCGGCCATGGGTGGACGGGATTACCTTCCGATGCGCCTGCGGCGGCACCATGCGCCGCGTTCCGGAGGTGATCGATTGCTGGTTCGATTCGGGCGCCATGCCGTTTGCCCAGTTCCATTACCCCTTCGAGAACGCCACGCTCCTTTCGGACGGACGTTTTCCTGCGGACTATATCTGCGAAGCCATTGACCAAACGCGCGGGTGGTTCTATAGCCTTCACGCGATCTCCACGCTCCTCTTCGATACGCCGAGCTTCAGGAACGTGATTTGCCTCGGACATATCCTCGATGCCGAAGGCGAGAAGATGAGCAAATCTCGGGGCAATGTGGTCGAGCCGTGGCAAGTGATCAACCGGTTCGGCGCGGATGCCGTTCGATGGTATCTCCTCACCGCTTCGCCGCCGGGCAATGTGCGCCGTTTCTCATCCGAAGCGATTCTGGAAGGCGTTCGCCGCTTCCATCTCACCCTCTGGAACACCTACGCCTTCTTCGTGACTTATGCCAATATCGATAAGTTCGATCCACGGAGGGTGAAGGGGACGGAGACGCGCGGCGAGCTCGATCGCTGGGTTCTTTCCGAGCTCCACCGACTCATCGAGGTAGTGGATAGGGCGTACGAAAACTACGATGCCACGTTTGCCGGCCGGAAGATCGAGGAGTTTGTGGACAATCTCTCCAACTGGTATGTCCGCCGCAGCCGCCGCCGGTTTTGGAAGAGCGAGAACGATTCGGATAAGCTCGCTGCCCATGCCACGCTTTACGAATGCTTGACCGTGGTGGCCAAGCTTCTGGCCCCGCTTGTGCCGTTCCTAGCCGAGGAGATCTACCAGAACTTGGTGCGAACCCCTTACCCGGAGTCCCCCGAGAGTGTGCATCTGGCGGATTTCCCCGTGCCCGACCGGAGCAAGATTGATGAACGCCTTTCCGCCGATATCGAGCTGGTGATCAGAATAGCCAGCCTTGGCCGGGCCGCTCGAAATAAGGCGGGCATCAAGGTGCGGCAACCTCTCGAAAGGTTGATCGTCAAAGCCCGTTCGAATTCCGAAGCGGAGACCATCCGTCGGCTGGCGGCCCAATTGCAGGACGAGCTGAATGTGAAATCGGTGCTGGCCGTTGTTGACGAATCCGCGCTGGTGGATTTCGAGATCAAACCGAATCTGGCGCTCTTGGGGCGCAAATACGGTCGGGATCTGGGCGCCATTCGCGCCGGTCTTTCCCAGCTCGACCCTTCTGAAGTGGCCGCGGCGGTCAGGGCGGGCAAGGTGATCGAGGTAGCCGGGAAAACCCTCCTTCCCGAAGAGGTCCTCGTCTCAACGAAGCCGAAAGCCGGATATGCGGTGGCGGAGGATGGGGGGTGGGTGGTCGGCGTAACCACTGATATCCCGCCGGAGCTTGCGGATGAGGGATTGGCACGGGAACTGGTGCATCGGCTTCAAACCATGCGGCGCGCCGCCGGTTTTGAGATCGCCGATCACATCGAGACCTACTACCGGGCCGATGAATCGATCGTTCGGGTGGTGGGAAAGTTCGGCGAGTATATCCGTCAGGAGACCCTTTCGCGGGAGCTCGTTCTCGGGGATCCGCCGCCGGGAGCGTATGTCGAAACGCATCGCATCGATGATCGCGAGATCATCTTGGGCGTGAAGCGGTAGCCTCACAGAATTCCTCGAGTTCACATTTGGGATGGCCTCCCGGCGCATTTTCCCCTTCGCTTTTTCCCGGAGGCAAAGGGGTGAAACCTGCGTTTGAGAATGAGGGTGTGCATTTTTGAATTTTGTCCGTCTCAAGCGTATAATATGTTGTAGAGCTAGTGATGGAAAGCAGGGGGAGCGATGTCCAGCCGCTTCGATAAATTCACCGAACGAGCCCGCAAGGTTCTCGCACTCGCGCAAGAAGAGGCCCAGCGTTACAACCATAGCTATATCAGCACGGAGCATATTCTGCTGGGCATCGTGAGTGAGGGAACGGGGGTGGCCACCAAGGTGCTGGCCAATCTTGGTGTCGAGTTGCCCAAGGTCAAGACGGCTGTGGAGTTTGTCATTGGACGGGGGGAGAGCAAGAGCCACGGGGAAGTCGGCTTGACCCCTCGCGCGAAGAAGGTCATCGAGCTTGCCGTTGACGAGGCAAGGCATTTGAATCACAACTATATTGGTACGGAACACTTGTTGCTGGGGCTGTTGAGAGAGGGGGAGGGGGTGGCGGCGGGAGTACTGGAAAGCCTCGGCGTGACCTTGGAGAAGGCCCGGAGTGAAGTCATTCGTTTCTTGAGCGATAGTATGCCGCAGAGTCGGGTGGGGGCGGGGGCGGGAACGCGAGCAGCGGCCGCCGCGGCAGGCACGAAGACCCCTACGCTCGATCAACTGGGGGTAGACCTCACGGCGGCTGCGGCTGCCGGAAAGCTCGATCCCGTGATCGGGCGGGAGAAAGAGCAGGAACGGGTGATCCAGATCCTCAGTCGGCGCCGGAAGAACAATCCCGTTCTCATCGGTGAGGCGGGGGTCGGCAAGACGGCCATTGTGGAAGCCATTGCCCATCGCATTGTGGCGGGAGATGTTCCGGATACTCTCCGGGGCAAACGATTGGTTACGCTCGATATCGGGGCGCTTGTCGCCGGAACCAAGTACCGGGGTGAGTTCGAGGAACGCCTCAAGAAGGTCATCGGGGAGATCAAGTCCGCTGGCAACGTGATGCTTTTCATTGACGAGATTCACACGCTTGTCGGCGCCGGGGCGGCGGAGGGGGCGGTGGATGCCTCCAGCCTTCTCAAGCCGGCTCTTGCCCGGGGTGAGCTCCAGTGCATCGGGGCGACCACGGCGAATGAGTATCGCAAGTATGTGGAAAAGGATGCGGCGCTCGAGCGGCGGTTCGGACCTATCTTGGTGGAGGAACCGACCATCGAGCAAACCATCGAAATCCTCCGCGGCATCAAGTCCCGCTACGAGGAGCACCATCAAGTGACGATCACCGATGAAGCGGTGAAGGCGGCGGCCTCTCTGGCTTCCCGGTATATCCCGGATCGGTTCCTCCCGGATAAGGCGATCGATCTCATTGACGAAGCTGGTTCCCGGGTTCGCATCGCCAATATGACCCCGCCGCTTTCGCTCGCGGAGCTTCAGAAGGCCTTGGAGGCCGTTCGGCGGGAGAAGGAACAGGCCATCGCCAATCAACAGTACGAGTATGCGGCAGAAGTGCGGGATCGGGAGCTCAAGCTGGAGGAGAAGATCGCCAAGCTGCGGCAGGAATGGAAGCAGGGGCGGGAGGAAGCGAAGGCGGAAGTGACTGAAAAAGATATCGCCGAAGTCGTAAGCATGTGGACGGGGATTCCGGTGACGAAGCTCGCCCGCGATGAATCCGCTCGTCTACTGCAAATGGAAGAGGCTTTGCACAAACGGATCATCGGGCAGGACGAAGGAATCGAGCTCATCTCCAAGGCTGTGAGACGGGCACGGGCGGGGCTCAAAGACCCGCGGCGGCCTATCGGCGTGTTCATGTTCCTTGGTCCCACGGGGGTGGGCAAGACCGAACTGGTTCGGGCGCTGGCGGAATTCATGTTCGGCAGTGAAGATGCCATGGTGCGTCTGGATATGTCCGAGTTCATGGAGAAGCACACGGTGGCACGGCTTGTCGGTGCACCGCCGGGTTACATCGGTTATGAAGAGGGAGGGCAGCTCACCGAAGCGGTGCGGCGCAAGTCCTATTCATGTATCCTTCTGGATGAGATCGAGAAGGCCCATCCCGATGTGTTCAACATTCTCCTTCAAATCTTCGATGATGGGCACCTGACCGATGCCAAGGGCCGGCGGGTGGATTTCCGCAATACGATCATCATCATGACGAGCAACATCGGGGCCGAGACCATCAAGAAGGAAGGCACCATCGGGTTTGTGAGCCGGGCCGATGAAAGCAAGATTCAGAAGCTCTCTTACGAGCGGATGCGGGACAAATTGCTCGAAGAGATGAAGAAGGTCTTCCGGCCCGAGTTTATCAACCGTCTGGATGGGACGGTGGTCTTCCATGCGCTGACGAAGGAGCATATCATCCAGATCGTGGATTTGATGCTCAATCAGGTCAGAGCTCAGCTCAAGGAGCAGGAGATCGGCCTGGATGTCTCTCAAGAGGTGAAGGAGCTGATCGCTGAGAAGGGCTTCGATCCGACGTTCGGCGCCCGGCCGCTCCGGAGAACCATTCAAAACATGATCGAGAATCCCCTCTCGGAGAAGCTCCTCAGGGGCGAGTTCCGCGAAGGGGATACAATCCGTCTCGAACGCGAAGGGGATGCGGTCGTGTTTCGGGCGGCATCGCTCGCCACATCCTCCGCCGGCTAGCGCGAGGCGGGGATCTTCGAGACGCACGAGAAAAGGGAAGCCGTCACCCGGCTTCCCTTTTTTGCTATGATGGAGAAAATATCCCGCCGAGGGGGATGGACCATGGCTAAATCACGGACCATCTTTGTCTGCCGCAACTGCGGGAACGAAAGCCTCAAATACATCGGCCGGTGCCCGCAGTGTCAGGAATGGAATTGCTATGAGGAGAAAGTGATCTCGGGCCCGGTCTCTACGGAGCCATCTGCTCCGGCTCAGGAGTTGGATGCCGTTTCTCTCGAAGGGACTCCCCGGCTGTTGCTCCCCTTCTCTGAGTTCAATCGGGTGTTGGGGGGAGGGATCGTCCCCGGATCACTGATCCTCATCGGGGGGGATCCGGGGATCGGTAAATCCACCCTGCTCCTTCAAGCTGCGGCGGCCCTTGCCCGGGGGAGCGGCAAGGTGCTGTATGTCTCCGGTGAGGAATCCATTTCTCAGATAAAGCTCCGGGCGCAGCGGCTCGGGGTGAACGGTAAGGGCATCTTTGTTCTCGCCGAGACGCGGATGGAGGCGATCCTCGATCAAGCCCGGAGGCTCGAGCCCGTTCTTGCCATCGTTGATTCGATTCAGACGGTGGCGGTGGAGGGGGCGGGGGCGGCGGGGAGTATCGGTCAGGTGCGCGAGTGTACCCTTCGCCTCATGCAGTGGGCCAAATCGAGCGGCACGCCCGTTTTTCTGGTGGGGCATGTGACCAAGGAAGGGGCCATCGCCGGCCCGCATGTGATGGAGCACATGGTGGATGTGGTGCTCTATCTCGAAGGGGAACATTTCAGCGCCAACCGCATCCTTCGCAGCGTGAAGAACCGATTCGGTTCCACGAACGAGATCGGCATCTTCGAGATGCGGGATCAGGGGCTCTTTGAAGTGACCGATCCCTCAAAGGCGCTGCTTTCCCATCGGGCCGAAGGAAGCGCCGGATCGGTGATCGTGCCCACGCTGGAGGGGACACGGCCGCTTCTCGTCGAGATTCAGGCGCTGACCAATCGCACCAATTTCGGGATGCCGCGCCGGACCGTGAACGGACTCGATTTCAATCGCCTCGTGGTCATTGCCGCGGTGCTGTCGCGGCGCGCCGGGATTCCTCTCGCCGATCAGGATATCATCGTGAGCGTGGTAGGGGGGGTCAAGATCAGCGAGCCGGCGACCGATCTGGGGATCGCTCTGGCCATCGCCTCGAGCTATCGGAATGTGAAGGTGAATCCCCGTCTCGTGGCCGTGGGGGAGATCGGTTTGAGCGGGGAGCTCAGGCCGGTTTCTCAGATGGACCGGCGCGTTGCCGAGGCGGCCAAACTCGGGTTCGAGACCTGTGTTCTTCCCTCGGCTCTTCCCTCGAATCTCTCCTTCCCCGATACGATCGCCCTCCGGCCGGTCAATACGGTCGCCGAAGCGATCAAGTCCGCACTTTCATGAGACCCGAAAAGAGCGATTCAGCTTTGTAGCCTTCACCCTCGGGTGACTAACCATATGGTTACCCCACTGCGGCCTCGTCCCGGAATTCCCCCACCCCCATGAACGATCCGGCTTCTCCGATCCCACCCGCCCAAATGGTTTTCTTGGGGGACACCCCAATTCCCCCGAGAGACGTGTCTTGTGCACTCTCTTCTTCGATCGCCGTTTTTGGGTGAGAGATCATCGTGCACCGGGTATCCGGATTGTGATATAATGCCCCTAAGCGCGCATCTTGATAATCCAGACCACTGGATATTGTTCTCACCGCTCCCACGCGAGAACATTCTCAAGGCCGAGTCATCGCCGAAAGGGGCCCAGAGGCAAGTCCGTTCTTTCCATTTCGACTGCGATCCCCGGAGAGAAAGAACAGCCGCCGACAAGGCGGCACCGAACACAAATCGCAAGGAGGTGGCCCATGAAGCGTCTCCCGAGAATCGCGCTGCCTATCCTCGTGATCTTCATTTCGATCATTCCCCTACTCGCCGCATGCGGCGGTGGAGATGGTGAGGGAACGACTTCACCCACGAAGACAACCCCACCCCCCACGGCCAAAACGACGATCATCATCGGGAACCATACCGATCTCACCGGCTATGCCGCTGTGGCCATGGAGATGGTCAATGCCGGCTTCGAAGATACCGTCCGCTACTACAATGAGAACAATCTCATCCCGGGGGTCCAAGCGAAAGTGGTGAACTACGATGGTCAACTGGACCCCGCCAAAGATCGACCCGGCTGGGAATGGCTCAAAGAAAAAGGGGCGGAAGTGATCGTGGCATGGTTCCCCTCCATCGGGATAACCTTGCAGCCCCTGGCCGAAAAAGATAAAATCCCCCTCTTCGTCGCCAACGCCCCTTCGGAATTGCTCGAGAAGCCCGGGTACATGTTCCTCACCTCCCCCCGCTTTGAAGACGCCATATGGACTCTGCTCGAATGGGTGATGGCGAACGATTGGGACTACAAGACCAAAGGTCCCGCCAAGATCGGCATGGCGGCAGATCAGGGCGGAAACCCGACCGTGATCTCTGGGATATTCGAGAAATACGCCCGCATGTACCCCGAACGCATCAACTGGGTAGGCGCGCAGGTCGTTCCCACCGGCACCTACAACTGGCAAACGGCGGTCGAGGCCCTGAAGGATTGCGATTACATCTATCCCCCAAACATCGTGCCGCTTTTCCTCAAGGACTACGTGTTCGCCGGCTACAGCAAAGCCCGATTCATCGGGATCGATTCCCACATGACTTGGTTCTCCATTCTGGATGACATGGGCCTCTGGCCCAAAATTGACGGCATGCTATTCCTCACCCAGAGCGAGTGGTGGGGGGAGGATACGGAATATCAGAACCTCGTGGCGGAACTTATTACCAAATACCGCGCCGGGTCCCTCAAAGAGATCGAGAAGAATCCCAAAGGCTACAACTCGGTGGCCAACGCCATGATGATACTCGAAAGCATCAAGAACGCCGCCAATGCCGTGGGACCCGAGAACATCACACCGCAAGCCATCTATGAGGGGGCGCAATCCATGAAACTCATATTCGATGGAATCCAGCGATTCAGCTTCACCGATACCAAGCGCTCCGCCCCGGACCGCATGGCCATCTACCGAGCGGATGGGGCGAACAAACGGTGCGTGCGCATCAGTGAATGGTTCCCGCTCACCACGATGCCGTAAACCAAAGGAAGGAGAGTAAATCCATGATCCTCGATAGGTTCTCTCTTTCGGGGAAAACGGCGGTCATCACCGGATCGGGAAAGGGGATCGGCCGGGGGATCGCCCTGGCGTTCGCCGAGGCGGGGGCGGATGTGGTATGTTGCGCCCGGACCGCCGCGGATATCGAATCCGTAGCCGCTCAGATTCGCTCGCTGGGCCGCCGGGCACTGGCTATCCCGTGCGATGTCACCGAAGAAACTCAGGTACACCGCTTGATGGACCGCACGATAGAAACCTTCGGGCGGATCGATGTCCTCGTCAACAACGTGGGCGGGACCACTTTCGGCCCCATGATCAACATGACTCGCAAGGATTTCGAAAGCGTGCTGACCCTCAATCTCGTCAGCACCTTCATGTGCAGTCAAGCGGCCGCCAAAATCATGCTGAAGCAAAGGTCCGGCTCGATCATCAATATCTCGACCCGCGATTCCATTCAGCCCTGTGTCGGCCGCATCGCTTACGGGGCGGCCAAAGCAGGGGTAAATTCGTTCACCAAGACGCTTGCGTGGGAGCTTGCCCCTCTGGTGCGGGTGAACGGGATCCTCGTGGGAGGAGTCTCCACGGAGGGAGCCACCCCCCACATCGCACCGCTTCTTCAGAAGATCATCGACGGCACGCCCATGAAGCGGATGGGCCTTCCGGAGGATATCGCCTTGGCCTGCATTTACCTAGCTTCGGATGCCTCCCGGTGGGTGACGGGGCGGATGTTCGAGGTTGACGGGGGCATCGAGTTCGTTCATATCGATCTCGGGATTTCCTCCGCTCACGGCTAGATCGGCCGCGAGAGGAGAGGCGGAAAGGAGCTTTCATGAAGTGGAACACCCGCATCACGCGCATGCTCGGCATCGAGTACCCCATTCTTCAGGGGGCACTGGCCATGATCGGGCGGGCCGAGCTTGCGGCAGCCGTCTCCGAGGCCGGCGGATTGGGGATGATCACCGCGTGGACCCTCCGCACGCCGGAAAGATTGCGGGATGAAATTCGAAAGATGCGCTCCCTCACCGATAAGCCCTTCGCGGTCAATCTCAGTCCCACCGTTGACCCTATCCTCATCCCGATGCGCGATACGGCCATCGAGGAGCGGGTGCCCGTGATCGAAACCGCCGGTTACCGGGCGGAGGAGTACGGACGGCGCATCAAGGAGGCCGGCCTTCTCTGGTTCCACAAAGTGCAATCGGTCAAACACGCCCTTGCCGCCGAGCGCGCCGGCGCGGATGCGGTGTGCATCATGGGGCTCGAAGGCGCCGGCCTCAAGAGCCCTAATATGCTCACCACTTTCGTAAGCATCCCCCTTGCGGCCCGCAAACTCAAGGTGCCGCTCATCGCGGCGGGAGGCATCGGGGACGGGCGAACCTTCCTCGGAGCCCTGGCGCTCGGGGCCGATGCCGTGATGATGGGAACGGTCTTCTGCGCTGTCAAGGAATGCCCCCTGAACGAGAAACACAAAGCGGTACTTGCGGCGGCGGACCCCTACGATCCCAGATGGCGAGATCCCATCCTGCACACCCCGACCCCCGAGGAATTGCAGCAACTGGTACAGGCCCAGGGAACGCGGGAGATCATGATGGCGGCGGCCCGCGCCGAGCGGGCGGGCATCCCCAAAGAAGCCGGCGTGGATACCATATCATTGGCCATCGGCTTCATCGATTCGATCGTCAGCGCCCGCGATCTGATTCAGAACATCATCGGCGAAGCGGAACGGCTGCTCTCGTCCGGCGCCATCGGGGGGTGGAAACTCACACCCCCTTGATCGATATCTAACCGGCAAAAGGAGCAAGATCATGGCATCGTCCGTGCTCAAGATCGAGAAGGAGGAAGGCATCGCCGTCGTCACCCTCAACCGTCCCGAAGCGATGAACGCGCTCTCCCGGGAGCTCCGCCGGGCGCTTGCGGAGGCCTTCCACGAACTTCAAAAAGACGAGAGCGTCCGGGTGGTCATCCTGACCGGCGCCGGAAGGGCATTTTCCGCCGGAATGGACCTCAAGGAAGCCGCCGCCGGGGCCCAGAACGGGGCGGCCTTTGAAGAGGAAGGGGACATCGTGCAAGAGGCGATCAAAGCCTTCGACCGGCCGATCATCGGCGCGATCAACGGTCATGCCATCACCGCGGGCTTCGAGCTCGCCCTTTCGTGCGATATCCTCATCGCTTCCACTGAAGCGAAGTTCGCCGATACCCACGTTCGGGTGGGAATGCTTCCGGGATGGGGCTTGAGCCAGCGCTTGCCGCGCCTCATCGGCATCTCCCGGGCCAAGGAGCTTTCCTTCACCGGCAACTATCTTGGCGCCCGGGAGGCGGAAGCATGGGGACTCGTCAACCGTGTGGTCCCGCCGGAAGAGCTATTGCCCGTTTGCCGGAAACTGGCCCGCGATATCGCTTCCTGTGACCCGGCGGTAGTGAAAGCTTACAAGCGGCTCATAGACGAGGGATTCGGGATGAATTTCTCATCCGCCATGGCATACGAATCGGAGAGGGCACTGGACTGGGCCCGGAGGATCACCGCCCGGCACATCGCGGGCATTCGAGAAGGGATCACCGAGAGGGGCCGCGAGCAAAACCGGGCTAAGCCTGAGTAGACCCGGCCCGGGATGCGCATTCGGCACACTGCCCGAACACCGCGAGATGCCGGATATCCGGCACAAAGCGATACTTCGTCATCAACAGTTCCTTCAAAGGATCGAAGGCTTTTTCCTCGATCTCGATCGCCTTCCCGCATTCCTGACAAATGAGATGATGGTGATGCCCGTGCTCCGCATGATGATAATAAAGCTTGTTCCCCCCCAGATCCGTCTCGTCCACAAGGTCCAGTTTCTTGAGGGTTTCGAGCGTACGGTAAACAGTGGATTTGTTCACTTCCGGGAATCTGGCCGAGACCTGCCGATAGATCTCCTCGGGAGTAATATGCCTTTCCGCGTTGTGAAGCACATCGAGGATGAGCGAACGTTGCGGCGTGATACGATAACCCTTCTGCCTCAGGAGTTCCCGGCAACTCATTTCAGCACCCCCTCAAGATGATCTTTCGATAACGATCTTGGCCCCTTGAAAATCGATCTCCTTGATGACCCCCTCGATCTCTTTCTGCTCCCCGAAAAGCGTTCTCAAGATGATAGCCCTTCCCTCCACCCGCACCCTCGCCACATCTTCGAGAGCGATTTGATCCTGAACATAAGCCTTGGCCAGACACATCGTCCCCTCCCTATGAGCCCTCGGTTCCCAGCCTTCGCAGGGCCCCCTCAAGATGCCGGTTGGCCTGTTCGAGCGCTTCCGCGGCCCTCACGATTTCATCCTCCACACCTTGGCCGGCAAGCTTGCCCGCTCTGGCAGCCCAATCGCGAAATTCAGCGTTGTGTTCCCGATTGTGCTCAATCCAATGGTGAATGCGGAGACGGATCTTCTCCCTTTCGTCCATGCCTTCCCCCGAAGAATCCCGCTGACCCCTATTTTAATGCTTCGGCCGCATTTGCACAAATCTACCGTCCCGGACTATAATAAGCCCCGAAAGCTCGCAAAGCAATGAAGATCGTAGCCATCGTAGGCATGAACGGATCGGGGAAATCGGAGGTGTCCCGGGCCTTCGAGGAACACGGATTCAAGCGAATCCGCTTCGGGGACATCACCGATCAAGAGATCGCGAGACGCGGCATGCCATTGAACGAAGAGAGCGAGCGAACCATCCGCCAGCGCCTTCGCGAAGAACACGGCATGGATGCCTACGCCAAACTGAACCTTCCCCGGATCGATGAGGCGCTTCGATATTCCCCGGTGGTGATCGATGGCCTCTATTCGTGGGACGAGTACAAGCTACTCAAGGCGCGCTATGGCACCGATCTCGTCGTTGTAGCCGTTTATGCTTCCCCGAAGACCCGCCAATCCCGCTTGCCGCTCAGGAAGGTGAGGCCTCTTACACCGGAGGAATCCCTGAGCCGCGATTACAACGAGATCGAAAAGCTCGGGAAGGGGGGCCCGATCGCCATGGCGGATTTCACCCTGATCAACGAGTCATCCATCGAACACCTTCGCAAGGAGACGGAGCGGCTGATCGCCGCATTGAGAGAATGAGTCCCGCTCAACGCCCCGGTCTGGACGAATACTTTCTCAAGATCGCCTCGGTGGTGGCGGAACGCTCGACGTGTCTGAGGCATCACGTGGGGGCCGTGGCGGTCCGGGATAAACACATTCTGGCTACCGGCTACAATGGCGCCCCCGCCGGACTCAAGGACTGTCTGGAGTTGGGATGCCTCCGTGATGAGCGCAATATCCCCTCCGGGACCCGCCATGAGATCTGCCGTTCCATTCACGCCGAACAGAACGTGATCATTCAGGCCTCCCTTCACGGGGTCAGCCTCGAGAATGCCACGATCTACTGCACCCATACCCCCTGCATCCTCTGCGCCAAGATGCTCGTGAACGCCCGCATCAAGCGATTCGTCAGCTTCGGTAAGTATGCCGACGATTCCTTCATCGAGCTCTTCAAAGAGGCGGGCATCGAAGTCTCGATCCTCCCCAAACCATCCAACGTGATCACCCATCTCGAATAGAACCCCCTGCGGAGGATGCGGCGATCTCCTCCCTTCCGCGAAGTCGGTACGATCAAGCCGGCTTTCGCGCTTGATTCGAAGGGACAAATATGATGAAATAAGTCGCAAGGGCCATAAAGCAACCGACGCCCATCCGGCCTTTCTCCGCCGGATCGATGAGCCATGCCTTCGGGAGCAAGAAAACGGAATACGGATCGTCAACCCTCGGATGCGGGAATACGCGAGCTCACCGCGGAGGCGGTCGAAGCGGCCGGACCCGAGGCTTCAATTCGAAGGCCCTTTATGACGCGGCGGAGGTCTTCGCCATGATACTCTCCCGGCATATACGAGATCAGCGCCGCCGCAAAAGACCTCGTGCGGAAGGACCCGGCGCAATTGCCGGTCATCTCGATCCCATAGAGCACTGAATAGGAGGAATTTGTGAGGGAAACGCTCGACATCAGCACCAAGAACTGCACCATCGAAAAGGAGGGCCATGTTCTGATCGTCACTCTGAACCGGCCGGAAGCCAAGAACGCGCTCAGTCCGGCGATGTTGATCGGCATGTACAAGGCTTGGCGCCGGCTCGATCAGGATGATGATCTCTACTGTGCCGTACTGACGGGGAAAGGGGACACCTTCTGTGCCGGCATGGATCTCAAGGTAGGGCCCGGCCCCGGGGAAGATGCGGAGGAAATCCAACGTCTCATGAAAGAGGTACCGAACCTGCACTGGCAAGCGCTTCTCCGGGATAACCAGCCCAAGAAACCGATCATCTTGGCCGTCGAAGGATATGCGCTCGCCGGCGGAACCGAGATTCTGCAGGGCACCGATATCCGGGTGGGGGCGGAGGATGCGGTGTTCGGCATCACGGAAGTGACCCGCGGTCTTTTCCCTCTGGGCGGATCCACCGTGCGATTGCGCCGTCAGATCCCCTATTGCCTAGCGGCTGAAATCCTCCTCCTCGGGCGGCGTCTCAGCGCCGAAGAGGCCCTCCGATTCGGGCTCATCAATCGGGTAGTGCCCAAGGGCAAGGCCCTCGAGGAGGCCCTTAAAATCGCCCACGAGCTGTGCGAAAACGCCCCTCTATCCATCAAGGCCATCACCCGCGCGCTGCGCGAAATCCAAGAGGATGTTCCGGAAGAGCTCGCGATGAAGAAGCAAGACGAACTCGGCTGGCCCATCTTCGCCACCGAGGACTCCAAGGAGGGGATGCGGGCCTTCAAGGAAAAGCGCAAACCCATCTACAAAGGGCGGTAATAGCAGCGGCCGAAACGAAAGGGGACCCGTGAAACGGATCCCCTTTCATTTTACGCAACGGCAGGGAGAAACGAATGCCGGATGAGACATTCGATGCCGTCGTCGTCGGGGGAGGGACCAAGGCGCTCTTCCTCGCCCTGTATCTGATCCGGTACGGGGGAATGCGGGTAGGCATCTTCGAGCGGCGCCATGAGATCGGGGGCTGCCTTTCCACCGATGAAGTGGCCGCCGCCGGCTTCCGCGGCAATACCCACGCCAACATCATCCTCCCATGGTACTATGCCCCCCTCTGGAGGGATTTCCCCGAGTTCTGGGAATACGGCGCCCGGATCGATCAGTATCCCGCCGCCGATGGCGCTTCCTTCCGCAAGTCCGGAACGTGCCTCGTCATCTACAGCGAGAAGGCCGATCCTTCTCAGGAAAGAAGCGCTCGCGAGATCGCCCGATTTTCCCCGAAGGATGCCGAGCAGTGGCTCAAGCTGTGGAATCTCTGGAACACCGATGCCATCCAGCGGGTTCAGATGGATATGATCTTCAATCCGGCGGCACTCCGGAACCGGCCCGAGGTTCTGGAAAGGCAGATGGCCGTTTACGGCCCCCTCGCCGGGGCGGGGTTCGAGCCGGATTCGCTCGTGCTTACGGCGAGCGCCCTCCGGGCGGTGCGGGAATTCTGGGAAAGCCCCGAGCTCCAATATTGTCTGACCCGATTCGCGCTCACGGCCATCATGGACGTGAACGAGCCCGGCACGGGCGCCGATGCCTTCGGCATCGCGGCAACTCTTCCCACCCTCGGCTTCGCCCGAGGGGGAACCCATCAGATCGCACACGCCGCCCATCAACTGCTGACTCAGATGGGATGCAAACTCTTCACTCATGCCCACGTCGAGAAAGTGTCGATCGAGAACGGAAAGGCCGTGGGAATCCGTCTTTCCGATGGATCGGTGATCGCCGCGCGCAGGATCGTGGTCAGCACCTTGAACCCGCGGCAACTCTGCTTCGAGCTCGTCGGAAGAGAACACTGGGGTTCCCGGGTCATCCGCCGCATCGAGCTCCTCGAATCGAAATTCTCGTGCTACATGGACTATGTCTTTGCCCTCAATGAAGCACCGAGCTACCTTTCCGCTAGCTTCAACCCCGATGTGAACCGGTGCTATTGGCTCGGCCTTGCCGAGGATCCGGACCCTGAACATGTGGCCCGCGAGTGTCACTACCAACGGCTGGGGATACAGCCCCCGCTCGCCGATTGGAACCCGGTGATCTGGTGCCACAGCTTGGCCGACCCCTCATACGCCCCACATGGGAAACATATCGCCGTGCATGAACAGCTCGGCCCGCCCGCAACTGCACATACGGAGACGGAATGGATGACGATCAAGGAGCAATATCTCCGGGAACTCGTGGAACTGTGGCACCGGCATGCTCCGAACATCACGTGGGAAAACATCATCGGCGTCCACGCGAATACCCCGCACGATAACCTTCGGATGAAGAATTTCGGGCCGGATGGGAGCAACGCCATCATCGATTGCCCGCCGTATCAGCGCTATCAGAATCGCCCCATCCCGGAGTTGGCCGATCACCGAACGCCCATCGCCAATCTGTATGCCACCGGCGCCGCTTGGCACCCGGGGGGAAACGCAAGCTCCGCCGAAGCTTACAATTGCTACAAGATCATCGCCACCGATCTTGGTCTGGGAAAGCCATGGGAGGAGAGCGGCAAGGAGGAACCGGATTCGCTTGTGGAGCAAGTGAAGGCCATCAAGGCACAGATCCGGGACGCCGGGCAATGATCCTCATCCCCAAAACAGCGATTGAAGAGGAAAGTACATAAGACACCTCTCAAGCCGAGGGATTGGAGGTGTCCCCCAAGAAAACCCTTGGGCGGGCGGGTGGGATCGGAGAAGCCGGATCGTTCATCGGATATGGAAGGTTCCGGGACAAGATTCGGAATGAGGTGATGATAACGATCATTCACCCGAAAGTGAAGGCCGCAAAGTGAATCGCTCTTTTCGGGCTCATAGGCCGCGTTGTGCTCTACGGGTCTGACCCTCTATAATCTACATAGCGCTCCGTGGAGGCAACCACCGATGATCGAAGAATTCGCCCATTTCCCTCTGAACGAGGAGATTCATTACTCGACCGGCTACATCTGGAAATCGGAGGAAACGACCCTTCGATATGGCAACGAGGATGTACTGTACTTCGTGGGAAACACCAGTGCAATGGGCGGGTGCTGCGCCGGATGGTACCCGCCTCACATGTACATCATGGTGGTCGGGTACCTCCGGAAATGGCAGTGCCGTGTTAATGAGAACGGGCTTCCGGTATCGGAAATCGAGCCGATCCGCGATCCCGCCGTCCGAGAAGATCTTGTTCGCATCCTCCGGGAACAGTACAAGATTGACGAAGTCGTAGTTTGGTAGCAAAGGACATGAGATGAAACTGACCGAAAACGTGTATTTCTATCCCGAGACCGGAATGATGGATTGCAACACATACGTGATCAAGGACGAGATCATCGCCTTGATCGATCCGGGGCTCGAGCACTATCTTCCCGGTCTGATTCGGGCAATGCATGCGGATGGGCTCGACCCAAAGAAGATCAATCTCATCGTCAATACCCACCTCCATGCCGATCACTACTGGGCCAGCGATGCGCTTCGCAAGCTTTCAGGAGCAAAGGTGCTCCTCCACCCCCTTCAAAAGGAATCCTACGAGCTTACAGTGGTGGGGGTATCCCACGTATTCGGCATGGAACCCATCCACATCAAGGAAGATGAAATTCTGAACGGGAATCTCAAAACGGGCAAGCTCGAATTCGAAGTGCTTCATGCCCCGGGCCACTCGCCCGATAGCATCTGTTTCTACTATCGGCCCGAGGGGATCCTGATCTGCGGAGACGTAATATTCGAAGGCAATACCGGTCGGGTGGACTTCCCCGGCGGCAGCGGAGAGCAACTCAAACAGAGCATCGAAAGCTTGGCCCAGCTCGATATTGCCTATTTACTGCCGGGCCACATGGGAATCGTTTCGGGCAGGGAAAAGGTCAAACGGAATTTCGATTTTGTTCGGAAACAGGTTTTCCCCTGGCTATGAATCTCCGTGATCGATAGCTCACTTCCCCGGTGAGAACCCCGCGGAAGCTGAGGCCCCCGGAGATTCATCTCCCTCCATAGCTACAGCGCGAACGGATACGACCACACCCTGATCGGTCACCGAGCCATCCGTGACGAAGCGTACCCGGATAGATGATCCCGGAACAGTAAAGGTGGTATGAATCACCCCGGAAAGCCTCCGAATCTCCTCCCCTTCGGAATTGTAGATGTGAACCCGGTCATATCCGACTTCCGTTCGGCCGATAGCGGTGACCTCCAGAGCCGAGGCCCGGGGGATCTCGAGTTTCTGCATCGTATCCATGTTGTTCGAGTAAACCCCGGAGGCCCAGCTCACCACCGCATCATCGACCGCGGCATCGGTCTCATGGGGGCCGTCTTCGGAAGAAATCACGGTGACAAATACGGTGATCCCTGTGGCTAAGGCCACAGGCTGAAGAAGGAAGATCAAGCATCCCAAGAGACTCACGAACAACAGAAGGATTTTCGCTCGTTTCACTGTGTCCTCTCCGATTGAATGGCTCGGCACTGAACCGCCGGGCGAGTCCTAGCATAGCATCCTCTCCGTTAAAACGGCATGAATATCCGGCCCGGCAGAATAAACGATCCATCAATCCCCAGAAGAGGCGTCCGAGCGGTCAGTTCGCCAAAGCAGAAAACCCCTGAAAAGCACGTCTTTTCCGAAATTTCCTCGGCCAAAGCTATTGACATTCGCAAAGAAATGTTCTATCCTTCGTGCAAACATTCCAAAAGGAGGTCACCCAGATGGAAGCCTACTGCATGAAGTGCCGAGCGAAGAGAGAGATGAAGAATCCCAAGCCGATCAAGATGAAGAATGGCCGGCCCGCCACTCAGGGCGTTTGCCCGAAGTGCGGCACGAAGATGTTCAAGATCGGCAAGAGCTAGAGAGCGTTCAATCTCTCCACAAAACGGGCCCCATTGTTAGGAAGGCCAAACTCGCCGAAGGTGGGTTTGGCCTTCTTTTTTCCGGCCCTCGGAAAGATACTCGCATTCCACATATTCGCGGATCCATTATCGCGAGCCGTTCTCCCCTCGTCTGAAGGAAATCCCGCCGCAAATGTCTCGGCATACAGAATAGGAATCGCCCCTTTTTGACAGATCTTTGACAAATCCTTTACGCACCCTTAACTTCCCCCCTGACCTTTTTACCCCCTTTTTACCAAAAATGGAGTACTATGGTACCAAGGATTACTCTCACGGAGGGGAGTGTTTTATGGTGCCCAAAGGGATAAGGATATTTCAGCTGTGCTTATCCATAATCTTGCTCGTGCTACTGAGCCTTCCCACAAGCGTGGCTTGGATGATCGGGACCACCGTAGAGGTTAACAGCGGAGAGACGATCACCATCCTCGAGTCAAACACCCAAGAGAACATCCCTCTGGACATCATCAACATGCCCGATGCCTCAAGCGGCTGCGGCATCCGGTTTTTCAGCTTCAATCTGAAGTGGAATTCCGATGTCATCGAAGTTATGGACTTCGTCCCGGCCTCGTTCCCGGGATTTCCCATCCCGGATGCCATCCCGGATAACGCTTCCAATCCGGGGGCGCTTCACATCAGGGGCTACAGCAACGGCGAGACCTTTCTCTACGGCAATCAAACCATCGGAACGCTCACAATCAAGGCCGTGGGAGAGGCCGGAGAGAGCACGGTTCTCGAGATCTCAAACGTGAATTTGCACGATTGCCAGGGAAATCTCATTGCGGCATCCGGAATCGGTGCAGAGATCGAGATCATCCCATGCGACGAGCTCTCCACCTTCTTCCGCGACGCCGATTCCGACGGCTTCGGAGACCCCGCGGCGAGCGTCCAAGCGTGCTCCGCACCCGCCGGATACGTCTCCGACAACACCGATTGCGATGACTCGGACCCCACCGTC
>DAOTYO010000017.1:0-35485 GCA_034434815.1 Dehalococcoidia bacterium
GAAGTCGGTCACGTCCACCACGCCATCGCGGTTGAAATCGGCGCGGGCGTCATAGCCGGGATCGCCTGCCGCCTTGAGCCAAGCGTTCTTCACGATCTTGAAATCGCTCACGTCCACCGCCAGATCATTGTTGGCGTTGCCTTCGAGGAGGGTGCCCATGAACACGGCGGTGCTCGGGAGGGCGATGACCACATCGCGTTTCACGTTGATGAGCGTGTGTTCGCTGACCACGGTGATATCGTAGGTCCCGGGGGCGACGCATGCGGCCCGGGCCACGGCGTAGCTCCCCGATTTCTCGGTGGTGAGGTTGAAGGTGTAGATCGGCGGATCGGAGAGCACGTTTGCGCCCGGGGCGAAGAACTTGACGGTGAGGGGGATTTGCCATCCGGCCGGATCGGGCCGCCCGCTCCCCTGCAGGGCCACGGAGATATCGACATCGGCACAGTCGGGGGTATCGCAGGCATCGCCGATGCCGTCGCCGTCGCTATCGGCTTGATCGGGGTTGTAGACGTCGGGGCAGTTATCCACATCGCCGCAGACGCCATCGCCATCGGCATCATTCAGGGCATCGAATGGACATGCATCGCAGGCATCGCCGATGCCGTCGCCGTCGCTATCGGCTTGGTCGGGGTTGTACACATCCGGGCAGTTGTCTTCCGCATCGCAAATGCCATCGCTATCTATATCCGAGCACGCCTCGCCGCAGCCGAGGAAGGTTTCGATGCCCTGGTAGGTCATCTCATCCACCCTCATCACCGGTCCGATCCAGCCCTCTTCGACGGCCCACCACTCGATCTTTTCGACCTCGTTTGTCGGAGTTCCGGGGGTATCGCCGGAGTGCCCGACCCAGGTGTGCTCGACGCGGTAGCACGGTACGATGGTATGGCCGTCGGCGAGGGTGATGTTCTCGATGGCGGTGACCTGCCAATCCCAGGTGTCCTGGAAGTGGATATCCATGGGGGGACTATCCACATGGACGCTGGCGGCCTCGATATAGGTGCCGCTCTGGCCGACGGTGAAGGGCCATCCGTATTCTCCGGAGGTGTACGTGTAGTCTCTGGTGGCTCCCACGCTTACGAAGCCGCCGAAGGCGGAGAGTCCGGTGAAGGACTTGACGAGGCCGAGGTTGCAGATGCTGCGCCACTCCTCGTAGTTTGTGATGGTGACGTCGATGGGGGCGCCGCTGAAGAGGTAAATCCGCGGGGGTGTGGTGCCGCCGAAGTCCGCCTCGGCGTTGAAGGTATTGACGCCGCTGACCTCCTCCAGGCTGGTGACGGTGAAGGTCCAGGTTTCATTGGAGATGAGGCCTGCGCCGTTATCGTATGTAACGTCGTAGCAGGCCGTATCGCCCACTTCGATATCGAGGGGGATGCATTCGCAGGCATCGCCGATGCCATCGCCGTCGCTATCGGCCTGATCGGGGTTATAGACGGTCGGGCAGTTATCTTCCGCATTGCAAATGCCGTCGCCATCTATATCCAGCCCTTCGTCGATGAGGCCGTCGCAATCGTCATCGATGCCGTTGCAGATCTCCTCTGCGCCGGGATGGACGGCGGGGTCGGCGTCATCGCAATCGGTGTTGTCCGCCACGTACCCTTCGGGGGCGGAGCAAGCCTCGATGCTGATGTCGGGGTCTCCGTAACCGTCGGCGTCGGCATCGCGATAGAAGGTGGAAGTGACGCCCTCGTCGATGAGGCCATCGCAATCGTCATCGATGCCGTTGCAGATCTCCTCTGCGCCGGGATGGACGGTGGGGTCGGCGTCATTGCAATCGGTGTTGTCCGCCACGTATCCTTCGGGGGCGGAGCAAGCCTCGATGCTGATGTCGGGGTCTCCGTAACCGTCGGCGTCGACATCGCGATAGAAGGTGGAAGTGACGCCCTCGTCGATCTCGCCATCGCAATCATCGTCAATGCCGTTGCAGATCTCGGGGGCGCCCGGGTAAACCGAAGGATCGAAATCGTCACAATCCACGGATGCCGGCCATCCATCGCCGTCTCGATCGGGGTCCGGGTATCCCGGATCGGCGCAGGGCGTTCTGAGCTGCGCATCGTACGTGAGCGAGCCGAAGTAGATCCTCACCCAGTTGTTCAGCTCCATGCCGGACTTTTCAGTGCACCCAAGGCATCGGGATTCCACGCAAATGGCCAGCCGGTCGCCGCTCGAGGCGTTGAATTGGGTGGAACCCGTACCTTCGAAGCGATCGAACACCAGCGGGACGTGATCCATATTGGGCGGAATGGCGAGCCTCTCCTGCTTTGCCATGAGTGTGGCCTGGCCGGCGTCATTCACTTTGTAAATCTTGGTGGTGAGGGAGCCGATCTCGCCGTCGGCGTTCCAGTCCCCGTTGGAGGAACTGATGATGAGGGCCAATCTCCAGCCGGAATTATCGAGCTCGAGGTCCCCGAGCGCGGGGCTCTCGGCATACCACCAGACGTCGTTTTCCGAATCCGTGATGCCCCAGTTATCTTGAATCATCACGCTCGCCGGTTCTTCCGTTGTGGGCGGGGTAAGGGTCATGAGCTTGTTATCGGGCGCATGATCCGCGTTGCGCCAGTCGCTATCGTCATCCTGAGTGAACGGTCCGGTGACATCGGTGTTGGTCAAGTGCCAGATCCGGTTCGAACACGGACCGGGATTGGGATAGCCGGGATCGGTGCAGGGGCTCTTGAGCCAGCTATCGCTCTGAGCCGCATCGAAGTGGGCGTACATGTAATCTGCGCAATCCGTTTTCAGGACTGGGATGATAATGATGAATTCCCACCATGACTCATATCGGTCCATTGTGCCCAGCAAGCGCAAGGCCAGCCGATCGCCGGGATTGAACTGGGTCTCACCCTCGCCGGAGATGTTATCGAAGAGGAGAACGGCGTGATTTTGGTTCTCAGGGACCGGCAGGGTCTGCTCGGCCATGACGGTTTCATGCTTCTGGTTATCCACCTTGAGCAGAAGGGCCGTGAGTGTGCCGATGACCCCATCGGTGTTATCCTCATTGGACGAAGAATAGACGATGCTGGCCTGCCATCCCTGATTGGGAAGGGTCATCTCGGTCTCGGCGGCAAAATCGGCATAGAAGTAGGCATCATCGTTGTCATCTTGCCAGCTCAAGCAATCCGAAGGCTGGTAGCCGATCAAGACGCTGGTTTCGGTGCCGCTCGTGGGAGCCGAGGGGAACATGTAGCGGTTATCGCGGGTGAAGGCATCGCCGTCGATGGCAAACGGCCCGGCCTCCGCGGAGACCTTGCTCAGATGCCATGTTTGGCTGCCGCATGCCGTTCGGAAGGTCACGTCATCGCCGTAGGCGGTGCCGTCCCCGATGGCCACAGCCCGGAAATGGTACTCGGTATCGGGCACAAGCCCCGAAAGGCTCGAGGAGAAGATGCCGGGGGAAGTCATCATTTCCGGGGGCGTCTGGTTTCCGTAAGAAACATCCATCCCCCACTCGAAGAAGACGGTGACCTGAGCGGCCGTGCCGAGGTCTCCGAGGGTGCCGTTCAGCACCGCCGAATTTGTGGTGATATTGTCTGCGGGGTTGGTCGTTACTTGAGGCGCGCCGGGCGTGACGGTTACGAAGGTGAGGTCTGCCCCGTACACCGGATCGCGGTCGCCGTGAGCCACGGCGCGGAAGTGATAAATGGTGCCGGGGATCAGTCCAGAGAGCGGGGCGGAGAAAGCGCCGGTCGAGGATTTGCTTTCCACGGGGGTGGTGTTCCCGTAGGAGGTATCGAGCCCCCATTCGAACCAGACGTTCACCGATGCCGCCGAACCCAGCGATATCAAGGTGCCGTTCAGCGTGGCCGTATCCGTCCCGATCCCGGAGGCGGAATTGGTGGCGACGGTGGGTGGGGCGATCGGGAGCGGGTTTGCATCGGTCATGGTGCGAGTCTCGACGCCCACGAAGTCCACATTGTCGATCACCTTGATTGGGGCCACAAAAGCGGTGGCTCTCACCGGCCAGTATTCGATGATCTTGCTGCCCACGCCGCCGCCCGGAGGGTTGGAAGCGGTGGTGGCGGTGAGGGTATGCTCCACCCGATAGCAGATGTAATCCACGCCGCCGACGGTCACGATATCGCTATCCGAAACCACGTCGGCGCGATAGGTATCGGTCCAATCCGGCGCCATGCTATTCGAAGAATCCGTCCGGGCGTTGTAGGTCCAACTGTTGCCCACCGCATACGGCCATCCCGGGTAACCGACGACGTTCTCGTAATAGATCTCAGCAGAGTTCGTGCCGATGACGGGTACTTCTGTTTGATGTGAGTAGCGATGCACCATCCGACCATTGGGAAGCCGCCAGTCCTCCGCCTGATCGAGCCGGACCGTCTGATCCCCGAACGAGGAATGGCTCGTCCGGTAGGCGCTCCCGGTGATGGTGGCGACCATGTGATAGCATCCGGGCACCCCGTCCTTGGTGACCCCCACCTCGGTCACGTTGTACCGCCAAGTGGTGGTGTTGTTCTGATTTCCGCCTTGATAGACGATCGAGTACTCGATCCAATCGCCCACCGCGGCCGCAAGCACGGTCTGTGGGACCCACATGCCGATGAGGAGCACAAGTATAGCACACAATCCGCCCAATGTTGCCAGAAGTCTCTTCCCACTCTTCATAACCACGGGTTACCCCCTTTCGTTGAATGCCTTATCGCTTTTCGCTCTGCTTCGTCTATGAATTATCCTTGGTTTATGGATCCCTCTTGTGATAGCTAGCCTGAACTTCGAAAGCTCTTCCCTCAAGGTGTGAATGCTTACGGTCTTCCGGGAAGAGGGGCCTCAGCGGGGTTCGTTCACAGGAAATTTATGCTGAGGCGCAAGATGATTACACGATGTTTATATTGGAAGCTATTTTACCAGCCGTTCATGCGCTTGACCAGGGGGCGGTTGATGATTTTAATTCAACAAGGCGTTGAATTTTTGTCACGGTATCGTGACACGATGTGGGATTGGGGCTTCCGTGGGATCGGGTGTTTTTTGGGGGTGGTCTCTCCGGCAGACGGTGGACCATCTTTGAGGGGGCATTTACGCGTCGCGAGGCCGAGACGGATAATGCGCCGGAATCCACAAAGGTCAATCCGGCACGATCCGGACTTTATCTCCCGATGACCGTCGGCAAGCCGGCGGATTCACAGATCTCTTTGGCCCTTGCGATTTGAGCGTCGCTGAGTTTTTCAATCCCCCAGAGAGCGTATTCGCGCCCGATCCGCTCGTAGGTGGGGGTCCCCCATTCGTGATAGGGAAGGAGTGAAACTTGCTCCGCGCCGATCTCCCGCCCGAACTCGGCCGTCTTGCGGATGTTTTCCTCGGAGTCGTTGAAGCCGGGAATGAGCGGCACGCGGAGCCACGTCCGCACCCGGGCGGCGGTCTTTCGGGCGTTCTCGAGGATCAGGGCATTGTTCTGCCCCGTGCCGATGATATGTTCGGAGGTGTCCATGTGCTTGATATCGTAAAGGACAAGGTCAACGTACCGGAGCACGCTTTCAAGGACTTCCCATTTGGCGAAGCCGCATGTATCGAGGGCGGTATGGATGCCCCTTTCCTTGAGGCGCCGGAATATCTCTCGCACGAAGGTGGGTTGGGCAAGCGGTTCTCCGCCGGAGATGGTGACCCCTCCGCCGGAATTCCGGTAGAAGAGCTCGTCACTGGTCACTTCGGCGAGGACTTCCGTGACCGTCATGTACTTGCCGGCGATGGCGATGGCGCCGGCGGGGCATACCTCCGCGCATTTCAGACACCGATCGCATTTCTTCCAATCGATCACCCTCCTCCCCAGGGCCTCCATGGTGATCGCCCCCTGTGGGCAGACCGCGGCGCACTTGCCGCAGCCGAGGCATTTCTGATCGTAGGTGATGATCTCGCGATGGGGGGATTGCGATTCCGGTGTACTGCACCACTGACACCGAAGGGGGCATCCTTTCACGAAGATCGTGCTTCGAATGCCCGGGCCATCGTGCACGGTGAATCGCTGTATTTTCAGAATCAGGCCCCTGGGTTCCCTCTCGCTTTGTTCTATCACGTTGCTCCTTATGTTGGTGCCGATAGGGGGCTCTTCATGCATTGCCCGTGCCTACGTGAATCCCTTCGGCAAATCCCCTTCTATCCGCCTTTCCCTAAGGCGGATAGAAGGGGATCGGTAATCGGCCGCAAGCCACATCCGCGAGCTTCCGGTTCGGATCTATCCCACGAAGGCCTGCTCGGTCCGGGCGATGATATCGTCCTGAAGGGATTTGGTCAGATCCACAAAGTATGCCGCATAGCCGGAGACCCGCACGATCAAATCCTCGTGTTTCTCGGGTTCGACTTGCGCTTCGTGAAGCTCCTCCGGCGTGACCACATTGAACTGGATATGATGGATATTGAGATCGGCCCACGTTTTCAGGTAATCGGCGAAGATCTCCCGATACTCGCCTTTCAAGAACTGGGGTGCGAACCGCTGATTCAGAAGATGATTGTGCGACATGAGCGGATCGATCTTCCCCACGCTCTTCAATACCGCCGTCGGGCCCTTGGTATCCCGACCTTGCGCCGGAGAGATGTTGCCATCCGGCAGGGGCTCTTTAGCGAAGCGGCCGTCGGGGGTTGCGCCGCATGCGGCGCCGGTGAAATACCCCATGGAGGCCGAAGTGCCGTCCAGATCGTACGGCGCGCCGTAATAGGATTTGAATTTCTTGGTCTCACGGGCGATGCCGTAGAAGACCTTCTGGGCGAGGGTGTCCACGTAGTCGTCGTCGTTGCCGAACTTGGGCGCGGCCAGAAGCTTCTGGCGGAGCTCCTCCTTGCCTTCGAAGTTCTTGTCGAGTGCCTCCCGGAGCTCGGCCATGGTGATCTGCTTCTCATCGAAGACGAGCTTCTTGATGGCGGCGAGCGAATCGGCCACAGTCACCCCGCCGATGGGGAGGATCCAGCTCCTCGGATGGTACTGCCATTTGCGGCAATCGAGGGCGATATCCACGGCACCATCGAGCAAGATGGTGGTGAAGGGACGTGGGAGGTATTCCTCATAAAGAGCGTCGCCGGCGTTGCCGAGCTTGACCTGCTTTTCGAGGAAGAAGCGGTACTGCACGAAGAAGGCATCGAGCACATCCTCGATGGACTTGAAGGTGTTCGGGTCCGGCGTGGGCGCGCCGAGCTGCATACCGGTCAGGTTGTCGATGCCCCTGTTCAGCGCCAGATCGAGGCACTTGGGCAACGAGAAGTGACCCATGGACTGGCGGTTCACGATGTTCTTGCCGGGGATTTGCCATGCCATGCAGTTGTTGATGGCATAGCTCCGCGCATCTTCGAGCGAGAACCCTCTCTGCAGGAAGTACGGGATCATCACCTTGTCGTTGAAGAAGGCCGGCTGAGCCACACCCGTGGCCTGGCAATCTATCGCCTTCAGGATCAGCTCCCGTGGCGTTTTCTCATTGTAGCGGAAGCACAGCGGGGGCTGCACCGACTGCAGTTCCATCGTGGCCTCGAGGCAGAGGAACGAGAGATCGTTGCATACCGGATTGCCCTCCGGATCGCAACCGGCAAGGGTGATGTTCTGCCAAGCAAGCCCACCGCCGCCCGCGCTCATCATCACCGGCGGGTGAACATAACCCATCTCCTCGAACTTGATCCACAGCATTTCGATCAGGTTGAGGGCATCCTCGCGGGTGAGCCGGCCCTCCTCGATATCCTTCTTGTACCACGGATAACACACGTAATCGAGCCGGAAGCCGGATCCCACTGCGGGCATCTCGATGAAGTCCACGATGATATGAATCAGAAAGAAGGCTTGCAGGCAATCGTGGAAGGTGCGGCAAGGATTCTCCGGAACCCACGAGCAGACATCAGCGACCTTTTCGAGGGCTGCCCGCTTGGCCGGATCGGTCTCGCGGGCCGCTTTCTCCTTCGCCAGGGCCGCGTAACGCCGGGCGAAGGTGATCGCCGCCTCGAGGGTGATGATGGCCGCTTCGAGGAAGCGCTTCTTCTCGGTGTAATCCCGGGTGGAAAGGTTCGGATCCCGATCGATCTCCTTGAGACGGGCGCGGGCTTCTTCGAGAAGCCCTTTCAAGCCGACGCGGAATATCTTCTCGTAGTTGGGCAGAGTCGAATCCCATTGATACGACCAGAAGAAGACGCCGTTGTACTTGGAATAGGGCTTGACGTCTTCGGGGACGATCTCCCGCTCCATGCCATGGACCGATTTCCCTTCCCAGTACTTGTGGATTTCGAAGAGCTCCTTGCGGCCGGCATCGTCGATCATGTGCTTGTACTCATCTTGCACGGCCTTATTGAGCCATTTGTAGAACATCTCGGGATAGGTCGGCACGGAAGAGGGATCGCTGGCGATGTTGCCGACGATCAACTCATGGTCCTGAATGAAGATGGTCATATTCTCGAGGATCTTTTTGAGCGCCTTGGCCCGGCGGAGGACCATGGGCTGACCTTCCGTTTCCTTATAGGATTCGGTTACGAGCCGGGCCCGTTCGAGGCACAGCCGAACGTTCGCCCGATACCCCGGCCCTTGATCTACCCGTTCGAGGCCGCGGTAGAGCCCCTTGATCGCCTTGATCACCCGCTCTTTCTTCCGTTGTTGAATGGCTGCGTTCATGGAAGCCTCCCTTCTCTCATCCGAAATCATTCTACCATAAGGGGGATGGAGGTGCTCTATTGGCAATCCCCGCCAAAAAGAGCGATTCAGCTTTGCAATCTTCACCCTCGGGTGACTAACCGTATGATCACCTCATTCCGGACTTTGTACCGGGATTTCCCCACACCCCATGAACGATCGGGCTTCTCCGATCCCACCCACCCGCCCAAAGGGTTTTCTTGGGGGACATCCCCAATCCCCCGAGAGAGAGGTATCTTTTGCACTCTCCTCTTCAATCACTCCTTTTGGGGATCCCCTGACCCTCAGGTTTTCTTCAACTCTTACAATTTCAATTCCGTCCGCTCGATGATCTCATCTTGCACGATCTTATCGAGGAGCACGAAATAGGCGCTGAAGCCGGCCACCCGCACGATGAGATTCCGGTACTGATCGGGATTCTCCTGCGCCGCGCGGAGCGTTCTTCCGTCCACACAGTTGAACTGAGCATGATACCCGCCCATATCCATGTACGTCTTGATGAGCGCCAAAAACTTTCGCGCCCCCTCCACATCCTTGAGTGCCGTGGGATGGAAGCGCATGTTGAAATGGTTCGATCCGAACTTGACGGTATCGATCACCCGCGCTGCGGAGGTGACGAGGGCCGTGGGTCCATTTTTGTCCGTTCCGTGTTGGGCCGAGACGGAAGCATCGGTCAGAGCGGTACGGGCGCGGCGCCCGTTGGGGAGTGCGCCGGTGAGCTCGCCGAGCGCGGCGTGCGAGGAAACCGAATAGGCCTCGGGCATGATGTTCCGCCCGAGGAAATCGGGGTAGGTCTGATGAAGCTTCCAACAGATGTTGAAAAGCTCGCGGGCCACGCCGTCCACCGATTCATCGCCGTTGCCGTATTTAGGCGCTTCGAGGCACATCCGCTGGATATGTTCGTATCCCTCGAAGTCGGCATCGAGCGCTGTTTTGAGCTCCTCGAGGGTGATCTTCTTCTGATCGAAAACGATGGTTTTCACGGCCACAAGGGAGTTGGCCAGATCCACCGTTCCCACGAAGCTCGTGCCGTTGGCCAGTGAATAGCGTGCTCCCCCGTCCACAAGGTCCTTTCCCTTCTGAATGCAATCGTGCACCAAGGCCGAGCAGTAGGGCACGGGGAAATCCCGCTCGATGTTCCATGCGGTGCGCGAGATCCGGCGGACGAGCGGCACGAAGTATTCGAGTTGCCGGATCACGGCGCGGTAGAGATCGTCATAGGTTCGGAAGGAATCCACTGTGCCGGTCCTTGGCCCGATCTGAATGCCCGTGAGGGGATCGCGCCCGTCATTGAGGGCGAGTTCGATCATCTTGGCCGTGTTGAGGTTCCCTTCCCAGAAGCCATCGGTATAGCCCGGGATGGCATCTTGAACACAGGCGATGATGCACTGGTTGCGGGCCTCTTCGAGCGAGATGCCCGGCCGGTGATAAAGGTTCCGGGCCACGAGCTTGCGGGCGTCGTGGAACGAAGGTTGCCCGATGCCGGTGCGGATGAGCTCCACGCACTTCATGAGGAAATCCTCTGAAAGCCCATCGTGATAGAGGAGCGAGATGAGCGGTTCGGGGATCATAAGCCGCCGTTTGGCTTCGAGCACGAGGTAGTCCAATTCGTTGGTGGCATCGCGCCCATCGGGCGTGAGCCCTCCGATCGAGAGTTGCATGGCCACACGCGATTGAGAATACTTGAATCCGAGCGGGGGGAGCACTTGCCCCAGTGCTTGCACCTTGAGGAAGTAGAACTGGATGAGCTCGATGGCTTCCTCTTCGGTGATTCTTCCCTCCGCCTTATCTTTTTGATAGAAGGGGTACATATATTGTGTAAACCGCCCCGGGGCGGCAACGGCGATGTTCGGGGTCTGAAACCAGTTGCCGAGGAGCACAAACCAAGCCGATTGAATGGCCTCCCGGAATGTGCGGGCCGGATGGGCGGGGACGCGCTGGCAGATAGCGGCGATCTCTTCGAGTTCGCCCTTGCGCTCGGGGTCGGGTTCTTCCGCCGCCATCTTTCGGGCAAGGGCGGCGTAGCGCCCGGCGAGGATGATCATGCCGTCCAGAGCAAGGCGTGCCCCTTCGAGGAAGTTCCATTTTTTGAGCCCTTCGGGATCGCCGGTATCGAGGGTTCGGCGGACCGCCTCGATCTCCTCTAGAATGCCCGTGAGCCCTTTCTCGAGAACCCAGGCATAATCGGGCTGGCCGCTCATGAGTCCGCCCGGATTGCTTTCGGTGGATACGCCCGCTTTCTGGAGGGGGCCGATATCCACCCCCAAGGAATCGAGCACCGCCTTGCGGGTTCGGGTGAAGATGTTCCGCTCCTTCCAATAGTCCACCGCCTTCTCGATCCACTCGCGCTCTTCTTCCGTGACCTCGGCGAATCCCAGCGGCAGACGGAACTTGCGGGCTCCCTTCATCCAGCGCGGGCCGATCTCCATGAAGGGGTAAGAGCCGTACTTGTGCCGGGTGAGCGTGCCCACGATGGGGTTGCCGTCGATGAAGATGGTCTTCTCGGCGCACAGCTTGCGGAAGGAGTGCCCTTGGCGGATGACCATGGGAAGGCCTTCGGTCTCCGCGTAAGCAGCGACCATGCACCGATCCCGTTCGATATCGATCCGGGGAGTGGCCGAAAGGAGGGCTTCCTTCTCTTCCGCCACGCGCCGGCCGAGGAGAGATTGACTCGGTTGTGTGACCATCTCTTGCCCTCCGGTATGGGGTCTGCCTGATTCTAGGGTGAAAGCGGGGAGCAAGTATGTGATCTGGGTCACATTTCGGGTTGGGGGTTGAAATTCGGCGAGGTCAGTCGTGGGTGAGCCCGCTACTATGGCTCTTCCGTTTTCGGAGGGATAAGGGGGGCTATTCTGTGCGGCGGGAAAAGCGTTCGGGAGTGGATCCGCCGGTCAAGAAATGTTCTCTCGGGCTTCCCAAGAACGTGCTTATCCGGGCCGGTGGGGACCCGGGGATACGGATGTTCGGTAGGATTGCGTTGTGGGGCGACCGTTATTCCGCTTCGAAGGCCCAGTTTTCGAACTCCTTGGTGGCTCCGCAGAGCTTGCAAACGCCCTTGCTGATGCGCTGGGTGGGCGGCTCGATGATCCAGTGGTGGACACAGTTTGTCTCGGTTACGTTTTCCTCCGGCGCGCTCTGAGTGACGGGCTCTTCGTTCTGGGTGACGATCTTGGGCGTCATGGGACTCCCCCTTGGCGATTATGTAGTCCATACGATATTCGGTTTGGGAATGGCGTTCAATGGGGATAGCCTGTAAAGTTGCCGGGGAGAACACGAAAGTTTCCGGAGGGGTGTGTGCTCATGTTTTTTGGGTCTTGTGCCGATCGAGGCGCCGGCTTTTTCAATATGCTAGAATATCCCAGTGACCAAGCCGATTATCGCCATCGTTGGCCGCCCGAACGTGGGCAAATCGAGCCTCTTCAACCGGCTCGTCGGGAGGCGCCTTGCCATCGTTGAGGATGAGCCGGGGACGACCCGCGATCGGGTCTATGCGGATATCGTTTGGAATGCCAAAGGCTATACTCTGATAGATACCGGCGGACTCGAACTCGAGCCCCGGTCTTCCATCTCCGAGAGCATCAAGGCACAAGTGGCTATGGCCATCGAAGAGGCCGATGCCATCATCCTACTCGTTGATGCGAGGGATGGGCTCACCATCCCCGATAGAGAGATCGCGGAGATGTTGCGGGGTTCCCATAAGCCGGTGGTATTGGCCGTGAACAAGTGCGATAACGAAGCCCGAAAGGCACAGGCCGCCGAATTCTATGCCTTGCCCCTCGGCGATCCTGTGTTCATCAGCGCCTATCACGGACTGGGCATCGAGGAGCTTATGAACCGAGTGACCGCGGTTCTTCCCCCCTCTCCCCCGCTCCTCGAGGAGGCCGGCCTTCTCAAGGTTGCCATCGTCGGCCGGCCCAATGTGGGAAAGTCCATGCTCCTCAACGCCCTTCTCGGATACGATCGGGTGATCGTGAGCGATATCCCCGGCACCACCCGGGATTCCATCGATACCGTTTTGGAACGCGATGGGGTCCGGGCGCTTCTGATCGATACCGCCGGTATCCGGCGGCGGGGGAGCATTGACCGGGGGATCGAGAAGTACAGCGTCATGCGGGCCGTTCGGGCCATCGAGCGCGCCGATGTGGCCTTCTTGGTTCTCGATGCCTCCGAGATGGTCACCGCTCAGGATACCCATGTGGCGGGATTCATCCGGGATGCATACAAAGGCATTCTCATCATCGTCAACAAATGGGACCTCGCCGAAAGCCTCGGCTTGCGGAAGCGGGATGCGCTTCTGGAGGTTCAAAAAGACCTCAACTTCCTTCACTATGCGCCCGTATTCTTCGTCTCTGCCAAGACGGGCGAGGGGGTCAATAAGCTCTTGCCGGTGGCCGAAGAAATCCAGAGGGAGCGGACCAAGCGCATTCCCTACCACGAGCTCAAAGAAGCGGTGGTTCGGGCTGTGCAGTCCCATCCCCCGATGACCAAGAAGCCCTTCTACCTTCGGGGAATGAAGCAAATTGAAGGCGCTGTTCCCCCTACCTTTATATTTGCCGTGAACAACCCGGATTGGATTCACTTCTCCTACCGGCGATACTTGGAGAACAGCCTTCGGGAAGCGTTCGGCTTCACCGGAACACCGCTCAAACTGATCTTTCAAAAACGACTCGAGGAACAATAAATGGCACTTACGCTCGTTGGATTGTTTGTGATGGGGTATCTGTGCGGCTCGATCCCCGTCGGACTCATCATCGGCAAGTGGCTGCGCGGCATTGATGTTCGAGAATATGGGAGCGGAAATATCGGCTTTGCCAATGTGTTCCGCACCGTCGGCGCGAAGGGCGGGGCCCTGACCTTCATCGGGGATGTGGGGAAGGGGGCGGTGCCCGCCGCGATAGCGGGGGTGATCATCGGGGATGATACCGCATCTGTGGGGTCGGTTCTGTTTGATGATCAAGTGGCGCAGGTCATCGCCGCGATGGGGGCAGTGATCGGACATAACTGGTCGGTGTATTTGCGTTTCTATGGGGGCAAGGGGGTGGATACGGCGCTCGGGGGGATGATCGCCATGAGTCCGTATGTAGGGGCGGCGTGCCTTGTGATCGGGGTGATGGTGATCCTCATCTCCCGATACGTTTCGGTCGGCTCGATGGTCGGGGCGGCATCGAGCGTGGTGATCTTGGCCCCGCTCGTTGGCACGGATCATGAGCCGGTGGAATACTTGATCTACGGCGGGGTCGTCACGCTTCTCATTGTTTTCCGTCATCGCGAGAATATCCAGAGGCTTCGGGCCGGAACGGAGCGGAGGTTGGGGCAGAAAGGGGAGAGGAAAGTATGACAGAGCGAGTCGCCGTCATCGGCACCACCGCTTGGGGCACAGCCCTTGGGATCTTGCTTGCTTCCAGAGGTGTGGAAGTGAGATTGTGGGCCCGCACCGCCGAGGAAGCCCGGCGCATCAACAAGGAACGAAAGAACGCCGCGCATCTCCCCTATGCGCCGTTCCCCGATGGGATCTCGGCCACCGCTTCCCCTTCAGAAGCGTTTGAAGGAGCAAGTCTCATCATTCTCGCCGTGCCTTCGCAGACGATGCGGGAAAACCTCCGAAAGCTCAAGGCGCACATCGGGAAATCCGCGCTTCTTCTGAACGTGAGCAAGGGGGTGGAGATCGAGACCATGCGGCGCATGTCCGAGGTGATCGAGGAGGAGGTCGGGGGACGGGAACGGATCGCTGTGCTTTCGGGCCCCAACTTCGCCCGAGAGGTGGTGCTCGGCATGCCCACGGCTACCGTGGTGGCCTCGGCGGAGATGAAGACGGCCGGGATGATCCAGCGGCTGGTTTCGACCCAGTACTTTCGAGCTTACACCAACGAAGATGTGATCGGTGTGGAGCTCGGGGGGGCGCTGAAGAACGTGATCGCTCTGGCGGTGGGCATGTCTGATGGCCTCGGCTTCGGCGATAACACGCGGGCTGCGCTCATCACCCGTGGCCTTGCGGAGATCACCCGGCTGGGCGTTGCGGCAGGGGCCAATCCGCTCACCTTCTCGGGGTTGGCGGGGATGGGGGATCTGGTGGCCACATGCACAAGTCAGCTCAGCCGCAACCGGTTTGTGGGGCAGGAGCTTGCCAGAGGCCGGGCGCTCAAGGAGATTCTTTCCTCCATGGAAGGGATCGCCGAAGGGGTGACCACGGTGAAAGCCGCTCTGAAACTGGCAAGGCACCTCGGGGTCGAGATGCCCATCGCGGAGCAAGTCCATCGCGTGCTTTTCGAGGGTTCGATGGTGAAAGAAGCCGTGCGCGCCCTCATGGAACGGGAGCTCAAGCCCGAGATCAGTCCCAATATTTTCGGGCTATCGGGATAGATTCCTCTCCTCGATCGTACCCTGTCCGGGTCTTCTTCCTGATGCTGTGAGGGGTTGTCCACCCCTTGGCCCCCCTCGGAACTTTCGAATCGGAGACGATGCCGCGCGCTCTCATGCGGTTGACAGATGATCGCGCGAGGGTATAATCTCTATTCACCTTTACCGATGATGGGTGTGCGTACTCCGGGGGAGGGCGTCCGATGGACTCCGAACCGCGGCCGGCGCAATCCGGCGATCAGACGTTCGACTTCGAGGTTGATCTTGGGCACCTGACCGATATCAGCGAGGATGGGTTGCTGGTGGTGGACAGGGAGTACGGCGTGCGCTTTGCCAACCGGGTGATGCGGCAGCGGCTTGTCTCTCAGGAGCAACCCTTTCTGGGCAGGCGGTGTTATGAAGTCTTTGAGGACCGCCCGACCCCCTGCAACTATCCCCTCTGGCGATGCCCTCTGGCCAAGATCGTGGATACCGGAAAACCCGTACGGATCATTCATCTGGACTATTCCCCCAAGGCCCGTACCGTTCCGGAAAGATATGTGGAGATCATCATGTATCCCCTCCGGGATCGGGAGGGGTGCATCATCGGGGCGACCGAAACCCGGCGGGATGTCACCGCCGAGCGGGGGCTCGAGACCTACATCCTGCGGCACCATCATCACCTTCAGGCGCTCGATCGCATCTCCTCTGCCGTGAGCGGGCTGTGGGACCTCGATCGCATTCTCAGTGTCTCTCTGGAGGGTGTTCTGGAGATCATGAGCGGTTCGGTTGGGGGGATTCTGGTCTTTGATTCGGGGACGGGCAAGCTTCGTTATCGGGCGAGCCGGGGGCTCTCGGCCAGATTTACGGAGCAAGTGCAGATCGGGCTTGGGGAGGGGATTGCGGGGCGGGTGGCCTTGGAGGGGGCGGCGATTCTGGTGGAAGATATCTCCCGCGATCCGCGCACGGCCTATCCGGAACTGGTGAGCACGGAGGGGTTGAAGGGGTTTGCCGCTGTTCCGCTCAAGTCCAAAGAGAAGGTCGTGGGGGTGATGACGATCGCCAGCCGTGAGCCGGGGCACTTCGGGGCCGATGATCTCTACCTTTTGAGTTCGATCGGCTGTCAGATCGGCACCGCCATCGAACGCGCCGAGCTTTACCAGAGGCTCGATCGGGCCAGAGAGCGCTACAAGGCCCTTCTTCAGTATTCGCTCACCGCCCAAGAGGAAGCGCGCAAGCGCATCGCCCGCGAGCTTCACGATGAGACGAGTCAGGTGATCACCAGCCTTGCCCTGAACCTTCAGGCGCTCAAATCGATGGCCGAAAGCCGTGGCCTGAATGATCCGGAACTTGTGCGAATGTTCGACCGGTCGCTGGCTCTGGCCACCCATGCGGGGAATGAGACCGTTCGGATGATGAAGGCCCTCCGTCCGACCCTCCTCGATGAGATGGGGCTGGCGGCGGCCGTCAATCGCCATGCGCGGGATACCCTCGAACCCCATGGCATTCAGGTGCATACGGATTTCAAAGGCATGGAAGGACGCCGGCTTCCTTCCGAAGTGGAGGTCAGTCTCTTTCGCATCTCTCAGGGGCTGATCGGGAACATCCGCGAGCACTCGCAAGCGCGCAATGCGTATATCTCCATTGAAGCCACCGATGCGGAATGCGTGATGACCGTCCGCGATGACGGCAAAGGATTCGATGTGAGCCGGATCGATCGGGTGGAGAAGGGGGGGCGGGGGGCCGGACTTTTTATAATGAAGGAGCGGGTGGACCTTATCGGCGGCACGGGACATATCCGTTCTGAGCCGGGCAAGGGAACCGAGATCGTGATCAAGGTGCCGCTCCGAAAGGACTTGGCCGATGGGTAACCGGACGCGCGTGCTCATTGTGGATGATCACACGCTGGTGCGCGACGGCATTCGTGCGCTTCTGGCGCTTTCCACCAATATCGAGGTGGTGGGCGAGGCGGGTAACGGCCGGGAAGCCATCGAGAAGGTTCGGGAGCTAGCGCCTGAGATCGTGCTCATGGATCTGGCCATGCCGATCATGGGCGGAATCGAAGCGACCCGCCGCATCCGCAAGGAATTCCCCCAGACGAAGGTGCTCGCGCTCACACAGTACGATGACCGGGAGTACATCATCCCGCTCATCGAGGCGGGGGCCCGGGGATTCGTGAGCAAGATGGCCGCTGCTTCGGAGCTCAGCTCAGCGATCGATGCGGTGGCCAAGGGTGGCTCCTTTCTCTCGCCCACGGCAGCGGCTGTGCTCATCGCGGAGTGTCAGCTCCGCACCGCTTCGGATCAGGACAAGGACCCGTATCAGCAGCTCACGGATCGGGAACGCGAGGTGCTGAAGTTGGCGGCGGAAGGATACACGGCCAAGGAGATCGCCCGGATGCTCGTCATCAGCGTGCGCACGGCGGAATCCTATAAGACGAGCTTGATGCAGAAGCTCAATATCCGCACCCGCACCGAGCTCATCAAGTACGCCATCCGCAAGGGGATCATCCCGTTGTAGTGGCCCCGAGGGTTTGTTTCGCTCTGCTCTGCACGGGTCTCTTTACCTTCAACCCCTAGATTGTCTGCAGGAACCCCGTATAAATACCCCCTCAATACCGTATAAATACCACCGTATTTTGCGGGATTCCCTCTGACGGCCATCCCATCGGCTGTGTTAGCATGGGCTACCTCGAGCAAAGGAGGGCCCCATGCTCACCTCCGAGACTCAGAAGACATCCCGGCTGCCGGGAAAACGAGAGCCGGCGTTCGATCACAGCCTCATGCCGCCCTGTCAGGCCGCTTGTCCCTTGCACATGGAGATCCGGGAGTACATCGATCTCATCGCTCAGGGCAAGGTGATGGAGGCCCTGCGGGTGATCCGGGAGGGGAATCCCTTCCCTTCGATTTGCGCTTATGTGTGCGCACACCCGTGCGAGGAGAATTGTCGGCGGGCTCAGGTGGATAACCCTCTGGCCATCCGGGCCCTCAAGCGATTCGCCGTGGAGTTCGGCGGAGACCGGATGATTCAGCTCGATGCCGAGACCCGGTATGATCAAAGGGTGGCGATCGTGGGCTCGGGACCGGCGGGATTGGCATGCGCGTATTATTTGCGCAAGCTCGGCTATCCGGTGACCATCTTCGAGGCCTACCTCGAACTCGGAGGGATGCTCCGCGTGGGCATCCCGCAGTATCGCCTTCCCCGCGATGTGCTCGATACGGAGGTCGAACGGCTCATTCGAATGGGTGTGGAAATTCGGACCAACACCCGGGTGGTCTCGCTCGATCTCCTTTTCGATATGGGATACAAAGCCATCTTCCTCACCATCGGGGCGCATCAGAGCCTCCGGTTGGGCATTGAGGGGGAAGACAGCCCCGGTGTCGTGGATGGAGCTACTTTCTTACGGGAGGTCAACCTCGGCCTCCGGCCGGTCATCGGGGAACGGGTGGCGGTTGTGGGGGGAGGGAATGTGGCCATCGATGCCGCCCGCACCGCCGTTCGGTTGGGAGCCAAACATGTTTCGATCCTCTACCGGCGGAGCCGTGGGGAGATGCCCGCCGATCCTCAGGAGATCGCACAAGCGGCCGCGGAAGGGGTGACCTTCTCCTATCTGATGGCGCCCACGCGTCTCAAGCGAACGGATGGCCGTCTCGAGGTCACGTGCGTGCGTATGGAACTCGGTGAGCCGGATGCCAGCGGCCGGCGAAAGCCCGTGCCCATCGCCGGGAGCGAGTTCACCGAGGAATTCGATACCGTGATCACCGCCATTGGGCAGGCGCCCCATGTGCCGGGAGATTTTCGGTTGAGGATCGGCCGAGGGAGCACCATTCACGTGGATCCCGTGACCCTTACCACCACCCGCGCCGGGGTGTTCGCCGGGGGGGATGCGGTGACCGGACCGGCCACCGTGACCGAAGCTCTGGCCACCGGTAGAAAGGCGGCCTTCCGTATTCATGATTTCCTTCAGCATCGCTATCCCCTTCCCGAAAGGGATGTGAAGGAAATGCTCACCGGCGCTCTGAATTCGAAAACCGCCGAGGCCATCCGGAAGGCGCAGCGGCTCGAGCCCGTAACCCTTCCGCCGGAAGTGCGGGCCGGTGATTTCCGACCGGTGGAGATGGTCTATGATTGGCAGACCGCCGTCACAGAGGCGCGCCGGTGCCTCCGGTGTGGCATGGGCGCGGAGATCCTCTTTCAGGATAAATGTGCTACGTGTCTCACGTGCCTCCGGGTGTGCCCCTATCACGTCCCCTATCTTGATGAGGCCGGCACTATTCAGATTCCGGCGGATCAGTGTCAGGCCTGTGGGATCTGTGTGGCCGAATGCCCGGCCGAAGCCATCGTTCTGCGCAAGCCCTATGACCGGCGGCACATTGACGAGGAACTGAACCATATTCTCCGTTCCACCGCTGAGCGGCATATTCCGCCGGTTTTGATCGGCTTCTGTTGCCAATATGGACTCTACGGCACGGGGGCGCTGGCGGGATTCTGGCGGCGGGCGAGGGCGGGGGTGTGGATCGTTCCGGTGCTGTGTGTGGCCAAGGTCGAAGCGGCCCATATCCTGCGGGCGTTCGAAATGGGGGCTGAAGGCGTCTTCGTGGCCGGATGCGGCGAGATGTGTGCGCGGGAAAAGACGGCGTTCTGGGTGGAACAACAGATCCAGAAGGTGCGAAGGGTGCTCACCCAATTGGGCCTAGGCGCGGAGCGCCTTCAGTCCTTCCTACCCGTTTCCGGGGATCAAGACCCCACGGCAGCCCTCGATCGGTTCACGGAGCATATCGCGGCGCTCCGATTGCAGGAGGTATTTCATAGGGAGGTGAAGCATGATCGTTGCCGAGCAGAAGCCGGTGGATGAAATCGAGCGCATGATCGTCCCGTATGAAAGGGTTCTCATCCTTGGTTGCGGAACATGCGTGACGGTCTGCAACGCCGGGGGCGAGCGGGAGGTCTCTTTTCTCCGGGAGGCCCTTCAATTGGCGGCGGCCAAGAATGCGGGGGAGAGCCATGTCTTTTCCGAATATACGGTGAAGCGCCAGTGCGATGAGGAGTTCCTCGATCCCATCGCTCCGCAAGTCGAGACGGTGGACGCCGTTCTCTCTCTGGGATGCGGCGTCGGGGTGCAGTCGCTGGCCGCCCGCTTCCCGGATACGGTGGTGCTTCCGGGGGTGAATACTTCTTTCCTCGGCATGGCTCAGGAAGTGGGCATCTGGGATGAACGCTGTACGGCCTGCGGGGATTGCCGGTTGGATGAGACGGCGGGGATTTGTCCCATCACCCGGTGCACCAAGGGAATCCTGAACGGCCCGTGCGCCGGAACCAAGAACGGCAAATGTGAAGTCAACAAAGAGATGGATTGCGCATGGATCTTGATCTATCGACGGCTCGAGCGGTTGGGGCAACTCGATAAGATGCGCCGGTACTATCCGCCGCGCAATTACCGTCCCATTCCCCGACCGCGTCGGATCCGGGCGTTTGCTAAACTCGCACCCGTGGGAGGAAACCATGGCTAAATCGCTCTTCGAGGAGAAACTCTCTTCCGGCAAGTTTCTGGTGACTACCGAGGTCGGCCCGCCCAAGGGGACCGATATTTCGGAATTGGTGCATCATATTGACCTTCTCAAGGATCGAGTGGATGCCATCAATGTGACGGACCATCAGAGCTCGGTGATGCGCTATCCCTCGCTCGGCGGGTGCCTTTTGGTGAAGGAGCGGGGAGGGGAGCCGATCCTTCAGATGACCTGCCGGGATCGGAACCGCATGGCCCTCGAGGCCGATCTGCTTTTGGCCGATTCCCGCGGTATCCACAACGTTCTGGCGCTCACCGGCGATTCCGTGGACATCGGCGATCACCCGGAGGTGAAGCCCGTCTTCGATATCGAGTCGGTTCAGCTCATCCGGATGATCCGCACCCTTGAATCGGGCAAGGATGCGGCGGGAAACGATCTCAAGGGAGCGCCCTCATTCTGCATCGGGGCATCGGTGCACCCGGGGGCGGACTTCATCGAGCCGCAGCTCATCAAGTTCGAAAAGAAGATCGCCGCCGGCGCGCAGTTCTTTCAGACGCAGGGCGTGTTCGATCTGGCGAGCCTTCGGCGCTTCATGCAGTATGCTTCTCAGTTCAACGTGAAGATTCTGGCGGGGATCATCGTTCTGGCCTCGGCGCGGATGGCCAAATACATGAACGAGAACGTGCCGGGGATCATCGTTCCCAAGGAGGTTGTGGAGGAGTTGGCCACCGCCGAGAAGGGGAAGGGGCTTCAGAAGGGGATCGAGATCGCGGTGCGGCTTATCCGGGGGATCCGGGAGGAACGCCTGTGCGATGGGGTGCATATCATGGCGGTGGGAAACGAGCGGATCGTTCCGGAGATCATCGAGCGGGCGATCGAGGAGCGCGTTCCGTCGCAAGGGAGGTGAGAAGCATGGGGAAAGCAGGGGAACCCGATCGAGGGGGAGAGATCCCGATCATATTTAAGGAGGCATTCGATGGCGGAGAAACTTGAAAACAAAAAGATCTTGATTGTGGATGACGAATCGAGCTTCGTCGAATCCTTCCGCCGGATTCTGGCGGCATCGTCCAATGAGGTCATCTGCACCGCTTCCCGCGCGGAGGCTCAGGAGAAGATGGCCGAGCAACCCGATATCGTGGTGGTGGGCACGCTCTCGCCCGCCGGCGAAGCCTTTTCGCTTCACAAATGGCTCAAGTCACATCCGCGTTACAAGGACATTCCCCTTTTGGTGCTCGATGCGCCCTATGAGGAGCGTTTGGAGAAGGGGTGGCGGAAGTTCGAAGGGATGCAATTGGAGGCGGATGACTTTGTGACCAAACCCATCGAGCCGGCATTGCTCGTGCCCCGGATTCAGGATCTGCTGAGATATGTGGAGCGGATCATCAAGGTGCTCGTGGCCGATGATCACACCATGGTGCGCGATGGCATCTGTGCCGTGCTGGCCCTCCAGAAGGATATGAGGGTTGTGGGGGAAGCGGGGGATGGCAAGGAGGCGCTGGAGAAGGTGTTCCGGCTCATGCCGGATGTGGCTCTCCTCGATATCATGATGCCGGTCATGAATGGGGTGCAGGCCACCCGCGAGATCCAGAGGCAACACCCGCAGACCCATGTCCTTATCTTGACCCAGTACGATGAAGAGGAGAACATGCGGGTGTGTGCGGAGGCGGGGGCGCTGGGATTCATCCCGAAGAAGGCGGCCAGCTCTCAACTGGCCGATGGAGTGAGGGCGGTCTATCAGGGGACGTACTTTCCGATGAGCTTTGCCGAGATGGTGGGGAGCCGGTAATGGTGGGCGGCAAGGCCTCTCTGAGACGGGGCGGCGGGCCTTTAGGCCCGCCGCCTCAAAAATACTGAACTTCTTCGGGCCTGATCCGGAGGCCGACCCTATCCCCTTCTCGGTAGTGGGCCTGAGGGGCAAGCGCTTCCACTTCGAGTTCGATCGCGCCGCTCTCGGTCTTCACCCGATAGCGCACGGTCGCCCCGAGATATGCGATGGATTTCACCTCGGCCGGGATGCTTCCTTCGGCGACCTCGGTGAGGCGGATGTGCTCGGGGCGGATGGCGGCCAAGATTCCTCCCGCCGGCGTTGTTGTGGCGAGTGCCCCTGTAGTCCCTTCCCCGGCAAGTCCGAGGGCCTCCAGCGTCTCGCGGCTCTCGATGAAGTTGATCTGTCCGATGAAGTCCGCAACGAACGGGGTAAGGGGCCTCTCATAGACTTCTCTCGGGGAGCCGATCTGTTGGATGGCCCCTGCATCCATCACCGCCATCCGGTCCGCGATGCTCAGGGCTTCCGCTTGATCGTGGGTCACGTAGAGAGTGGTCATGCTGAGCGTGCGTTGGATCCGGCGGATCTCCCCCCGCATCTCGGCGCGCAGGCGCGCGTCGAGATTTGAGAGCGGCTCATCCAAGAGGAGGAGCTGCGGTTCGATCACGAGCGCTCGGGCGAGCGCCACCCGCTGTTGCTCGCCGCCCGAAAGCTCATGGATGCGGCGCCGGCCGTATCCTTCCATACGCACGAGCGCCATGGCCTCCGATACGCTGCGGGCGATCTCCTTCCTTGGGATTCTGCGCCGGCGCAGGCCGTAGGCCACATTATCGAAAACGTTCATGTGCGGGAAGAGGGCATAGTTCTGAAATACCATCCCGATCTGCCGCTTCTGAGGCGGCACGCGCGTGATGTCTCTGCCTCCCAGCCATATCGTCCCTTCATCCGGCGCGATGAATCCGGCGATCATCTTGAGGGTGGTGGTCTTGCCGCAGCCGGAGGGCCCCAGAAGGCAGCAGAGTTCCCCCTTCTCTACTGTGAGCGAGAGGTCTTTGACTACCGGCATCCCCCCCAGACGTTTGCTGAGGGATTGGATCCGGAGGTCGATTACGTTTGAGCGGGGTTCGGTAGGGTTCTGCGGAGCCATAGGGCGGCCCATCCTTTCGTTCCGATGAAATAGATGGCGATGGTGCCGATGGCGGCCATCCCGAGCATGATCATGGAGAGGGCGGCCGCATCTCCCACATCGCCTCGGTACGTAGCTTCGAAGATATCCACCGAAAGCAGTTTGGTTCCGGGGGTGATCAGAAAGATGATCGCACCGAGCGTTTGAACGGTCGAGACGAAGGCGAAGAGGGCGCTCACCAGAAGCGCGGGGCGCGCCGTTGGGACGATGATGCGGAGGAAGGTGCCGAACCTCGATGCGCCGAGCCCCGCGGATGCGTCCTCAATGGAACGATCTTGCTGAGAAAGGACTCCCATCCCCGCCCGAAGCCCCACCGGCAGCTCGCGGATCACCGTGCACGCGATGATGATCATCCACGTTCCGGCGAGGAGTAAGGGGGGGCGGTTGAACGCCAGGGCGAATCCGATCCCCATGAAGGTTCCCGGAATGGCAAAGGGAAGGGTCATCAGCCAATCGAGGATTGCTTTCCCTCTGAACTCGACGCGGGTGATGAGATAGGCAAGGATCAATCCCGTGAGACTCATTACCGCGGCGGTGATGATGGCGAAGAACAGAGTGTTGCGGGTGCTGCTCCATCCGCGCTCGGGGATGATGCCGAAGTGCTCGGTGGTGAAGGCGTAGTTCCCGCCGATGTGCTTGGTGAAGGCGGCCAAAAATACGGAGACCACGAACATGAGTAAAAGGATCACAAAAGTGCCGCCGATGATCGAGAGCATCGCTTTGAGGGGGCGGTTGAGACGGAGGGGCTTGCGTTGGAACCCGCCGGCTTGGGCCCTCACCCGGAGGACGGCCGTCTGGCCGCGGTAGTAGAGCACGAAGACGGCGAGAGTGAGGAGAAGGAGGATCACGTTCAGAGTGGCCGCCATTCCCATATCGTACCGGCCGATGAGCTGGGTATAAGAGGCGGAAGCCAGCGTATCGAACTTGCCCCCGACGAGGAGCGGGGTGCTGAAGTCCGCCATCGAGCGCATGAAGGTGAGAAGAAGGGCGGCTATCAGCCCCGGCTTGAGAAGGGGAAGGGTCGCCGTGGTCAATACCCCCCATTCGCTGGCGCCGAGGTTTCGCGCCGAATCCTCCACCCGGCTGTCGATAGTCACGATCACGGCGGCGATCAGAAGGAAGGCGGTGGTGGTCAGCTCGAAGCTCTGGAGGATGAGCACGCTCTTCCAACTGTACACATCCCAAGAGATTCCGAGCCATTTGTAGGTGATCAGTCCATTGCGGCCGAAGAGGAAAATGTATGCAAGCACCGTAACGTATCCGGGGATGATCATGGGGAGCACTGCGGCCCCGGCGAAAAGGCCCCGGAGCGGGAGAGTGGTTTTGAAGGCGATGAGGGCCAGAAGAAGCCCGAGAAGGGTGGAGAGCACGGCGGCGCCGCAGGCCACACCGATGGTGTTCCATACCGTCTTGGTGAGGTGGGGATTATCGAACATGGCGGAGTAGTTGTTGAGATTGATCTCCCCGTTGCTCTTGAAGCTCTCCCACAGAACACTGCCGAGGGGGTAGAGGACGAACAAGCCGAGGATGATCAGAACGATCAGGGGCAAAAGGTAGCGGTGCCCGATGGACAGTTTCATGCCGTATAAAAGCGGCGGGGGCGGTGGTGGTGTTAAGTATTCGACCGTCCCCGCCCCCTTTTCGGTTAGCTGAAGCTTATTGGTACTGTGGATAACGTTTGTTGAATTCGCTTAGAACCCGATCCCGTTCTTGTCCCCAATAGACGAGATCATAAGCCACGACGTTGAGATCGCTCAGATTCGGTACCCCCTCGATCGTGGGGATATCGGTGGTCGGCACGCGAGGGCTGGCCTCCATCAAGACCTTTTGACCGTCCTCCGAGAGGCACCAATCCACGAATATCCGGGCGTTGTTGGGATGCTTGGCTCCCGCTATGATCGCCACGGGCGAAGGCCATGCCAGAACTCCATCCTCCGGAAATACCGATGCCAGAGGCGCATCCGGATTGGAAATCAGACTGCTGTGGGGATCGGGAACGATGCCGATCGCGAACTCCCCGGCGAGCGCCTTCTTGGCCGGGCCGGAGCCGCTCTTTTCGAGATAGGGGATATTGGCATACATCCGATCGAGGAAGGCCCAACCCGCCTCTTCTCCCATGATCTGCAGGATGCCCGAGATGGTGGTGTAGGCCGTTCCCGAGGTGTTCGGGTCGGAAGCGATGAGCTCACCCTTGTACTGCGGATCGGCCAGAGCGGCCCAGCTTTGGGGCAGCGTTAGTTTCTTATCAGCCAGCCGGTCCTCGTTGACCAGAAAGCCGACGACCACCAGCGAGATACCGGTCCAGTAGCCTTGTGTATCGCGGAAGGCAGAATTTACCCGTTCTCGGTTGGGAGAGATGTAGGGTTCGATCAATCCCAAGCTCGCCGCTTCGATGAAGGCGTCGGAGCCCCCGCCGAACCATACATCCGTCTGGGGATTGGCCTTCTCCGCCTTGAGGCGGGTGAGGACCTCGCCGGAGGACATGGTGAGAAACTCGATTTCGATGCCCGTGGTCTCCTTGAACTTTTTGGCAACGATCTCCGGGCCGCCGTATGCCACGTACATGGTGAGTTTGTCACCATCCGGTTTCAGAGCGGGTGACTGAGCCGTAGGTGAGGCCGGGGATTCGGTTTGTGCCGGCGTGCTCTCTTTGTCATCCGAGCAAGCAAGCATTGCCCCGGATATCACCACCATTGCCAGCAGAAGACCCATTCCCCATCGCAAGATCGTGCTTTTCATTCAAACTCCTTTCGAAAGGTAATTGAGCACCAGCGCCCGTGTATCGAGTGCTTCAGTGCCGTCAAGAAGCTCGATCGTCCACCAGCGGCACGAGGTGCCGAGGAGCCGATCGGCAAGCGGCCCGAGAAGGACCATATCCCGGGGTGGATAGTGGCGATCCGTCTCTTTCTCATAGAAATGTACCTCCATAAGGTGGGCTCCGAAGGAATCGGCAAACTCGTCAAGGGAAAGCTCCCCGCGCAGAACCCGTTCCGAACCGCTGGCGTGCCCGATATCGAAGGTGATGCCTGACCCCGTTGTCTCGGCCCACCGCCGAATCACTTCCGGATGGCTGGATACCCCTCGGCGCAGATTCTCGATGCATACGGTGATGCCCAGCCTTTTCCCGTATTCAACTAACCGCCCGAGGTTCTCCATGGCTCGGTCCGGGTCTATCGGGATGCCCGGATCCAGACCGATATGAAAGGTGATGACCGGCTCGCCATGTCCGCAGATGGCTTCCATGGCGTGTTTATGGATTGAGACCGCCCGCTCGGCCGAAAGGGCGTTTTGATCACCGATCTCGCATCCGGGGAAAAAGCCGTGATACCGCACCGGCACGCCGGATCGCACGAAGGGTCCCACATGTTGGGGGATAAGATGAGGCGCATCGGGATTCGGGGCATATGTGAGCGCAAATCCGTTTTCGGCGGCCCATTCGAAACGTTCGGGAAACGATTGCCATGGCGCCGGAACGGCAAGCATCGGGAATGCCGCAGCGCCATCCGCTTCACTGGCCGCAATCGCTTGCTGGGGCTGTGGGCCCATGACAATCACCCAGAGAAATAGTCTATCATGGCACTTTTTGATATGTCCAATAGAGATATCAGATAGAATAGGGAGGGTAAATCCGGATCGTTTATCGGGAGGGTGTTCCGCAAGGGGCAGCGATGGCTTTATGAAGGGTGTTCTTGATCGCGGCGCGCTCCCAGCCGACTTTGCACCGCCTCGCTCCGGAGCTCCCGGAGGGCGTCGGAGGCGATCCAGCGGGCGGATTTGGAGTCCGTCCGCCGGAGGGCTTCAGCGGTCTCGATCGCCCGGCTGTTCAGCCCGGGGCTGCGTTTCCCGATCTGCCGAAGGGCCCAGTTCACCGCCTTCTTGACCATGTTGCGTGGATCGGCGGCGGCGGCCGTGATCAAAGGGAAAAAGGGTTCGAAGCGTTCGTCGGGAGCCTTCTTCTCGGAAACGGCGAGCCGCGCCATCAGCACGAATGCGGCCCGCTTGTACGATTCCTCCGGCCGCGAGCTCCACTCGATCGCCTTGCGCCATGCCAGAGGGGTTCGGCTGAAGAGGTTGATGCAGCACTGATCGCAGATTTCCCAGTAGGTAAACTCGGAAGCCCAGCGCTCCATCTGGGCCTCTGTGAGGAGTTTCGGATCGGCGATCATGCTGGCCAGAATCCGGGTCTCACGGCTTCCGTTCAGCCAGAGCCATCCCGCAAGCTCGTGATCTGTGCCCACCGCCCGGGCGATGGCGCGGAGATTCGGGATGGAAACGCCGTAGGCCTTCTCCGGGGTGATCCCATATCTGGCCATGCCTTTGACGGCTTCGGGGTCGGCCAGAGATTCGAGTTGCTCGAGAATTTCGCTGTAGTCCATATTCCCCTCCCGGCCGGTCTAATCCATCTCGAACGTGATTTCGAGGATTCTTCGGGTCGAATCCGTCACGCGGAAGGGATGGGCGATGCGCCATCCCACCACCCATGCGATCTGACCCCCCGCACACACGAGCGGCACCCGATCCCGCCATCCGCGGGGGATCTTCGCATCGGTCATGAAGTCCTGAAGCTTCTTGGGCATGCTCATGCCCAGCGGTTGGAACCGATCTCCTTCGCGGCGGGTTCTCACCCTGAGTTCGGCTCCGGTTTGGTCCATGTCCATATAGGCTGTGAAAGGGCTTTCATCGAGGTCTTCAACCGTGCGCTCGAGGATCCGGGCCTTCACCCGCCATCCGGGAAAAATCGTCTCGCCGGGAATGCACAGACGATGCTCTCCGGCGAGCGGCGGCAAATACTCGGGGGGATTTTCACCGCATACGATGGTGCTCTTCACATAGTCGCCGTAGAAGGTCAATCCGTAAGGGAGGGAAAGCCGGGTGCCCGGTGGGCGGACGAGGGCTTCCATGAGCGCTTCGATGTGAACGCTCTCGATATCTCGGAGCTTTCCCACGAGTCCCTCGAGGGCGGCGCGGAGCACGTGCCGTCGGAGGGCGGGGGGAAGGGCGGAGAGCGATTGCCGATCGATGGAAACGCCTTCCGGGAGCGTTTCGAGGACCGATTGTGCCGCCCTTTCGGCTTGCTCTTGGATATATCCCAGATCGTCGGCGAGGATGCGTCCGGTGCGGCAGAGGCTTTCGATGATGCGGGGATTGTATGCCTCGAGAAGGGGTAGGAGCTCGCTCCGGATGCGATTGCGAAGATGCCGGGGGTCGAGGTTCGAGGAGTCTCGCCGGGGGGAAAGGTGGTGGGCGGCACAGTAAGCCTCCGTCTCGGTGCGGGGGGTTTCGAGAAGCGGCCGGATCAAGGTGAGGATCCGGCCATCGGGAAGATTCCATCGGGAAAGGGGGCGCATGCCCTTGAGCCCCGCAAGCCCCGTTCCGCGAATCAAGTGGAGAAGAATGGTCTCGGCCTGATCATTGGCGGTGTGAGCTACCGCTACGGCATCGGCCCCCGCAGCTTTGGCTACATCGGCGAGAAACGTGTACCGGACCTCCCGGGCCGCCTCTTCGAGCGAACACCGGCGGGCGGATTGGTATGCCCTCACCTCCCGCGATTCGATGGTAACGGGTACGCCGAGGTCTTGGCCGAGCTTTCTCGCATACGCTTCATCGGCATCGGATTCCGCCCCGCGCAGCCGGTGATTGAGGTGAGCCATGTGGGGTTCGATGCCGAGTTCTTCCTTGAGGGTGTAGAGAACGTGAAGTAGACAGACGGAATCCGGACCGCCGGAGACGCCCACGACGAGTGGCCCCGGCGAGCGGATGAGACGATGGTCCTCGATGAATCGGCGGACGCTATGGATCAGGGGGTGCTTGGCCATCATTCGACCCCGTCTCAGAAATTGCTGCCCAGATGGCAAGTTTCGTTGAAGCGCACTAGCCGGTATCCCTTCTCCGTGATCTCCACTTCGCTGATGCTTCCCACACTGAGGTTCAACCTCCGGAAATCCGAAAGGTTCAGACCTAGCACCTTGCAGAGGAGGCTGACCAGAGCAAAGAGGTGACTCGTGATCACCGCTGCCCCCTCGGTTTGCGGGGTGATGATCTGGGTGGTTGCTCTCCACACGCGGTCTTGAAGCTCGGGCAAGGTTTCGCCGCCGGGCCATCGGACGGCGGCGGCATCCGCCTTCCATCGGGCAAAGAAATCGGGGTACCGCACGGGCATATCGGGGAAGTAGAGTCCATCGACTTCACCCACGTTCAATTCCTTCAAACCTTCGTGAGGGATGATCTCCACCGTATGGAAGCGGTTGATCGTCTTCGCGGTTTCCATGGCACGGCTCAGGGGACTGGAATAGATGGCCCGAATGGGCTCGTAACTGAGCGCCCGCGCGATGGCTTCGGCCTGAGCCTTTCCCGTCTCGTTCAGAGGAGGATCGGCCTGCCCCTGAACCCGGTATTCGCGGTTCCACTCGGTTTGGCCGTGGCGAACGAGTATGAGACGCATCAGTCGGTACCCATGATGAGTCGGGTGCGGTGAATCGAGCGGGCCGGCTCGGTGAAGCCGAGGGCTAAAAGGACTTGATCCGGGCGCCCCGAACCGCCGGCATCGTTTCGGAGCCGCATCCCCAGAGTGTAGATTGGAGGGGTGTGGGCGATGATCCAAATATCAATGATGAGTTCGCGCAAATCATATCGGTGCTTGCTTTCTCCCCGGGAGTGCTCCCATGGCAAGGTCTTCAGTTCGAGCAAAGCGCGGATGGCGTTCTCCACTGATTCAGGGGTTCGCTCGGATTCGATCTGGACCCGGTACTCCGCAGAGCGCAATTGGGATTGAAGGGAAGGTAGTCCCGGCCAGAGTTCCTTGAGTCCCTTGATCCCGATGCCCTGGGGCAGTTGCTCGCTGACGGCTTTGGCGAAGAAATCGAGTGATACTCTGCGCTGAAGGAAGATATCCATGAGCTCCCCGTCACTCGTGATCTCCACTGCAAGCGGCGCCGCGATGGCGATCCGCGGTTGGGGGTTGAACCCCTGCGAATAAGCCAGCGGCATTCCGGCCCGACGCAAGGCCCGGTGCCAGAGCCGCATGAGGTCCAAATGAGTGATGTATTTGAGCTCCTCTCCCCGGCTGAAGGTCACACAGATCCGCTGTTGCGGCTCATTCCTTTGCGATAAGGACCTTTTCAATCTTCACTCCCTTCATTTCGGTCACGGTCACGGTGAGATTCCCGTATTTGAATTGCTCGCCTTCCCGCGGGATATGTCCGACCATCTCGAGGACGAAACCGGCGATCGTCTCGTATTCTCCTTCCGGCAGGCCCAGTCCGAGGTCCTCGTTCACCTGATCAACCCGTGTTTCCCCTTTGATCTGATAGGTGTTGCGGTCTATCTTCTCGACGGGCCTATGGCCGACGGCAAGTTCATCCCCCAGCTTTCCCACGAGCTCTTCCAAGAGCTGTTCCATGGTCACGATCCCGGCCACCCCGCCGTATTCGTCCACCACAACGGCGATGGGAACGTGTTGTTCCTGCATCTCTGTGATGAGTTCTCCCACGATCTTTGTCTCCGGGACGAAATAGACCGGTCGGGCAAGGTCCGTGACGATATCATCCGGCTTGAGAAGTCCCTTGGCCTCGGCGATGAGGACGTCCTTGATCCAGAGGATGCCCGTCACTTTATCCATCGTTTCTTCATAGACGGGGAAGCGGGAATGGGGGGATTCGGTGTAGATGGCATAGAAATCCTTCAGCTTGGCGCCCTTCTCGATGCCGATGACATTGGTCCGCGGCTTCATGATCTCGCTCACCCGCCGATCACCCATGCGGAACACGCGTTCGATGATATCCGCTTCAGATTCTTCGACGGTGCCATGCTCCTTTCCCATCGAGATCATGGCGAGCATTTCCTCTTCCGTGATGATATCCCGGTGTACGGCCACGTTGCCGCCTGCCAGACGCGCCACCGTTATTCCCAGCTTGGTGAAAACGGCGGTAAGAGGGGAGAGAATCCAAGCCACGATTTTGATGGGCCGCAGGTACATGAGGGCCATTCGCTCGCCGGTCCGGGTGGCTACCGTTTTGGGGATGACTTCTCCGAAGGTGAGGAGCACGATCGTCACCCCGACGGTGGAGACGATCAGCGCGATCTTATCGCTCTCGATGATGGACGCAAGGATCATGGTGCCCAGGGCGGCGGCGGCGGTGTTCACAAAATTGTTGCCGATGAGTACGGTGGTGAGCAAACGCTCGGGCTGCCGAACGAGTCGGGCGACCTCCTCGGCGCCGGCCACGCCGCTATCTACCATGTGCCGGATGCGCACCCGTTGAAGCGAGATGTAGGCCGTCTCCGAACTCGAAAAGAAAGCCGACGCGAAAAGGCACAAGAAGAACAGAATCAGATAGGCTAAGTTGATGCTTTCAACCATCGATGCTCACTCTCCCCCGGCCGTTCTGTGGTTTCTTCATCCCGGAAGATATCTCCCCACAGGCCTTGGTGATATTCTTCTCCGAGCCGTGCCGGCACAAGGCGATTGGCGAGTGTTATCGCGCTCCGGCCGAAGACCCGGAGGTAATTGCTCGTGTACCCCGTCCAGATGTCCTTTTCCGCTTGTTCCTCCCACAGCACCGGCAGTATCTCCCCCCGAAAGCGGCGGCGGAAGGCGATTGAACTCTTGGTAGCAAGTTCCAACATTCGGTGGGCTCGCTCCTTCTTGATAGGCGCGGGAACCTTTCCGCCCATCGCGGCTGCGGGCGTCCCCCTCCGATCCGAATACGGGAATACATGGATCGCGGCGAATTCCATCGCTTCACAGAATCGGTAACTCTCTTCGAACTCCGCATCGGTCTCGCCGGGGAAACCAACGATTACGTCCGTGGTGATGGCGATATCGGGCATGGCCTCCCGAGCGGCTCTCAATGCGGACTCGTACTCCCGGGTGGCGTATCCCCGCCGCATGCGCCTCAGCACGCTATCGCTGCCGCTCTGGAGTGCCATATGGAGATGGCGGCACAAGCGCTCGTTTCCTCTCCAGAGCTCAAGAAGTCTTGGCGAGAGTTCATCGGGCTCGAGGGATGAGAGGCGGATCCGGGGGATCTCCGTTTCCTCGAGAATGCGGTTGAGGAGCCCTTCGAGTCCTCCCTCATCGCTATACGCCCCGATCCGGGTGCCGGTGAGGACGATTTCCTTGATCCCCTCGGCCGATCTTCTCTTGATCTCTGAGATGATGGTGTCCGGGGGCACGCTCGTTTCGCTTCCTCTCACATGAGGCACGATGCAGTAAGCGCATCGGCGGTTGCATCCGCTCTGGATCTTGATCATGGATCGTGTGCCGAAGATGCCGGACGGTGCGGGCTTTCCGGTGGAGGGTTGGAAGGCCGTCGTGGAATTGAGATACCTTCCGATCACCTCCGCTATGTGCGCCTTCTCTTCGTTGCCGAGAAGGAGATCGACCCCTCCCATCGCGGCCAGTCCGGAGGCGTCTCTCTTGACATAACAACCAATCGCGATCACCAAGGATCGGGGATTCCGGGCGCGAAACGCGCGGAGGTACTGCCGGCACTTGCGGTCGGCGATATGAGTGACGGTGCAGGTATTGAGGATGCACACATCCGCGGTTTCATCGGGAGGCACCAGCAGAAAGCCGGCTTCGAGGAGTTGGTGCGCCATGGCTTCGCTCTCAGCCCGGTTGAGCTTGCACCCCACGGTTCTGAGAGCCACTCTTGGCGCCGGACTCCGATTACGGTCAGGGTCTCCGTTTTCCAGAATTCTCATACTGCGGCATGAAATAGTGTACCAGCCCTTCCTAGGAGAGTCAAAACCATTCGTGGGAAAGGCTCTTTCAGATGAATTGAGCGCCAACCCCACCGGCGTTTTTGGGATAGCACCACCCTAAAGTGAGTGTCTGCACTTTTGTTCATCCCCGGCCGAGACCCTATACTTAAGGCCAAGGGGCCCCTTCAGAGGAGGGGACTTTCGGGTGATTGCCCTCGTTTTCCGGGGCCGTAGAATGGGTATCGAATAGGGTGATCATGAGCACAAGCCCACCCGCCCTGCCACAAACCGAACAGCTCCAATCGGAAGCCCTCCGGGAGGAGCATTCGGCGAAGAATGAAAAAGAGCACGGAGTCTCCCTATTCAATCTCCTCTCTGTGATGCTTTCGTGGGCGCTCATGTCACTGCTGTTTGCCATGTTCTATGTGGCTTGCTTCAATCCAAAGAATCAGGTGGTGATCACCGTCAATGAATACGGTGAGATGAAGATCGAAGCCGTTCTTTTCGCTTTCATCTGGATTATGACAACCATCAATCTGATCTTGATCTGGAAACGTTCTTCGAGGGATCGGGAGGGCCAAGAAGATAAATGAAGGGCGCCGGAGGAAATTACCCCGGCGCCCTTTTTCGTTGTGCTGTTACCGGAAAGACTTTTTACGCTTTGGCTTGGGCCTTCTTCTTTCTCCGGCGTTTTCCGATGAGGAAGAAGAAGAACAGCCCCGCTGCTAACGCGAGCCCTGCCACCACCGCACCGGTGATCAACGGTACATTGGCGGCTCCTCCTCCCCCACCTTCCACACCTCCGCCGGCTTGGCCGAAATTGGCGGTGACGATATGGTTATCGTTCATCGTTATCGCACTCGTGGCGGATTCGGGATCGGTGATGGCGGCTTGGTCATCGGCGTCGTCCCCGGTCCAATTGAGAAATTCCCATCCCTCGGCCGGTGTGGCCGTAAGCGGAACGATCGTTCCGGCCGCGTACGAGTGTGGGCCGGGCTGCGGCTCGACGGTGCCTTCTCCGTTGATCTCGATGATCAACGTGTAGAATACCCCGGCCGTGGTGAAGTTCGCCGTGACCGACTTATCCGTGTCCATCGTTACGGTCGTGGTGATGTCCGAGGAGGTGATGTCTCCCGTCCAACCCCCGAATGAGAACCCTTCCGCGGGCACTGCGGTGAGGGTTATCACGCTCCCTTCCACGAAGGAATAGGACCCCTCTTCGGGTATCGTTGCGCCTCCTTCCGGCGGATCCGCGCGGATCGTAAGGGTATGGTACCTCACGAACACCGCCGATATTGACTTGTTGCCATCCATCGTCACGTTGATGGTCGAATCAGCGCCCGTGGCATCGCCGGCCCAACCGGCGAGGCTCCATCCTTCCGCTGTCTGAGCGGATACGGTCACCACGCTTCCGCGTTCGAATGAATACGATCCCGGCGGGGGAAGGGTTGTTCCGCCCTGTGGGGGAACGGCATCAATGGTGAGGGTATAGAAGCGGGTGAAGTTGGCAACCGCTACTTTGTCCGCGTTCATCACCACATTTGTGGTGGTAGAAGAGCCGCTGGCATCCCCGCTCCAGTTGACGAAGAGCCATTCGGCCGCCGGTGAAGCGCCAATCGTAACGGATGTTCCGGCGGGATAGATGTAGGCCCCGGGTGGCGGATTTGTCGTGCCGCCTTCTGCCGGATTCGCGAGGATGGTCAGGGTGTACATCCGGCCGCCGGTGAAATTGGCGGTGACCGATTTGTTCCCATCCATGGTCACATTGATCGTGGAGGATGTGCCCGTAACATCGCCGGACCAGTGGCTGAACTCGTAGCCCGGATTGGCGCTGGCGCTCACGGTCACCACGGTTCCGGCAAGATAAGAATGTGAACCCGGTGAAGGATTGGTGGTTCCGCCTTCGATGGGACTCACGCCAATGCTCAACGTGTAGTACGCCTCCGGGCCGCCGCAGATGAGGTTTTCATCCACAGATCCATCGCAATCATCGTCGATTTGGTTACAGATCTCCGTCGCTCCGGGGTGGACGTTGGGGTTGGAGTCATTGCAATCGGTGTTGTTGAGCACGTATCCCGAAGGTTGACCGCAATCAACGATGAAATTCGATGGGTTTCCGTATCCATCGCCGTCTGCGTCTCGATAGTAGGTCGAGCCTTCATCCGCATAGCCGTCGCAGTTATCGTCGATGCCGTTGCCGCAGATCTCCGGCACTCCCGGATGGATTGCCGGATTGTTATCGTTGCAGTCGCCGCTGTCGGAGACGTATCCGGCGGGTGCGGAGCACGCTTGGACGCTCGCCGCGGGGTCTCCGAAGCCGTCGGAGTCGGCGTCGCGGAAGAAGGTGGAGAGCTCGTCGCAGCAATCGTCATCGACGAGGCCGTTGCAAT
>DAOTYO010000018.1:0-10338 GCA_034434815.1 Dehalococcoidia bacterium
CATCTCCGACGGCCGTGAGCCTCGTGATCGCGGACGATGAAACGGTCCATGAGCTGAACCGCGAGTGGCGGGGAATGGATCGAACAACGGACGTGCTGGCCTTTGCCCTCCGCGAAGGAGATATGGCCTTCCCCTCCGATGCGGAGGGAACGACCCAGTTAGGAGAGGTGATCATTTCCCTGCCGCAAGCGGAAAGGCAAGCCAAGCGGGCGGGACATTCGCTGAAGCGGGAGATCGCGGTGCTCGTGATTCACGGGATATTGCATCTTCTTGGATACGATCACCAGACGACGGGGCAGCGGAAAAGGATGCGCACCCGGGAAGCGGAAATTCTGGCGCGCCTCGGGCGGGGGGACAAGCGTGAGAAACGCGGTCATCGTTGATGCGGTGCGAACGCCGATCGCCCGGGCCCACCCCGAGAAGGGATGGTTCCGGCATATTCGGTCGGACGAGCTGGGTGTGATCGTGTTGCGAGCGCTTGTGCGCCGGGTGGGAATCGATCCGGCGGAGATCGAAGATGTGGTGCTGGGATGTGCCACCCAGACCGGCGAGCAGGCCATGAACGTGGCGAGGTACATCGTGCTTATGGCGGGGCTCCCCTACAGCGTGGCCGCCCAGACGATCAACCGGCAGTGTGCCTCGGGCATGTCGGCTATCCATATCGCGGCCCAGAGCATCATCTCGGGCTGCGGCGATATCTGCATCGCGGGAGGCATCGAGAGCATGACCCATTTGCCGGAAGGGTTCGGGGCGGATCTGAATCCACGGCGATTCGATTTCGTCCATCCCTCGGCGGCCTCGATGGGCCTTGCGGCGGAGAATCTGGCCGAAATGTATGGCATCTCCCGGAGGGAGCAAGAGGAATTCGCGGTGCAAAGCCATCGGAAAGCGGTGGCGGCTCAGGAATCGGGAAAGTTCCAAGCGGAGATCGTGCCCGTCGAGGTGGTCGAAGACGACGGTTCCCGCCGGTGGGTGGATCGGGATCAGAACCCCCGTCCCTACACGAGCGTGGAGATGATCGCCGCCCTCGACCCGATCGCCAAGCCGGGGGGAACGATCACTTCGGCGACGGTCTCCTTTGCCAGCGATGGAGCGGCGGCCCTGATGCTCGCTTCGGAAGAAAGGGCAAGGGCATTGGGCCTTCGGCCGATGGCCCGCATCCGCTCGATGGCTGTGGCCGGGGTGGACCCCAAGATCACGGGCATCGGCACGGTGGCCGCCGCCAGAAAGGCGCTCAAACGCGCGGGCCTGAGCATCGAAGCCATCGATCTTGCGGAGATCAATGAGGCCTTTTCCGTGGTGGCCATGGTCTGCATGCGGGAACTCGGGATTCCGGAAGAGAAGGTCAACGTGAACGGCGGTGCGGTGGCCCTCGGGCATCCGATGGGGGCCACCGGCGCAAAGCTCGTGACCACTCTGGTTCATGAAATGGCTCGGCGAAAGGTGCGCTTCGGTCTGGCGACGGTGGGGGTGGGGATGGGGCAGGGAGCGGCAGTGATCCTCGAGAACGTTGACTTCACGTAGGGATTTCACTATACTTTTCTTGTCTCCCGCTACGATGCACTGACTTTCCTGCGGGCCCGTAGCTCAGCGGTAGAGCGGCCGGCTCATAACCGGTTGGTCGTTGGTTCGAATCCAGCCGGGCCCATGGATCCTCTCGAAGCAAGTGGTATTCTCCTCATAAACGGATCCCCCATCGAATGGATAACCAATACCCTTCTCAAACCATACCGAAAGGAGGGACAAACGGTGAAGCGATTGGAGGGGAAAATCGCCATCATCACGGGTGCGGGTGAGGGGATCGGCAAAGGAGTGGCCCGACGCTTTGCCGCCGAAGGGGCGAACGTGGTGGTGGCCGAGCTGAACGAACGGACGGGCCGGCTAACCGCAGAGGAAATTCAGAGTACCTTCGGTCCGGAAGCCCTCTTCGTGCGCACCGATGTGAGCGATCGGGACAGCGTTGGGACGATGGTAAAGGCCGCGGTCCGGCGCTTCGGACGGGTGGACATTCTGGTCAACAACGCATGGGGGGGCGGAGAGATTTCCCGTCTCGAACATAAAAGCACCGAACTCATGGAACGGGCCCTCCGGGTGGGGTTTTTGGGGGTGTTCTGGGCCATGCAGGGGGTCTTCCCCTATATGAAGGCCAATCGGTGGGGTCGGATCATCACCATGTGTTCGCTGAACGGGATCAATGCCCACATGTACAGCGCGGAATACAACTCGGCCAAGGAAGCGGCCCGCACCCTCACGCGTACCGCCGCCCGCGAGTGGGCTCGATACAACATCACCGCCAACGTGATCTGCCCGGGGGCAGCCACAGCGGCGTACCGGGCATTCGAAGCGGCGGCTCCCCAGATGGCCGCCGACATCCTCAAGCAGATCCCCATGGGAAGGATGGGCGATCCGGAGGCGGATATCGCCCCGCTTGCAGTGTTTCTGGCCTCTGAAGAATCGCGTTACGTGACGGGGAACACGATCCATGCCGATGGGGGAGGGCACATCAGCGGAGTGCCTTGGGCCATCGAACTTCCGGAATGAAGCGGGGAATAAGGATCGTCTGCGGCGCCGATGGCTGCAGGGGTGGATGGATCCGGGTGATCAAGGATCTGGACACCGGCGCTATCTCGTGGCGCCTGTGCGCCATGGCGCACGAACTTGCCTCGGCCGAGCCGGTGCCGGACCTCATCGGGGTGGATATCCCCATGGGGCTGCCGGAGAGGGGCCCACGGCTGTGCGACCTCGAAGCCCGGCGCCTTCTGGGGCGGGGACGGGGGAGCAGCATTTTCCCCGCACCGATCCGCCCCATTCTCACTGCCGCAAGCTATGAGGAGGCCTGCCGGATACGCGTGGGGATCGAAGGGAAAAGGCTCTCGCGCCAATCCTGGGGGATCATCCCCAAAATCCGGGAGATGGACGAGCTTCTGCGCCGGGACCCCATCCTTCGGGAAAGGGTACGGGAAGTACATCCGGAAGTGAGCTTTTTCTTCATGGCCGGTCAAAGGGCTCTCCGATACGGCAAGAAGACCCCGATGGGGCGTGAAGAGCGCTGCCGGCTTCTCGAACCCCACTTCGGCCCATGGCCTGCGACGGCGCTCCGTGAGCCCATCGGGCCGGGCATTGGGGCAGATGATATCCTCGACGCCTTTGCCGCGCTATGGACAGCGGAGCGGATGGCAAGGGGGACCGCTGAGATGTTGCCCCCCACACCACCACGGGACCGATTCGGATTGCCCATGGAGATCATCGCCTAGGGGTCATAATCACATCATACATCTGATTTATCACAAAAGACTAAGCGTTTTAGCGTATTGACCCATTCTGAGATGATTTCATATGCTGATAGCCAAAACATGAGAAAGGGGGGAAACAAAATGCGTCTTAGGAAGGTAAAGGATTCATTCATATTCCCCTTGTGGATTTTCCTCCTTCTTGTATCTTCTCTCCCCAGTGCCGCATGGGCATCGGATTCAGGGGTGGAAGAGAGTGTCCTTTCGGAAGCTCCAAACCAACCACCCATCGCCACCGAGGACACCTACGCTGTGGATATCCGCCCCGGAACCCTTGAAGTCCCCGCCCCGGGCATCCTTGCTAACGATACCGACCCCGAGGGCGAGCTATTGACTGCAATCAAACTCACCGATCCAGAGCACGGCATGCTCACCTTCAATGCCGACGGCTCCTTCACCTACGTCCACGATGGGAGCGAGACCACTTCGGACTCCTTCACCTATGTGGCAAGCGACGGCAAGAGCAAGTCAATCCCGGCCACGGTGAAACTGAGCATCATTGACAAGGCAAATACCCCACCGACGGCCAATGACGATGCCTACGCTCTCGATGAGGGTGACACCCTGGCCGTCCCCGCCCCGGGCATCCTTGCCAACGATACCGACCCCGAAGATGACCCGTTGATCGTCACCAAGCTCACCGATCCAACCCATGGCACGCTCTCCCTCAACCCCGACGGCTCCTTCATTTACATGTGTTCGGCACCCCATCTCGTTGAACCCGCGAGCGGCACGGGCACCTTCGCTACAGAGACCCGGAGCTCGTCACCGATTCTTTCACCTATGTGGCCGGCGACGGCAAGGCGGATTCCAACGTAGCCACAGTGACCATCACCATCGCGCCCGGCAAGTCCGGGGAAGAGAAGGCCGAGATCGTGCGGGACGACTCGCAACGGAAGGTCACCGTGAAAGTCGCCGCGGATAGGTCGGCCGAGATCGCATCTTACGATGGGAAGGTGAAACTCTCCATTCCTGAGGGGGCGCTCGATCGGGAGGCCGAGATCGAGATCACCGATCACGGTCGGTGGGGCCCGAAGGCCGGGGGGATGCTGAACGTGTTCGAGATGAACGCCTTCGTTCAAGAGAAACGGGGTGAAGAAAAGGGCGAGGGAGCTCCACAAGCGGGTATCATGCGCCGGGAGATCAACAAATTCAAGAAGGGTTTGACCGTTTCCATTCAGCACACGCCGGAGGATTTGGCGGGTCTGGATGTAGATACGCTCAAGCTTTACTACCTCGATGAGACCACCCGACAGTGGGTGCCGGTACCTTCGAGCAAATTCGACGAGAAGACGGGGCTTCTGACCGCCACCATTGACCATTTCAGCTTCTACGGGGAGAACGCCCAGCCGGTCATCATGGGCCCGGGGAAGGTAAAGGCCTTTCAGGTAGACCTCCATTCCGGAGCGGCGGTTTCGAGCTACCCCATCGAGGTTCCGCCCGGTTCCGGCGGCTTTCAACCCTCGATCTCTCTTGTTTACAACAGCGCCTCCGTGGACGAGATGAAGAATAAGCGCTCCGTGGGCTCATGGGTGGGGATCGGGTGGTCGCTCAGCCTCGGTGCTATCCGCTACGATGCGGAAACCGGAGAATATTCCCTCAGCTTCGGCGGGGGGAGCTATGATCTGGTCCAAGATTCTCAGGGGGGATGGCACACCGTTCCGGAATCCTTCTACAAGATCACGCGGACGGGCCAGCAGTGGGACGTGTACGATCGCGAAGGCACCTACTACCGCTTCGGGGGCACTTCCGATTCCGAGCAATATTATGACAATTCCACGTACTACCGCTGGGACCTGAACTACATGCGGGATACAAACACCGCCAATACGATCACCATCACCTATGTGCGGGACGTATGGACCGATCCTTCCACCGGCAAGACCCGCGTGCGCTCCGCCTATCCTTGGCACGTGAGGTACAACAACGACCACGTGGATATCGTCTTCAACTCGAGCTACGATGCCGAGGTCTCCGGGAACGGGAGACTCCGGAATGACAATCCCCGAGATCCCAAGCCCAAGGTGATCGAGAACCGCAAGCTCGATTCCATCGAGATCAAAGTGGACGGCAACCTCGTCCGCAAGTACGTTTTCACCTATGCTACCCAGTCATATTACCGCTCGAACGACTACGGCGGCATCGACTATGCCGGAACGCTCAGGCTCACCTCGATCACCGAGTACGGAGCCGACGGCGTCTCATCTCTCCCCGCGATGTCCTTCACCTATGCCAGCCTTCAGACCCGCCTCCACGATACCGACATGGAGGACTATCAAGGCAACCCGGGCAACCCCGCGGTGTTCGATCGGCCGTATCTGACTTCGGTGAGCAACGGTTACGGGGCCGTGATCACCTACACATATACTGAGAAGCCCTCTCCCTCGGCGGAGAACATTTGGACACGCGAGGTGGTCACCACATTGACCACAAATCCGGGCATCGGGGCTTCGGTGACCACCCAGTACACCTACATCGGCGATCCCGTCTACAGCAAGCCCAACTGGCTTCACGAGTGGGCCGACGAGTACCGGGGATTTGCTCAAGTTCGAGTGACCGATTCGGAGGGGAACTACACCGATCACTACTTCCACACGGCCGGCACCCCCATCGCCGAACGGGCCACCGGTAAGGAGTACAAAACAGAATGGTTCACCTCATCCGGGCAACTCTTGGAGCGGAAGGAGTATACGTGGGAGTACGAGCCGCTCGCAGGGGCGCCGGCGGAGGGGTTGGTAGCCCGCTGGGCTTTGAATGAGGCGATAGGCTCCATGGCTTACGACAGTGCAGGCACAAACCACGGGACGATCTGGGGTGCCACTCGGATATCCGAGGGCGTTTCCGGATCGCGGGCACTTTCCTTTGATGGAAACGATGATTATGTCTCCGCCCTCGATAGCTCAAGCCTAGATGTGACCAGTGGGCTTACCATCTCCGCATGGGTCAAGCCGAGCGAACTGAGGCACTTCGCCATGTTCGTTTCCAAGTACACGGACGGCGACCCGACCGATGCCGCCTATAGAGGGATGATGTGGGAGAACGGCAAAGCGGAAATACGGGTCTTCACAAACGGAACCAATCATATGCACGTCAAGACTCAGGCTCAGGTGTTTTTCGTAGGGCAGTGGACCCATTTCGTAGGCACATGGGATGGTGGAGATACACCCAGCGCCCTGAAGATATACATCAACGGGCAAGAGGTACCCGTGGATGGTGGAGAGTACATCAATTTCACCACGATCGCAAACTCCTCGGAGCCCCTGAGAATCGGGTGTGGGCGGAATAGCCAGCAAGACTTGACCTATTTCTTCCCCGGCGTCATTGACGAGGTCCGCATCTATAACCGTGCCCTCTCGGCGGGAGATGTCAGCGATCTCTACACCTTCCCGGATTCGGTGAGCAGCGCAACCTATTTCGTTTACCTCTCCGCGGTTACCGATACTCAGGGCTCGAAGGTTTCCCGCACCCGCTACGAGTACGATGACTACGGCAACGTCATCGCCGAGTACCGCGACGGCGACGTATCCATCTCCGAGGACGATGCAGTGGTTCGAAGGGTCTTCTATCCCAACACCTCGGCCAACATCCTGAGCAATCCCGCCGAAGAGCGAATTTACGATTATCAGAACAACCTCAAGGGCCAGACCTTCTACTACTATGACGGCAACAATACCTCGGTGAGCACCCCGCCCACGGCGGGCAATCTCACCCGCATCGAGAAGTTTGCCGATGCCGGTACCTCGGTGAGTACCTATTTCACCTACGATTCCTACGGCAACGTCCTCACCGAGACCGATGCCAACGGGAACGTGTGGACCACCACTTATGAGAGCACCTACCATACCTTTCCGGCTACCATCAGTGCACCTATCTCCGGAATGACCGAGAGCTACACCTTTGATCCCAAGACGGGCAACCTCCTTTCCCGAACCGATGTCAACGGCCAAACCACGAGCTACGAGTACGATACCTTCGGGCGGCTGACGAAAGTGATCAAGCCCGGCGATTCCTCCCAGAGCCCTTCAAGCAAATACGAATATAACCACTGGGGAACGCTCGGCCAACAACATTTGAAGTCCCTTGCCAAGGTGGCCGAAGGGGACTACTTGTGGTCGGCGCAGTACTTCGACGGCTTGGGCCAGGTGATTCAGACGCAGAGCCGGAGCGAGCCGGGACACGTGATCGTAGATTCCACTACCGAGTACGATAGCCGCGGGCTCGTTGCCAGAGAGTATGTGGCGCAGGATCTGGCATCACTCGGCCCGAGGAGCGGAGCCATCGCACACTGGAGATTCGATGAAGGTGAAGGCGCCGCCGTATACGATAGCGCAGGCACTCACAACGGGACCCTGTACAACGGGGCGGCGCGAACTAGCGGCAAGTTTGGGTCTGCGCTCTCTTTCGACGGCGTAGACGATTACATTTCGGTTCCGGAAAGTCTGGATCTGAATCAATTTCCTCAAACCATTCGGGCATGGATCCGTCCGGGCAGCACGGGGAACGAGATGAGGTTCATTCAAGTGGGAAGGCGCTATCAGATCGGCATTACCCCGGACAACCGCGTGAGCTTTTCCGATACGAACGGCAATGGGGTGACGACGAATGCCGGGGCTGTATCCAACGGCGAATGGGTCCAGATCGTGGCCGTGTTCGCGGGAGTGGCCGGGCAGTACGTCTCCTTCAACAACTGCAAGATCTATGTGAATGGTATCTCCAGTGCTACGCAGAGATATGGTACAAACTGGAGCCCGACGAGTAACGGTGCCCTCCGAATGGGCGGAAGTGCCACCGCCGACGAGCGCGAAATACTAAGTGATTTCGGAGGTTTCTACGGGGTAGGCGCCTCGCGTTCCCGCAATTGGACCCTCTATGAATCCACGCTCGTCACACGGATATGGACTTACCATGACAACGGCGATGAGGGTGCACCTCAAAACTATGTTTATATTCGGAGGAGCTCCGATGGTGCCGTCGTCTGGCAGGGAATGAGCACCGGCGATCAATACTCCCATTGGGTTTATCCCAACGTAACATTGCCCGCAGGGACCTACTACTGCACCACCCCGGCCCCCAAATTGGCAGCGCAGCCCAGTGAATGCATCCTATGGCCAAACACGGGTGTGGGGGAGAAGTCTCGTCGGGAATAGCTATTCCGGCTTGATAGACGAGGTAAGAATTTGGAACCGGGCCCTTTCCGAGCAAGAGATACTCGATCAATATTTCGGGAGCAGTCCACAAGGTTACATCCCCCCCGAATCTTCGTGGAAATATAACTCTTATACCTACGATGCCCTCGGCCGGGTGACCTCGACCATCGCCGCCGACGGCACCACCACTTCGACCGATTACTCCGTCCCGTGGCAAACCACCGTCACCAACGAGCGGGGCTACAAGCACCGCTACTACTACGATGCCTTCGGGCGGCTCGTCAAGGTGGAGGAACTCAATGCTTCCCATGCCGTCTACGCCACCACCACCTATGCATACGATATCCTCGGCAACCTCATGCGGGTCACCGACGATCACGGGAACATCACCACCATGAATTACGATTGGCTTTCCCGCAAGACCTCCATGACCGATCCCGATATGGGCACGTGGAGCTACACCTACGATGCCTCCGGCAACCTCACGAGTCAAACCGACGCCAAGGGCCAGACCATCACCCTGAGCTACGACGCTATGAACCGGCTCACCGGCAAGACCTATCCCGCCGGATCGGGGATGACCAACATCACCTACACTTACGATAGCACCGCCGGCGGCAACTACGGCAAGGGACGGCGCACCGGCATGACCGATGCCTCCGGCTCGACCGCCTACAAGTACGATGCCCGCGGGCGCCTTATCGAGGAGAAACGCACCCTCTGGGGGGTGGACTACACCACCGGCTTTGCCTATGACCCCGCCGACCGGCTCACCACGGTCACCTATCCCACCGGCGAGACGGTTACCCAGACCTACAACGACCGTGGGTTCCCGAAAACCCTCACGGGGAGCGCTACCGGGAACCTCGTGACCGGTGTAGAATACAATCAACTGGGGCAGATCACCCGGATCAACCTCGGGAACGGGGCCGAGACCATTTACGGTTACTATGGAGTGGGTGGGGTGAACGACTATCCCGATGGCTTCTATGGTCGCTTGTGGCAGATCAAGACTACGAAGGATAATTCCTCACTCCAGCATCTCATCCACGTATGGGATGCCGGGGCAAACCTGATAGTGCGGGCGGACTTGACCACCGGCGAAGGTGAGATGTTCCAGTACGATTTCCTCGACCGGCTGACTTCGGTCTCCGGGGCCTACACACAGACTTACACCTACGATACCATCGGGAACATCACCTCGATGAACGGGCAAAGCTACACTTACGGAAGCAAGCCCCATGCGGTCACCGCCGTGGGCACGACCACCTACGAGTACGATGCCAATGGGAACATGACCCGTCGGGGGAGCCAGACCCTGACATGGGATGTGGAGAACCGGGTGAGTATGGTGAACACCGGGACGAGCACCGCCACCTTCGTCTACGATGGCGACGGCAACCGGGTGAAAAAGACCGAAGGCGGCGAGAGCACGGTTTACGTCAACCAGTACTACGAGAAGAACCTCTCCACGGGAGAAGTGACCACCCACTACTATTTGGGCGGGAAGGAAGTGGCCTATAAGCGCGGGGGCGAACTGAGATTCCCCCTCGATGACCACCTCTTCAGTTCGGTGGGCTCTATGGACTCAAGCGGGAACAAGGTGGCTACCGTCAAATACTTCCCCTTCGGCGGAACGAGGTATCAGAACGGCGACCTCGGCTTCGATAAGATGTTCACCGGCCGGCGCCTTGACCGGACCGGCCTCTATTACTACAATGCAAGGTATTACGATGCCATGATCGGAAGATTCACCTCCCCGGATACGATTGTACCCAACCCGGCCTACCCGCAGAGCTTGAACCGGTACTCGTATTGCCTCAATAACCCGCTCAAGTGGGTGGACCCGAGCGGGCACCAATATGAGTACATCAACACGTCATCTATCATGAGCTACGCCC
>DAOTYO010000019.1:0-31566 GCA_034434815.1 Dehalococcoidia bacterium
CGGCATGGCCTTGGCCTGTGCGACTCGCGCCCCGGCGATTTCTCCGTTCAGAATCCGCCTCACGGCTTCAAGGTCAGGCAATTCCGGCATCGGGAAAATTATATCACAGACCCCAAAACAGCGATTCTGTTTTGCAGCCTTCACTTCCAGGGTGAATCACCACTATCACGTATCACGTCATGCTCCGGATCTTGCCCCGGAATCCCCCCACATCCCCCGAACGATCGTGCTTCTCTGATTCCATCCACTCTCCCAAAGGGTTTTCTCGGGGAACACCCCGATCCCCCGGCAGAGAGGTCTCAAGTGTCAGATGATGTCTCGTCTATCACAGAGAAAGGCCACCCGCAGGCTTCTTACCTGCGGGTGGCTTGCCTATCTATGCCATGTGCTTCTTATTGATATGGTGCTGTTCTTGAGTCAGAGACGGTTCCGCTTCCTGACCATAGGGTTGTGCCGTTAGCCACTGTGCTCCCCGTATATTGCCAGATCACTTCATCTGCCTGAGTATGATACAAGTTCACGCCCGTGTAGTTCGTGTCGCCGACATAGCCTGTCAGCCCCCCAGCAGAAGTGATAGCCGTGGGCCCATATGCCACTTTTGCTGGCAAGTATTGCCAGTTTGTCCCTGTGTAATAACAAGGAAGATCATTTATCACTTTCCAGTTCGTGGTCGTCACCCTTTGATTCTGACTCTCCACGCCAAATTGGAAAAGTTTAAGCGTGCCTGAAGTTGAGCGCCCGACCAATAGCCACCTATCAGTGGTAGTCTTGGATTCGGACCGACTGTACGTTACAACATTGTTGTACCACCCATATGTATCATATGCGTACACCCGGAAATTGAATCTGGTTTGATTGGTAATCGATCCGGGTATAATAGCGCATATAGTCACCCGTCCCAGCCACCCAACACCCCCCATTCCATTGACTACCACCTGTGCTGTATGCTTGGGGACACCAACTAACATTGTTGTTTGTAAATAGAGCAACCCCGTTCTGATAGATCCACCCCGAAAGACTTCCGGTACTATCAGTGCCAGCCACACTCACCACTGCACCTAATGAATTATTGGAGGGGATCTGTGATGCAGTCGCCATAAATCGATGAGATGTCAAGACTCTCTCGGTCGCTAGCGCAGGGGATCGGTCGAAATACCCGCATATGTATGGATTAGCCGCCAGTACGATCTGCGGAACGAAGGCCCCCATCAATGCTAGGCAAACGAAAACTGCGAGGTATACAGCATGATAGTTTCCCTTTTTCATTGTATGACGAGCTCCTGAGCGAGTTTGTCACCAAGTACTGCCACCCCTAGAGCATCTGTGTAAACACCCACGGGGGTTAGACGTAACGTATTCTCGGCTTTAGCACGAAGATCTTCTGGGAAATCCTTGGTGAAGACTAGGTGAGGTAAATCATCCGGAATGCTAAATGTCACTTCGATCTCCTTCGTTTCGCCTGCCTTGATGACGATACTCCCCTCTGGCCGATAGCTAATCAAACTCGAATAATCAACCCATACATGTGAGCCATCTTTGAGGAGGTACTCCCTAGCCGCTTTCCCTCCACGTTCACTATTAGGGTCGAAGGTCACTGTTACTTCATCGAGTTCAGGGCTATAGGAAACAAACGTCGCAAGAAGTATCCCCGTCCAGTGCTCTCCACGATTCACATATGGTCTGCCGACATTGCCCTTCCATTCGAGATCCACATAACCCCGAATTCCAGCACTTTTTGCGATTTCCGGGTTGCGAATCTCCAATTGCGTCATATATTGAAGATTACGCTCAGCCGTGTTGGATTCGGCTATTTCCGATTCCACTTTCACTTCCTTTACCCCAACATCACCCGCTGTAGCGGGCATGAGTAGCGTCAAACATAGCAAGGGAGTCGCTATCACTAATACCACAGCCACCAGTAGCAGCACCAGTTTCTTTTGTTCTATGAAATTCATTCGCATTTTCATCGCTCCTTCTCCTATGATTGCTCGATCATTACGGTTAGCTTTCAGGTCATACTATCACCCCTGTTCTATGCAAACGACGTTCTGGGTTCAATATATGCACTCAGGGTTTCTTCCGCAATGTTTTTTCCGGAAGGCCTAGCTCGCCAGTTTGGTAGTTATCGTTAGAATGGCGCCATTTTGTGTATCCTGCCCAGGGATGAGAAACAAAGTGCCCAGCCTCATCCATACTGGCCGCTGAAGAGTCTAAGGATAGCCGCAAAGGGACTATCAACACCAAGTTCATCACAGATATTGCGCAAGTGGAACCGCACAGTCCGCTCACTGATACCCAGCGATTTGGCTATGGCGATATTCGAGAGACCCGAAGCCATGAGCCGGAAAACCTCTTGCTCTCTGGGAGGTGAGGCGAAAAGAAGTCTGTAGCTCGTCGACAAGTTGTGTCAACGCGGGTGTCCGCACCAGCTTTGTTACGATGCATTTGCTGAAGTAATGGGCATCACGAAGAAGAGCGGAAACTGCGTCAGTGATACCTATGGGGACTTCATCGCGCACCACGAAGCCATCCACCCCGGCTCTCAGCAACCGGCAACACATGGATGGCACATTGGGGTCCGGACCTATGAGAAGCTTTCGTGTGACCGGAAACCGCCGGGATAAAGACCTCAAGAACGGGATTAACTCGGAGTCGTATTCCGGAAAGCTCAGTATCAGAACGTCAGGGGCCAAACCTTCAAGCTCCGAGATGGCCTCACTGTAGTTGGGCTTCCCATACGATCGTCAGCTTTCGGTCAGCATGATTGTCCTGGAGAGCCGAACGAACTCCCGTTCGCGATAATGGGTTTGGGTCTACAATTGCCAATGTGAATGCGCGGCTTCTCGACATATCCCTCCATAGCATGTGAACTAACGGAACTCGTTGCCATTGGTCTCACCGTTTCAAGCGATGGTATGATCGCTAAAAATCGCAATAGACCAGCGGAGTAATTTTATCATAACAAAACCTCCATTGTCTTCCCCTCATACAATCTCAAAAACAGCGATTGGAGTGGGGGTGAGGAATTGCCGGGACCTGAGATGATCGTTCACCCGCTCCAACCCCTCCGTTCCCCTGCCGTCATGCCCCATCCGGCGAAATCCCTTCGATTTCATCCCACGGGTGATCCTTTCCTCTACCCGAAACCTATCGTGTTCCGAAGATGTTTTCCGGCCGGAAATCGCTGTTTTGGGGAAGAGCGGGGGTAGACTTACCTCAGGAGTCTCCTTCCTCGGTTCGCGGCGGGACTTTCCTCTCTTGAATCGTTCCTTGGGAAGGGCCTAGAACAGCGAGTGAAAAGGCGCGTGCGTAAGACACCTCTCTCGGCGGATTGGGGGGTCCCCCAAGGAAACCCTTTGGGCGGGCGGGTGGGATCGGAGAAGCCCGATCTTTCATCGGATAGGGGTACCGGGGCAAGATCCGAAGTGACGGGATCATGGTGATTCACTCTGAGCGTGAAGGCGGTAGAGCGGAAACGCTCCTTTTCGGGTAGTTCAAGCCCTTGAGTTGAATCGCCCACTTGCGGTATGCTGAGTTAAGCGCTCGGAAGACCCCCATGGACGAGCCCCCCATATTCCTTCTTTCGAAAGAAGAAGGTGGCAGAACCGGGGAAAAAGGTGGCTTCATTTCCGGAACGGATTGCACCCGAAATCCATGGGACGATAAACCACCCAATCCGGTAGTTGCGGCATCTGCGCTTCCCTTTCACAAGGCTGAGAGGATGCATCCAACCATATCCCGTATCGCTATCGAGAACGTGACCCCGGCGGTTGACGGCGGACGGTTTCCCGTCAAGCGCATCACCGGGGACACGGTGACCGTGGAAGCGGATATCTTCGCGGACGGTCACGACGCCCTCGCGGCGGCGCTCCTTTACCGGAAGCCGGGCAGTGCAAAATGGGCAGAGGTCCCCATGGAGCCGATGGACAACGATCTCTGGCGGGCTTCCTTCATCGTTTCCGAGCCGGGATCGTACCGGTACACGGTAATGGCTTGGCCGGATCGGTTCGGCACATGGTACAGAGATCTCGAAAGGCGGATCGGGGGCGGGAGCGATCCCGGGGTTCAATTCCTCATCGGTGCCGAGCTTGTGGAAGCCGCGGCCGGGCGCGCGAAGAAGGCGGACGCCGCCCAAATGCGCGCCATCGCCGCCATGATGAGGGATAAAGACATCCCCGCGAAGGAAAAGATCGAACGGGTCTCAAGCGATGATGTGCAGCGGTTGATCCGATCCCATGCGGACCGGCGCGGCGCCGCACGCTATCCGGCCGAACTCGAAGTCATCGTGGATCGTGAGAGAGCCCGCTTCAGCACATGGTACGAGATGTTCCCCCGCTCATGCGCTTCCGCGCGGGGACGGCACGGCACCTTCCGCGATTGCGAGGAACGGCTGCCTTATATAGCCTCGATGGGATTCGATATCCTCTATCTTCCCCCCATCCATCCCATCGGGCATACCCATCGGAAGGGCCGTAACAACACCCCTAAAGCGCGGCCCTCCGATCCCGGAAGCCCATGGGCCATTGGATCGGAGGCGGGCGGGCACAAGGCGATCCACCCGGATCTGGGCACGCTCGAGGATTTCCGAAGATTGGCGGCGAAGGCGGAGGCATATGGAATCGAGATCGCCCTCGATCTGGCCTTTCAGTGCTCTCCCGATCACCCATACGTCTCCGAACACCCGGAGTGGTTCCGGAAGCGCCCCGACGGCCGCATTCAGTATGCCGAGAACCCCCCCAAGAAATACGAAGACATCTACCCCTTCGACTTCGAATCCGCCGATTGGAAAGCACTCTGGGAAGAGCTCAAGAGCGTGGTCTCGTTCTGGATCGAGGAGGGGATGAGGATCTTCCGGGTGGATAATCCGCACACCAAGCCATTCCCTTTCTGGGAATGGCTCATCGGCGAAATCAAGCGCGACCATCCGGAGGTCATCTTCCTTGCCGAAGCCTTCACCCGTCCCAAGGTGATGCACTATCTGTCGAAGATCGGATTCAGCCAATCCTACACGTACTTTGCTTGGCGCAACACCAAACGGGAGTTGACCGATTACTTCACCGAGCTCAGCCATCCGGTGGTTCGCGAGTATTTCCGGCCCAATCTCTGGCCCAACACGCCGGATATCCTCACGGAATACCTTCAAAGCGGGGGAAAGCCGGCGTTCATGATCCGGCTGATCCTTGCGGCAACTCTGGGCGCAAGCTACGGCATTTACGGTCCGGCATTCGAGCTCTGTGAGAACACAGCCCTTCGGCCGGGCAGCGAGGAATACCGGAATTCGGAGAAATACGAGATCAAGCACTGGGAGATTGACAATCCGGATAGCCTCAAGGATTTCATCGCCCGCGTGAACGGAATCCGCCGGGAAAATCCGGCGCTTCAGCGGGATTCGAATTTGCGCTTTCACCATATAGACAACGACCGGATGATCTGCTATACCAAACACACAGACGATTTCTCCAATATCATTCTGGTGGTGGTGAATCTCGATCCACACCATACCCAATCGGGATGGATCGAATTACCGGTGAAGGATCTCCATCTGGGTGAGCACCCGAGCTATCAGGTCCATGATCTTCTGAGCGACGTCCGGTATCTGTGGGAAGGGGCGCGCAATTACGTCGAGATCGATCCGCGGGTGATGCCGGCGCAAATCCTGCGGATCGGCCGGAAGCTCCGGACGGAGCGGGATTTCGACCGCTACGGTTGATCACCCCCGGAATGGCACGGAGACACTTCGGGTATGAATGAGAATCAGAGGATCGGTGGCGCACTTTTCCCCGAAGATCCCCTGTGGTACAAGGATGCCATCATCTATGAATTGCACGTTCGGGCCTTCGCCGATAGCGATGGGGATGGGATCGGCGATTTCCAAGGGCTCATCAGCAAGCTCGATTATCTCGAAGATCTCGGCGTGACGGCCATCTGGCTTCTGCCCTTCTACCCCTCTCCCCTCAAGGACGATGGCTATGATATCTCCGATTATCTCGGCATCCACCCCGCCTACGGGACCATGGCCGACTTCCGCGAGTTCCTCAGCCAGAGTCACCGGCGGGGGATCCGGGTGATCACCGAGCTCGTCATCAATCACACCTCGGATCAGCACCCGTGGTTTCAACGGGCACGCCGATCTCCCCCCGGGAGCCAATGGCGCGATTTCTACGTGTGGAGCGATACCCCCGAGAAGTACCGAGAGGCCCGCGTCATCTTCAAGGATTTCGAACACTCGAACTGGGCAATGGATCCGGTGGCCGGGGCCTACTATTGGCATCGGTTCTATTCGCATCAGCCGGATCTCAACTACGATAACCCCGCTGTGCACCGGGCCATCTTCCGGATTGTGGACTTCTGGCTCAAGCAAGGGGTCGACGGCCTTCGCATCGATGCGGTCCCTTACCTCTATGAGCGCGATGGCACCAATTGCGAGAACCTCCCCGAGACCCACGCCTTCATCCGGGATCTCCGCAAGCACGTCGATGAACGATTCAAGAACCGCATGCTTCTGGCCGAGGCCAATCAATGGCTCGAAGATGCCGTCGCCTATTTCGGGAACAACGATGAGTTTCACATGGCCTTTCACTTCCCGCTGATGCCCCGGATGTTCATGGCCATCCGTATGGAGGATCGCTTCCCGATCGTGGATATCCTTCAGCAAACGCCCCCGATACCGGAGCCGTGCCAGTGGGCATTGTTCCTCCGCAACCACGATGAGCTCACTCTGGAGATGGTCACCGACGAAGAGCGGGACTATATGTACCGCATGTACGCTCAGGACGCCGTTGCCCGAATCAACCTCGGCATCCGCCGGCGGTTGGCCCCCTTGCTCAACAATGATCGAGGAAAGATCGAGCTCATGACCGCGCTGCTCTTTTCCCTTCCGGGAACGCCCGTCTGGTATTACGGAGATGAGATCGGGATGGGGGATAATTTTTACCTCGGCGACCGCAACGGCGTGCGGACTCCCATGCAGTGGAGTCCCGACCGCAATGCCGGCTTCTCCCGGGCCAATCCCCAGCGCCTGTATCTGCCGCCCATCATAGACCCGGAGTACCACTACGAGGCGATCAACGTGGAAAATCAGGAAAAGAATCCGGATTCACTGCTCTGGCAGATCAAGCGGATGATCGCCATGCGCAAGCGCTTCAAGGCCTTCGGGCGCGGAAGCATCGAGTTCCTGCCCGCGGCCAATCGCCGCGTACTGGCCTTCCTCCGCCGATATCAGAAGGAAACGATCTTGGCGGTGTTCAATCTTTCCCGGCACGCGCAACAGGCCTGCTTCAACCTCTCCGCGTTCAGAGGGATGGTCCCCGTGGAGCTCTTCGGCCACGAAGCTTTCACGCCGATCGGCGATGAGGACTACCCGTTCGTGCTCGGTCCACATGGCTTCTACTGGTTCTCCCTCTCGCCTCCACGCACCGGATCCCTGCGGATACGGGCCCTCCCCGCGGAAACGATCGCCGAGCCCCCGATCCTCGATTCGGACGCAGAGACAATCTTCGATCCGGAGAACCGGCCGGCGCTGGCCCGGATACTCGCGGAATACATCCCGGGCCGCCGGTGGTTCCGAGCCAAGGGACGCGAGATCAGCACCGCTGAAGTTCAAGAGATCGTCCCCCTGCCGATGGGTCCGGCAAGCGCCCACTCTGTCCTCCTACGCGTAAGTTACACGACGGGAGAGCCGGAAACCTACAACATCCCGGTGGGAATCGCCACCGGTGAGAAAGCGATAGCGATCCGTTCGCAGTACCCCGGCGCTCTCATCGCGCGGCTCGGACCGTGCTCCGAAGATCCCAAATCACAAACATACATCTACGATGCGATGGTGGACAGGGCCTTCTGCGATGCCCTATTGGAAGCGATCTCCAGAGGCAAACGGTTCACCGGAGAGAAGGGCATCATCGCCGCGTGCCGAAGCGCGGTGTTCAAAGAGGCGCGGGGCCCGGCTAAAGAGATCCTCGAGAGCAAACCGGTCACGGCGGAGCAGACGAACTCATCGGTGCTTTACGGCAACCGACTCATCCTCAAGCTCTACCGGTCTCCGGAAGAGGGGATAAATCCCGATGTGGAGATCGGTCGCTTTCTCACGGAGAAGATGACTTTCTTCAATATCGCCCCCGTGGCCGGATGGATCGAGTACCGGAAACGAAAGGGGATGACGATGACCCTGGCCCTTCTCCAAGGGTACATCCCGAACGAAGGCGATGCATGGAGTTACACGCTCGACCGGCTGGCCCGCTATTTCCAATACGTTCAGACGCACCCCACCGTTCAAGTCCCACCCCTCCCCCCAAGGTCTCCTATCGCCCTCCCGAAGGAGATCCCTTCGCTGGCGCAGGAAACCATCGGCGAGTACCTTTTGAGCGCGGAGCTCATCGGCAAGCGCACCGCCCAGCTTCATCTGGCGCTGGCCGGGGATTCGAGCGATCCGGAATTTGCTCCGGAGCCTTTCACCATCCAGTATCAGACGGGGCTTTACCATTCCATGAGGAGCTTCACCACCCGGGCGCTTCAGTCACTGGGAGCGCTCAAAGAAGGCTTCCCAAATGAGATACAGCCGTACATCGAGGGCGTTTTGAAGTTGGAAAGAGAGATCATCGGGCGCTTTGCACTCTTGCGTGCCAGACCGATCCCGGCCCACCGGATCCGGTGCCATGGCGATTATCACTTAGGCCAGTTGCTCTTCACGGGAAAGGACTTCTTTGTCATCGATTTCGAGGGCGAGCCGGCCCGCCCCTTGAGCGAGCGGCGCCTCAAACGGTGCCCCCTTCGGGATGTGGCCGGTATGCTCCGATCCTTCGATTATGCCGTTCAGACGGCGCTCCATCACAGAGTTCCCGCGGCTTTTCCCCCCCAAGCACTGCCGGCGTTGGAACAATGGGGGAAGTATTGGCGGCTATGGGTTTCCTCAGTATTCCTCAAGGCATATCTCGAGGAGATGCGGGGAACACGCCTCTTTCCCGAGGATCCCCAGAACTTGAAGATGCTTCTCGATGCCTATCTCCTCGAAAAGGCAATGTATGAGATCGTTTACGAGGTGAACAACCGCCCCGAGTGGTTGATCGTGCCCCTCAAGGGCGTTTTGAGCCTTATGGAAGATGTACAATCACCGCTACAAGATAAATCGGGCGAGGTGCAACCGGCATGAACTTGGGAGACTCACTTTCACAAATCCAGACCGATTCAATGGCTTCGAAGATATCCCTGTTGAGCAATGACGATGTTTACTGGTTCAACGAGGGCACGCACTTCCGGCTGTACAAGAAGCTGGGCGCACATATCATGGAAACAGACCACGGGTGGGGAACGTACTTTGCCGTGTGGGCGCCCAACGCAGAGAAAGTATCGGTAATCGGGGATTTCAATGGATGGGATCGGTCACGCCATCCCATGCAGCCGCGGGGCCATTCCGGCATCTGGGAAACCTTCATCCCCAATGTGGGCCAGGGAGCACTCTATAAATACGCCGTGCTCTCACGGTATCGGGGTTACAGCGTGGAGAAAACGGACCCCTTCGCCTTCTATTGCGAGCCCTCTCCGAAAACCGCCTCCATCGTATGGGATCTGAAGTACGAGTGGCAAGATGCGGCATGGATGGCCAACCGCTCGAAGCGGAATGCCTTCGACAGCCCGATTTCGATCTATGAGGTTCACTTGGGCTCATGGCGGCGAGTCCCCGAAGAGGGCGGCCGCCCCCTCACATATCGGGAGATGGCCCACGCCTTGGCGGATTATGTAAAGAAAATGGGATTCACCCATGTGGAATTCCTACCCCTCATGGAACACCCCTTCTATGGCTCCTGGGGATATCAGATCACCGGCTACTTTGCGCCTACCAGCCGATACGGAACGCCTCAGGATTTCATGTATCTCGTCGATTATCTGCACCGCAACGGCATCGGGGTGATTCTGGATTGGGTGCCTTCTCACTTCCCCAACGATGCCCACGGCCTGGGGTACTTCGATGGGACTCATCTCTACGAGCATCAGGACCCGCGGCAAGGAATTCACCCGGATTGGAACAGCTTCATCTTCAACTATGGCCGGAACGAGGTACAGAGCTTCCTCATCAGCAGCGCCCTCTTCTGGCTGGACCGATACCACGTCGATGCGCTCCGGGTGGATGCGGTGGCCTCCATGCTGTATCTCGATTACGGCCGGCGGGACGGGGAATGGATTCCAAACCCTCAGGGCGGAAAGGAAAACCTCGAGGCGATCGAATTTCTGCGGCGGCTCAACATCGAGGTCTATCGAGAATACCCGGGGGCCCACATGATCGCCGAGGAATCCACCGCTTGGCCGATGGTCTCGCGCCCCACACACCTCGGGGGGCTCGGATTCGGGTTCAAGTGGGATATGGGATGGATGCATGACACCCTCCAATACATGTCCAAAGACCCGATCTATCGGAAATACCATCACAACGCACTTACCTTCCGGGCGATCTACGCCTTCTCGGAAAATTTCATCCTCCCCCTCTCGCATGACGAAGTGGTTCACGGGAAGGGTTCGCTTCTCGGCAAGATGCCGGGCGACGAGTGGCAAAAGTTCGCCAATCTCCGGCTACTGCTCGGATACATGTACGGGCAACCGGGTAAGAAGCTCCTCTTCATGGGGGGTGAGTTCGGTCAATGGCGGGAATGGTCACATGATGAAAGCCTCGATTGGCATCTCCTGAGCTATGCCCCTCACAGCGGCATTCAACGGTGGGTCCACGATCTGAACACGTTCTATCGGAAGGAACCGGCGCTGTACGAGATAGACTACGACTGGACGGGGTTCGAGTGGATCGACTGCACCGATGTGGAGTCCAGCGTCCTCAGCTTCATCCGGCGGGGGCGCTCGCCGGATGACATCGTACTGATCGTGTGCAACTTCACCCCAGTGCCGCGCCACAACTACCGGGTGGGGGTGCCGAAGCTCGGCTTCTGGCGAGAGGTTCTCAATAGTGACTCGGCTTATTACGGTGGGAGCGATCAGGGGAATCTCGGCGGCGTGAGAGCAACACCCACCCCGTTCCACGGGCGGCCTTACAGCGTGAATCTCACCTTGCCACCGCTGGCCGCGGTATTCTTCAAATACGAGAGGAAATAAAGCTCTGCTCTCCGACCAAAAGAGCACCTTTCCGGATAAGTGAGATGAGTTCACCCCGAACGAGCGGGATCCTCTTGCACCCGACTTCCCTTCCGGGCCCGGCGGGGATCGGCGATCTGGGCCCGGATGCCTACCGCTTTGCGGATTTCTTGGCGGAAACCCGACAAGGGCTCTGGCAGGTTCTGCCCATGGGCCCCACCGGCTACGGGAATTCCCCTTACATGGCATTCTCCGCCTTTGCCGGCAATCCCCTGCTGATCAGCCTTGAAAGACTTGCAGAAGAAGGGCTTCTCGACGCCGCCGAGATCGCATCGTCCCCCTCTTTCTCTGTGGAGAGGGTGAACTACCCGGCGGTCATCCGCTACAAGATGCCTCTCCTTCGCCGCTCGTTCGAGCGCTTCAAAGAAGGGCGATCGGCTCAGGATGCGGCAGCGTTCGAGGAATTCAGCGAGCGCAACGCATGGTGGATAGGGGATTACGCATTGTTCATGGCTCTGAAGGAGAGCCTCGGCGGAAAACCGTGGCCGGCATGGGGGGAAGGATTGAGCAAGCGCGATCCGGCCGAGATGGATCGCGCCAGAGGCGATCTAGCCGAGGAAATCCGCTTCCATACCTATCTTCAGTACCAATTCTTCCGGCAGTGGGAATCGCTCAGGGAGCACTGCCATGTGAAAGGGATCCGGATCATCGGGGACGTGCCCATCTATGTGGCGCACGATAGTGCGGAGGTCTGGGCACACCAAGAGCTCTTTCAGCTCGATCCGTGGGGATACCCGCTGGTGGTGGGAGGCGTGCCCCGGGATTACTACAGTCCGGTCGGCCAGCGGTGGGGACATCCGGTGTATCGTTGGGACCGGATGGCCGAGGCGGGATTCCAATGGTGGATCGATCGGCTGCGAATGAATCTGGCCCTCGTGGATATCCTCCGTTTGGACCATTTTCGAGGGTTCGAAGCTTACTGGGAGATTCCGGCACACGAACCCGTGGCGACGCGGGGGCGGTGGGTGAAGGGGCCGGGGGCTTCACTCTTCGAAGCGATCCGATCGGCGTTGGGCGATCCGCCACTGATCGCCGAGGACCTCGGCGTGATCACGCCCGAAGTAGACGCCCTGCGCGATCGGTTCGGATTCCCGGGAATGCGGATATTGCAGCGGGCCTTCTCCACGAGCCCCAAAGCCTCCGAATACCGTCCCCACAATCATATCTACCATTGTGTGGTCTACACCGCCACACACGATCACAACACCACCGTCGGCTGGTTCACGTGCGACCCGGATTCGCACCCTTCCATGACGCGGGAACAAGTGCTTCAGGAGCGGGCCTTCGTTCTCAAGTACATCGGAACGGACGGGCGGGAGATCCACTGGGATTTCATCCGGATGGCGCTGGGATCGGTAGCCCGCATGGCGATCTTCCCCCTTCAAGATGTGATGGGACTCGGCGCCGAGGCCCGGATGAACATCCCCGGAACGCTCGAGGGGAACTGGGAATGGCGCTTCTCGTGGGAGATGCTGAAGCCGGAGATGGCCGCACGTTTGGGGGACCTCACCGCCCTCTACGAACGGGGTCCCTTGCCCAAAAACAAGGCATAGGTTCAGATCGGCCCTTTTGAGGCCGCTTTGCTTTTCTTCCCCCACTCCCCGAAGGCACGGATCCGAGCCGATCCCCCCGAAAGACGACCTCGAAAGAGCGATTGGAGAAGAGAGTGCAGAGATACCTCTCTGCCGGGGGGATTGGGGTGTCCCCCAAGAAAACCCTTTTGGGCGGGTGGGCGGGATCGAAAAAGCCGGGTCGTTCATGGGGTGTAGGGAATTCTAGGGCAAGGTCCAGAATGTGAGGGGATAATTGGGACCCGCCCTGAGCGTGAAGGTTACAAAAAGCGGAATCCCTCTTTTTGGAAACCGCCGATTTGTGGACTTTCCGGCGCGGCTTAGGGTACAATCTGTCTTCGGGAGGGGTGGCCGAGTGGTCTATGGCGACGGTCTTGAAAACCGTTGTAGCCTCTGGCTACCGTGGGTTCGAATCCCACCCCCTCCGTTGCCAGAAAGGGGATCAAAAAACACGGAGGTTAATTGAGTGAAGATCCATGAATATCAGGCCAAGAATCTCTTCGCCGAGTTCGGCATCCCGGTGCCCAAAGGGCGAGTAGCCACAAGCCCACCGGAAGTGGGGGCCATCGCCGCCGAACTCGGGGGCAAGGTGGTTCTCAAGGCGCAAGTGCATGCGGGGGGGCGGGGAAAGGCCGGGGGCATCCGGGTGGTCGGCTCTTTCGATGCGGTGAAAACCGCAGGGGAAATGCTCGGCACGCGATTGGTCACCAAACAAACGGGGCCGGAGGGAGTGCCCATCAACGCCCTCCTCGTCGAAGAGGCATTGGAAGTAGAGCGAGAACTCTATCTGGCCATCGTCATCGATGGCACCACCGGAATGCCGGTGATCATGGCCAGTGAAGCCGGCGGCATGGATATCGAAGAGGTGGCGGCCAAGACTCCCGAAAAGATCATCCGGGTGCACATCGATCCCGGAATGCTGTTCTTCCAGCCCTTCATGGCCCGTCGGGTGGCGTTCGGACTGCATCTGACTCCGGCGCAGGTACGGCAGGCGGTGCCGCTCATCAGCGGGCTTTGCCGGCTGTTCCGCAGCAAGGACTGCTCGCTGGTGGAGATCAATCCCCTTGTAGTCACCAAGGACGGCCGACTTCTTGCTCTGGATGCCAAGATCAATTTCGATGATAACGCCCTTTACCGTCACAAGGATATCGCCGCCATGTACGATCCCACACAGGAGGATCGTCTCGAAGTGGAAGCCAAGAGCAAAGGGATCGAGAACTATATCAAGCTCGACGGCAACATCGCCAACCTCGTAAACGGCGCGGGGATGGCCATGGCCACGATGGATACCCTCAAGCTTGCGGGCGGCAAGCCGGCCAATTTTTTGGATATCGGCACCATCAATGATCCTACGCGGGTCGTCAATGCCTTCCGTATCCTCACCTCGGATCCCAACGTGAAAGCGGTGCTCGTGAACATCTTCGGCGGGATGGCCCGGGTGGATGTGATCGCCCGCGGCATCGTTCAAGCGTTCAAAGAGATCGAGATCAAGGTGCCCGTTGTGGTCCGGCTCCGGGGAACAAATCTCGAGGAAGGCGAACGGATTCTGAAGGAATCCGGACTCAAACTGATTCGGGCCCACGGCTTCTACGAAGCGGCGCAGAAGGCTGTGGCCGCTGCGGCGGGGAAGATCGCTTAGGAGAGAAACACGATGAGCATTCTCATTGATCAGAACACAAGGCTACTCGTTCAGGGCATTACCGGAAGCGAAGGAAGCTTTCATGCCCGGGCTTGCATCGAATACGGCACGAAGGTGGTAGCGGGATGCACGCCGGGCAAGGGGGGGATGATGTGGGAAAACAAAGTCCCCGTTTTCAATACCGTTCTCGAAGCCGTCAGAGAGACCGGCGCCAACGCAAGCATCATCTTCGTTCCCGCGGCGATGGCGGCGGATGCCATCTTTGAATCGGCGGACGCGGGGATTTCGCCCATCATCTGCATCACCGAGGGCATCCCCACGAGCGATATGGTGGCGGTCCGCCATTACCTCAACGGAAAGCACATCCGGCTCATCGGGCCGAATTGCCCCGGCGTGATCTCTCCCGGAAAATGCAAGGCCGGGATCATGCATCCGCAGGCATTCAAGCCGGGGCGGGTCGGGGTGTGCTCACGAAGCGGCACCCTCACCTATGAGATCGCGGCCATGCTCACGGAGGCGGGCATCGGGCAATCCACATGTGTGGGATTGGGGGGCGATCCCATCATCGGGACTCCCTTCCCCGAGGCTCTGAAACTCTTTCAGGAGGACCCGGAGACGGAAGCGATCGTAATGATCGGGGAGATCGGGGGAACGGCGGAACAAGCGGCGGCGGAGTTCATCAAGAAGCACGTGACCAAACCGGTGGCGGCGTTCATCGCCGGCAGTGCGGCTCCTCCCGGACGGCGCATGGGGCACGCGGGGGCCATCATCACCGGCAGTTCGGGGTTGGCCGCGGAAAAGAAGAAAGCCCTTGCGAGTGCGGGAGTCAAGATAGCGGAAAGCCCGGACGAAGTTCCCGCGAAGATCAAAGAGGCGATGGCCGCTCGAAGATAGGGGGCCATCGAAAAGGGGGAAGTGGGGCGGCGGCGAAAACCGGTCGGTTTTCGCCGCCGCCCCACACTCTCATTTCCCGCCGTACAACTCCCGCTCGGCTTTCCAGAACGCACAGTGATCGGCGTGGACCGGATGACGAAGCATCCGCCCGATCCGCGATTCCGGATGCCTTCTCCCATAGCTACAAATCGGGCAATGATGACAAAGAGAGGCCCTCATCCGCTTCAACGTGCCGGCGCGTTTCTCGGTCATCCGATCACCCCCTTGATCTCATTTCCCCGTCACGGAACGGTCACGCTCTTGGCCAGATTGGCCGGGAGATCTATGGGGCATCCCCGTTCCTTGGCCGCATAGTAAGCCAGAAGTTGAAGCACCACCGTATTTACGAAGGGCGAGAGCAAAGGATCGACCCGCGGAACTCGAATCACGATCTGCGCCACCTGTTGGATGGCTTCGTCTCCTTCCGTGGCCAAGGCCAGCACCTGCGGTCCGCGCGCTTCGATCTCCTTGATGCTGGTGAGCATCGGCTCATAGGTATCATCCTGAGGGGCAAGGGCCACCACCGGCGTGTTCGAACGAAGCAAGGCAAAGGGTCCGTGCTTGATTTCGCCGGCCGGATATGCTTCCGCGTGAATATAGGAAATCTCCTTGAGCTTCAGCGCCCCCTCCATGGCCACCGGATAGCTGATTCCCCGTCCCACATAAAAAACGTTCTCGTATCGCGCCAGCATACGAGCGCTCTCCGCGATCTGTTCTTCGTCATCCAGCACCTGTTGCACCTTGGCCGGAAGCACGCGCATTTCCCCCATGAGGCGCTCGATGGTCCTCGCATCGAGTCGTGAGAGCGAAAACGCCAAAAGATACAGCGTTGTGAGCTGCGCCAGAAACGTCTTGGTGGCGGCCACCCCGATCTCCGGCCCCGAGTGGGTGTAGAGAATTTGCCCCACGAGCCGGGTGATGCTGCTCCCGGGGACATTGGTGATCCCGATCGTGGGGCAACCCAGAGCTTTCGCCCTCTGAAGCGCCCGGAGCGTATCCGCCGTCTCCCCCGATTGGGTGATGCCCAGCACCCACGAGTTTTCCAGAGCCATGTTCTGGGGATCGAATTCCGAAGCGATCTTGGCCCGGGCGGGGACATGGCAGAGCCGCCCGAAAATGTATTCACCCAATAGCGCCGCGTGATAGGAAGTCCCGCAGGCCACCAGCGTGATATCCCTGATCTTCCTTTCGCCATCCGTGCTCAGGACCGTCAACGGCCGCATGAACGGCACATACCCCCGAAGCGTGGCTTCGATCGTCCGGGGTTGCTCATGGATTTCCTTGAGCATGAAATGCTCGTAACCGGCCTTCTGCGCATCTTCGACGGTCCACGGCACCCGCTCTTCGCGCCTCGTGACTTCCTTTCCCCCATTGGTGATCGTCAAGCAATCCGGCGACACAACGGCGATATCCCCGTCTTCCAGATAGACCACCCGATCGGTGTAGTCCAAAACCGCCGCCACATCCGAAGCAATGAAATTTTCCTTGTCCCCTACGCCCAAGATCAGAGGACTCTCCTTTCGGGCCGCGATCACTTCGGTATGCCCGTTCACCAGTATGGCCAGGGCATAGGTTCCGGAGATCTCGCCGAGAGCTCGGCGAACGGCGTCCAGAGCATTTCCGCGATAGTATTTCTCGATCAGATGAGCGATCACCTCGGTATCGGTCTCCGAGGAAAAGCGGTGCCCTTCCCGGATGAGCTTATCGCGCAACTCTCGGAAGTTCTCGATCACACCATTATGCACCACCGCGATTCGGCCGGTGCAATCCGCATGGGGATGCGCGTTGGCGGCGGTGACCGCCCCATGCGTGGCCCACCGCGTGTGCCCGATTCCTATGCACCCCCGCATCTGCGGGATAGTCTTCTCAAGATCCACGACCCGGCCCACATCCTTATGGAGAGAGAGGCCCTCGCTGAGCGCTGCGATGCCGCACGAATCGTACCCGCGGTACTCCAATCGCTTGAGCGATTGAAGTATGATGGGCTGGGCCTCCCGGTGACCAACGTATCCGACGATGCCACACATACGCTAAACCACCAAAGACCCTTCGGGAAGCGCCGAGGCAAGCGCCTTCGATGATCTCACCCGACAATTGTTGCCCACAATGGTCCCGGGTTCGATCGTCACCGCATCCCCGAATTGACAGTAGCTCCCGATGATCGCGCCCATCTTCACCGTGTGATGGGCCCCTTCGATCTCTATCGTACCCTCTCCCGTCCGCACCGCAAAATGACTCCCGATGATCGTACCGGGAGCGATGATCGAATCGCAAACGGAAGCCATCGGTCCGATCGTCACATCGTTCCCGATGGAGCTGTTTCGAATGACGGTGAAGGGGGAAAGGACCACATTGTTCCCGATGCTCGTCGAGGGAAAGATGCAGACGTTCGGGCCGATCTCACAATCATCCCCGATCACCACCGGCCCCACCACATAGCAATTCGGATGAATCACGGTCCCCTCCCCCACCGAGACGAGCCCTCTCATCTGAGAGCCCTCTTCAATGGTGCCCCCGAGCATCGGGGTGATCTTGTTCAGAACCATGTCATTGATCTTGAGGATATCCCACGGGTAAACGGCATCTTGCCAGAAGCCTTCGGTCTCCACAGCGGCGATGGGACGGCCCGCCTCGATCATCTTGCGCATTACGGGCGTGAGGCTCACTTCATCGCCGATGAAATCGAAGACGTCCCGCGTGAAAGCATACGCCCCGATATCGATCGGGCCACCCACCGATTTGGCGGCATCCGGCCGAAACCCCTTCACCCATCCACCTTCAACGAGGACCGCTTTGTATCGCACGGTGTCCTCGTGAATCTTTACGAGCATGGCATTCGGAGGGGTGTTCAGAAGCGGCACAAGGGTCTCATGCGTGATCACATTATCGCCCGCGACGACCAAGAACTGATCATCGGCCAGCGGCCGGCCTTGCTTGAGCGCATGCGCCACCCCGAGTTGCTTGGGCTGAACCACATATTCGATCTCCGCTCCCCAAGCTTGCCCCGAACCGAAGTAATCCTGCACATGCTCTCTTCGATAGCCCACCACCATGACGATCCGCCGCACGCCGTTCTCAACCAGCGCCTCTACCACATACTGAAGGATGGGCTTGCCCGCGATGGGCAACATCACCTTGGGCATCAATCGGGTAAAGGGCTTGAGCCGCTGTCCCTCTCCGGCGGCCAGAACAATGGCTTGCGTTATTCTTTTCACGTGGTCCCCCTGAGCGGACACCGCCTAGAATTAGAAGATCTTCGACCGGGGACGGAACACCCCTCTCGCCAATACCCCCGGCCCAACGATGCTATCGTTGCCGATGCTGCACCCCACATTCAAACAAGCATTGATCCCCGTTTGCACGCCGTCTCCAAGAATGGCTCCGAGCTTGCGAAGGCCGGTATTCACCTCCCCAACGCTCACCGTGCTCTTATCGAGCTTGAGATTGGCAACCTTCGTCCCCGCACCGAGATTGCAGTTCTCCCCGATGACGCTATCGCCCACATAATTGTGGTGCGGTATCTTCGTGCCCGACATGATGATGGAGTTCTTGATCTCCACCGCGCTCCCGATGTGGCACCGATCCCCGATCGCCGTGCTCGGCCGGATATAGCAATTGGGGCCGATATCGCAGTTCTCCCCGATGATCACCGGCCCCACGATATACGATCCCGAACGGATCACCGTCCCCTTTCCGATGGACACAGCCCCTTTCAGCACTGCCCCACCCTCCACCTCGCCATGGTTCTCCGGTTTCATCTCGCCCAGCAAGGTCTCGTTGGCCTTCAACATATCCCACGGATAGCTGATGTTCAGCCACGGTCCGATCATCCGGTAACCCACCGGGATGCCCCTATCGATAAGGTGCTGAAGGGAATCCGTCAACTCATATTCACCCCGCGGCGACTTGGGTGTTTCCGCGATGGCCCGGAAAATATCCTTGGTGAGAAAATATACGCCCGCATTGACGAGCTTCGAAGGAGGCGGGCTGATCTTCTCGTGGATTCGGATCACCCGCCCATCCCCCACCTCCACGACCCCCATATCCGTGGTATCCTCGAGTTCAACGAGGGCCATGGCGTTCCCATCGTGTGCGATCACGGAGCGAATATCCTCCCGTCGAACGATGGCATCGCCGTTCACGAGGAGGAATCTCTCCCCCACCGCCCTTTCCACAATCCTCACCGCATCCGCCGTGCCCTGCTGTTTGCGCTGGGTCATATAGGTGATGTTCACCCCCCATCGCCCGCCATCGCCAAAGTACGTGCGAATGGCCTGATCTTGATAACCCACGATAAACACGAAGTCCTTGATCCCCGCCTCTCTGATCTCCACCAGCACGTGCTCGAGGATCGGCTTGCTGGCGAGGGGCACCATCACCTTCGGCCGGGTGTAACTCAGCGGCCGCATGCGCTTTCCTTCGCCCGCGGCCAGTACCACTGCCTTCATCGCATCTCTCCGAAGTCCTGATCAATGAAAACGCGCCTTTCTCCGGGGTCGGCGCTTTCGCATGGGCTCATGATAAGTCTCGAGCCGGGATCCGTCAAGAAGAAATGCCCCGAACATGCCACTCACATCCCTCGATTCACCGGGGACGCCATCGGTCAGGGTTGCTCTGAGGCGGTGACCGTTTGCAGTTGATCCTCGCTCTCGAGGTAATCAATGTACAGCACGCCGTTGAGATGATCTATCTCGTGCTCGAGCGCTTGGGCGAGGAGATCATTGCTTGCTTTAATGCGGATCTCACGCCCTTGCCGGTCGAGCGCTTTACAGGTAACGTTCACGGACCGCTTGATATCGGCGCGATGGCCGGGGAAGCTGAGGCACCCCTCGCTCACGATCCGCTCCCCCGAGCGCTTGACGATCTCGGGATTGACGAGGGCGAAGGGCTCTTGCCCGGGGATCCCGATCACGATGATCCGCAATAGTTTCCCCACCTGAGGCGCGGCCAGCCCTGCACCATTGGCCCGCTGCATCGTCTCGATCATATCGTCAATCAACGTTTGGACCGAGCCGTTCAGGGCAGTGACCCGCTTCGACTTCTCCCGAAGGATGGGATCTCCGAATTGCAAAATCGGCAAGATGGCCATCGCAAGCTCCACCTTCGATTATATCGGGGGGGCACCATACCGTCAAACTTACGCCAATCCCAGAGGGTCCACATCCACCGTCCAACCCGAAGGGATCGGGACCTTTGAGATGACGGCGAGGGGATCCGGGCCCTGCACCACCAGTTGCCACCGATACCGTCCGCGTACCCGCGGAACATAGGCGGGCGAGGGGCCGATGAAGGTCACATTGCCGATCCCTTGAGCATCGCGCTCTTCATGAAGGGCGTTGAGCATCCGGGAGGCCTCCCGCCGGCACCGTTCATTATTGGTGTGGGTATAAAGCAACCTTACCATGCGGTTCAGGGGGGGGTACCCATACCGGCGGCGGAACGCGATCTCCTGTTCATAGAAAGCCGGATAGTCATGTGTCGCCGCCAAAGCGACGGCATAATGATCGGGAGAATACGTCTGGATGATGGCCATCCCCCCCCGCTCCCCCCTTCCCGCCCTGCCGATCACCTGCGAAAGGAGCTGAAAGGTCCGTTCGCTCGACCGAAAATCGGGGAAGTGCAGGCCGATATCCGCATTGATCACCCCCACCACGGTCACCGCCGGGATATCGAGTCCCTTGGCGATCATCTGCGTTCCGATCAGGATATCCGCCTGATGTAACTGGAACTTCCGGAGGATCTCCTCATGAGCGTATTTCCCCCCGGTCACATCGCGGTCCCACCGGAGCAAGCGGGCACCGGGAAACGCTCTGGCCGTCTCCTCTTCCAACTTCTCGGTACCGAGACCGAGGAATTTGATGCGGCGGCCGGCACATTGGGGGCAGATTTCCGGGACGGGAATCCGGTAGTTGCATAGATGACAGACGAGTTGATCGCCGGGAAGGTGATGAGTCAGGGTGACCTCGCAACGGCGGCAGCGCATGACATGCCCGCAATCGCGGCATTGAATGAAGGGCGCAAATCCCCGCCGGTTCAAAAAGAGGATCACCTGTTCGTTTGATTTCAGCGCGCGATCGATCGCTCGATGCAGTTTGCGACTGAAGATACTCCGGTTCCCTTGCTTGAGCTCCTGACGCAGATCCACAATCTGAACCCACGGCAGGGCGGGGCGAGTGGCGGCCCCATCAGCGCCGGATCCGACCCGCTCCGGAAGCTCTAAGAGACGATACTCACCCCTCCGCGCCCGATGATAACTTTCGATATCGGGGGTGGCGCTTCCAAGGATCAAGACGGCGCCGGTCCGCTCCGCAAGCTTCAAAGCAACCTCGCGGGCATGATAGTAAGGAACCTTATCATGTTGCTTGTAGGTCCACTCGTGCTCCTCATCGATTACGATGAGCCCCAGGTCCGGTTGGGGCGCAAACACCGCGCCCCGCGAGCCGATGACCACATCGAACTCCCCGCTGCGGACGCGATACCATTCATCGAACTGTTCGCCCGGAGAAAGGCGGCTGTGGAGCACCGCCACCCGTCCCGGAAAGCGCGAAGCGAACCGCTCGATGGTCTGGGGCGTGAGGGCGATCTCGGGGACGAGGACGATGCCCCGCTTCCCCATCCGAACCGTTTCTTCGAGCGCGCGGAGATAGATTTCCGTCTTGCCGCTTCCGGTGATCCCATGGAGGAGAAAGGGGCGCCGCTCTGATGAGGGCCGGTGCATGCTTTCCCGAATGCTCTCCCATGCCGATTTCTGGGCGGGGGTGAGCTCGGGGGAAGAAATCGCTCGGAAGGTGCGGTGCGCGAGCGGATCTCGCTGAACCTGAACCTTTTCGATGGTCAGGAGCCCCTTCTTTGCAAGCGCATGCGCTGTGGCCGCGGAAGCTTCGGCCCGCCGGATAGCTTCGGAGAGGGGAAGCGGAACACCCGCTTCGAGGAGGACCCTTAGCAACGCTTCTTGCTTGAACGACTTTCTGTTCCCTGATCGGGAGATGGCATCCCGGATCTCGTCGGCGCTCACCGAGGGCCGCACATACGCAACGAGCTTCGGTTTGATCCGCGGAAGCTCGAGCTCAGCCGTCTTGAGGATGAGTTTGCGGCGGGCCAGTTGATCCACAATGGATTTCAGCCGTTTCCGGGCGATCTTCTTCTCAAGCTGACGGATACTCACGCGCCCGTGTTCCTCGATGAAATCGAGGGCTTTCCGCTGCTCGGGGGTGAGCCCGGAACGAGACTCTTCCGGAATGGGCATTACCGCCTCAACGAAAACGAGGGTACGCCGCTCGAAGGCGGGAGGAAGCATCAAAGATGCCGCTTCAAAATAGCCGCAGAGGTAATAATCGCCGATCCATCGGGCCAAGGCGATCTGATCTTCCGAGAGAAGGGGGGTTTCCCCGATCAATCCGGCGATCTCTTTCGTTTCTTCTACGGGAGAGTGATCGGACAGATTGAAGACGATCCCCTGAAGGGTCCGGGAACCGAACGGCACCCACACAGCACAGCCGGCGCGAATCGGAGAATCGGGCGGCACTGCATAGGTGAAGGTTCGCGGCCGCGCTACCGGAGCGTTGACCGCGACTTCGGCATACTTCATGCCCACCTTTTACCAAAAGAAGCGAAAGAAGCCTCAGCTCTGCTTCAGTTTGAGGCGGCTCTTCCGCCGGCTGAGCCCTCTCAAGTAATAGAGCTTGGCGCGGCGGACATGGCCACGGGCCACCATTTCCACCTTCTCCAAAAGGGGCGAGTACAGGGGGAAGGTCCGTTCCACCCCCACTCCATGAAAGACCTGCCTTACCGTAAACGTGGAGCCAATGCCGGCGTTTTTCCTCTTGATCACCACACCGTTGAAGACCTGAATACGCTCACGCTCGCCTTCCACAATCCGGAAATGCACCTTGACCGTATCCCCGGGCCGGAACTCGGCGATATTGGGATTGGGTTGAAGTTCAACTGCTGATCGAATATCCATTTTGAGCCGCCCTTATATCAAAGTCGCAAGTACGTATTGTAACACGGATACCGCACTTTTTCCACCGGCGGTCCCACCAAAAAAGCGGTTCCGCTTTGGAGCCTTCCCTCTCAGGGTAAATAACCATGAGCACCTTATTTCAGAAACTCCCCCCGGAATCCCCATGAACGGTCCGGCTTCTGCGATCCCACCCACCCGCCCAAATGGTTTTTTAGGGGGGACACCCCCAATCCCCCGAGAGAGGTATCTTTGGCACGCTCTTCCTCAATGCCCTTTTGGGGACATGCGGCCAAGGTTGAACCGAGCCTAGGACAGATGGTATACTCTTTGAAATTTCCGAACGACCGTTCACGGCTCTTATTATCGGGGGGACGGAAATGAGGGCACAATTCAGGGAGCGCATCTTTCCAAAAGCGTTGCTCATCGCCTTATGTGCCGGGGCGTTGCTCGGGTCGCTGGCCTGTGATGGCGAAAATACGACCTCTCCCCCGACCCCGCCGACCCCTTCCCAAGCGGCCTTTGATGAGGCGCTCTGGCGTGACCCGCCGATGGAGTATCGTCCGTACGTGCGGTGGTGGTGGCCGGGGGGGAATGTCGATCCCGAAGAACTGAAGCGCGAATTGCGGCTCTTGCAAAGTGCGGGATTCGGCGGGGTCGAGATATTCCCCTTGCTCTTCGGCCTTTCACCGGACGAGATCGAGAAAAACCCGGCGGTGCGTACCGTGGGGACCCCGGAGTTCTTCGAGAAGGTGCGAATCGCCGCCGAGGAAGCCCGCGCCCTCGGCATGGGGTGGGATATCCTCTTGGGAAGCGGATGGCCTCCCGGAGGGCCGTTCGTTTCAACTTCGGAGAAACAGTTGCTCATGAGCAGTATGGATATCACCGGCCCGGCGCTCTACCACGGGGTGATCCCCCCGCCCGAGCCGCCGACGTATATCGAGCGCGTCAATGCGGTCATGGACACCGTGGGCGCGTTCGATCCGGAAGCGAAGCTCGTCGCCGTCACCGCCGCTCGGGTTGCCGACGGCTCCTCGCAACCGCCGGCACTGGATTCGTTCACGGATATCACCGGCGCATTGCGGGATGGAGTACTGACATGGGAGGTGCCGGAAGGCGAGTGGAAGGTGTTTGCGTTCTATGAGAACCGGACGAACCATGCTTCGGTGGGCGCAGCGTTCCCCGGTTCATGGAAGGAAGCCCTCGTCCCCGATTCACTCGATGCGGCGGGCGCGGGCGAACTCATCAAGGGGTACGGTGATCCGATGCTCGGAGCACTCGGCGGGCTCAAGCCGGGGAGCATCTTCGTGGATAGCTACGAAATGGTTGCCGAATTGCCGTGGACATCCTCGTTTCTCGATCGCTTCAAGAACGAGAAGGGATACGATCTTGCTCCCTATCTCCCCCTTGTCTTCCGTGAAAGGGGCGAGTCAAAGTACACCACCATCCTTCTGGAAATGATGGGCCAGCGCCTCGAACCGGTCTACGTTTCCTCCGAGATCGGCCCGAGGATTCGGGAGGACTACGAAGAGGTGCGCTCGGAGATGTTCCTTGAAGGCACCGTGATCCCGCTTCGCGATTGGGCCCACCGGAACGGCCTCACGCTCCGGATGCAAGCGCACGGCGGTTGGGCGGATTACCTCGATGCGTACGGCATGGTCGATATCCCCGAGTCCGAAGGCCTCTTCGCCGGTGGGAGCTACGATTTCCTGAAGATGGCCTCTTCCGGCGCGCACACGGCGGGACATCGGCTCGTCTCACAGGAAACGTTTGTCGCCCTCGCCGATCCCCACGGTCTTACCCTCGAGGATTTCTACTTGCTTGCGGGGCGCTCTTTGAGCGCCGGGATCAATCGGATCATCTACCACGGCTTCCCCTACGTTCTCGTGCGCGAGAATGGGGCGTACTGGCATCCCGTCGGGGGAGACGAAGGCACGGTTCGCCCCGGGCCTCTATCATTCGCAAGCCGGATCAGCGAAGATCATCCGGTGTGGCCCCGATTCCCCGAGTTCAACCGCTATCTCGCACGTTTGAGCTATGCCATGTCTCTGGGAGAGCACCGGGCGGATGTAGCATGGCTTCAGCCGGAGTGGCATGTCCCCGATCGAGTGATCGCGAATGCCAAAGGATTTCCTTCGGAGCAAGGGGAATCCGCCGTGAGCTTGGCGCTCAAGCGGGCCGGGTTCGTGTACGATCGGGTGAGCCGGAACGGCCTGACCTCCGCCCGCATCGAGGGCGACCGCTTCTCGATAGGGTCGGCGGAATACCGGGGCCTTCTCATCACCGATCTCGATGCGGCTTCGCCGGAACTCATGGCCTCCATCGAGTCTCTGGCCGAGGCCGGTATCCCCATCGTGGTGCTCGGAAAGCTCCCGGAAAGGGCGACCGGCTTTGCCGATTACGAAGAACGTGATGCGACCGTGCGTGCGATTGCCGGTCGGTTAGGATCCGTGGTCTCCTTCGTCGAAGACGAAAACGAAGTGGGGCGCGCGTTGCGGATGAAAGGGGTGCGGGCGTTTATCGAACCGGCGGACGGGCGGCCGATGCCTTTCGCCGTAGAGCGCCGCGGAGACGGAGATCGCGACATCGTTCTCCTTTTCAACGAGTCGAACGAGTCCCGGACGGAGATGTTGGCCCTTGCTTCTCCGGCCAAAAAGTGCAAGGTTCTCAATCCGCAGACGGGGGAAGAGATTCATCCCGCAACGCTAACGGTGGGTAGCGGCTCAGGGGTTTCATCTCTCGAAGTGACGATCGCGCCACATAGATCGCTCGTGCTCGTTTCGGAGCGATAGGCCTCCCCGGATGTTTCCGGGATATGGATGTAGGCTACGAGCCCTGAAAATCCACGAAAAGACGGAGGGTGAACGAATGAAGCCGACCGATCATCCCACAGTGCGATGGTTTCTCCTTCTTGCTCTGGCGATTCTGATCTTGGCCAACGTTGCTTGCGGGGGCACGGATAAATCCGAGAAAGCATCCGGACAAGATATCATGGTCTTCTATCCCCCGGGGTTGGACGAGCACAGCGTGTCGCCTTCCTTAGCGGTGGTCAATGAACCTCCCGCACGCGAAATGCCCTCATGGTGGAAGGTGATACCCAAGTTTTTCAATCAGGGCACGAGAAACGCCGTTTCCATCGAGATCGAAGAAGGCACAAGCTTGTACGGCACGGGCGAGGTCACCGGGCCGCTCTTGAGAAACGGGCAGAGCATAGAACTCTGGAATATCGGCAACTTTCGCTACACGCTCAACGGCGGCAAGAACCTCTACCAATCGCATCCGTGGGTGATGGGCGTGCGCGCGGATGGTACTGCGTTCGGGGTGATCTTCGATACGACTTGGCGATCTGAGCTTAGTTTGAGTGACGGGATACGTTTCATATCCGATGGACCTCCCTTCCGGGTAATCATCATCGATCGCGATTCGCCGCAAGCGGTGATGAAGGGATTGGCCGAATTGACCGGCACGATGTCACTGCCGCCGAAATGGGCGCTCGGTTTTCACCAGTGCCGGCTTTCGTACTATCCCGATTCCCGCGTGAGGGAAATCGCCGACGAGTTCCGGAGGCGGAATATTCCATGCGATGTCCTCTGGGTCGACGGCGATTACATGGATGGGTACCGGGTATTCACGGTCGATCCGGCGCGTTTCCCGGACCCGAAAGCGCTGAATGAGTATCTTCACGACCGGGGCTTCAAGTCGGTGTGGATACTCGACCCCGGGGTCAAAGCTGAAAAGGGATACGGGGTCTATGATGCCGGGTCGGAATTGGACTATTGGGTGAAAACTGCCGATGGTGAGGAGTATCGCGGCAGCGTCTGGCCGGGGCTATGTGCGTTCCCCGATTTCACCCGCCCCGAAGTGCGCGATTGGTGGGCGGGTCTGTGCCGGAACTTCATGGCCAATGGGATGGACGGGCTGTGGATCGACATGAACGAACCGGATATCTTCCCTGGGAAGACAATGCCTCCGGATAACCGGCATCTGGGGGGTGGCGGACTTGCGCAAGGTCCACATTTGCAGTACCACAATGTGTATGGAATGCTGGCCGCCGAGGCGACTCGTGAGGGGGTCGAGAGAGCCCAGCCCGGCAAGCGCCCCTTTGTGCTCACGCGTTCCAACTTTCTTGGGGGACAGCGCTATGCAGCCACATGGACGGGGGACAACGATTCAAGTTGGGAGTATTTGAAAATGTCGATCCCCATGTCACTCAACCTAGGCCTCTCCGGACAGCCCTTCAATGGGGCGGATATCGGCGGGTTCTGGGGTGAAGCCGATCCCGAACTCTTTGGGCAATGGATCGCCGTTGGCGCTTTCTATCCCTTCTGTCGAGCCCATACGGCGTCATCGGCTGATCAAGAGCCATGGGCGTTCGGCGAGGAGATCGAAAATGTGTCCCGAACCGCGCTTCAAAGGCGTTACCGACTTCTCCCCTACATCTACACGCTCTTCTATGAAGCGGCCCGGAACGGCATGCCGGTGATGAGACCGGTGTTCTTCGCGGACCCGTCCGATCCATCATTGCGCTCTGAAGATCAGGCCTTCATGCTCGGTGCCGATCTCCTCGTTGTGCCCAAATGGGCCGAGAACCCGAGCTTGCCGGGTGGCATATGGCGAAGCATATCGCTGGTCGGCGAAGACAGCGTGAATGATGAATATCAGCCGAACTTGCTCATGAGAGGCGGAGCGATCATTCCGCTCGGGAAAGTCATTCAGAACACTGCCGAAGAGTCCCTCGATCCGCTGACGCTTCTGGTGTGTTTGGACGAGAACGGAAAAGCCGAGGGCGTGCTCTACGAAGATGCGGGGGATGGGTTCGGCTACAAAAAGGGTGAATATCTCTTGACGACGTATATCGCCGAGAGAGTGGGCGATGAAGTCATCGTCAAGATCAAGGATGAAGAGGGCGATATGAAGCGTCCCGATCGGGTGACACAAGTGCAAGTGGTCACGGGCGACGAGGGCAAGATAGTGTCCGGTTCCTTTGCCGGCGCTGTGCCGTGAACCTTCCCCGCCCGATCGCCTCTTCCCATATCATCCCTCGGGATCTTCAAATCCCCCGAAAAAGAGCGATTCGGCACTGATCCCATCCACCCCCGCCCAGAGGGTTTTCTCGGGGGACACCCCCGACCCCCCCGAGAGAGGTACCTTGTGCACTCTCTTTTTCAATCGCTGTTTTTGGGAATCCTTCGCCGCTTGCTAACGCTTTCACCCTATTGTACGATGATTTAGCGAAGGCTCCCATGCTCGTCATTACGAATCTCGCCAAATCCTATGGGGAACGAACGTTGTTCTCCGGCGTCTCGGTTCACGTGAGCGCCCGGGACCGCATCGCCATCATCGGCCCGAACGGCTCGGGGAAGACCACCCTCCTCGAAATCATCGCCGGGCGGACAAGCCCGGACAGCGGAACGGTCTCCAAGCGCAAAGGCACGACCATCGGCTATCTCGAACAGGAGATCGTTCCTTTTTCGCAGAGGAGTCTCTTGGAGGAAGTATCGTCCGCTTCCCCTGCCGCCGGGCTTGCCCATCGGATCGAACTTCTGCAAGAGGAGCTCGCCGAGTCCACCGACCCCGAAGAGCGGGAAACCCTCCTGCGGGAGATGGGAGAGCTCCATCACCGCATGGAGGCTTCCAACGGCTACAGCGCCGAAGCCGAGGCCAAGATCATCCTCGGTGGATTGGGATTCAAGGATACGGATTTCCATCGGCCCATCTCCGAGTTCAGCGGCGGATGGCTCATGCGCGCCGCGATCGCCAAACTCTTTCTTCTCAACCCGGATGTGCTCCTTCTGGACGAACCGACGAACCACCTCGATCTCGAATCGTGCATTTGGTTCGAGGAATACCTCAAACGCTATCAGGGGGCAGTGCTCGTCACCTCCCACGATCGGGAATTCCTGAACCGGGTGGCCACCAAGGTGATCGCCCTCGAATCCGATGCGGTCATCCTCCACACCGGCAATTACGATAGCTACATGGAGGCCCGGCAGAAGGAAATCGAGATCCTCGAAGCCACCGCCCGGCGGCAGGAGGCCAAGATCAAGCGGCAGATGAGGTTCATCGAGACCTTCCGCGCCGATAAGCGCAAGGCAGGCCAGGTCCAGAGCCGGCTCAAACAACTGGCCAAGATGGAACGCGTGACCGTCCCGCGGGCAACCCGGCGGATCCACCTCTCCTTCCCCGACCCGCCACGCGCCGGCGACGAGGTGATCACCCTCCGCCATGTGCGCAAGGCCTATGGAGAAAACGTCGTCTATCGCGATCTGAACCTGACCCTCGAGAGGGGCAAGCGAGCCGCGCTCGTAGGCCCCAACGGAGCCGGCAAGAGCACTCTCCTCAAAATCCTCGCCGGCGTCCTCCCCTTCGAGAGCGGTGAACGAAAACCGGGCGCAAACGTGACTCCCGCCTACTATGCCCAGTATCAGTTGGAGTTGCTCGACCCCTCCAATACGGTCCTTTCCGAACTCCGGCGTTCCGCGCCGGACGAATCCGACCAAGTGCTCCGGGGGATCTTGGGGGCGTTCCTCTTCAGCGGCGATGATGTAGAGAAGAAGGTCTCGGTCCTCTCCGGCGGGGAAAAAGCCCGGCTGGCCCTCGCCAAGATGCTCGTGCGCCCGGCCAATCTCTTGCTAATGGATGAGCCCACCAATCACCTCGATATCCCCTCCCGCGAAATCCTCACCGATGCCCTTCAGGCCTACAAGGGCACGCTATGCTTCATCACACACGATCGGACGCTCATCCGCGAAATCGCGGATACGATCATTGAGGTGAAGAACGGGAACATCCGCGTGTTCCCCGGCGATTACGATAGTTACCTTTATTGGAAGGAACACTCGGACGGCGCCGGAGCGGAGGCGACTCCCGAAGAAGCCCCCCCGCCAAAGGCCGGACTTTCCGGGCGGGAAAGGGAACGGGCGCGCAAGCGGCTCGAAGGTGAATTGCGCAACGAGCTTTACCGCAAGGTCTCTCCCCTCAAACGGCGGATCGCCGAGATCGAGGAGGAGTTGGAGCGGCTCGAACACCGGCGCAAGGAGATCGAAGCCTTGCTCAGCGACCCCGAGCATTACGAAGACGGTCCGGCGGTGGCCAGAACCATCGAGGACTACCGGCAGATCAAGGAGATGATCCCGGCCCTCATCGAGGAGTGGGAACATCTGACGGTCGAGGTGGAACGAATCGAGCGGGAATTCGAGGCGGCAAAGGAACAGATGAAGCTGTAGGATGTCCACCTTGGAATACGAGACGAAATCGCTCAAGGCCCTTTCTCAGAGCAACTTCGGCCGGCAAGCTGAGGCATACGCGGGAAATCAGCTCCTCGCGGATCGCAAAAACCTCGACGATATCCTCACTCTGGCCCGGATCTCAAAGGGGGATCGGATCCTCGATGTGGCCACCGGCACGGGTTTTCTTGCCGCAGCCCTCGCCGCATCCGCCGGAGAGGTTCTCGCGACGGATCTCACGCCGGGAATGCTCCAAAAGGCACACACCCTCATCGGGAATCGTCCCAACGTTGCCTACGTCCTCGCCGATGCCGAGAACCTTCCCTTCCGAGAAGCCTCATTCGATGCGGTGACATGCCGGGTGGCCTTGCATCACTTCCCGGATCCTCCCACTTCGATCGCCGAAATGGCCCGGGTATGCAAACGCCACGGCCGGGTGGTGATCATGGATATCATCTCGTCCGAGGATCCGGCTAAAAGCGCATACCATAACCGCATGGAAAAGCTGCGGGATAGTTCTCACGTGAGAGAGTATCCCCTTTCGGTCCTCGAAGGGATGATCACCGCCGCCGGACTCCGCGTCGAAACCACGAAGCTCTGGCGATACACATGGGACGTTGAGGCATGGCTTGCGATCGCCAATCCCGCCCGCCCCACCGCGGACCGGATCCGGCAGATGATGCGCGATGCCATCGCGGGGGATAAATCCGGCTTGAACATCGAGGAGCGGGCAGACGGGCTCTTTTTCACCTATACCGCCGCCGTTCTTCTGGCCCGAAGACGATGACCGGCAAGCGGTCGAGGGGAAAGGAAACCGCCCGCAAAAACCCAAAAATGGCGATCGAAGAAGAGCGTGCACAAGATACCTCTCTCCGGGGGAATTGGGGGTGTCCCCCAAGTAAACCCTCCGGGCGGGGTGGATGGGATCAGCGCCGAATCGCTCTCTTCGGGGTCGGAACCTAAGACAACGATTAAAAAAGAGAGTGCAGAGATACTTCTCTGCCGGGGGGATTGGGGGTGTCCCCCAAGTAAACCCTCCGGGCGGGGTGGATGGGATCAGCGCCGAATCGCTCTCTTCGGGGTCGGAACCTAAGACAACGATTAAAA
>DAOTYO010000020.1:0-36790 GCA_034434815.1 Dehalococcoidia bacterium
CGCCCTCAGCTTCCGGGATCTGCTCACCCTCCTCAAAAAGTTGATGAATTTTTCCATCTTGGGATTTATCCTTTCCCCGAAACAGTGGTTCAACAAGGCACCCAAACATCCGGGCGAGTTCTAGACGGGAGCGTCGTCAAGACGCTTCCGCCGTTCCCAATCCCAATTCAAACGAAAGGACGGTGGTCATGGCGCAACCAAGATACGACGTGATCGTCATTGGAGCGGGTTTCGGCGGCAGTGCCTGTGCGGGGCTCTTGGCCAAGCAAGGATTGAAAGTTCTGCTCATCGAGAAGAATGCCGGGGCGGGCGGCAAGGCCATGAGCATGTCCAAGAACGGCTTTACGTACACGGCATGGGTGGTGATCAGTGCACCCATTCAGGATAATCTCCTGCAAAAGACTCTGGATGAACTGGGCATGACCGGCAAGGCCGAGCTCGTCTCATTCCCCGGCCAACAAGCGGCGATGTACCGGGCCCCTTCGGGACAATACAAGCGCATGCCGCCGATGCCTCCGGGCATGGCCATGGACCCCAATGTGGTCTTCGATTGGCTGGAAGTCAAGCCGGAAGAACGCCCCGAAGCGCTCAAAGCCCTGATGGAACTTTCTCTCATGAGCCCCGCCGACATCGCCAAGCTGGATGATATCAGCTTTGCGGAATGGCTCAGCCGTTACAAGATTCCCAAGTCGGTGTACGCCTTCCTCGTCGGACCAGTAGCCGATGGCTGTTTTGTGGTTCCGGTGGACGCCCTCTCTGCTTCGGAGGCCATCCGCACCCTGCAGGATGTATTCCTGCGCAACGGCGGCCTCTTCTGTAAAGGCGGATTCGGACGGTTGGCGGGCGCGTATGCCGAAGCGGTCACAGCCTACGGCGGCAAGGTGATGATGCGCACGCGAGTCGAGAAAGTGCTCGTCGATCAGGGGAAGGTCACGGGGGTGGTCACCAACAAAGGCACCTTCTATGCGCCGATCATCGTGAGCAACGCGGGCATTCAGCCCACCGTGTTGAAACTCGTGGGCGAAGAGCACTTCGATCGCAGTTACGTAAACTACGTGAAGGACCTCATCCCTTCGCTCGGCTTCATGGGAAGCCGCTATTTTCTCAACAAGAAAGTGACCGATGCCCCCTATGGCGTGATCTTCTCCGATGAGACGCCGTGGAGCTTGCAGCGGTGGATCAATGAAGCCAAGCCGCTGGACCTCCCCGACGAGATGACGGTTTGGTTCGAGGTGCCTTCGAACTACGATCCGGATGCCGCCCCACCCGGCAAGCAGATCCTCATGACGGGGTATCTGTGCCCCGCCGATCCACAAATGACGCTGAAGCAAAAGAAGGCTTGGTGGGAAAAGGGCGATGAGATCCTCTTCAGGGTCTTTCCCGAACTGCCGCAATGCATCGAACGGAAGGAAGGGTACTCGCCCCAGCACGTCTCTGCGCTTACGCGCGATCAGGTGCTCCCGGGCCAGGGGGGAGAATGCATCGGATTGGGGCAAATCGTGGGACAAGCGGGGGGATACAAGCCCTCCATCAAAGCGCCGATCGGCGGTCTCTTCTACGTGGGATGCGATGCCGGCGGATATGGAGTGGGCATCCAGCAAGCGGTCAATTCAGCTCACAACGTGGCCACAGAAGTGCTCCGGTACTATCGGATGCGCAAGGCACTCGTGTAAGCACCGTCCCACAAAAAACGGGGTGACCGATTCTCTTATCGGTCACCCCGTTCCTTCTTCTGCATCAAAAGCGATCACTCTCCCGGGCGTTCCCCTGCGGTGGTTCACTATAGAGCGGCATGCTCCACCGGCTAAACTGCTCGATCCCTAAATAGGCTCGCCATTCATTGGGGATACGGAAAGGATACAGAAGATAGGGATCTCCACCCGAGGGCTGGGCCGGTTTCTTGAGAAGCCGCATACCCGCCTCTTGAGGCGTCCGCCCCGCCTTCCGCTGGTTGCACGCCTTACAGGCGCTGACGACATTGTTCCACGTGTGCTGCCCCCCACGATGCCGGGGAATCACATGATCAAGGGTCAGATCACGAACCTGCCTGCCGCAATACTGGCAGGTGTAGCCATCTCGGATGAAGACCCGCCGCCGGGTGAGATTCGGCACAGGCCGCGGCCTTCTCACCAGCCTGCCCAGCCGAACCACGGAAGGGGAGATCATCGTGAACGAGGCGCTATGAATCACAGACGAGTTGTTCTCCACAACCTCGGCCTTCCCGTTCAAGATCAGCAGAATCGCCCGCCTCACATGGCAGACATGAAGCGGTTCATAGTTTTGATTCAGGATTAACACAGGGTCGTTCAACATCTCTCGGTCCATCCCCCACGTCAATCAGAACCACTGATAAAAAAGGCTCTCCCCATGGCCCATGGAGAGAGCCTTTCGGCATCTATCTCTTGCGGTATTGTTTTCCCTTTCGGGCACGCCGCAGACCATATTTCTGGCGCTCTTTGATCCTCGAATCCCGGGTGAGAAATCCGTGACTCCTCAGGACGGTCTTCAGATTCTCGTCGGCGGCAAGCAAGGCGCGGCTGATGCCATGCCGAATCGCACCGACTTGCCCTGAGATACCCCCCCCACGCACCTTCGCTACGACATCGAACTTATCCAGCGATCCGGTCACCTCCAGCGGCTGCAACGCGATCCGCCGCAGGCTCTCCGTTCCATAAGTCTTCTCGAAAGGTTTGGCATTGACGGTGATTTTCCCGCTGCCGGGATAGAGCCTCACCTGAGCCACCGCCGTCTTTCGGCGGCCCGTTCCCCGATAATACTGCTGGGCCTTCTCTTCCAAACCTAACCCTCCTCTGCCTTACCGCCTTGTTTGACCTGAGCTTGATGAGGATGCTCCGGCCCTTCATAGACCTTCAGTTTCCGAATCATCGCCCGCCCCAGGGCATTCTTGGGCAACATCCCTCGAACGGCGATCCTGATGAGTCTCTCCGGATGCTTCTCCATCATCTGCTCGAGAGTTTCGGCGCGAATACCGCCCGGGTACCCCGAATACCGGTAGTAAACCTTCTTCCGCTCCTTACCACCGGTGACACGGACCTTCTCGGCGTTCACAACAACGACAAAATCGCCCGTATCCAGATGCCGCGTGTAGATCGGCTTGTGCTTTCCCCGGAGAAGATTGACCACCTCCGTAGCCAACCGCCCCAGCGGCTTGCCCGTGGCATCGATGACATGCCACTCGCGCTTGATATCCGATGCTTTGGTGCTATACGTCTTCATATTGAAATCCAATCTTTGAATAGTTGACTCTCATCAGGCACAGTCCCTGCGCCGGAGCCACCAACTTTGCTTTTCCCGTTTCACCCGAAGCCGCCAGATCGAAAAAATCCCTTACCGTCATCTGGCCTAGGCCGACACGGATCAATGCCGCCACCGCCCGCCGAACTTGCTGCGGGAGAAAGGCATTGGCCTCCATATCGAACAACACCCGCCCCCCCACTCACTCCACAGCCGCTCTCATCACCCTGCGGACCGTATTTTTCTTCCCGCCCTCTCGATTCGTGAAAGGAGCCATGTCCTTTTCACCGAGAAGCGCTTCACAGGCTCTGTTCATCGCATCCGTATCCAACCGTCTCGGCAACCAATAAGACCACCGTGCCCACAATGGCGATCGGGATACCGTGTTCAGAATCGTATATCGGTATTCCCGACTCAGCGCATCCCTCCGCGGATCGAATCTGCTATCCACCTCACATGCAGCCTTCACCGCGATATCCGGAGGCAAATTGGCGTTCAACGCTCGTACCATGACGGGGGCACTCAATCTCGATTCGCATTCAAACGACGCCACTTGACCTCTCGCATGGACCCCTGCATCGGTACGGCCCGCCCCCCGGATCCTCACCCTCTGGCCCGTAACGTTAAAGACTGCCTCTTCAAGCTTGCCCTGTATGGTCGGCACCCCTTTTTGCCACTGAAACCCATAATACGCCGTTCCTTCGTACTCGACCAACAAAGCAAACTTGGGAATACGTGTAACCCCCTCTACACGAGCTCCAATTGAACCAACAGAGCGGCATCGCCCTGACGCGGCCCTAACTTCACGATCCTCGTGTACCCTCCCGTCCGATCCGCGTACTTCGCGGCCGTTTCGCGGAAAAGCTTCCGCACCACTTCTTCGCTGGTCACAAAGGCCAAAGCTTGTCGGCGGGCATTGAGATCCCCCGCCTTCCCCAAGCTGATCATCTCCTCTGCCAGTGCCCGAACTTCTTTGGCCTTGGCTTCAGTGGTAACAATCTTGCCATATTTGAGGAGATCTGTCACCTGATTACGAAACAGGGCCCTTCGATGGCTCGATCGCCGGCCCAACTTCCGCCCCGATACCCGATGTCTCATCGCTCTTCCCTCACTTGGAACCTCTCCCCGAGCTTCCGTTTCATCTCTTCAAGGTCCACCTTCTCGACCCCCTCTCCCTCGGCGCTCTCCTCCAGCTCTTCCGGTGAGGGTACCTCTTCAGGTTGCGACCTTTCAATCAACCCCAAATCCATCAGCCGCTGTTGCACTTCCGCCCAAGACTTTTCGCCGAAGTTCTTGAGCCCCAGCAACTCCTCTTTGCTCTTTTCGAGAAGCTGGCTCGTGGTAACGATCCCTCCCCGCCGGAGCGCATTGAAGGTACGAGACGAAAGCCCCAATTGTTCCAGAGCAATATCTTGTTTCTCCGGGATACCCACCGGCTCCGTGACGACTTCCTCGACTTTCTGTAAATCCTTGCCGATATTCGTGAACGTGGCGAATTGCTTGATCAGGAGCCGAGCGCTCTCCGCCACCGCATTCTCGGGCGAGATTGTCCCATCCGTCCATACATCGAGGATCAAACGATCATAGTCGCTCCGATCGCCCACCCGGGCCTTTTCGACACGATAGTTCACCCGTTTGACCGGCGTGAACACCGCATCAATCGGCAAAACCCCGATCGGACGACCTTCGCTGGAACTGACCATCACATAGCCCCGCCCGATCTCTACATTGAGTTCCGCATGCAAACTGGCATCCGGGCCTTCGAGCGTTGCCAGATGATGCTCCGGATTGACGATCTCAAAGACACTCGATGGCTTGATATCGGCTGCGGTCACCTCTTTTTCGCCGACAACGTCCAGAGTCAAAACATCGGACCGATTGGCCAAATAACGCAATCGAATCCCCTTGATGTTCTGCAAGAATTCCATCGTGTCTTCTTTCATGTGAGGGATGGTCGAGAATTCATGCTGCACACCCTCGATCTTCACGGCAGTGATCGCCGCTCCCGGCAAACAACCGAGCAAAACCCGTCGCATGGCGTTGCCCAACGTCAAGCCATAGCCCGCTTCCAACGGCTCAACGATAAAGCGTCCGCGGTCTTGCGACTCAATCTGGCAGTTGATTGTAGGCACCACACTCTCAGGCAAGTCCAACCCTCCAAAACGTTCTACTTGGAGTAGAATTCAATGATCAACCGCTCATTGATATTGCTTGAGATATCCTCACGCGAAGGCATGGCGAGCACTTTCACCGTAAGCGTTGCCGGATCCACGCTGAGCCACGCGGGTATCTGCTTGTTCGGAAGATTCTGGAGGGCGCTCTGGTACGGGAAAAGCTTCTGCTTGCTCTCCTTCCATGCAATCACATCGCCGGGTTTCACGCTATAAGAGGGGATGTTCACCTTCCGCCCGTTCACGGTGAAATGGCCATGCCGCACGAGCTGCCGGGCCTGACGCAAACTCTCGGCCAAACCGGCGCGGTACACGACATTATCGAACCGGGTCTCCAACATGCGCAAGAGCAATAACCCTGTCTGACCGGGGTTCTCCTGAGCCTTGCGGAAATATCTCCGCATCTGTCGCTCCAGCACCCCGTACATATCTTTCACCTTTTGCTTCTCAAGCAACCGGATGCCATATTCAGACATCTTCCGAGGGCGCTTTCGGAATCGGCCCCCCGCCATTTTTCGCCGCTCCATGGCGCATTTGGGCGAAGCGCATCGCTCACCCTTGAGCATCAGCTTCTGGTTTTGATGCCGGCAGCGCCTACATGCGGGCCCCGTATATCGGGCCATAGTGATCCTCCTCTGTAGCAAACCCGCGAACCACGAGCATTTTCCCGAACAGCAAACCCATATCTAAATCCGTCTCTTTTTCCGGGGACGGCATCCATTGTGGGGGGTAGGGGTGACATCCCGGATGCTCAATACATTCAATCCCGTTGCTTGCAACGTTCGAATCGCCGCCTCACGTCCGCTACCCGGACCCTTGATCAGCACATCCACATAGCGCATGCCATGCTCCATCCCCCGCTGCGCAACCTCCGCAGCAGCCCGCTGGGCGGCATACGCTGTGCCTTTGCGCGATCCCTTGAACCCCATCGTCCCCGCACTCTTCCACGCGATCACATTGCCGTTCATATCGGTCAACGTGATGATCGTGTTATTGAAAGTGGACTGTATGTAAGCCCGTCCCCTGACGATGCCTTTCCGTTCCCGTTTCTTGACCCCAGAACCAGCTTTCCTTCCCGCCATAACAAACCCCCAAGATAACTCCACATGCCGCCCGAATCACTTCTTGGCCACACCCCGCCGCCGCCCTCTCCCGGCAACCGTCTTCTTCGGCCCGCGTTTGGTTCGGGCGTTCGTCCGCGTGCGCTGACCATGAACCGGTAAATTCCGCCTATGGCGCAACCCCCGATAGCACCCGATCTCGATGAGCCGTTTGATGTTGAAAGTGATCTCCCGGCGAAGATCCCCTTCGACTTTGTATTCCGAATCTATCACCTCACGGATCCGGCTCAGTTCATCATCCGTGAGATCTTTCACCCGTTTATCGGGGTTAACCCCCGTCTTGGCAAGGATCTTGCGGCTCAAGGTAGGCCCGATCCCATAGATGTAACGTAGCGCCACTTCGACCCGCTTGTTCGATGGTATATCTACACCCGCTACTCTTGCCATCCTTTGCTCCTTTGAAATACCCCCTCTACAAAAGGGCCGTTACCCCTGCCGCTGTTTATGTCTTGGATTCGAACAGATCACTCTTAGCACTCCGTGACGCTTCACGACCTTGCAATTGCTGCATCTGGGTTTGACAGAAGCTCGAACTTTCATCGCATTCCCCCTCTCCCAACAAACTTACTTGAAGCGATAGGTGATCCGCCCACGGGTCAAATCGTACGGCGAAAGCTCCACCAACACCCGATCACCCCGCACAACCTTGATGAAGTAGCGGCGCATCTTGCCGGAGGCATGGGCCAGCACCTTGTGCCCATTCGCCAACTCCACTCGAAACATCCCGTTCGTGAGCGGCTCTATTACCGTACCTTCGACTTCGACCGCTTCTTTCTTCGCCATGATTCACTTTCACCCATCCCACAACCAAGACGACCCACCCGCGGCTCTCGCTCTACCGCAGGCTACAGCCGCGTCAGGATCTCCGCCTGATCGCCCCTGATCGCAATCGTATGCTCAAAATGAGCGGAAAGGCTCCCATCCGCCGTTACCACCGTCCACCCATCCGGTTGAACCTTAGTCCGCCAATCTCCCATGTTCACCATCGGCTCCAAGGCCAATGTCATTCCTTCTCGGAGTATCGGGCCCTGCCCCGGCGTTCCATAGTTCGGAATCTGCGGGGGTTCGTGCATCTCCCTGCCGATCCCGTGCCCCACATACTCCCTCACCACCGAGAAGCCCCTCGCCTCAACATAACTCTGAATCGCCGCCGAAACGTCCCCGAGGTGAGCCCCTACCCGTGCCGCCCTAACTCCGGACTCCAAAGCCCCGCGCGTCGCATCGATGAGGGCCTGGGCACCCTTGCTGATCCGCCCCACCCCCACCGTGACCGCCGCATCGCCCTGGAAGCCATTATAAATCGAGCCCACATCGATGGCAACGATATCCCCTTCCTTGAGCACCCGACTTCCCGGTATACCGTGCACTACCTCATCATTCACCGAGACGCACACCGACGCCGGAAAACCTCGATACCCCTTGAACGACGCCTTCGCGCCGAGTTTCTTGAACCATTGGACCGCGATCGCATCCAGCCTTCCCGTCGTGATCCCGGGCCTCACTTCCTTCATCAGCACATCGAGGATCACCGCTACGATCCGCCCCGCCTCCCGCATGATGGCGAGCTCGCTCGGCGATTTGATGATAATGCTCATCGCGCTCAACCGATCGCGGCGAGCATCTCCTTGCTCACCTTGGCAACAGGCTGTGCCCCGTTCACCTCGACGAGCTTCTTCGCTTTAGTATAGTAATCAATCAGCGGGGCTGTCTGGGTCATGTAAACCTTCAGCCTATTGCGCACCGTTTGTTCGTTATCATCCGCACGCTGATACAGCGGCCCTCCACAACGATCGCACTTGCCCGCTACCTTCGGAGGGGCATCCACCATATGGTAAGGCGCCTGACAGTTCTTGCAGATCCATCGCCCCGATAGCCGCTTGATCAACTCTTCATCGGGAACCTTTATGTAAACCACCTTGTCTATCTTCTTCTTCTGTCGGGTCAAGGCCTTGTCCAGAGCCTCCGCCTGAGCCATGGTGCGCGGAAAACCGTCCAGAAGAAATCCCTTAGCACAATCCGGAGCGGCGATGCGCTCAAGGATCATCTTGATGGTGACTTCATCCGGAACAAGCTCCCCCTTCTCCATGTACGATTTGACCAGCTTGCCGAGCTCCGTCCCGCTGTTCTGCGCCTGCCGGAAGAGGTCGCCGGAAGCAATATGCGCCAGCCCTTTTTCCTTCGCTAGGACCACTGCCTGCGTTCCCTTCCCCGCCCCCGGAGCACCGAGTAGAATGATATTCATTGAGCTTCACCTACCATTCCATTACTTGATAAACCCCTCATAATGCCGCATGAGGAGTTGCGCTTCCATTTGCCGCATGGTATCGAGCACCACACCGACCGCGATCAAAATGCCCGCGCTGCTCATCACCATGAGGTTCTGAGTCGTGCCGATGGAAGTGCCCACCAATACCATGGCGATCAACGGCATGATCGCCACAAGGCCCAGAAAGATCGCCCCACCCCACGCCAAACGATTCTGAACCCCGCTCAGATAATCCGCCGTGGGTTTTCCGGGGCGGATCCCGGGGATGAATCCCCCTTGCTTCTGCAACATCTCCGGGATGTTCTGCTGTTGAAAGATAATGGCCGCATAGAAAAGGGTAAATCCGACGACAAAAATGAAGTAACCTCCCCAGTAGAACCACCACCAATCCCCTGACGAATTGAACAAATCATAGATCCGATTGGCCACATTCGGCGATTCGCCCGGCGCATTCATGAAATAACTTGCCACCGTGCCCGGGAACACCATGATGGACATGGCGAAGATCAGAGGGATCATGCCGGTGGCATTCACCAGAAGTGGAATATGGGTTCCGCCGCTCTGCCGATAAACCCTTCCTCCACGGAAAGTGCTTCGCGAATACTGTACAGGGATCCGGCGTTGAGCCTGCAACACATACACGATGAAAAACGCCATCACAATAAAGAGGAGGATGAGTTTAGCCGCTCCCATATTCCCGATCGTTAGATGCGCTCTCGCGATGTTATCCGGCATATCGGTAACGATCCCCGCAAAAATGATAATCGAGATGCCGTTCCCGATCCCTCGCTCGGTGATGAGCTCCCCCAGCCAGACCAAAAACACGGTACCAGCCGTAAGCGTGAAGATCATCGCGGCCGTGGGGAACAAGTCGCTCCCGGATAGGCCCACATTCTGGATCACATCCCCCTCGATGCCTGCAGTTCGATTGATCAGCATCAACTGTCCATAAGCCTGCAGCATCGCAAGAGGCACCATCAGATAGTGGGTGTATCGGTTGATGGTGTTCCGCCCCTCTTCCCCCTCACGGGCAAGCATCTGCAATTTGGGAACGATCGGAACCAGCAACTGCATCACAATGGAAGCCGTGATGTAAGGATAGACCCCCATCGCCACAAGGCCCAACCGCTCCATCGCACCGCCGCTGAATGTATCCAGCATCCCCAGGACAGCGTTACGTTCAAATACATCTCTCAGCGCTTCAGCATCCACACCCGGCAGGGGGATCATCGCCAACAGACGAAAAACCACCAGGATACCGAAGGTGAAAAGAAGCTTGCCCCGCAGATCGGGGTGCTGGAGGGAATCACGAGCGGCTTGGAGAAGTTTGGGCCAACCGCTTGCTCGCCCGGGATGCTCGATCAAGCAACCACCTCCGCTTTACCACCCCGCGCTTCGATCTTGGACCTTGCAGATTCAGAAAACCGATGCGCTTTCACGATCAAGCGCTTGTCCAACTGACCTTCGCCCAAGATCTTAACGGGATTGTGGAGGTCTTTGATGATGCCCGCCGAGACCAACCCCTCCGGCGTCACCTCGGCACCATCTTCAAACATGTTCAAACGTTCGACATTGACGATGGCATACGCTGTTCGAAACACATTATTGAACCCGCGCTTGTAAGGCAAACGTCTCACGAGGGGATTCTGACCGCCCTCGAACAGCGGACGCACGCCGCCGCCCGCTCGGGCTTTTTGACCCTTTATTCCCCTGCAAGAATATGTCCCGTGCCCGCTGCCGTTGCCTCGTCCTATCCGTTTGGGCTTTCGTTTCGAACCCGCCGCCGGTCTTATCTCATGCTGATTCACGGCATACCTTCCTAATCGAGACCCTCAACTTCAACCAGATGTTGAACCTTGCGGATCATGCCCCGGATTTGCGGTGAATCCTGATGCTCAACCACATCATTCAAACGCCGCAATCCCAGCGCCTTCATCACTTTGGCCTGATGCTTGTTGTACCCAATCGAACTCCGTTTCCAGATAATCCGCACTTTCGTGGACATTCTAGCTCTTCTCCTCACCGCCCGCCGTCCGCTTGCCACGGATGGCCAGTTCCTTTTCCGGATCCTTCAACCGACTCAAAGCCAGAATCGTCGCCTGCACCAGATTGATCGGATTAGAGCTCCCCAACGACTTGGTCAGGATATCTCTTATGCCCGCCGCCTCGAGGACCGCTCGCACACTCTTCCCCGCGATAACACCTGTGCCCGGTGCCGCAGGCTTCAAAAGGACCTCCGCCGCCCCGAACTTGGCGCTGATCTCATGGGTAATCGTGTTGTCTTTCATCGGCACAGAGATGAGATTCTTCTTGGCCCTGGCGATCCCCTTCTTGATCCCCACAGGAATTTCGTTCCCTTTACCCAAGCCATATCCCACGTGCCCATGATTATCTCCCACAACCATCAGCACGCTGAAGGAGAGCTTCCGTCCCCCTGCCACTGTCTTGGCCACCCGCCTCACGTGCACCAAGGTCTCAGTGAGTTCAAGTTCTTCCGGTTTGACATCCTGTTTCATGAAGGCCTCAGAATTGTAGTCCCGCTTCTCTGGCGCCGTCAGCCAGCGCCTTAACTCGACCGTGGTATTTGAATCCGCCTCGATCAAAAACGACCTGACGAATACCCATCTCAAGCGCCCGCTGACCAATGAGTTTTCCCACGAGCTTAGCGCTCTCGGATTTGGGCATGGTTTGTCCACGCACCTCTGGATTCAGCGAAGAGATTGAAAACAGCGTCCGGCCGGCATCGTCATCCACAAGCTGAGCAAATATATACCGCAGGCTCCGGTAGACACAAAGCCGCGGCCTTGCTGCCGTGCCTCGCACCTTCTTGCGAATCCTCATATGCCTGGCTTTTCGCCTCTCCCGACTACTGCTCGCTCTTGCCATGGTCATTCTTCTCAACAGTTTTACTTCTTGGCTCCGGCGGCCTTGCCGGCCTTGCCCGGCTTCAAACGTACGTATTCGCCGGAGTAGCGCACGCCCTTCCCTTTGTAGTGATCCGGCGGCCTAACCGCCCGCAATTTAGCTGCGATTTCCCCCACCAACTCCTTATCGATCCCGGATACGATCACTTTGTTCGTTCCCTCTCCCTGAAACGTGATTCCGGGCGGAGCCGTGATCTCGACCGGATGGGAATAACCGACCTGGAGGACCACCTTCTGAGCGGATACCTGAGCCCGATACCCCACCCCCACGATCTCCAAGGATTTCTGGAACCCTTGGCTGACCCCCTGAACCATGTTGGCCACCAGACTCCGCGTCAGCCCGTGAAGAGACCGATGAATCCGGCTATCCGAAGGCCGCGAAACCATCAAACTCCCCTGACCGATCTCGAAGTGCATATCGGGGTGGAAAGTGCGCGTCAGCGTCCCTTTCGGGCCCTTCACCGTCACCTCGTTCCCTTTCACGGTTACCTGCACACCCGATGGCAATTGAACTGGCTTCTTCCCTATTCTTGACATGTCTTGCTTCCCAACGGAACGATGCTCGTACAGCCTCAATGCAATTCAATTTACCAAATGTAGCAAAGGACCTCCCCCCCAATCCCCTTCTTCCAAGCATCCTTGCCCGTCATGATCCCCTGCGATGTAGAAAGAATCGCTATACCCAACCCCCCATAGACCTTGGGGATCTCTCCCCTCCCGGCGTACACCCGCAACCCCGGTTTGCTCACCCGCTTGAGGCCTTTCAGCACCGGCTCCTTTCCTTCGGTATATTTCAAGTGGACCTTAATGAATCGCTGGGCCGTTCCCTCCCCCTTCACAATCTCAAAATCCTTGATGAATCCCTCATCGCGGAAAATCTTCACCAACGCCAATTTCATTCGAGAGACGGGAACCAACGCAAAATCAGCGCCCCCCATATTGGCATTTCGAATTCTGGTCAGCATATCAGCAATAGCATCGGTTGTACTCATATGCGTGCTCCGGGACTACCAGCTCGATTTCCGAACGCCGATGATCTGCCCCTCATTTGCCAGCTTACGGAAGCAAATGCGGCACATATCAAAATGGCGGAGGTACCCTCTTGGTCTCCCACACAATCGGCATCGATTGCGATGCTGCACTTTATATTTGGGAGGTCTTTGCGATTTCACGATTTTTGAGATCTTCGCCACAGCATCTCCTTATTCTTCAGGCCCTGGCAAAAGGCATCCCCATGAGCTCTAGGAGGCGCCTTCCTTCCTCATCGTTCCGGGCCGTTGTCACAATCGTGACCTCCAGGCCCCGGATTTTATCGATCTTATCGTAGTTGATCTCCGGAAAGATAACTTGCTCTTTCATCCCCAGGGCGTAGTTTCCCCGCCCATCGAACGCATCGCGCGAGACCCCATGAAAATCCCTTACGCGCGGCAAAGCGACATTCACCAGCCGGTCAAAGAAATCGTACATCCGCCGCCCTCTCAAGGTAACCGCCACCCCCACCGTCATGCCCTTGCGGATCTTGAAGCCCGCAATTGATTTCCGCGCCCTGGTGATGATGGGCTTCTGGCCCGAGATGGTGGCCAAATCCCCCACCGCCGCATCCACCGCTCGGGGATTTTGCAGCGCTTCACCCAGCCCGATATTGAGGACGATCTTCTCCAAGCGAGGAACCCGCATCGGGCTCTTGTATTCATACTCCCTCATCATCTGAGGGACGATCTCCTTTTCATATCGCTCTTTAAGCCGCGGTACTTGGCCCATCAATCAATCACCTCGCGACACTTCTTGCACCACCGAACCTTCTTCCCATCATCCAAGTAGCGGAAACCCACCCGTGTGGGCTTCCCACATTTGGTGCAGATCAAAGCTACATCGGATACATGGACGGAAGCTTCCCGCTCGATTATGCCCGCCTGCCGCACCGCACGGCTCGGCCGCAGGTGCCGTTTGATCATGTTGACGCCCTCGACGATCACCCGGTTCTCTTCCGGCAGTGACTTCAGGACCTTGCCCCGCTTCCCCCGATCCCTGCCCACCAGAACCATCACCTCGTCGTTCTTTCGGATTTTGCTCATCACAAGACCTCCGGCGCAAGGGACACGATCTTCATGAAATTCCGCTCACGAAGCTCGCGCCCCACCGGGCCAAAGATGCGGCTGCCTCTCGGATTCCCTTTATCATCCAAGATAACCGCCGCATTCTCATCAAACCGGATGTAAGACCCATCCGGCCGGCCGTAGGTTCTGGCCACCCGCGCCACCACCGCCCGCACCACATCCCCCTTCTTTATCGCCGCACCCGGCACCGCATCCTTCACCGTCGCCACGATCACATCACCCACAGTGGCATATCTTCTCCCCGTCCCACCGGGGATGCCGAAGCACATGATCTCCCTCGCCCCGGAATTATCCGCCACTTTCAAACGCGTATATATCTGAATCATAGGACTTACCTATCACAAGAATGCTATTTCTCTCCCGGCACACCGTTCAAGATCTCGGCCACCCGCCACCGCTTCTCTCGGGATAGCGGCCGCGTTTCCTCTATCCTCACCCGATCGCCAATCCCGCACGCCGAGGTCTCGTCATGCGCTTTGATCCGCTTGCGGCGTTCGATGTGCTTCTTATAACGGGGATGTTGGCGGCGGGTCACAACTTGAACCACAACCGTCTTCTGCATCTTATTGCTGACCACCTCGCCTACCAACGTTCGCCTCTTGCCCATAGCCGCTAGCCCCCGAATAATTCCTTTTCCCGCATCACCGTCTGAATCCGAGCGATCTTCTTCCTCACCGCTCGGATCTCACGATAGTTCGTGAGTTGCTTCGTGGATAAGCGGAACCGGAGATTGAAAAGCTCTTTCCGAGCGCTCTCCAACTCCCGCTCCAGCTCCGTCCGATCCATTTTTCGAATTTCGTCCGTTCGCAACTTTGCAAACCTCTCTCACCCGAGAATAGCCCTGCTTTCTCTGGGCGACTCCAAAGCACCTAAGAAGCCTTACCCACCGTATCCTTCGCCGTGATCTGAACCGCTATGGAGAGTTTCTGAGCCGCCAAACGCAGAGCCTCTTGTGCCAAACTCTCCCGGACACCCCCGATCTCAAACAAGATCCTCCCCGGCTTGACCACAGCCACCCAGTGATCCACAGGCCCTTTCCCCTTGCCCATTCGCGTTTCGGGGGGACGGGCTGTCACCGGCTTATCCGGAAAGACCCGAATCCAGACCTTTCCGCCGCGCTTCAAATGCCTTACGATCGCCCTTCTGGCCGCCTCAATCTGCCGGCTCGTAACCCATGCCGATTCCAAAGCTTGAAGACCGTACTCACCAAAGTGAACGGTGTTCCCAGAATGGGCTTTCCCCTTCATCCGACCGCGCTGATGCTTGCGGTACTTGACTCGCTTTGGTTGCAACATTTCTCGCTAACTCCCCGAAGCGCCCTCTACCGGTCTGGCCGCCGCTGCCGCAGGTTCCGCGGCATGCGCATGATGCTCCGGTGTAATATCCCCCAGATAGATCCACACTTTGATCCCGATCTTCCCCGTGGGAGTGTGAGCTTCCACGATGGCATAGTCGATATCCGCCCGCAGCGTATGAAGCGGAACGCTTCCCTGATGTTCAGAGACCCTGCGAGCGATCTCCTGACCGCCGAGTCTTCCGCTCACGGCCACTTTGATCCCCTTTGCCCCCGCATCCATCGTTTGAGAGATGGCCCGCTTGATCGCCCGGCGGAAGGAAATCCGCCGCTCGATCTGATCGGCAATGTTTCTTCCCACCAGATAAGCATCGAGATCGGGAGTACGAATCTCCCGGATGTTCAGATGCACCTTCTTCTTGGTAAGGTTCTCCAGCATCCCCCGCACTTCATCCACCCGCTGTCCACCCCTGCCGATCACGATCCCCGGCCGCGCCGTATGAATGGTGACCGTCACATCCCCCGTCCCTCGCTCAATCTCCACTTTGGAAATGCCTGCTCCCTCGTAGTTCTCTTGAATGGCCTTCCGGATGGCCAAATCCTCATGAACCAGCTTTACATAGTTCTGATCATCATGCCACCGCGAAAGCCACGGCTTGAACGTGCCAAGTCTGAAACCCAGCGGATGGACTTTTTGTCCCATCTACTTCTCCTCAACCACGACAGTGATGTGGCTCAACCGCCTCAGGATTGGGCTGGGCCGACCCCGCCCCCCGCAACGCATCCGCTTCATCCTGGCGCCCTCATCCACATACGCCCGAGTGATCACGAGATCACCGGGCGCCATCTGGTAATTGTTCTCCGCATTGGCCACAGCCGATTTCACCACCCGTGAGACGGCCCGCGCCGTTGGGCTCGGCATGAACTTCAGGATCGCCAACGCCTCACTGACCCTTTTGCCCCGCACCACATCCACGATCCGCCGCGCCTTCTGGGGAGAAACCCTGATGCCCTTCGCCCTCGCTCTGACTTCCATCTCTTGCCTTCGGTAGTTTACTTCTTTTGTACGATCTTTTCCACCTTGACGGTGTGACCGCGGTAAGTTCTTGTGGGAACAAATTCACCCAGCTTATGCCCCACCATGTTCTCCGTGATAAAGATGGGAACATGCCGTCTGCCATCGTGAACCGCCAAGGTCAAGCCAACCATATCGGGCACCACCGTGGAACTCCGCGCCCATGTCTTGATGACCACCTTTTCCCCGCTGGCCCGTACTTTCTGGACTTTCTTCATCAACTTGGCGTCTACAAACGGCCCTTTCTTCGTGGATCTTCCCACATGAACCTCCGGTTGACTCTTATCTCTTCCCTTTCCTTCGGTGGACGATCAAGCGATCGGTCTGCTTATTCTTCCGGGTTTTGACCCCATAAGCCGGCTTGCCCCAGGGTGTCTTTGGCCCCGGCATACCGATCGGACACCGCCCTTCCCCACCCCCATGGGGATGATCCCGTGGGGTCATGGCCGATCCTCTCACCGTGGGCCGCCAGCCCATGTGCCGCTTCCGCCCCGCTTTCCCGATCGAAACGATCCCATGATCCACATTCCCCACCTGCCCCACCGTCGCCATGCAATCCACCCGAAACCGCCGGATCTCCTTGGAAGGCATTCGGACGAGCGCATAATCGCCTTCACGGGCCATCAGTTCCGCCAGATTTCCGGCGCTCCGCACCATCTGCCCTCCCCGGCCGGGATAAAGCTCAATATTATGAATCACCGTCCCTGTCGGGATCAATCGCAGCGGAAGGGCATTGCCCACCTTGACCTCGGCCTTCTCGCCGGACATGACCTCATCTCCGGTCTTGAGCCCGACGGGGGCCAGAATATACCGCTTCTCCCCATCCGCATACTGGATGAGAGCGATATTCGCCGAACGATTCGGATCGTACTCGATCGCGATCACTCTTCCCGGAATGCCGAATTTGTCCCGCTTGAAATCAATGATCCGATAGAGCCTCTTGGCCCCCCCACCCCGATGCCGCACGGTGATCCGGCCGGTATTGTTTCGGCCACCTTTCTTGCGGATGGTTACGGTCAGGGACCGCTCCGGCTCCTTCTTCGTGAGTTCCTCATTTGTCAGCGCCGTCATCCCCCGTCTGCCGGGAGAGGTTGGCTTGTACGCCTTTATTCCCATGTTCTACCTACCTATACGCCCTCAAAGATCTCGATCTTATCCCCCTCTTTGAGGGTTACCACGGCCTTCTTCCATTCCGATCGATATCCCCTGAGCCGGCCGAAACCCCGCGCCTTCGGGGGCATATTGATCACGTTTACCGAAACCACCGTCACATTGAAGGCTTTCTCGACCGCGGCTTTGATCTGCGCCTTGCTCGCTTTCCTTTCCGCCTCAAAGACATATTTGTTCTGCTCCTTGAGGACGGTCCCTTTCTCGGTAACTACAGGGCGGCGGAGAACTTCATGGATATGCATTTTGCGCTTGCCTCAGTGAATCTTAAGCGGGAGTCCGCTCCCTTCCCCAAAGGTCCTGAACGATCTGCACCGCATCGGCCGTCATCACCAGATGACGATACGTTAGGAGCGCTTCCACATTCAATTGACGGGCCTGAATCGCACGAACCCCTTCGAGGTTATTGGCGGAACGAACCACATTTGCATTGGGAGAGGGCAAGGCGATGAGCGCCGAACGTTCAATGCTCAGGGCCTTCAATATGCGCGCCATCTCCTTCGTTTTGGGTTCAGGGAAATCCAACTTATCCACCACCCGGATCGCCCCACTCGCAACCTTATCCGAAAGCAGGCATCGGATGGCAAGGCGCCGCATCTTCTTGGGCATCGCCTGACGGTAGCTCCGGGGCCGGGGCCCGAATATCACGCCACCATGCCTTCGCAGGGGGGAACGGAGACTTCCGGCCCGGGCATGGCCCGTATGCTTCTGCCGATACAGCTTTCGAGAGCTGCCCGAAACCTCACCCCGTGTTTTGGTCTTGACCGTTCCCAGCCGGCTGTTGGCCCGCTGCCTGACCAAAGCTTGATGAACCACCGCCGCGTTCATCGGAACCCCAAAGACGGTTTCATCCAGATCCATCTGGCCCACTGCCTTGCCGTCCGCACTATACACCGGTATTTGCATTGTTTTCCTCGATCTTTTGGCCAACAAAAACAGCCGACAGCTTACAGTATAGCGCCTCTCCGATTGTTAACTGTAGGCTGTGGGCTGCCACTAATACGTCTTATACGCTCTACGTGAAGCCCAAATTCGACTCAGACTATTGTATCATACCCAAATTATCAGCAATGTCAAGAGGGCCCCCTTCTTCCCCAAAAGGCGATTCACTTTGTAATCTTCACTTTCAGGGTGAATAACCATTAACACCTCATCCGGACCTTGGCCCGGAATTCCCCCGAACCCCATGAACGATCCGGCTTCTCCGATCCCACCCGCCCTATGTGTTTTCTTAGGGGACACCCCTCCCCCCATGAGAGAGGTATCTTGGCTCTCTCCTCCAATCGCTCTTTTTGGCTCCTTCCCCATCCAAACGGAACGTTAGAGCCACCGTTTTAAATACCCTCCACATCGAGCAAAAGGGCATTCCTCACTTCAACGGCCCCGCTTTTCAAGTCCCAACCCCATCCCGGAGAGGTGGACCATCATTCCCACCGGGATTGCAACCGCTCGAGACAATAGCGATACACGATCGGCGCGACCTTCATTCCCGAATCCACCGCCTGTTGGGTGCCCATCAATCCCGAAGTGCTCCCCGCATCGAAGCCCACATAGAAGAGTCCCCCGATCGGGGACCTCGCCGAAGGCTTGTACTTCCCGCACTGGCCGATAGTCACCCCCACCCCCACCGCCTCCCCTCCCTGCCCCGGCATCACCTGATCCCGGCTGATCCGCGATACCTGTACCGGCCCCGCATAGGCCTCGCGCCTTTCAATATACGGGAGAATCTCCGGCATGACCTCGGCCAACTGATCATCCGTCTTCTTGAGAAGCAACTTAACCGTCTTGTCCTCCGGCGCGGGCGAGCAATTCGTCCCCACCAATAAAAGTTGCTTTCCCTCCGGCCCCATGGACGGATCATAATTGGTAGGCACCGTCAGAGTGATCGTCACATCCACGGGGGTCTTGCCGGAAACAGCTTCCCGATACCGTTCGAGATCCCACCAACTATCGTCCGACCATATCTGATAGAGCCCACAATCGAGCACCGGCTTGCTCAAGATATATCGCGCCCCGGTGAATCCGAGGCTCGGGAGAAGGCTTCGCACATAGCTCACGTAACCCTTATCGAAGTGCTCTTCCCCCACAAGCTTGAGTACCGTGGGATGGATACCGGCATTGCTCACCACCACGGGCGCCTTGAAGATGTTCTCGCTCGTGGCTACGCCGATCACGCGGCCATGGTCCACAAGGATCCGTTCCACCCGGGATCGGGTGCGCAACTCCCCCCCGTGCGCCTTGAAGACTTCGGCCATATCTTCCACGAGCCGACCGTAGCCACCGGCCGGGTATCCCAGAGGCGTATTCATGAGCGCTTGAAAGGATTTGACCACCTCCGACATGGGCACAAGCTCCGGCACGCCCACGTTGAAAGCGTGCCCCAGATAAGCGAAGTACCCGTAAAGCGCCTGAGGGGCATTCGGGTGATGCTCGGTGAAGTACTCTTTGATGCTCACATCATCCAGAGAAGCGATCTTCTCGGCGCTCATGGTGGCCACATCGGCAAGAATCTGAATGGCGATGTTCCGTTCCTCGGCATTCAAGCCCCATTGATCGAAAGTCTCATTCGGATCGGGGGCAACGTATGGATCCATCTTGGCAACGGTCCTCATCCACTGCCCACCCCGGCGGCGGTAGATCATGCACATATCCTTGAGCACCAAACGGAATCTCGACTCGATGCCCAGTTCCTTGAACGCCCGGAGCCATGAACCGCCATGAGCGGGGATACCGCCCATGGGCCACATCTCGCTCTGGAAGCCCTTCGCCGAGACCCTCATCCCCTTCCCACCCACCCGGCCATTCTTTTCGAGAAGGAGCACGCTCAGCCCTTTCTTGGCCAGAAGCGCAGCGCAGCACGTTCCCCCCGGCCCTCCACCCACCACGATCACATCGTAGCTCTTCTTCATTGCGATCTCCTTTCCTTACCAACCCTGAAAGCCATATTTGGGATATTTTCCCATGACGATCAACTCGGTCATCCCGTATCCCACCTCTCCACCGCACTCGAGGCGGCAAACGATCTCATCCAAATAAGAGATCTCCCGAATCACCTTCGGATCGCTGATATCGAGGGTAAATCCATCCATCCACGAGGGACCCTTCCACACCCCATGGATGAAGCCGCGATAATTCCCCGGGCTGTATCCTCCCACGCCGATATACACGATCCCCAACGGTTCGAGAGAGACCACCCGTTCGGAGCCATCCGCGGCCTTGAGAGTAACCTTCCCCCCGTTGGCCTGACGCATGCCGGGGATATCTTGACGGAAGGTATAGTTATGCTCCACGCCGGCCAAGCGCACCTCATTCTTCCCGCTTCCGAACGGATAGAAGATGCCCCCGCTGAAGCTTGTGACGGTACCGTCCCAATCCTCACGAATATGATATACGCTCCCCCATTTCTCGAATTGCCAACCCGCCCCGGTGTAAAGGAAACCGGTGGGGATATCGCCGGGCTGAACGCCCTGTTCCAGATATTCCGCCGCCCCCCGCCGAACACCCCACGAGTGATCGCGCTCCGTCCGCCACGACGCAGGGTCGAGCTTGAGGATCCGTCCCCCAAACTTGATCCAACCCGTGGGCCGGCCCATTTGCCAGTAACGTCGGATATCCTCCACCACCCGCCCCCGAACCCGATAGAACTGAGGCGGCTCCTCCTCGTGGGGGGGCATGACGGCCTCCGAAACGATATCGAAGCTCACCCCGTATTCATTCTCCGCGAGAGTGACCCTCACCTTCTTCATGGGTTCAACGACCTCCCACGCGAAGGGGCCCACGCTCACTTCGTCTATGCGGGGCCTCAGCTCCCGTGAAGCCCTCACGGTGTACTGCGTCTTCCGCTCCACCGCAAGACACATGAAGGCATCCATCACATTTCGGTTGGGATAGTACCCAAACCCGACCACGAGGATGGCATCTCCCTTCGTATCGTGCGCCATGAACCAGATCCGCTCGGTCCACTCGCGGGCGCTCGTCGCCGGGTGATCGAACGTGGACACGATCTGATGGCAGAGCATCTCATCATATTTGGTCAGCATCGCCCCCTCCTTCAATAACCTTGATACCCATAGCGGGGGTACTTCCCCGTTACGACCAATTCCAGCACACCGTAGCCGATCTCGTCCCCGCACCTGAACTCGCACGAGGTGTTATCGAGGAACGAGACCGCCCTGAGCACCGCCGGATCCGCAAGATTCAGGGTAAAGCCGTCTTGCCATTCGGGCCCCATCCACTTGCCGTGCACGAAGTCCTTGTAGAGGAAATACCCGCCGGTGTTGATGCAAGCGAAAGCAAGCGGCTTGATCCATATCTCTCTTTCCACCCCATCCTCCCCAATGAGCGCCACCCTCCCCGAGGTCGCCTTGCGCAGATCAGGGCGGAAGTGGAAATCGTGGGCGATCCCCTTCACCCTCAATTCCTTCCTTTTGCTTTCGAACGGATAGAAGATGCCCCCGCTGGAAAAGAGGCGCGTCTCATCCGAGAGCTCCCGGATGTGATAAGCGGCGCCCCACGAAGGAAATTGCATCACCGCCCAACTGTAGAGATAGCCTTCGGGAATATCCCCCGGCTGCACCCCCGCCTCCCCCACCCCCTCCCGCCGAATGCCCCACGAGTGATCCCGCTCCACATAGAGGGCATTCTCCCTATCGAAACGAAACATCTGCCCCGCCGCCCGGATCCATCCGACGGCCCGGCCCACTTGATCGTAACGTTCCACATGTTCGATCACCCGCCCCCGCACGCGGAAAAACTGTTGATCCTCTTCATGGCACGGCATCCGGCCCTCGAACACAAGATCATAGGCGATCCCCTGAGGATTCTCCCCCAGAGCATAGCGCACTTTCTTCAAAGGCTCGGTCGTCTCGTAAGAGAAGGGGCCGACGACCGTTTCATCCGGACGGGAGCGGAGCTCGCGAGAGGCCCGAACCACATACTGGGTTCGGCCATCGAGGGTCAAACAAGCGAAGGCATCGGTCACATTGCGGTTCCGGTAGATACCCATCCCGCAGCTCAGATGAAACCGGCCGGATGTATCGTGGGTGTGGATGATGATGCGCTCGGTCCACTCCCGGGCGCTCGTCTCCACATGGTCGAATGTGGAGGCAATCTGATGGCACAGGAATTCATCATATCGCGTGAGCACCTTCATTCCTCCTCTCGGTCCACCGGTGTTCGGGCCCCTTACCGGAGGAGCCCCCTCCCCTCCAGATCCCGCGCCACATCCCTCAATCCCAGCGATTCCAAAACTCTGCTCGTTTGCAGTCCGCTGGCTACATCCCATCCCCTGAGGGCATAGTACTCATCCTTCATCCGCTCGAACTTCTCTCGATCCACCACCGCCCCCTTGCGCGAGATGAGCTCCCCGTTTCTGCCGGGCATGAGGCAATCGGGACTGGCCACATCGTATTCGACCGGAACGGTGAAATCGCGCTCCGGAAGGGTATCGGCCTCTCGGCCGGCTTGCCTTTCACGAACCAGAATGGCCCGCTGCAGATTGAACACCCGTTCCCCGATCCGGTAGTAATCCGCTTCGCCGATTTCCTTACCCAGCACCGCCGAAAGCACCTTGCTCTCCAGCGTGGGGTCCCCCACATGATCGGGAGTGGACTCGAGATCCGTCACCGGCCAGAGGAAATCGCAGAAGATGCCGCATTCCTTGGCGTACTCCCGATCCTGAACCATTCGGGCGGCGAGGGCCTTTCCTTCGTAAGTTGAGAAGTCCACCGCAAGCTCGCTCCCCCAGAACCGCCGGGCGATGGTCTGAAGCGTCTCGGTGGAAACATGACTGAGCGGCGCCCCGTGAATCGCGGAGACGAGCCATTTGGAAACCACGAAGGCGATCTCGTGTAGAAGTTGGATGGGCTGACGCGGCTCCATCGCATAGAAGAGGGCGCTCACGATGTAAACCCGCGGACCGTACACATCGGCGCCGGGCTCGCCCAGATAGCCCGCCCGATCCAGTTGCTTTCGTGCCTCCGGGCCGAAAGGCTCCCATGCCCGATCCAACCCTTGGGCCAGAAACTCCCCGAACCCTTGCCGAAGCGAGACCTTCCGAACCAGCGTTTCGATGAACTCCAGCGTTCCCAGTTTCGATATCGGGATGCCCGTATTCTCATCGGACATGATACCGGCTTCGTAGCAATTGAGAAGCCAGCGGATCATGCGGTCGACCGATTTCGCCTCGAGGCCGAAGTCATCGATGAGCCTTGTGGCCAGAAAGGGAATCTCATTGGGCGATGCGTTCCAATCGCCGTATCGCCGTTCCACCCAGGGCTGATAGAAATAGGCCGAATGGCAGAAGAACTTGCCGGTGCGCCCATCGGCGGTGCGATAGACCTTTCGCGAACATCGCCCCAAACACCCGAAGCACGGCGCTTTCTTGAGCTCCGGGCCGGGGACGGACTTGAACTCGCGGAAGGGGTCCCGCACCCAGCGATTGATCACTTCGGGAAAGTTCCGCCCGGAATCCCGGAAGAAATCGCTGAGCTCTTTGAGCCTTTCCGGATGGGCTACGTTCATGCGCCGGTGAGCACCTTTGACGGCGATGGCCTTGAGTTTCTTTACCCCCATCGCCGCCCCCAACCCCACTGATCCGGTGGCCTCATCCTCGGCAGTGATCACCGATATCCCCACCCGGTTCTCTCCGGCGGGCCCGATGGCGGCAACCTTCACCTCCGGCCCCAGTTCGCGCTTGATCGCCTCCCTCGCAGCGATGGCGCCCATGCCCCAGAGATGCCCCGCATCCCGGAGCTCGGCCTTCCCATCGTGAAGGAACAAGTACACCGGCCGCGCCGATTTGCCGGTCACCGCCACCGCATCATATCCGGCGAACTTGAGCTCCGCGCCCCACGTGCCGCCAAAGCTTCCGTACGAGAAGGTCCCACTTTCGGGCGCCTTCCCGCAGACGGTCCAACGGGAAGTGCTGAGAACGGGAAGGCCGCACAGGGGGCCCACGGCGAAGATGAGGGTGTTGCCCTCCCCGAGGGCGTCGTAATGGGGTCTGACCTCTTCCCAGTAGATTCGAGCGGCGAGCCCCCGCCCCCCGAGGAATTTTTCGGCATAATCCGAAGTCGGCGATTCCTCGATCGTTCCGAACGAGAGATCCACGCGGAGGATCTTGCCGGCATATCCGAAACTAGGGCTCATCTTCAAACCTCGGCGGTCGGCTATCCGTCCCCGGCAATCCTATCCCATGATCGCCGAGAGCCCGCCCACCGCCCGCTACCTTCTCACCAATTGCAAAGCCCCGGAGGGGCAATGAGTGACGCACACCCCGCAACCGATGCAAACTGACTTATCCACTTCAGCGAGGTCTTCCACCTTCATCGCACTTACCGGACAGAGATCGCGGCACTGGCCGCAACCGGTGCAAGACCCTTCATCTACGGACGGGACAAAAGGCGAAGGGATGAAGGTTGGAGCCCCCATCTTGAACGTATGGAAGATCCCGCAGCAATCGTTGCAACAATTGCAGATCTGCCCGAGGAGATTGATCGTATGGACGAGCCCATCTTCGTTGCACCGGCGGAGGAGATCGACGAGCTCTTCGTGGGTGAGCTCCCGGGCCATCCCGTGCTTGACCGCCCAGCGGCTCAGCGGCCCGGTATGAACACACGTTTGCGGCATGTGTCGGCAAGGATCATGCGGTTTGGCCAGTGACCGCGAGAAGCGGCAAGGGCACAGCGAAACGCTCCAATGCCCCGCTTCCTTGACCACTTCGGTGAGGTCCTCGGAAGGCTTGGCATCGGGGGGGAGGGCCGCCTTGGCCGCCCATACCGGGGTATAGGGAAAGCCCAGTTTGGCCAGAGCCATCTCGGCGTGCTCGACCATCATGGTGAAGAGGGCCTTGCCGAGTTCGGCGGTGAAGGGGAATCGGAGGCCACCCCAAACGCCGGTCTCGGTGAGCCCCCCCGCGGTCATTCCCACCACCCGATAGACGGGATCGGCTTCAGCGGGATCATAGATGATCGTGCCCTTATCGGCCATCTCGAGGAGCTTGAACTTGAGCTTCTCCCGATCCCATCCCGTCTTTGCCGCAAGCTCATCGAGCGTGCCGCCTTTGAGATGGATCCGAAGGGCCAGCGCCGCTTCTTCGGGGGTGAACTGCAGACTCACGATCTTGAGGAGCGAAGGGGTCACCGGCATGCCCACCACATCTTCCTTGCCGATCATCTCCGCAAGTTGCTGATACACCGTGTCCTCTGCCATTGACTCGATCTCCTTTCGGTCAAGACGCCCGGCCATCAAATCCGACAACTCCGGTTCAATGCGCCGCCGACCGCCGATAGCTGAACACCTAACCCATCCCGATTCACGTCCGCCTCACCAATCGCATCGCCTTCGGCTCGCAGCGGGTCACGCACACTCCGCACCCGATGCACCGATTCCGGTCCACCTCAGCGAACGTATCCACGGTGATGGCGCCCATCGGGCAGGCCTCAGCACATGCACTACAAGCGGTGCATTTTCCGGAATCGCTCTCGGCCGCGAACGGGGAGGGGATGAGAATCTGCGCCCCATGCTTGAGCTGCCCAACGAACTGGGGACAACAATCGTTGCAACAATTGCAGACGCAGTTGTTGATATTCAACGTATGGACAAGCCCGTCCTCGTTGGCCCGTCTGAGAAGATCCAAAACTTGTTCGTAGGTGAGCTCGCGGGCGATCCCGAACTTCACCGCCCAGCGGCTCACGGGACCCGAATGAAGGCAAGTCTCGATGATATGACCGCAGTGCTGCCCGGGCGTATCGAGCTGAGCGCTCAGGCGGCACGGGCAGAGCGAGACGCTCCAGTGGCCCTCCTTCTTGAGAACCTCCCCTAGATTTTCCTCCGGCTTGGCATCGGGCGGGAGGGCGGAGATCGCCGCCCACACGGGAGCAAAGGGGAACCCCAAGCCACAGAGACGCTCCTTGCCCCACTCGGCGATCACGCTGTGAAGCGCCTTGCCGAGCTCCACATCGTAATGATGCCGGATGCCCCCCCAGATGCCCGTCTCCACCAACCCCGGCGCCGCGGCGCCGACCACCTTGTAAACCGGATCGGGCAGTGCCGGATCGAACCAAATGGTTCCCTTCTCGGCCATCACCATGAGCTTCTCTTTGAGTTGTCCCTTGGGCATCCCCGTTTTGGCCGCGAGCTCATCGAGCGTCCCGCCGGTAAGGCGGATCTTGAGGGCAAGCTCCGCCTCCTCCGGAGTGAATTGAAGGCGGAGGAGCTTCATGAATGCCGGCGTGATAGGGATGCCGACCACATCCTCCGTGTACTCCATCTGCGCCAATTCATCATAGACGTCTTTCTGGGCCATGGTTTCTTCACACCTCCAAGGCTAAAGCTAACCCACATGCTTTGCCACATCGTCCGGCATGGCGACCGGCTGGGGCCGGCGGACGAGCTTCATCGCTTCCGAAGGGCAGTGGGTCACACACACCCCGCACCCGATGCACGTATCGGGATCGATCACCGCCATCCGATCCACCGTGATCGCCTTCACCGGGCACAGATCGGCGCAATCCCCGCAGGCCACGCAATCCGCTTCCGAGACCTTCGGCATGAAGGGGGAAGGGATCATCGTCTTGGTCTTGAACCGATAGAAGCCGATGAAGAGGGGACAGCAATCGGTACAACAGTTGCAGATGAATCCGTTGATGTTGATCGAATGGACGAGCCCATCGGCGTTGGCCTTTTTGAGGAGCTCCATCGCCTCTTCGTAGGTGATCTCCCGGCCCTGCCCGTGCTGCACGAACCATCGGGCGGCCTCCCCGGAGTGGAGGCACGTCTCGAGCATGTGATGGCAGTGATTTCCCGGATCGTTCAACCAGTGCGAGAGCCGGCACGGGCACGAAGAGACGCTGAAGTAATCCTGTTTCCGGAGGAATTCGGCGATGTTCTCTTCGGGCCGGGCGTCTTCCGGAAGCACGAAGGGGTGCGCCCAGATGGGGGCGAACGGGAACCCCAGCTTGCACAACCGATCCCGCGACCATTCGACGACCGCCTGATGAAGCGCCTTGCCGAGCTCCACATCGTATGGGAAACGGATATTGCCGAACATGCCCGTCTCGATCAAGCCCGGCGCCGCTGATCCGAGCACCCGATAGACGGGGTTATCCCCCCTCGGATCGATCCACATCGTGCCCTTATCGGCCATGGTCCAGAGCTTCTTCTTGAGCACTTCCTTATCCATGCCGATCTTGGCGGCGAGCTGATCGAGGGTTCCGCCGGTGAGCCCGATCTTGAGGGCCAGTTCCGCCTCCTCCGGCGTGAATTGCAAACTCAGCACCTTGAGCATCGAAGGCGTGTTGGGCAAGCCCACGATATCTTCCCGATTGATCATGTCCAGAACTTCTTGATAGACGTTTCTCTCCATCCGATTCCTCCTGAAGCTTCTCTCTGAGCGGCTTTCGGGATGGGCGCCCCCTCAACAGAGGGTTCCTCCCCCACTGATCTCAAGCCTTTCGGCGCGGCAGCGGCGGCAAGTAGTAAACGGCGGCACCCGTCTTCCGCTCCGGCTTGAGCGTATATCCCTTCCTCTCCTTGATCGCCCGAATGAGCGCCCCGGACCGGTCATTCAAATCGCCGATGCGGATGGCCTCCTCCGGACAGCAAACGGCACAGAACGGCTCGAAACCTTCATCGAGCCGTTCCCGGCACAGGTCGCACTTGCGGGCCGCATGCCGGTCTTCATCGTAGAACAGCGCTCCATAGGGGCAAGCGGCCAAACACTCCCCGCAGCCGTTGCATTTCGATTCGTCCACGAAGACGATGCCATCTTCCCGCCGCACGATCGCCTCCGCCTTGCACGCCTCGCGGCACGGGGGATCGGCACAGTGCATGCAGGGGATGGGCAAATAGTACATGCTGAGATCGGGGAACGTGCCCGCGGGCGTATCCGGATGCGGCCCGCCAACCGTCTCCACCCGGATGCCGGAACCGGTCTCGATCCCGTGTTCCACCTTGCAAGCCATCGTACACGTATGGCACCCGATGCATCGCTCGAGGTCTATGACCAATCCGTATCGCTGAGTCATCGGAGTGCCTCCTTCACCGGCTCCACTTCCACGAGGGTATCGTAGAAGGCCGAGTTCGGTTCATAAATGGCGGCTTGAGCGGGATTGAGGGTCTCGTGGGTCAGGGCCTGATGGGTTCCCTTCGCATAGTGCTCGGGCGACCATCCCTGGCCGGTATTCACCAATCCCGGCCGGATTCCCTGATGAACCCGCGCCTTGAGCACAGCTTCCCCGCGATCGTTGAACACTCGAACGAGATGCCCATCGCGGATGCCCCTTGGTTCGGCATCGGCCGGATGGATATTCAGAACGGGCTCCGGATCGATCTCGCGAATCCAAGAAACATTGGCAAACATCGAATGAAGTCGGTACTTGGGATGCGTGGACGAAAAGGTGAGCGGGTATCGCTTCGCCAGCGGCGAAAGGGGGCTTTCCATGGGTTCGAGATACACCGGAAGCTCTTGCCCGAAAGGCTTGAGGCGCTCCACATAGAATTCGATCCGCCCCGAAGGGGTGGCATAGGCCGGGGCATCATAGGGGGCGGGGGGCATCGGCCCCTCCCTCAGCCGGTCGAGCGTGATCCCCGCCATCGAGGGATGGCCGGAGGCCAGTAGGATCTCCAGATATTCCTTCACGCTCTTATCGAGAAACCCCTCGATCCCCATCTTTCGGGCCAGCGCCGCATAGATTTCAAGATCGGATTTCGATTCGTACAGGGGCTCGATCACCTTTTGCTGAAGCTGCATGAACTCGTGGGAGCCGCTCCCGATGGAGGCGATGAGATCATCACACTCAAAATGACTGCATACCGGAAGCACGATATCGGCATACCGGGCACTCGTGCTCATGAACATATCCACGGCAACGACCAATTCCAATTTCGGGAGAAGCTCCCGTGTGATTCGATTGAAGTTCGGGTCCTGATTGATCAGATTGTGCCGGGTCATCCACAGCGCCTTGATGGGATGGGGCTTTCCGGCGGCGACGGCTTCATACATTTGAAGGAGGGTCACGAAGCTCGGCACTCCATGGGTAAAGAAGGCGCCCATATTGTACACATGGGCGGGCGGGGCCTTGGTCCGCACATTTCCGGTGAGAGCGGCCAGCGTGTTGATGGCGCGAAAACTCAGATCCCCATGAAAGCTCCCGCGGGTGCACCCCATGCCCCGGTAGATCGCCGCCGGCCTGTGTGAAGCGTAGTCCAGAGCAAGCCGAACGATGGTGCCCGCCGGCACACCGGTGATCTCAGATACCCGCCGGGGGGGATACTGAGCGATCAGTTCGGTCAGAAGTTGAAACGCCGTCCGGCAGTCGAAACCGGCGACGGTGTAAGAACCCGAAATCGCCGGAACCCGGTGCGGGCTATCGAACGAGGCGGGGCTCTCCGTCTTGGCATCCCAGACCATGTATTTATCGGATCCGGTGGGCGCAATATCCTTCTCTCGGAGGAACGCGCCGGTATCCGCTCTCACCAAGAAGGGGGCCACGGTGTGCCTCATGAGGAAGGCCGCATCGAAGAGGTTCCTTTCGAGGATCACGTGCATCAATCCCAGCGCCAGCGCCGCATCCGTTCCCGGACGAATCGGAATCCATTCATCGGCCTTGGCGGCGGTGGTAGTGAAGCGGGGATCGATCACCACAAGCCGGGCTCCCCGCCCCCGGGCCTCCCGAATCCGGCGCCATTTGAAGGGCTCGGTCTCGGCGGGGTTGTTTCCCCATACCAAACAGAAGGCGGGGGGGCGATCGAAACGATTGGAATAGTCCTCGCCGAACCACATGAAGGCCCCGTACATGGCCTGATCGGCACAGGGTCCGGCCGAATCCCCGAGTCCGGCCGGGAGGATGAAGGTGCCGCCGGACGCCCCCGCGAACCCCACCGTGAGGAGATTGGCCAGCGCCCCGACGCCGGTGGATACGAACGCACGGGAGCTTTTCCCGTGCCGCTCTCCGATCTTATGGAGCTTCCCGGCGACGGTTTCAAGGGCCTCATCCCATGAGATCCGCTCCCATTTCCCTTCCCCTCTCCCCCCCACCCGCCTCAACGGGTACTTCAACCGATCGGGATGATAGACGAGTTTGGGAGTGGAGAGTCCCCGGGCACAGATGTGTCCCGTCCCGCGGAAATCCCCCGGCTCAACCTTCACCAGACGCCCATCCTTCACATGGGCAAGTACTCCGCAGCCGATCCCGCAACCGTACGGGCAAACGGTTCGGACGACCGTCTCGCCGGGACCAATCCTCACCGGTCTTCCAAAAGACATATCCGCCCCCTTTGGGTCAAACCTCGAGAAACCGATCCAAACCGAATATGCCGCCCTTCTTCGAAAACGCTGCCGCGGGGCTGATTCCTATGGAGACTTTTGGAGGCCCTCAGCCTCCGACCGGTTACGTTCAGCGTACAGAACGCTGCTCTCAAGGGGATCACAGCACCCGGTTTCAGGCTTACAGAAAACTCACAGAAGAACCGATCGGTTCGATGAGGTCCGAGCCGCCGGATTTTGTTGCATTGTACCACCAACGATCGGGGTTGTGAATACCCTTACCGCCCCTGAGGCGAGATCAAGACGGTGGGAAGGCCATTGACGGGATGGGGATAAACGTGAACCCGGGCGCCATAGACTTCGGCGATGTTCTCTTCGGTGAGCACCTCGTTCGCCCGGCCCAGCGCATGCACCGTGCCCCGGCCGAGTAGAATCAGCCGATCGCAGTACTGAGCCGCAAGGTTCAGATCGTGCAATACCGCCACCGCCGTAACCGCGCTCTCCCGGCACAACCCCTTGATGGAATCGAGGATTTCGGTTTGGAAATTGATATCGAGATGGGCCGTCGGCTCATCGAGAAGAATGAGTTCGGGCTCCTGAGCGATGGCCCGGGCGATGGTGAGAAGTTGCCGCTGGCCGCCGGAAAGCTTATCCGTGGTCCGCTCCGCAAGGGGCTGGGTACGGGTGATCCCCATGGCTTTCCATGCGATCTCGAAATCCCGGTAACCCTCGAAGCGGAACCGGCCGAGATGGGGTGTGCGCCCCATAAGCACGATCTCGAAAGCGGTGAAGGTTTCCGGAAGATGGGGGGCTTGGGGAACCACCGCGATGCGGCGGGCGATCTCCCCGCGGCTCATCCCTTCTAGATCCCGGCCATTCAGAAGAATCCGGCCCTGAGATGGGGAGAGCAACCGACAGATTCCCTTGAGAAGGGTGGACTTCCCCGAGCCGTTGGGCCCGATGATCCCGATCATCTCACCCTTCTCTACCGAAAAAGTAACATCGTGAAGGATAAGGTGCCTTCCGTATCCGAGGGCTACACGTTCAACGCTCAGCATCTACGATACCTTCCCCCATTCCCGTTTAGAAGAAGGTCCCCCGTCTCCTTGTCCGGAGCAAATACAGAAAGAACGGCGTCCCCGCGAGGGCGGTGATCACCCCCACCGGGATCTGCTCCGGGCCGGTCACGGTGCGGGACAGCGTATCGGTCAGGATCAAGAAGATCGCCCCCACCAGCGCCGCAAGCGGCAGAAGGGATCGGTGATCGGGCCCCCAGATCAGACGCACGGCGTGCGGCACGATGATCCCCACGAATCCGATCGTCCCCACAAAGGCCACCGCCGCCGCGGTCATGAGCGTAGCGATTATGAGGAGGATGAGCTTGACCCGCTCCACATGGATCCCCAGATGCTGAGCCTGTTCCTCATCGAGCTGCATCACGTTCAGGGGACGGGCGTAGAGCCACAACGCCGCCGTTCCCACAACGGCTACCGGCAGAACGATGACCACCTCGTTCCAATCGCTCATGCCGAAGTATCCGAGCATCCAGTTGAAAATGCCGTGAAGCTCCTCGTTGTTGCTCTTGATGATGAGATACGCGTTCACCGCCGCCAGAAACGCCCCGATGGCTACCCCCGCCAGAATGAGGGAAGTCACCGGAAGTGTCCGGCCGCTCCGGGCCACCGCATAAACGGCAAGCACCGCTCCCAATGCGCCGATAAAGGCAAAGAGGGGGATCAAGCTCTGCCCGGATAACCCGTGGGAATCGAACGGAAGAGTGAACCCGATGACCGCCCCGAGAAGCGCCCCCTGAGATACGCCGAGGAGATAGGGGTCCGCGAGGGGATTCCGGAAAAGGCCCTGATAGGTGGTTCCGGCCACCGCCAGAGCCGTCCCCACAATGCCGGCCAGAACGATGCGGGGCAAGCGCGTATTGAGGACGATGATCTCGGTGTTCCGGGACCATGTGCCATCCAACTCCACCCACGGGAGTTTCGAAAGCATGATCTTCCATACGGTGCCGAAGGGGATATGAGCGCTCCCCACGGAGGCCGAGAACCCCACCACCAATCCGAGAACGATCAGCAGAACGACCATCGCCCAGAGACGCCCCCGCCATCGGAGGGCCCGGGGGATGCGAGGGACCGTCGCAGAGGCGGCCAAGGACGGCAATGGCAATTCGTCACTCTCCAAAGGAATCGGGGTGAAGGAGGCGGGCGAGGGTTTCCACTCCCTCGGCGATTCGAGGGCCGGGCCGCGTGACTAAATTGGCATCGACCTCATACACCCGGCCGCTCTTACGGGCATCGGTTCCTTCGAGCTTGCGCTCGGAGAGGGCCCAAGAGTAGGGGGAGTCCCCGGCCGATCCGTGGCCGCTCGAAGCAAGGATCACCTCTGGATTGCGATCCAGAACGGCCTCGAGATCCGTTTGGAAATTCCCTTGTGCATCGGCAAAGAGGTTCTTTCCGCCGGCGAGGGCAATGAGCTCTCCGGTGAGAGTATTCGAACCCAACGTCCACAGCGGATCGTGCCATGTGATATAGAACACCCTCGGCTTGGACGCCTCCGGCACAGAAGCCAACTGATCCGTGATCGCTCCGATCCGGGTGCGAATCTCGGATGTCAGGCGCAAAGCCTCTTCTCGCTTTCCCGTGACTTCGCCGAGCTCAAGAATCGAAGCCATCACCTCCTCCACCGTAGCCGGTGAGATGAGGACCACCCGGAGGCCCCGGCGCTCGAGCTCCGGCACCACGGTATTCCGGTGAATATCCGCCGCCACGACCAGATCGGGATCGAGCGAGAGAATCTTCTCGATATCCGGTGTGGAGAAGCCCCCGATCTTGGCCTTAGCCGAAGCCTCGGGGGGATAATCACAGTAGGTGGTCACCCCCACGATCCGATCGGCCAGACCAAGGGCGAAAAGGGTCTCGGTATTGCTCGGAGCAAGGGAAACGATCCGCTGCGGCCCATCGGCCGCTCCACCCTCCTCCCCACCCGAAGAGTCCTCCCCGCAGGCCATCAGGGATAGGAACACCCCCGCCAAGATCACCCATATCAGAATCTTTGGCCCCGACTGTTTCACTTTCTCATCTCCTCCGAAGTTCCTGAACGTTAGCGACCCGCTCGGGGTCCCCGAATCCGTGCCGAACGGGTACCTTAAGACTCAAGCCCGGGAGAGCCTCTGCCGCTTGTACGGAATACACGCGTCTCTATGGTAAGGGCTCAGCGGGGAAAAAGCAAGCAAAAGGGGATTAAAATTCAGTTCACTTGATTTGGGGAATCGAGGGGTAAAAGGCCGGACAAGGGCGATCAGAATCCGGGGATCTTGAGGCCGCGGAACTTGCCGGAGGCCATCTGCTTCATCAGCTTCTGCATCTCGCGGAACTGATTCAGAAGCTGATTCACTTCCTGAGGGGTCGTGCCGCTCCCTTTGGCGATGCGCCTGCGGCGGGAGCCATCGATGATCTCCGGCTTGCGGCGTTCCTCGGGGGTCATGGAAAGCACAATGGCCTCGATCCGCTTGAGTTGCTGATCGCTCACGTCCACAGCACCCGCCGGAAGCTTCTTGGTGAGCTTGGAGAAGCCGGGGATCATCTCCATGATCTGGGCCACCGAACCCATCTTCTTGAGCTGTTGAAGCTGACCCAGAAAGTCCTCGAGATCGAAGGTGGCCTTTTTCATTTTCTTGTGGAGCTCGAGGGCCTTCTTCTCATCGAACTGAGCCTGCGCCTTTTCGATGAGCGTCAGCATATCTCCCATGCCGAGGATCCGGGAAGCCATGCGATCGGGGTAGAAGGGCTCAAGGGCATCGAGCTTCTCCCCCACCCCCACGAATTTGATAGGCACCCCCGTGACGGCTCGAAGCGAAAGGGCCGCTCCGCCGCGGGCATCGCCATCCATTTTGGTGAGGATCACACCGGTGAGTCCAACACGCGAGTTGAAAGCCTCAGCGATCCGGACCGCCTCCTGACCGGTCATGGCATCCGCGATGAGGAGCACCTCGGTGGGGTTCACTGCCTTCTTGACCCCCTCCAATTCCTGCATGAGTTCCTCATCGATATGGAGCCGGCCGGCCGTATCCACGATGACCGCTGTAGCATCGATCTCTCTCGCCCGCTTGAGGGCTTGCCGGCAGATATCGTCCACATGCTTCGTCTTCTCATCGCTGAAGACCGGGATATCCAGTTGCTTGCCGAGGGTCACGAGCTGCGTGATCGCCGCCGGACGATACGGATCGGCGGCCACCAGAAGCGGCTTCTGCCCACCTCTCCTCAACAAAAGCGCCAGCTTGGCCGAAGTGGTGGTCTTGCCCGCACCCTGAAGCCCGACCATCAGGATCACCGTCGGCGGAGAATCGGCCCGGGCCAATTTCTGCTGGCCACCGCCCAGCATCGCGATGAGCTCTTCATGGACGATCTTGATGACTTGTTGCCCCGGGGTGAGACTCTCCAGAACTTCTTTTCCCACAGCCCGCTCACGAACCCTGGCGATGAAGTCCTTGGCGATCTTGAAATTGACATCGGCCTCGAGGAGCGCCACCCTCACTTCCCGGAGCGCCTCGTCCACATCCTTCTCGGAGAGCTTGCCCTTGCCGGAAAGCCGATTGAAAACGGCGGAGAGCTTATCGGCCAGCGATTCGAACATCTTTTCGCCTCGAAGTTATTCTAACCGAGCCGAAGGGACGAAGCAATGCTTGGTGTTGTGACACCGCTTGAGCGATGATAGAATAGAGAGCACGGATGAGCGCCATCTACTTGAGTTTGGGATCGAACATCGGGCACAGGGAAGCCAACCTCGAACGGGCGCTTCGCTTGCTCGGTGAAGAGGTGAAGATCCACCGCATCTCTTCGATCTACGAAACGGCGCCGGTAGGATACGCCGATCAACCCTCGTTCTTGAACATGGTCTGCGAGGGAGAAACGCTGTTGGACCCGTGGGAGCTCTTGGCATTCGTGAAAGGGATCGAGAGGCGAATGGGCCGCACCCCCAACTTCCGGAATGGACCTCGGGTGATCGATGTGGACATCCTTTTCTACGATGACCGGCGCATCGCATCCGAGCATCTGACCATCCCTCATCCGCGCCTCAGCGAGCGCCGTTTCGTGCTCGAACCGTTGGCGGAGATCGCCCCCGAGCTTCCGCATCCCGAAAGCGGCAAATCCGTAAGCGAACTCCTTTCCATGTTGACCGATTCTCAAGACGTAAGGAAGTGGGGAAATGTATCGAATTTCGGTTCGCCGGCACTTTGATGCCGCACACTATCTCAGGAACTACAAAGGGAAATGCGAACACCTTCACGGCCACCGCTTCGAGGTCGTCGTCACGCTCGAAGCCCGGCAACTCAACGAGATCGGGATCGCGTACGATTTCACCGAACTCAAGAAACACCTCGAGAAGATCGTGGGCCGGTTCGATCATGTATCCCTGAACGAGATCGCACCGTTCGACAAGATCAATCCGTCCTCGGAGAACATCGCCGCTACCATCTACCGAGAGCTTGCGCCGACCCTGAAGGGGGAGCCCGTCTCCATCGCCAGCGTGGAGGTATGGGAATCGCCGGAGTCCTGCGCGGCCTACATTCCATAGCCCAAAAGAGCGATTCAGCTTTGAAGTCTTCACCCTCGGGTGGCTAACCATACAATCACCTCATTCCGGACTTTGTACTGGAATTCCCCCACACCCCATGAACGGTCCGGCTTCTCCGATCCCACCCACCCGCCCAAAGGGTTTTCTTGGGGGACACCCCCAATCCCCCGAGAGAGGTATCTTGTGCACGCTCTTCTTCAATCGCTCTTTTTGGGCGGTAAGAAAAGGCCGTCTCAAAACGCTGTTTTGAGACGGCCTTCGCAGAGGCTCCCGAAATGAAGAGGGAGATCAGATTCCGAGGGACTCGACCAGAATCTGGTTTATGTCAACAACCTTGATATCGGCCCCCAAGTTCTTGGCCGAGCGCTTCAGGCTCCAATCGCAGAAGGAGCACGCCGTCACGATGGTGTTGGCGCCGGCAACCTGAGCATCCTTCACCCGATTGTTCCCCGTGGTCATGGAGAGCTCCGGTTGCTCGACGGGGTTGCGGCCGCAGCACTGGGCCACTTTACCCTTGGCCTCCATTTCCACGAGCTTCACCCCCGGG
>DAOTYO010000021.1:0-43026 GCA_034434815.1 Dehalococcoidia bacterium
CGTCTAGAACTCGCCCGGATGTTTGGGTGCCTTGTTGAACCACTGTTTCGGGGAAAGGATAAATCCCAAGATGGAAAAATTCATCAACTTTTTGAGGAGGGTGAGCAGATCCCGGAAGCTGAGGGCGGCGCGGATGCGCCACTTGACGGGGTTGGTGACGTCCACATACATCACCAAGTGGTCGCCCTGCCGCTTGAGATCGGCGATACTGCCTGTGAGTTCGGTCTTGCCGAGACCGGTTGATCGAAAGTACATGGCATTGCTCCCTTAAGGCAAGGGCGGAGGAATCGCCCCTGCGCTGTATTTTACAGGATATACCCCTTTTCCCTGGCCTTGGTGACCATTTCGGGTTCCTTCCACCATTTGGGAATGCCGCAGACCTCGGCGATGGTGTTGGCGCAGTTGTAGCCGGGGCCCCAGATGACGCACCCGCCGGGCCAGACGCCGGCGCCTCCGACGAAGAGGTTCTTGATAGGGGTGACGTTGTGGGAACACTCTTGGTTGGGCCGGAGATACCCCATCTGAAGAGGGTGATACTGGCCCTGCTTGTAGGAACCCCGGACCATATTGGCGAACTTGTTCTGGATATCGGCGGGGGTGGTGATGTTCCACCAGAGCACCTGATCGCGGGTCATGTTGGGCGCATAGCGCTCGAGGGTGCGGAGCTGATAATCGGCGATCTCCTGACGGAACTTGTACTTGAGCCATTTCTCGCTCCCGCCGTCCTTGAGCTCGAAGGGGGCCATCTGGGAGAGGAGTCCGGCGCACTTGCCGGGCGGGGCGAGATAAGGATCATGAACGGAAGGGAAGGAAGCGATATAGCCGGCGGTCTTGGGGAGCTCGCCCTTGTCCATGAGGTCCCATTCGTGGATGAGATCGGCGGAGGACTCGTAGCCCAGCACATACATGAAGGACTTATCCACGTCGGGGTTCTTCTCGGCGGCCTTGAAGTGCGGGGCCCGGGCCAGGGCCAAATGCAGATCGCAGAGGCTCCACTTCTCCCATTGCCAGATCTTGACCATGCCGACGAAATCGGGGTCGAGCTTGTCCTCCCCCACGAGCTTGAGGAAGGTCTGATGGATATCGATGGTGGAGACGACGGCCTTGCGGGCCAGATACTTGGTGCCATCCTCGAGCTCGACGCCCTTGGCGGTGCCGTTCTCCACGATGATGCGCTTGATCTGGGCCGAGGTGCGGATCTGACCTTGATTCTCGAAGACGTTCTTGAGAAGGGCATTGGAGACGCGATGGGAGCCTCCGGCGACGAGCCGATAGTTCGACATCCGGTTGAAGTAGAGGGGGATGAGATAGCCGACGCCGGATTGGGAGTAATCGAGCCCCCAGTGGCACACGCCGTAAAGGATGAGGGTGCGGACGGCATCGTTTTCGAAGCGCTCCTTGATGACCTCTTCGGGGGTGCGCTCGGCGTACTCGGAGAGCTTGCGCCCGATCTCGGAGCTCATGGCGCGGGCGGCCATGAGGGGGGCGGGTTCGGGCTTGACGAAGGTCTGAGGCCCGACGAGCTCGCGCATGAGCTCATCGCACTCCTTGTACCACTCGCGATAGGCCTTGGCATCCTTTTCGGAGAACTGGGCGAAGGACTTGACGGTCTTCTCGGGGTCGTGATAGATGCACAGGGGGCGATGATCGGGGGTGATGTAAACCCACTGGAGATCGGGGAGGATGTGTTTGACCCCGTAGACCTCCTCGAACTTGAAATCCTGATAGACGGGGGCATAATCCACCATCATGTGGAAGATGGCATGGGTGTTGTGGAAGAAATCGGGCAGGGTCACTTGCTCGGTGGCCAGCCCGCCGCCGGCTTCATAACGTTTTTCGAGCAAGAGGACCTTCTGGCCGGCCTTGGCCAGATAGGCGGCGATCTCAAGGCCGTTGGGCCCGGCGCCGATGATGATGATATCGTACTCTTTCGGTGTTGCGGTTGTCACCTCTGCCTCCTTAGAATTCAAGCTACATGAGCGAAATTTCTTGGCAATCCTTGGCGATGATGAGCTTGGGCTCCGTCATCTCCTGGACTTCCTCGGGAGTCCAACCGGGAGCATATTCCTTGAGCACCAGCCCTTTCGGCGTGACCTCGATAACGGCAATATCCGTTACGATGAGATCGACGCAGTTGGGCGCCGTCAGCGGATAGGAACACTTCTTCACCACGCGGTATTCACCGTTTTTGGTGACGTGATTCATCACGATGATGACCCGCTTGGCGCCGAAGGCAAGGTCCATCGCCCCGCCGATAGTCCCGACTTGTCTTTCGGGGACCATATAGTTGCAAAGGTCGCCCTTTTCGGAGACTTGATAGGCGCCCATGACGGTGATATCGAGATGCCCGCCACGAACGATGGCGAACGATTCCGCATTATCGAAGAAGCACATCCCCGGTGCGGGTTTCACAGTCTGGCCGCTCGCGTTGACGAGATCGAGATCACCCTCGCCCGGGAGCGTTATCTCGCCATACCCGAGGACGCCGTTCTCGCTGTGGAAGATGACCTCCCTGCCCGCAGGCACGAAATTGGACGCAAGCGTTGGAATCCCCTGCCCCAGATTGACGACGTTTCCGTCTTGGAATTCCTTGGCCACCCGAAGGGCCATGACCTGCCGATCCAGTTTTTCTTTCTTGAGAAGCTCCTGTCGAATCATTGGGCGCCTCCCTTTTTGCCCATTGTTGCCCTCTTATAGTCCTCGGAGAACTTGCTGTAGGATGCCTTGGCCTGTTCGTCTTTGATTTCCCCCTGCGTTCGGACCGGTTTGGGCCGTTGCACCACTCGATCCACATATACTCCGGGAGTGACGATGGCCTCCGGATCGAGTTCGCCGAGCTCCACGATCTCGTCCACCTCGGCGATGGTCACCTTGGCGGCTCCCGCCATCACCGGGTTGAAGGTTCGCGACGTGCCCCGGTAAACAAGATTGCCCCACCGGTCTCCCTTGTGGGCATGGATGAGGGCGAAATCCGCTTTGATGGGTAGCTCGAGGAGGTATTCTTTCCCATCGAAAACCCGCTTTTCCTTGCCTTGCTCCACCACTGTGCCCACGCCGACGGGAATGTAGACGCCCCCCAGCCCGGCTTTAGCGGCCCGGATGCGTTCCGCCAGTGTTCCCTGGGGCACCATCTCGATTTCGATCTTGCCGGCGCGGAGAAGCTTTTCGAAATTGTTGACATAGAGCGCGCTCACGGGAGCCGAGATAATGGCCTTCTTGATGCGCTCGTTCCGGACCAGAATATCCATATCTTCGGGAAAAGGCGCCCCTTGCAGTTTCCATATATCCGCGCCAAACCCGCTCGCGTTGGAAACGGTGGTGAGATTCTTGACCCCTTTTCGATAGACGGCTTCGAGCAGACAACTGGGGATGCTCGCCACCGTGCCGAATCCACCGACCATGATGGTGGCGCCATCGAACACATCGGCCACAGCCTCATCAAAGCTGGCGACTATCTTGTTGATGGGCATACCGGCATACCTCCTGAGATTACTTCCATGCGGGATGTCCTTCTCTCGAACTGTTCGCAGATCATTGCCTATTGTACCACCAAACGCTTTCCCTGAACACTGATTGACCGGACGTTCAATATTTCTGGTGCGCTTTACCCTCCTCGATCTATCGGCTGTGGCGATCGGAATCCGAGAAAACCCCTTGTGGCCGTTTGCAGAAGAGCCGTTGCCGGCTGAAGGGGGCCTCGGCCGCCCTCTACTTGAGCCGGGGCAACTGAAGCCCAAGCCACGCGATCACGTTCTTCTGGGTTTCCGTGCTTCCGCCGGCGATGGTGAACCCGAGAGTGATCTGACATTGGGACTCGAACTTGCCCTTGAGCGCGGCCCATTTGGAGCCCTGTTTCAGGGTCCCGTACAGACCCATGATCTCGACCGCGGTGTTGGCGAAGCGCACCATCAGTTCGGTCATGAAATACTTGGAAGCTGAAGGCTCGGCGAAGGTCAAGGGATTTTTGCTCTGTTGCCATGCGCAATAGAACGACCACTGCCGAGCCGCTTCGATCTGCACCGCGAGTTCCGCCAGTTTACGCTGCACCATCGGGTCTTTGCTCAGAGCCTGACCGCCCCGCACGGTTTCCTTACAGAACTGAACAAGGTCCTCGAGGTCCCGCTGCAAGGCGGCCACGCCGCCCGCACCGGAGCGCTCGAAGTTGGCCCCCGCCATGGTCACATACCACCCCTGATTCACCTGACCCACGATATTCTTCTTCGGTATGCGAACGTCATCGAAGAAAGTCTCGTTGTACACATGCGCACGGTTCATATAATACAGGGGGCGGATCGTGATGCCGGGCCGATTGATCTCGGTGAGGAAATAGGTGAGCCCTTTGTGCTTCGGAGCGTTGGGATCGGTCCGGGCCAAAACGAAAAGATGGTCTGCGCGGTGAGCACCGGTGGTCCAGATCTTCTGGCCGTTGATCACGTAATCATCCCCGTCCTCGACGGCCCGGGTGGTAAGGGAAGCCAGATCTGAACCGGCATTGGGCTCGCTCCAACACTGGGCAAAGTTGATCTCCCCCCGCGCCATCCGCGGCAACCAGTGGGACTTGATCTCCTCGCTCCCGTATTCGAGGATGCTCGCAGAAACGATCGAGAGATGGACATCGATCGCCGGAACCCGATGGTATTCGGCCGATTGAGCGAAGAGCGCCTGTTCGATCAGGCCCATCTCCTGGCCTCCGTACTTCTTGGGCCACGGCAAGGCCAGCCATCCCTTCTTGGCCACGCGCTCGATCACCGAGCGGTAGTAGGCCCAGTTTTCGTCCGTTTCAAAGCGGGTCTCGAATCCCCCGATCCAATTCTCGGGAGCCCGCTTTTCCTCTTCTTTAAAGAAATCATCGAACTCTTTTTTGAGGGCTTCTTGCTGGGGGGTCAATCGAAAATCCATCTCAATATCCTCCATGCGCCCGTGAGCGAGCGTGCCTTTAGAGTCCCATCTCCCGAGCCACTTTTCGGTAGCTGTATTCGGTATCGCCGAAGAGAAGCGCGGCTTGACGGGCCCGGCGGTAATACAGGCCGATATCGTGATCCAGTGTGGTGCCGATGCCGCCATGAATTTGGACGGCCATGCGGGTACAGTGCTTGTAGGTTTCATTGACCCATGCCTTGGCCTTGGCCACTTCCGCCTTGCACGGGAGCCCTTGGTCCACTGTCCATGCCGCATAGTAGGTGAGGCGTTTGGCCATCCCCGAGAAGGCCCACATATCGGCCAGATAATGCTGAATGGGTCCGTAGGCCCCGATGGGATGGCCGTATTGAACCCGTTCCTTGGCATAAGCCACCGAAGCCTCCACCGCCCAATCGCATCCTCCGTTCATCTCGGCGCATTTGGCGATGGCCGCTTGATCGAGAAGCCGATCGATGATCGGCCATCCCCCATCCAGAGGCCCCAAGAGATTTGTCGCCGGCACGGCTACATTTTCGAAGGCGACTTCGTTTTGCTTATCGGTGGCGATCGTTTGAAGGGGGGTGATCGTGATGCCCGGACTTTTCGCTGGAACGAGGAAAAGGCTGATGCCTTCCTCCGGTCTAGACCATATCTTCGTTCGGACGGCCGTGATGAGATAGTCCGCGATGTGAGCATCGTGGACAAAGAGCTTGGTGCCATTGATGATATAGGTATCGCCTTTCCGCACCGCTCCGGCGGCGATGCCGGAGGGTTCATAGGTAGCGCTGGCCTCGGTCAAAGCCAGTGCGAGGATCAAATCGCCCCGGGCGATTCTGGGGAGAAATTCCGCTTTCTGCCCATCGCTTCCTGCGGCGAGGATGGGGAGCGCTCCGAGCACCACAGTCGAGAAATAGGGCCCCATGAGGCATCCTCTTCCCATCTCTTCCATGAGGATGATCAGATCCATAAAGCCGAGGCCCGCCCCTCCGTATTCCTCGGGGATCACCAGTCCGAGCCATCCCAGTTCCGCCATCTTCTTCCAGATATCGGGACTGTATCCGGCGGGGTCTTCTTCCATCTGCCGGACCAGTGATTTGGGGAATTCCTTTTCAAAGAAATCGCGGGCCGTTTTCTGAAGCAGTTGCTGTTCTTCGGTCAAATCCAAATTCATGGTTATCCTCCCTCCGAGCAATGGGACAAAGAAAAGATGCCCTCCGGCGATAGCCCGTTCGCAGCCGCTTCTTCGGATGGAAAACTCAGAAGCAACGCCGCATATCCCACAATTAGCTGTCATTGTACCGCGCACAGAACCCGATGTCAATCTGATAGCACGATGGGGTGGAGAAGCGAAAAAGTGGATCACTTACAGGCCCAAAAAGGAGTCATTTGGACATTTGGTGGCGGAAGTCGGATGAATACGTACATTTGGTGAATGGTGTGATATAATCGGGGCGGTGGGCAGCCCCGTGCCGGGTAGGCTGAGGCGTTATCGGAGCGCTACGGGTAAGTCGTGAAAGGAGATGATATGGTCGGAATACGTTCTTATGGCGGGTATATACCACGATACCGCTTGAAGCGGGTGGCGATTGTGCAGGCGATGGCCTGGATGAATCCGGCGATCATGGCACACGCCATGGGTGAGAAGGCGGTGGCAAACTTCGATGAGGACCCGATCACCATGGCGGTGGCGGCGGGCATCGATGCTTTGAGGGGTATGGACCGCGCGGCCGTGGAGGGCGTCTATTTTGCTTCAACGACGATGCCCTATCGGGAACGGTTGAACACAGGGATCATTATTCCTGCGCTCAATGTGAGGGATCAAGTGCGGGCGGCGGACTTCGGCGGGGGGCTCAAGGCGGGAACCACCGCGCTCCTCGCCGCCCTCGAAGGGGTGGAATCGGGGAGACTCAACAACGTTGTGGTCACTGCGGCGGATTGCCGGCTCGGCATGGCGGCGACGGCTCAAGAGATGATCTTCGGGGATGCGGCGGCCGCGTTCGTGGTGGCCAGAGAGAACGTGATCGCCGAGTTCAAGGGTTCTTACTCGGTGACCTATGACTTCGCCGATCACATCCGCACCAGCGATGCCAAACTGGACCGCCAGTGGGAGGAGCGATGGATCCGCGATATGGGATATGCCAAATTCATCCCTGAGGCGATCGGGGGGCTCCTCCAGAAGTACGGGGTGAAGCTATCGGATTTCGCCAAGGTGATTTATCCATGCAATAATGCCGGCGCCCGCAAGGATATCAACAAGAAGCTCGGCATCGCGCCTCAGATTGAACAGAACACGCTTCAAGCGGAGGTGGGCGATTCGGGCACCGCATGGCCCCTGGTGATGCTCGCACAAGCGCTCGAAACCGCCAAGCCGGGGGATAAGCTCCTTGTCGTCAGCTATGGCAGCGGGGCCGATGCCCTCTTCTTCGAGGTGACAGAAGAGATTCAGAACAAGCCTAAGAACATCGGTGTTTCGGGGTATCTAGCGCGGAAGGCGGATCTGGGCAGCTATACGAAGTACCTTGTATGGCGTGAACTCCTCCCCGCCGATATGGGCATGCGGAACGAAGTGGCCGATTACACGGCGTTCTCCATGCTCTGGCGGCGGCGGAAAGAAGTCCTGGGCTTGTGGGGGTCTCGGTGCACCGCCTGCGGTACGCCGCAATGGCCGCCGCAGCGGATATGTGCCAATCCCGCGTGTAATGCTGTAGATAAGATGGAGCCCTATCCCTTTGCCGATAAGATTGCCCATATCATCAGCTATACCGGGGATATGCTCATGTTGGGGCCCAACCCGCCGCTGCTTACAGCGCGTCTTGAGTTCGAGGGCGGTGGACGGAACATGTTCGAACTCACGGATTGCACTCTTGAAGAGCTTTCCACCGGCAAGGCGATGATGATGACCTTCCGCCGGAAGTACCATGACACGGCAAGGAATATCATCGGATACTTCTGGAAAGCGATGCCCGCGCAGGAGGTGAAGTAACATGGCTAAAGGGATCAAAGACAAGGTCGCGATACTGGGCATGGGGTGTACCCGCTTCGGGGAGCGGTGGGATGCGGGGGCCGAAGACCTAATGGTTGAAGCGTTCGTGGAGTGCCTGAACGATGCCGGCATAGACCGCAAGGAGATTCAGGCGGCTTATGTGGGCACGTGTTATGATGAAGTGAACATCGGCAAGGCGGCGGTCAACCATGCGGAGATCCTCAAGCTTCCCCACATCCCCGTCACCCGGACGGAGAATTTCTGCGCCACCGCTACGGAAGCGCTCAGGGCGGCCAGTTACGCCGTGGCCGCGGGGGCTTACGATATCGTGCTGGCATTGGGGGTGGAGAAGCTCAAAGATACCGGATTTGCAGGCCTGCCCATCGGAGGGGGCGGGGCCTACCCGCGGATCGGGGGCTATAACGGTTCGGGACCCCAATCCTTTGCCCAGCTAGCCCCTCCGTATTCCAAGAAATACGGTGTTCCGATGGACAAGATCAAAGATGCTATGGCTCACATCTCCGTCAAGAGCCATGCCAACGGCGTCATGAATCCCCGGGCACACTTGCGTTTCCCCATCACCCACGAACAAGTCAAGAACGCGCCCATCGTCTCCTATCCGCTCGGGCTCTTCGATTGTTGCGGCGTCTCCGACGGCGCCGCCGCCGCGATTGTCACCACCCCTGAGATTGCCAAGAGCCTCAAGCCGAACCAGAACATCGTGAAGATCAAGGCGATTCAGATTTCCGTGGCCAATGGCGAGGAGACCCTTTTCAACACGTGGGATGGCACCGGTCTCTTCACCACTCAAACGGCCGCCCGCAAAGCCTACGAGGAGGCGGGGATCAAGAATCCGCGGGAAGAGATCAACATGATGGAAGTCCATGATTGCTTCTCCATCACGGAGATGATCATCATGGAGGACCTCGGCATCTCCCCCAAAGGCAAGGCCTACGATGACATCATGAGCGGATTCTTCGACCTGAACGGCAAGATCCCCTGTCAGGTGGATGGCGGCCTCAAGTGTTTCGGCCATCCCATCGGCGCCTCCGGACTCCGGATGCTCTATGCTGTCTATGAACAGCTTCTTGAGCGGGTGCCGCCGGAGCGGAAGGTGAAGAACGTTCGGCTTGGCCTAACACACAATCTCGGTGGCGAACCGGCCAAGGGCGTCGTTTCCGTCGGGATCTTCGGTCTGTGAGATCGTTGCCGATCGAGCGCTCTGCGCTCGATCGGCAACCTTCCCCCTTCGAAGGGCCCTTCAATGCTCACGATCAAAGTGATCATGAACTCGTGCATGGAAGAGGTTCTGGCCTTCAAGTGTTGCAACATCCCCAACCAGAACCTCGAGATGCATGTGCGCAATGTGGGCGATCGGCCGGTGACCGTGCTCAGCCGCTTCTCTCTGGAAAACGATCGGGCCGTTTGGGATTACGGTCTCCTCTTTCCTCCGTGGGAGCAAACCCTCGCCCCCGGAGAAGCCGTGGCTTACTATTGCTCGATGGATCCCCTTCTATGGGAGCAATACGCGGTGATTTCCCTCTTCGATAAGGAAGGCCGTGTCTATCGCTTCCCCACGAGGGAGATCACGGAGTATCCGACGTGCGGGGCCGATGGAACCCTCTGATCGGGAGACGTCCGTTCACGGCCGGGCATAACCGGTGAGCTCCATATATCCCCAACCCAGAGGCCCTATCTCGCTCTCGTCGAGAACATCCACTGCGCCTTCCCAGTACCGCACGCTCAAAGACTGTTCTTGTCCGTCGATCACCGCGCGAACGATGAGGTCCACGCCGAGCGGTTCGATGCGCATCTTCCACTTGGTGGGATACTCGGCGCGGCTTGCGGGGCTCCGCCATTTATCGAGCGGCTGAACGGCCACATCTTCGCCTTCGAGCCGGACGCTCTCGCCGGTGGGCCGAACCAACGTTCCTTCACTCAAAGGATCGGCGGAGCCGTCTGTGCGGCGCAAGCGGTAATACATGAGGTCGGTATCGTCCTGAAGCTGAAGGGCGAACCAATCCCAGCCCACGAGATCCTCCCCCAGAGCGCTCGTGCTCCATTCGTGATCGAACCATGCGGTTCCGCTGACGGCGCGGCTCTCTACATTCAAGGTCAGCGTGCCCCGCACGGCAATCCGGGTGATGGAGTAATAGTAGGAAGCATTGCCCGGCTGAGGACCTTTCCGGCTCAAGCCCCGATCCCCTTGAAGCACGATTTCCTTGAGCGGTTCGGCAACCAGAGAGAGGCCGAAGTTATCCTCCGCGGCTTCGAGCTTCCACGGGAAGGATTCTCCCGATGGGAAAGCGTCTGCGAGATCGGCATTCGCGCTCGCCTCCTCCCACCCTCCAAGCCAAACGCGAAACGGATCGGCCTGAGCCCCGGCGAGATCGAGTGCGCCGCGGCTCAAGCGTTCGGACCCGTGGAACGTTTTCCCCCCGGCATCGGTGATGGCGAAGTGGGCCATGTACGCTTGGTTCGTGGCCCATGCCGAATCCCGCTCCGGAGCTTGCGGGCTCAGGGCGAAGCGGAAAAAGGTGAGTTGGAAGCCGTACCGTCTGAGATCTTCATCCCAGAGATTACCGGTGAAATACCACCATTCCGAGCGGAAATCCGGATGCGGGCCGTGATCCCGGGGGAAGATGAATTCGCAAGCCGTCTCGGCGCGGGCATATCCCGGGGCATTCTCATCGCCGAGAAGGGTGGTGATATCCATCGCGCGTTCGGGGGCAGTGGCCGGCGCGGGTTGACCGCAACCGGCGAGCACAAGGAAGACGAGAAATGCCAGAGGAAGCGAAATCGCCGTTTGCAGAGATCCCCGGCGGAGATCAGTTCTGAGGGGAAAAAGGCTCTGTCTCAATGCTATTCCTCCCGAAGCGCCGCGGCCGGTGAGGTTCGGGCCATGCGCCACGCGGGATACACGCCCGCGAGGAGTGCCGCTCCGAGCGCCAGCGCGATGGCTTCCCCGATCACATGCCACGGGATGAGCATCTCGATGCTCCATCCGAACGAGCGGGTGTTGATGACTTCGATCAAAACCGTGGAGATCAGAAGCCCGAGGGGCAAGGCCAGCAGCGCCGCGATCAGCCCCATGAGTCCGGTTTGCGTTCCGATCATCCGCCAGAGCTGAGCCGGAGTAATGCCCGTGGCCCGCAGAATAGCGAACTCGCGGGTGCGTTCGAGTTCGAGGGCCATCATGGCGCTCAGCACCCCCACGAAGGCCACGAGGATGGCGATGAGGCGGAGCACGCTGGTGATGGTGAAGGTGCGGTCGAACACATCGAGAGTAGTCTCCCGGATCTCGGCGGTGGGGCGGATCAAGAGATTGGGGATATCCGCAAGCTCGCGGCGGACCGCCGCCATCATCGCCGCCTGAGATTGGCCTTTCTGAAGGGTCAATCCGATCGAAGAAAGATGTGGATCATCCCAGTTTTTCCGGTACACATCCAAATACATCATCACCATTCCCTGATCGGTGGCGTAATCGTAGAAGATCCCTCCGATGGTGAAGGTTCGCTCACCATGATCGGTGAGGAGCCTCAGGCCATCGCCGATGCCGAGCCCCCGCCGGTAGGCCAGGGATTCGGAGATCAGAACGATTTCACCTCTTTCGTATTCCGACCAGAGGGTGTTCGGATTTCCCTTTTTCAGACGGTCGTTCCGGAAGATGTTTTCGCTCTGCCGGATGGCTAAGAGCTCGGTGGGGCCATCGGGGGATTGTACCTTTACCATCCGCCGGAGGGTCATGGCCTCGATTCCGGAGAGTCTCTGCTCGAGGCGGGGGAGCACTTCCGGAGGAAGGGTGCCGTCGGCGCGGCTGGCCACAGGATGAGGAGAGGAAACATAGATATCGCTCTCGAGGGTATGGGTGATCCACACGTCCACCGTATCGCGGAAGCTCCCGATCATGACCCCCATGCCAATGGTAATGGATACGGCCACACTGAGGGCGGCGATGGCGATGCCGGTTCGGCTGAGGGCGGTGGAGATGCTCGCGGCCGAGAGCTCGCCCACGACGCCGGAGAATCTCCCGAACGCCAAGCCGGCGCCCCGGGCCATCAGAATGATCGGCACGGGCGTCATCAGGCTGAAGCCGAGGATCAATCCGAAGAGGGCCGTAAGTCCGATCTCGAGGCCTTTGGTGGGGAGGAGCAGTAGCCCGAATGCCGCGAGCATGAGCATTGCTCCTCCGAGGAACAGCCATCGGACAAGGTGCCGGGCGCGGGTTTCGACCATGGAGCGGCGTTGCGTCGTTTGAGGGGGTGACCATGCCGCTTCGAGGGCGGGGGGAATGGCGGCGGCGGTAGCGGCGCCGAGGCCGAGCGCCAGCCCTTTCACAAATGGGAACGGCGTCAGAATGAGTTTCTTCACGCTCAGCACAAAATAGAGATCATTGATCGTGCTCGTGACGAGATGGATAAGTCCATGGGCCATAAGATACCCCAATCCGAGGCCCAGCGCCGTGCCGATCAATCCGAAGGTGATCGATTCGATGAGCACTTGGGTGAAGATTTCTTGCCGGGTGACCCCCACCATTCGAAGCGTGCCGATGAGCGTTCGCCGCCGAAGGACGGAGAAGGTCATGGTGTTGTAGATGAGGAACATGCCCACCACGAGCGCAAGGAAACTCATCGCTTGAAGGTTGATCTCAAAAGAACGGGTCATGCCAGCGGTGGCGGATCGGTGCTCATCGGTGGTGATCAGCCGAACCCCTTCGGGAAGCCATCTCTCGATCTCCTCCGGGGAGGGATCGGAGGGGGTGAGGATCAGATCGATGCGGTCCAACCGACCGAGCTTTCCGAGCACTTCTTGGGCCGTCGCGATATCCGCGATGAGAAGCCCTTCCAGAGCGGCGGTTGATCCTTCAGCGGATGTGACGAGGCCGATCACCGTCATCTGCCGGACGGCGCCCGGAACTTCTACCGCAAGGGGATCCCCCTTCGTGACCCCGAGTCTCCGGGCGGTGGGTTCGGCGAGAAGGACCGCACCGGGATCGAGCAGAAGCCGTTCCCCCGTCCGCCGGTCGATCCCCCCGAGCCCCTCGCGGAAATCCGGCGGGGCGAAGGGGTCAATCCCGATGAGGTGGAGCACTTCCCCACCGGATTCGACGTAACCTTCGACGACGGGTGCAGAGCGGGGGATAGGCATCTCGTACTGCAAACGGGTGTAGAGCGTTTCGTCGAAGCCCGTGGGCCCCCCGACGATCGTATGAGTCGCTTTGCCGGCGGTGCTCTCCACTGAGAGGGTGAAGGCGCGGCCGGCGCTTCCGTTGGCTAGATCAACGGCTACAACGACCGCTACTCCTAGGGCCACTCCGAGGATGAGAAGGCCCATGAGCCACGGGTACCGGAACGTGTGGCGCCATGAGGCGCGGCTGAGGAGAGACATCACCACCCCGCCCCGTCTCCCCCCTCGACCAGACGACCCCCTTCCAGAGTAAGGAGCCGATCCGCAAATCCGGCCACCTCCCGGCTGTGGGTGACGAGGATGAGGGTCTTTCGGGCCCGGCGCACCAAGCGATCGAGCAGTTGCATGATCTGACGGCCGGTCTGGGCATCGAGGTTCCCGGTCGGCTCATCGGCGAGAATCAGCAAGGGGTCGTGAACGAGCGCCCTGGCAATGGCCACACGTTGTTGTTCGCCGCCGGAAAGGCGATCGGGGTATGCCTTCGCCCGATCGGCAAGGCCCACTTCATCGAGCAGGGCAAGGGCTCGAGTGCTCTCTCGATGCCCGTTGAGTTGAAGGGGGAGAAGGACGTTTTCGAGCACGGTAAGCGTGGGAATGAGATTGAAGAACTGATAGATGAAGCCGATGTTCTTCCGGCGGAAGAGGGTTCGTTCCCGCTCGCTCAGACCGCCGATATCCACGCCGTCCACGAGAACCTGACCTGCGGTGGGAAGATCGATCCCGCTGATCAAATTCAAGAGTGTGGACTTACCGGAACCGCTTCGGCCGGCAAGAGCCACCCACTGGCCGCGAGCGAATTCGGCATTGACCCCCCGCAGGACTTCGCGCACATATTCGCCCTCCCGAAAAGACTTGTACAGGTCTTGCAGGGAGATGAGAGGGGTTGCGGTGAGAGATAGATCGGTCATTGCGGCTGGAAATCCCGGCCTCCCGGTATTCATGCTACTGGGTTTGCCTCACAAAAGCAAATCCAGGGCCGCGTGATGGAGGCGATGAAACGATGCATGTACGGAAAGAAGGCGGGGAAAAGCATTCGCCGAACTTGCTTGGCGCAGAGGGGGAACGAGACGGCTTTTAGCCTTCATCGCCCGCCTGATGGCCCCCCTCTTCCTCCTGCGTTGATTGCTGAAGCCGCTCCCAGTTTCGCTTCATCAGGAAGGCTATGAGCACCAGCAGGATCAGAAGGAAGATGATCACTTTCCTCGTGCTCATCGGCGGGAGAACCCCTTGTAATGCTTCACCTTGCGGGGAGAAGTGAAATGCCTCCCGATCCGGAGGGTGAGATAGTAGCACCCAATCCCGATCCCAATGTACAAGAAGAACTCGAGGGTGCTTCTGAGGCAGGGGCCTTCAAAGAACGAAATGGTTCCAATGGCGATTCCAAACCAGTACAACAAGAGGAGCCATGCCACCACTCTTGCCGGTTTCACTTCGTTACTCCGGGGAGAAGAGTGATTCACATTATACTCTTAGCAAAGCTCGGATGCAAGACCTCTTTGAGCCCAAAAAGGGGCAATTGAAGAAGAGAGTGCACAAGATACCTCTCTCGGGGGGATTGGGGGCGTCACCCAAAAAGACCCTTTGGGCGGGTGGGTGGGATCAGAGAAGCCGGATCGCTCGTGGGGTGTGGGGGGAATGCCGGGACAAGGTCCGGAATAAGGTGATCAAGGTCATTCACTCTGAGGGTGAAGGTTACAAAGCTGAATCGCTATTTTGGGGTGAGCCAAAAAAGAAAGAAAGTTGGGGGACGACGATGCTTTACACTAAAGGTGAGGTGTGATAACATCAAGGTTGGTCTGAAGTCACTCGCGACCGAGAAAACACCGTCAGGGAGGAACAATGCCCGAGGAAAAGAAACCGGAAAAGAAGACCATCGATCCGACGACGATTGAACTGCTGAACATCTGCGCGGCCGAAGGGATCAGCACTGTATTCGACCGCGCTGAAGCGCTGAAGCCTTGCCCCATCGGGAGCACGGCGGCATGTTGCCATAGCTGTTTCATGGGACCCTGCCGTCTCACCGGAAAGACGGAGGTTGGTTTGTGCGGCGCTACCCGAGCTACGGTAGCTGCGCGGGACTATGCCCGGGCGGTGGCCGGCGGGGCGGCGGCCCACTCGGATCACGGCCGGGATATGGCGCTTACGCTGCTGGCAGCGTGCGAGGGCCATGCGCCGGACTATCGGGTCAAGGATGTCCAGAAGCTGAAGGCTGTAGCTCAGTATCTGGGCATCTCCACCGAAGGCAAAGAGGTCAACGAGCTCGGGAAGGAAGTCGCCCTCAAGGCGCTCGAAAACTTCGGCAGCACCAAGTCCGAGCTCGATCTGGTCAAACGAGCACCGCCGAAGCGCCAGAAGATCTGGAAGGAATTGGGGATCACCCCGCGCGGCATCGACCGGGAAGTGGTGGAAATCCTCCACCGGACAACGATGGGCGTGGATCAGGATGCTGAGCACATCATGAATCATGCCATGAGAGCTTCCCTCAGCGATGGCTGGGGCGGCTCGATGCTCGGCACCGATATCAGCGATATTCTCTTCGGCACACCCGCCCCCGTGCGCAGTCAGGCCAACTTCGGTGTGTTGAGCACGGACGAGGTCAACGTGATCATCCACGGGCATGAGCCTACGCTTTCCATGATGATCGTGGAAGCGGCTCAGGATCCCGATATGATCGCCTATGCCAAATCGAAAGGCGCTAAAGGGATCAATCTGGCCGGCATTTGCTGCACCGCTAACGAAATCCTCATGCGGGAAGGCGTGCCCCTTCTGGGCAATTTCCTCACCCAAGAGCTCGCCATGGTGACCGGGGCGGTCGAAGCCATGGTGGTGGATATCCAGTGCATCATGGAAGGCCTGGTTGAGGTGGCAAAGAAGTACCATACGTTGATCATCAGCACCTCCCCCAAGGCCAAGGTTGCCGGAAGCACCTATATCGAAATGGACGAACACCGGGCGAAGGAGATCGCCAAGGAGATTCTCAAGAGGGCCATCGATAACTTCCCCAACCGGAAAAACGTCCGGATCCCGACCTATGTGGATAACCTCGTGGCGGGGTTCTCGCACGAATACATCAACTACATGCTCGGCGGGAGTTTCCGTCAATCGTTCCGGCCTCTGATCGATAACATCGTCAATGGCCGCATCCGGGGGGCGGCGGGCGTGGTGGGATGCAACAATGCCCGTGTTCTCCCTCACGACGACAATCAGACCTATGTCGTGAAGGAGATGATCAAGAACGATATTCTGGTGGTGACCACGGGTTGCAACGCCATCGCCTGCGCCAAACAGGGGCTCCTCACGCCGGAAGTGATGGACCTTGCCGGGCCCGGCCTCCGGGAGATCTGCCAGACGATCGGCATTCCGCCGGTGATCCATATGGGCTCCTGCGTGGATAACTCGCGGATACTGACGGTTCTGGCGCAGTGTGCCACCGAAGGCGGGTTGGGCGAAGACATCAGCGATGCCCCCGCGGTCGGCTTCGCGCCGGAATGGATGTCCGAGAAGGCCGTTTCCATCGGTACCTATGTGGTTGCCTCGGGCGTCACCACGTGGATGATCGGGCATCATCCCTTCAGCAACAGTCCCGAAGTGGTGAGGCTCATGACCGAGGGCTATCAGAAGAAGGTCGGCGCGGCCCTTTACTTCGAGCCGGATGTGAAGAAGGCCGTTCGTGAAGCGATCGCGCTCATCGATGCCAAACGCGCCGCCCTCAAGCTCGTGCCTTACGATCCGAAGCGCTATGCCAAGAGCGAGACCTACTTCCCCGCCGACTACACCTCGCCCAAGGTGTTCGCCGAGGGTCGTTACAGCCGCGCCGGGACGTACTGATCGTGCTTCGATAAAGAAAAAGGCCTTCCCATTGGGGAAGGCCTTTTTCTTTTCTCTAAGGCCGAAAGGTTTTTCAGGGCGCCGGAAGCTCCCTCAGAATCGGCAAGGCGAACGAAAACTTGGACCCTTTCCCCACCTCGCTCTCGGCCCAGATCCTTCCGCCGTGGGATTCCACGATCCCTTTACAGATCGCCAGCCCCAATCCGATCCCGCTCTTGCGGCGTTTGACGTTCTCTTCCAGCCGATAGAAACGATCGAACACCTTCTGCAGGTGTTCCGGCCGAATCCCTCCCCCGTAATCCCTGACGCTGAGAATCACCTCACTCCCCGAAGCATAGGCCTCCACCACGATCGGAGTGCCGTCCGGGGAGTACGAAACCGCGTTCTCGATCAAGTTGGTGATGACCTGTCCGATCCGGACCTCATCGGCGAGGATGAGGGGTAGGGCAGGGGATAGATTCATCTCGATGCGGTGCTCTCCCGGAAGACGATCGAAACGGCTCCGGAGCTGAAGGATGATCTGTGTCAGAGTCGTCGGCATGAGATCGAGCTTCATGGCTCCGGCCTCAATCTTGGACATATCCAGAATATCGCTGACAATCCGCATCAACCGGTCGGCCTCTTGGTCAATCATGCGGAGAAAATCCTTCTGCGTTTCCTCATCCCACCGGATATCCGGTTGAACCAGTGAACTCGCCAGCCCTTTGATGGAAGTCATCGGCGTGCGCATTTCGTGGGAGACGCTGGCGAGGAACGCCGTGCGGAGACGATCCGTCTCCTCGAGCGCCCGGACCCTCGAAGCCTCTTCCAGAAGTTGCGCGTTCTCGATGGCCGTGCTGATGGCATGGCCGATGGTGGTCAGAATCTGCCGCTCGCTGGGAAGAAAGACCCTTTCGTTCGTTGTATACACCCCAAGGATGCCCAAGACCCTGCCCCGCGCTTCGAGCGGCACATACATCGCCGATTTCAACTGTTCCTTCCGGATGATCTCCGCCATCATGCCCCGCTGGAGACGGGGATCATCCCCGAGCGATTCGATGAAGAGGGGGACTCTGGATTGCAGCACCTCGGCGATGATGCCGCGATCTATCCGGAAGCGGGAGACGATCTCGCTGAGTTCATCGCCGTATCCTCGGAACACCCTCAGGGAAAGCCGGGAGGAATCCTTGCTGACGAGCGCGACCCCCCCGTGCCGGATGTGCAATAGCTCCAGTACCTTTTCCAGAGCATTGGTCAGAATCTCATCCAAATCGATGCTCTGGCTCACCGATTGGGTAATGGCGTTCAGCGCCGCCAGTTCTCTGTTATGTTGCAAGATACGTGCCTCGGCGCGCTTGCGTTCTGTGATATCCCTCATGATCACGAACAGACCCACGATCTCCCCGTCCTTGCGAATGGGGCCGATGCTGGCGTCAACGAACACCTGGGAGCCGTTCTTGTGCCGCAACTCCAGTTCGGTCACCCCCGCCGTGGGCGGCCCCTGGACGGCACGATCAAACGCCATCTTCATGAAGGTCATCTGTTCTTCGGGGATGGAGGCGGTGAACTCTGTGAGTCTCTTTCCGATCACCTCTTCGAACGTAAAGCCGAGGATATCTTCGCCTTTGATGTTTCGATCGATCACCGTACCGTACCGGTCAAGGTACACGATCTCATCGCTTGCGTTCTCGAAGATCGCCCGGAACTTCGATTCACTCTCTTGCCTTGCTTCCTCCGCCCGCTTTCGCCCGGTGATATCTCGAACGATGACCAGAACATCCCTTCTCCCGCCTTTCGTGGCGATGATCTGGGTGCCGGCTTCTACGATGACGATGGAGCCGTCCCGATGCCGCGTCTTGAGCTCCACCAGTCCTCCGGTGTTTCCAGAGGCGATCAATCGCTCGAATTGCCCTTTCACTTTCTGGGCATTCTCTTCATCGACGATGCCCGTCTGAACGAAGTGCTTCCCGAGAATCTCGGCGCGGCGATACCCGAAGATCTCCTCTATCTTGCGATTGGCATCTTCGATGATTCCGGATTCATCAATCAGAAGGATCGCATCGCTTGCGTTCTCGAAGATCGTGCGGAAGCGCTCCTCACTCCGCTGGAGCGCTTCCTGAGCTTGTTTACTATCGTGGATATCGGTGAAATTCAGAACGATGCCCTGTACCGAAGGGTGATCGAGGAGATTCCTTCCTTTCAGCGAAACCCACCGCCACAGGCCGTTCTTGCGGCGGAGACGGATTTCGGTGGAGGTGGAATACCCCGGAATCCGGGCGCCCTCCGAGAATAGGGCCATTGCTTTTGGGATATCGTCGGGGTGGACGAAATCAAATCCCTTCTTGCCGATCATCTCGTGGGTTGCATACCCACCGATGCGCTCGACCGAGGGACTGGTGTACCGGAGGATTCCGTTGGAATCGAGCACGGCGATCATCTCCTCCGAACCTTCGATCAGCGATTGGAAAAAATACTCCCCGCGTTGGGGCATCGGATTCCGGAGGGTGTTCCATCCATCCCCATGCTCGGCAAGGACCAACTCATGGTGCCCGAAGAGGTCAAGCAACTGCAAAGCCGTCATCCGGTCAACGGGGTAACCACAAACGGCAATCATCCGCCTCCCCGCGATCATTGTGTTCAGCATGGATTCGCATTCGAGGAGCGCTGGCCATGCTTCGGGATCGAGCCCGGACATATCTATCAGAAGCCGGATACCGGCACGGCCCTTTTCCCGGCCTTTGCTTGCCCTCTCGGTGCAGTACCGTGAGAGCTCGTTCAGAGCTACAGCGCTGTTCTCTGCTTTCTCGCCCGGGAACACGCTTACCTCACCGCTCTGGATCTCGTCGGCGAAGACGCCTTGAAGAGGTTGCAACGGCGTGCCCGGCGCATGCGCGAGGCGGAGGGATCGGGCATCGGCGATGATGCAAAGCTCACGGCTTTGAATCCCCACCCTCAGGAAGCTCACCGCCGCATTCATGAAGTGCTGCGGGTCATGGAAGAGCAGACCCAAGTGGGCACCCCAGGGAACCGTGCCGATGGTCTCGATGCCGGTTTCAGTTGAGTCGGTCATTAAGGATCCGTCAAAACACCTTTTCATGAGAGAAAGGGTGTCATATATGAGTAACCCCATTATAGACTTTGTTCACAAGTCAGCGCAAGACGCCTCACGTTGAAGAAGGCGGGTTCAGACGGCCCATCACGAGCGCGATCGGAGGAGCCTTTCGAGGATCACGCGCGCCGCCGCCTTATCGAGCGGTTGATTGTTGTTGCCGCATTTGGGCGATTGGATGCAACTCGGACAACCCTCTTCACACGGGCATTCCGCAATCAATTTCAGCGTTCGATCCCACAAGTCGATGATGAGCTCGAACCCCTTCTCGGCGATCCCTACCCCGCCGGGGTGGGCATCGTAGATGAAGATCTGAGCCTTTCCCGTATTGGGGTGAAGGGGGGTGGAAAGCCCCCCGATATCGTTGCGGTCGCATAGGGCAAAGAGGGGCAGCATGGCGATGGCGGCATGCTCCACTCCATGGAGGCCGCCGGCAAAATCGAGCTCTTTGCGGACCAACGTCTTCTCGATCTGGGGAGGCAGATCGAACCAGAGTGCGGTAGTCTTGAAAGACCGGGGCGGGAGGTCCAGCGGCTCCACCCCGATGACCTCTTCGGTGAAGATGCGCTTCTTCTGAAAACCGATGACCTGAGTGGTCACTTCGACTTCCCCAAGGCTCACCTTGATCCGGCCCACCGACTTCTCCGCCGCGATCTTGATGATGGAAAGATCGGAGATCTCCATGGGCTGAGTATAATAGTGGGCCTCGATCGGGATGCACAGCCCGATACGGGAAGCAAAATCAAGTTCGGTGATCAGATAGGTATCCCCTTGATGGAGATAGATCGCCCCCGGATACATCTCGAGGAGCGCCGTATCCGCGCCGATGCTTTCGAGAATGCGGCCCGTATCGGCTTCGACGAGGGAAAAATTCTCCGAAGAAGATGAGCGGATATTGATCTCCCGGGCCGGATACGCGATACCCGCCGCCGGAAACCATCGCTTCCGTTGCCGGCGAAGCATCCCGGCTTTCTCGAGCTCCTCCAATACGGCCGAACAATCGCCGAAGTACTCGGCATCGGACGGACTCAGCGGCCATTCCCATGCCGCGCACAGAAGATGGGGCTTGAGGATATGGGGATTGGATAGGGATATCAGCGCGTGTTCGAAGCTTCTCCCGAAGAGGGCCTCGGGATGGCGCATGATGAATTGATCGAGGGGATTTTCCGAACCGATCAGAATGCTGAGAGAGCGTTCTCCCCTTCGGCCGCTCCGGCCCGCTTGTTGCCACGTAGCGGAAATGCTCCCGGGGTACCCGATGAGAATGCTCGCATCCAGCCGGCCGATATCCACGCCCAGTTCGAGGGCATTCGTGGCGATCACCCCCAGAAGCTTGCCCGAGAAAAGTCCCCGCTCGATCTCCCGTCGGTCCTCGGCCAGATATCCGCCCCGGTAGGGGCGTACAAGGTCTTCCATCTCGGGAGCTCGCTTTTTGAGCTCCTCGCTCACATATCGGTAGATCAGCTCGACCAGACGACGAGTCCGGGCGAAGGCGATGGTCCGAGTGCCGGCGGCCACAAGTTCGGTGAACAGATGAGTGGCCTCAGCGCCGGCACTGCGCCGAACGGACTGAGCCAAATCCACGATCGGTGGGTTCCAACAGATGAAATCTTTCCCCCCAAAGCTCGATCCATCCTTGGTGATCACTTCGAAGGGCAGACCGATCAGATTCTCGGCATGCTCCCGGGGGTTCGCGATAGTCGCCGAGCAACAAAGGAACTGAGGGCGCGCGCCGTAATGCGCCGCCAAACGTCTGAGGCGCCGCATGATGCCGGCCACATGAGATCCAAAAACACCGCGATAGACATGCACTTCGTCGATGACCACGTATTTCAGTTGACTGAGGAAAGAGGCCCATGAGCGGTGATTGGGCAAAATGCCCAGATGAAGCATATCGGGGTTGGAGATGATGATCTGAGCGGATCGGCGGATCTCGGCCCGCTGACTCTGGGGGGTATCCCCGTCGAAGGTGGCCGCCCAAATGTTCAAATCAGCGGCCGCCGCCATTTCATTGAGTGTTTTCAGTTGATCCTGAGCCAAAGCCTTCACGGGGAAAAGGTACAGAGCCCGGCTGTTCTTTCTCTCTGCGATCGTGTTCAGAACGGGCACGTTATAGCAGAGCGTCTTGCCGCTCGCCGCGGGGGTGGCGATCACCACATTTCGGCCGGAAAGGGCGATATCGATCGCTTCGGCTTGGTGCTCATAGAGCGGCAAAAGGCCCAGCGCCTTCAGGGCCGTATGGATCGGGGGCGCAAGGGAAGAGCGAAGGGACGCGTAGCGGGCTTCACGCCCGGGAATCTGTTCCCAGTGGATGATCTGGTCACGATAGGAGGGGGCACTTTTGAGATACCGGAGGAACGCCGAAGTGTCCATCGTTAGAAGGGATTGAGGATCTCCATTTCATAGTCCAGAATTTCTGCATCCCCCTTGATGGACTCGACAAAGCTCACCACTCTGGAAAGGACCTCGTTCACATGACGGCCGTCGTTGCTCACGCATGCGAATCCCAATGTGGCCAATTGCCGGTCGTCGAGATCCTCAATCTCAGCGACGGAGATATTGAATTTGTTTCCCACCCGAGCACAGATGGACTTGACCGACCGGCGCTTATCCTTGAGCGATCCGTTCTCGGGGAGCCGGAACCTCACTCGCAAGACCCCAACATTCATTCGGTTCCCTTGAAAACCTGCATCGAGGATATTCGGAGGACCCGTGGGAAGACTTGCCTGAATGCCCGATACAAACCGAGGGCTTACTTTCGGGTACGGGTGTTAGCGAAGCACTGGTCGCAATACACCGGCCGGTCACCCCGTGGTACAAAGGGGACTTCACACTCTGCACCGCAGGCGGCGCACACGGCCTTGTGCATCTCTCGAGGCCCTTGATTCGTGCCGCTATAACTCCCTTTGCGCCTGATCTGGCGGCATTCCGGGCACCGTCGGGGCTCGTTGACCAACCCCCGGGACTCGTAGAATTCTTGCTCACCAGCGGTGAACACAAATTCCCTCCCACAATCCCGACACACCAAGGTCTTGTCTGCAAATGCCATCGGAACCCTCACTCCAAGCTTTGCCCTTTCACTCCGGGGCATCCCCACCATCGGCATAGCCTCAAGAGCGCTACCAAGGAAAGACAAATATCCCTCTTCAAGAGTGGAAGCAAGGCTATCAGTGCTTTCTCTGGCTGTGGTTCCCCTGGTTATCCCGATCTGCGGCAGTTTCCCCGGAGATGAACGGGCTATTTAATGCTCAATTCTACACCATTGTTGGTTGTGGCGCAAGAGAACTCGGAATCCCCAGAAAGGAGCGATTATCGAAGAAGAGAGTGCATAAGACACATCTCTTGGGGGGGTTGGGGAATGCCCCCAATAAAACCCTCTGGGCGGGCGGGTGGGATCGGAGAAGCCGGATCGTTCATGGGGGTGGGGGTGCCGGGGCAAGGTCCGCAGTGAGGCGATATCGCTTTTTCGGGCAAATCGCCGGCACAGGGTTTGCGTCAGTAAAGATACGTTCGCGGGAGCAAGAACCCGTTGAAGCGGGAGGCGTAAGCCGTTGTGTAGGCCCCCGCCGAAGGGATGTAGACCTTATCACCCACTGCGAGCTCGGGCAAAAGGACCTGCTTTGCGATGACGTCCATGCTATCGCATGTGGGCCCTGCAATGACCCACGGGGATTGGGGCCCGTCCTTCGGGGTGAGGAAGGGGTACTGGATCCCACCGATGCTTTCCATCAAGCCGGTGAACACGCCAACATCAAGATAGAGCCAGTTTTCGCCATCGCGCTTAGCTTTGGCCACGACAGTGCTCACCATGGTGCCCGCTTCGCCCACGATGAGCCGACCCGGCTCAGCGAAAATCTCCGTTTCCGGTGGAAATTGCTCATTCAGAGCCCGCCGGATGGCTTTGCCCAATTCATCCATGGGAGGGATGGAATCCGTGGTATACTCGATGGGAAAGCCTCCGCCGATATTCAACATCTTCAGTTCGATGCCTTTGTCCCGGACGGAATCCCAGACGGCCTTGCTCTTCTTGATGGCATTGATCCACGATGTCTGATTGGTGCACTGCGAACCGACATGGAAAGTGATCCCGAAGGGCGCGATTCCATGCGCTGCCGCGTATTCGAGAAGGGCTATCGCATCGGCCGTCTCCACCCCGAACTTCTTGCTGAGCGGCCACTGACTGCCCTCGTTCGATACAACCAATCGGACATAGCCTTTGCATCCCGGCGCATGAAGGGAAAGCTTATCTATCTCCGTGTACGAATCGAAGGCAAAATACTCTACCCCCGCACGATAGGCGGCGCGGATGAATGATTCGCTTTTCAGCGGATTGCTCGTGATGATCCCCTTTGGAGAGACACCGCATCCCAGAACGAGGTTCATCTCTTCTTCCGAGGCCACCTCAAATCCCGCCCCCATGGCATGAAGCATCTGAATCAGACGCTTGTGCGGATTGGCTTTGATGGCGTAGTATACTCGGACATCGGGCAGCGCCCGGCGCAAGAGGGTGAACTTCTCCCGGATGATGGCCCGGTTCATGGCCAGAAACGGTGTTCTCCGAACCTCTGCCAGAGCTTTCACCTGCGGGGGGACCCTCTTCGTTGCCTGAAACATTCTCGATCCTTCTACGCTAAAGTTTGGATATACCTCATAGAACCACCAGGGTAGGAGTCCCTCTGGCTTCTATCTTGTGATGGGCGTTTCTGGATGGCTTCCGAAAAGCCATCCAGAATTCCCCTATTCCACATCCGCATGAGGACGATTGATGGCATAGCTGCGGGCACCGATCAACCCGAATTCACGCTCGATGGTCTTCATGGCCTCTTCAGGGTCAAAATCGCCACAGGAGAAGATATCAATGTTCACGTAGGAGCGCTCCGGGAAGATGTGGATACTGATATGGCTTTCGGCGAGGAGGACGAATCCGGAAATGCCGGGATGGTTGGATTGAGAGGCTCTCACGTGCTGAGAGACTTGGGGTGAAGATACCTTTGTCATCTTGATCTGACTGGGGTACGTATCAAGGAAGCGGTAGATGAACTCTTTATCCTGGATTTTCTTCGGATCCCGAACGTACCCATCGATGATGAGATGCATTGGGCCCACCCCCTTTCGTTTGGTTACTATCTGAAAACAGTTTTTGCTAGCAACTTCCCTTCGTGCCATCGCTTACAGGCACGATTTCTGACCGCATGGTGCTCCCCCGCACAACTCTCTCTCAGAACTGAACGATCAACCGTACTACTCAGCTCGACCCCATGAAAGGAGATCGCGCCATCCGCCCTGGTCCATGGTAAATTGTCGGTATCCATAAAATTGGAACCGTCACCCCTTCCGCCGCTCAAATGAGATCAGCAAGGTGCATGATAGCATATTTTTCCCCTCGGTACAACACCTTGGAAATAGCCAAAAAGGGCGATTCAGCTTTGCAGTTCACGCCCTCGGGTGAATAACCATTATCACCTCATTTCGGACCTTGCGCTGGAATTCCCATATCCTACGAACGCTCGTGCTTCTCTGATCCCACCCACCCGCCCAAAGGGTTTTCTTGGGGGACACCCCCCAAATCCTCCCGTGAGAGGTATCTTGGGCACACTCTTCTTCAATCGCTCTTTTTGGGAAGTGCCAAAAAACGATCAAAAAGAGGGGGAACGGGTTCTCCTTTAGCCCCGACCGTCTTAGCTACAACTTAAATCCCCTCATGCCCCCTAACGCCGGCACGATCTCTGTGGTATAGTTGTGACCGTAAAGGCGGTGCATGCGATTATCCGGAACCTCTGAGGTCGGGAGATCCCCCACATTCGGTGTCATGCCAAAGTTCGAATGATTCCCGAAAGCAGCGGTGGGAAATAGGAGGCCAAAGGGAGGTCGGCCATGAAAGAGATCACCATCCTTTCTTGGAATGTGAATGGTATCCGCGCCGTAAAGGGAAAGGGCTTCCTCGATTGGCTCCAGAAGCAATCTCCGGATATCCTTTGCCTTCAGGAGACCAAGGCCCATCCCGATCAGCTCGAACCGGCCATCCGTCAACCGCAGGGGTATCACGCCTACTGGAACCATCCGGAACGCAAGGGCTATAGCGGGGTGGCCATTTTCTCCAAGGAGGAGCCGGACCGCGTCTGGTACGATGTCGAGGCGATGGGCCTCGATCTAGAAGGACGATTGCTTTGCGCTGACTATACCCACTTCTTGCTGTTCAACGGCTATTTCCCCAACGGCAAGCAAAGCCAAGCCCGTTTGGACTACAAGATGGCATTCTACGAAGCTTTCTTGAAGCACATAGATTCGCTGCGCGCTCAGGGGCGAAAGCTCATCATCTGCGGCGACCTCAACACGGCGCACAAGGAGATTGATCTGGCACGCCCCAAGGAGAACGAGAAGGTCTCTGGTTTTCTGCCCATCGAACGGGCATGGATCGATAAACTCATCTCCCACGGCTATGTGGATACCTTCCGGCGCTTTCATCCCGAGCCCAATCAGTACACGTGGTGGGACCTCAAGTCGGGGGCAAGGGAACGGAATGTGGGGTGGCGGATCGACTATTTCTTCGTCAGCGAAGATCTGCTCCCCTCCGTGACGGATGCTTTCATCATGCCGGAGGTGATGGGCTCCGATCATTGCCCGATAGGGATTACCCTCAAATTTTGATTCCTCCGATCGTACCCTTTGCTCCGGTAGTACCAATGGACTATTCCCGCGATTCCATGTGAGCGATAGCATGGAATCAAACGCGGGGGGCATTCCCTCATGTCCGGTTTTTCCCTATGACCGATGTCCTTCTGGCTATCCTGTGTCCGGTGATCCTCACATATCTCATGTGGGTCAGCGAAACACGGGATCTGTACCGGTACCGGGGTTGGGGATATATCGTGAGCGGGGTCACCCTCCTCGTTCTCGGCGTGCTCATCGGCCTGGCCGATGGATTCTTCAGTTTGGAGAACACGCTGACCATTGGGGGGCGGCGGATCGAGAATTTCCTTTCCCTCGTTTTAGGCTATCTTCCCGGCTTTGCTTTGCTCGTGATCGGCTTCCGAAGATGGAGTCCCCTCGAAGCCCCTTGCGTTGAACGGCCCGTTTCCCCGGAAGCGGCGGATCCGGATCCTTCGCTGATCGAGAAGTATCGGAGTGATCTAAAGACGCTCGAGGAGCGGGTGCATCGGGCCGAAGCCGAGCGATGCCGGATGGAAGAAAATCTCAAGGAAAGAGAAGCATGCTTGCGGGCGGTTCTAGATCACGCCGGGGAGGGGATCTCTTTGGCCGTCGGCGGACGGATCATCTATGCCAATGCGAAACTACTCGATCTTGCCGGAACCTCCGCTGAACGATTACTGAACACCCATTTGCGCGCGCACCTTGCCGAAGAGGCATGCGCCGGATTGGAGCCTCCGGCCGCCGATCAACCCGCCGAAGATAAGGCGCCGTTTGACGGCCCCCGAAGAAGCCTATGGAGACGTGGGGACGGGTCTGAAATTCCGGTGGAGATCGTCGCTCACCCTCTCGTGTACGAAGGCAACAAGGGGTTCCTCCTGAAGGTTCGAGAGATCGTGGAGCCCGATGAGAGCATCGAGGAAAGGATCGCCCGGGAGGTCTCGGAACGGATCCGTGAACTCGAGCGCGCCCAAGAGGAGTTGAACCGGCTCCGGGAGGAATTGAATCAGACGCTCACTCAACTGCGGCAGGCCGGAGAAGAAGTCGGGGCGGTGTTCGAACAATCCCGCGAAGGGCTTCTGGAGCTGACGCCGGAATTGGTCATCCGCCGGATGAGCAGATCTCTGGGGGAGATCATGGAAATCGAGCGCGGCGGCATGCTCGGAAAGAAGCTTGAAGAGGCCGGCATCTTCGAACAGGCGGAGGTGATCCGGATCGCCGAGGATATCCAACGGTTGTCTCGGGGGGAAGAGGTTCCGGAACGCGATCTTGAAGCATGCCGTCCGGATGGGGGAAAAGTCTCTCTTCGTTTGAAACTGGGGGTAATCGCCGGGGGTGAGGAAAAGAAGGGCTTTCTTGCCGTGTTCAAGGATATCACCGCCATCAGAGAAGCGGAGGAATCGCTTCGCAAGATGCGGGATGAACTGACTCAGCGGGTGGAAGAGCGGACGGAGGCGCTCGCCAAGGCCTGTCATGAGCTTCAGCTTGAAACGGCGGCGCGCAAAGAAGCCGAGGAGTCGCTCCGGGATATGGAGTCCCGCTGGACGGGTCTCATGGAGAATGCCCGGGACTCCATCATGATCGTGGATCGGAACGGGGTCATTCTGACCGTCAATCGGACCATGCCTGGGGTCACACCCCAGGAGGCGGTGGGCAAGCGGATCTATGATTTCGTCCATCCCCGTTACCGCTCTCACCTCAGGAGCGAGCTCAAACAGGTTTGTCAGGCCGGGGGACGCTTCCGGGTGGAATTGATGGGCCTCGGCCGGGGACGCCAGTATGCGTGGTACGAGATCGAGATGGGTCCGGTGCGCCGCGATGGTAAGATCGTTGCCGCTGCGCTGATCGCCACCGATATCACCGAGCGAAAGCTCGCCGAGAAGGCGCTCGAGGAAAGCGAGGCGCGCTTCAGAGAACTGGCGGATATGTTGCCGCAGACGCTGTTCGAGATCGATCTCAAGGGCAATTTCACTTTCGCCAACAATGCCGGATTCCAGACCACGGGCTATCTTCAGGAGGATATTGATAAGGGGTTGAACGCCCTTCAGTTGTTTGCCCCGGAGGATCGCCGCCGGGTGATGGACGATATCGAAAAAGTGCTCAAAGGCGAATCGTTCGGGAGCCGGGAATACACGGCGATCCGCAAGGACGGTTCGCCCTTCCGGGTGATCGCCTATGCCAGCCCCATCGTTCGGGATAAGAAGATCGTGGGTATGAGAGGGATCATCCTCGATATCACCGACCGGAAGCGGGCCGAGGAACAGATGGCCCGCCGTAACGCCGAACTGGCCGCCCTCAACGCGATCGCTCAGACGGTCACCCAGTCGCTCGATCTCGATGAGATCCTCGGGAAGGCTCTGGATAAGACCCTCGACCTCCTGAATCTTGCCTACGGGGGGATTTATCTTCTGGATCAAAAAACCAACGCCCTCAACCTGAAAATCCATCGGGGAATCAACCCCGATCTCCTCGGAGTGGTCTCTCCCGTTCGAGTGGGTCAGGGGCTGCCCGGGGTTGTAGCCCACGCCGGCGAGCCGATCTTCATCGAGTCGCTCCCCGATTCCGTGGAATGGTTCGGGAAGGAACTGCAGAAGGCTGTGCTCGCCGAGCGGTTGCGATCGGTCATGTGCTTGCCATTGCAATCCCGCGGCGCCGTGCTCGGCGTTCTTTTCGTGATGACTCAAGGTGACCGCGCGCTCACCACGGATGAGCGCCAATTGCTCCTCACCATCAGCCACGAGATCAGCACGGCGGTGGATAACGCCAAATTGCTCGAGGCGGCTTCCAAAGCCAAAGCCGCGGAGGAAGCGGATCAACTGAGAGCCGCCTTCCTTGCCAGCGTATCCCATGAAATCCGTACCCCCCTCACGGAGATCAAGGGCTTCGCCACCAGTCTGATACAGCCGGATGTCCAGTGGGACGAAGCAACGCAGAAGGACTTCCTGAGAGGGATCAGCAACGCCACGGATCGGCTTCTCGAGATTGTCACCGATGTGCTGGATATGGCGAAGATTCACGCCGGCATCCTTGCCCTCGAGAAGAGGCCGTTCAAGCTGGGAAAACTCGTCAGTCAGCTTAGAACCCGGTTCAATACGCCGCTGTGGACGGAGCGGTTGGAGGTGATCATCCCCGACGATCTGCCGACCATCTTCGCCGATGACCAGCGGATCGGGCAGGCGATCATCAAACTGGTGCAGAACGCCTCTCTGGAGAAGGGACCCATAGCCCTTGCCGCCTCGGTGGTGGAAAATGAACTCAGGGTCAGTGTGAGCGATGAAGGCGAAGGCATTCCGCCGGAACGACTGAAGAAGGTGTTCGATCCTTTCTTCCGCATCGAGGAGAACACCCAGCGGCGCACCAGCGGCAGTGGACTCGGATTGGCCATCTGCAAGGGCATCGTGGAGGCCCACGGCGGTCGGATCTGGGTCGATAGCGAGCCCGGCCGCGGCACCACTTTCGTATTCACCCTCCCTCTGAAGCCTGACCTTGAGCTCATCCCTGAAGACGATCCCGCAACACCGATCTCCGCCGACTAGGTTTATCTCAACGCACTGGTTTGTTTCATCCCCACCCCGGCATTCCCCCATATCCTACGAGCGATCGTGCTTCTCCGATTCCATTCACCTCACCCGCCCAAAGGGTTTTCTCGGGGGATATCCCCAATCCCCCCAAGTGGGGTGTCTCTGCGCTCTCTTTTTCGATCGCTCTGTTCAGGTTCCTCCTCTTGCTTGACAATGCCCGGACCGGGCGGCTAAAGTGACTATCGTTTACAGACGCACTGAAGGAAGGAGCGATCATGAGAGTGGATGGAAAGGTGGCCCTCGTCACCGGCGGGGGAAGGGGCATCGGGCGGGCGATCTCGCTTGCGCTTGCCGCCGCGGGGGCTGATGTGGTGGTCAACTACGTCTCCGATGAGAAGGCCGCTGGTGAAACGGTCGATGAGATCCGAAGAATGGGGCGGAGGGCCTTGGCGCTGAAGGCCGATGTGGCCGTCGAGACAGAGGTCGATGCCATGGTGGAGCGGGCTCTGGCCGAGATGGGAGGGATTCACATTCTGGTCAACAACGCCGGCGTTCGCTCGCAGGCCGTGCCGATGCTCGAACAAACGGTCCCGGCGTGGGATCGGGTGGTCAGCGTGCATCTCCGGGGAACTTACCTCTGCTGCAAGCGCGTGGGGAGGTGGATGGTCGAGCAACGATTCGGGCGGATCGTCAACATCACTTCGCTTGCGGGGATGGGGGGAGTGGCCTTCCGGGCCGATTACGGGCCGGCGAAGGCGGGCATCCTCAATCTCACCAAAAGTCTGGCCGTGGAGTGGGCGCGGTACAACATTCGAGTCAACTGTGTGGCCCCGGGCATCGTGGAGACCGATCTGATCAAAGGCATGGCCAAAACCAAATTCGCCACCAATCTCGAGAAAGCCTACAAACGAACCCCGATGCGGCGGGCCGCCGCTCCCGAAGAAGTGGCCAGCGTGGTGCTCTTCCTCGTCTCCGAGGCTTCTAGCTTCGTCACCGGTGTGAACATCCCGGTGGACGGCGGTTGGACCGCCGATATCATCGGCTATTGATTCCGGCGGGAAACATATCCGCGCCGGGGAAGGAGAAAGCCTTGTCAGAGCTCGGAGAACGTTTTTCCGAAGAGATCCAACCGTTCCTTCGCGCCCTTGAAGCGCAGAACATCGTCCCCCGGATTTGGGCGAAGGATCACACCGTTTGGAAGCCGACCCCCCGCGAGATCACCGATCGGCTGGGATGGCTCACCATCGTTCCGGAGATGCAATCGCGAATCGGGGAGATCGAGGCCTTCGCTGCCGAAGCTCGCCGCAATGGCTTCCAGAGGGTGGTCCTTCTCGGCATGGGGGGCAGTTCCTTGGCACCGGAGGTATTCCGCCGCACCTTCGCCGGCGCCCCCGGACTTCCGGAGTTCATCGTGCTGGATTCCATTTTGCCCGAAACCGTTCTCGAGCTCACCGGCCGGATAGACCCTTCCCGAACCCTCTTCATCGTCTCATCCAAATCCGGAACTACGATCGAGATCGTGTGCCTTCTGGAATACTTCTGGAGCCTCGTGGCCGCAGCGGTGGGGGAAAGGCACGCCGGCGCTCGATTCGTGGCCATCACTGATCCTCGAACACCGCTGGCCCAGATCGGGGCGGAGCGCGCATTCCGGCGGGTGTTTCCGAATCCGCCGGATATCGGGGGGCGGTACTCCGTCCTTTCGTACTTTGGACTTGTGCCCGCGGTGCTCATGGGGATGGATATCGGCTTGCTTCTGGAGCGGGCCGGAAGGATGGTCGAGGCGAGTGCGGCGGGCCGCCCGATCGCCGAGAATGCCGGGGCATGGTTGGGGGCGGCCATCGGCGGGATGGCGCTCAAGGGGAAAGACAAGCTCACGCTCCTTGCCTCGCCGAAGATCCGGGCGTTCGGATTGTGGTTGGAACAGCTCATCGCCGAAAGCCTCGGGAAAGAGGGCAAGGGCATCGTGCCGGTGGCGGAAGAGCCGCTCGTCGGAGCCGACCGGTACGATGATGATCGGCTCTTCGTCTATCTCCGGATGGAGGGCGATCGAAACGCCCCGGTAGATAAAGCGGTGGAATCGCTGCGCTCGAGCGGGCACCCGGTGATCGTTTTGCCGCTCCGCGATACGTATGATCTGGGAGCGGAGTTCTTCCGATGGGAGTTTGCCACCGCCATGGCGGGCGCGGTGCTCGGCGTTCACCCCTTCAATCAGCCCAACGTGCAACAGGCCAAGGATGCCACCAACCGGGTGTTGGCCGCATCCTGCGAGAGGGGAAATATGTCTGAGAGTAGCGAGGGGGAAACCGACCGCTTATTCGAAAAACTCGGGAGGGGCCAATATTTTGCCGTTCTGGCATACCTGCCCGAATCCCCTCCGGTAGATGAGGCGCTCGCCCAGCTCCGCCGCCGGGTGCTAGCACGCTATCGCGTGGCGACAATGTCGGGATACGGTCCGCGGTATCTCCATTCGGCCGGTCAACTCCATAAGGGCGGCCCCGATACGGGCGTGTTCTTGCAATTCACCATGAGACACGCTGCGGATGAGCCCATACCCGGGAAACCCTATACCTTCGGCGCGCTCGCCGATGCTCAGGCGCTGGGTGATCTCCAAACGCTTCGGGAGCTGGGAAGGCCCGTAGCTACGGTGAATCTGCCTTCCGGCACGCCGGACGAGATCGCCCGGCATATCGCCCGCGTGGGACGATTCTGAAGATTTTGAGCGGACGGGATCGGGAATACTTTACATAACATCAACAGAACAATCGTCCCCGAGAAAGAGCCTGACCGCTCGGCCGCGGCGATCGGTGCTCCGCACCACGGCCTTTCGGCCGATCACGCTCCCCGAAAGCCCACCCACCCCTTCGATCCGGCATGCTTCGAGGATCAGGGAACGTTCGATCGCCGAGTCCTGTACCGTTGTCTTGGGGCCGATGGAAACGCCCGGCCCGATGGTGGAGTTGATGATGAGGCAATCCTCGGCGATGGAGACGGGGCCGTGGATTCGGCTGTTCTCGACCTTGGCCCCATGGCCGATGGCGACTTTCCCCTCGAGGTGAGAATTCGGGGAAATCATCCCTTCCACCACCGGCGACATGTGATGTTTCAGCATGAAGACATTGGCCTCGAGGAGATCGTCCATCCGGCCGATATCGAGCCACCGCCCTTTGAGGATGTGGCTATGGATGTTCTTGCCGCTTTCGAGATACTTCTGAATGGCATCGGTGATCTCGAGCTCTCCGCGCCACGAGGGAGTGATCTGGGCGATGGCATCGTGGATGCCGGGGGTGAAAAGGTATCCCCCGACGAGGGCGAGGTTGCTCCGCGGCTCTCTGGGCTTCTCCACAAGGCGAAGCACCCGGCCGGAGGCGTCGAGTTCCGCTACCCCGAAGGCCCGGGGGTCGGGGACTTCCTTGAGAAGGATGAGCGCATCGGGACGGGTAGCCTTGAACTCCTCTACGAAGGGAGCGATGCCCTCTTCGATGAGATTATCCCCCAGAAACATGAGGAAAGGGGCATTGCCGAGGAATTCGCGGGAGACTTGCACCGCATGCGCCAATCCCTTCGGCGGGACTTGGGTGATGTAGGTGATTCGGGCTCCCCACTGTGAACCATCGCCTGCGGTGGCGCGGATGGGGCCTTCGGTTTCCGGAGAGATTACGATGCCGATATCGTCAATGCCGGCCTCTCTGATCTGTTCCAAGATGTGATGCAGAATCGGCTTGTTGGCCAGAGGCATGACGGACTTGGGGAGGGTGTGTGAAAGGGGCCTCAAGCGCGTTGCTTTGCCGGCGCACAAAATCAGAGCTTTCACGGAACTCCTTTTGAAAGAAAACTGAACGGCCTCAGGGCAAGAAGCGGCCTTTTGCCGGTGATCTCGATTTGCCTTTTTAGACTTTGAGGATCTCCCGCCCCGCCGCGATCAGCGCTTTGGCCGCTTCAAGCGATGGGGCCTCCGAATAGATGCGCAGGAGCGGTTCCGTTCCGGAAAAGCGGATGAGAAGCCAAGAGCCATCGCTCAGGAGGAAATGATAGCCATCCTCCGTGTTCACCCTCGATACGGCAATGCCGTTGAGCTTGCTCGGGAGGTTCTCTTTGAGCCGGCTCACGATCGTCTGCCGCTGTTCGGCGGGGTATTCGATATCCACCCGATGATAATGATGCGGTCCCACTTTGCGGTACAGATGTTCGATCAACTCCGAAGGGCGCTTGCCCGTCTTGGCCATCAAATCGAGAAGGCACAGTCCGGCCAGAATCCCATCCCGCTCCGGGATGTGATTGCGGAATCCGAAGCCGCTGCTTTCCTCCCCCCCGATGAGGGCGTTATGTTTCAGCATGAGGGGCGCCACATACTTAAACCCGACTTTGGTCTCGAAGACCGGCACGTTGTACATCACACCGAGCTTATTGAGCATGCTGGTGGTGGTGAGCGTTTTGACGATCGCCCCCCGTTCGCCGCGGACTTCGAGGAGATACAGCGCCAGCAAAGCGAAGATCTGAAGAGGGGTGAGCGGCCGGCCCTTCTCATCCACCATTCCGATGCGATCGGCGTCCCCGTCGGTGGCCAACCCCACATCCGCCCCGACCTTCGGCACGAAGGCGCAGAGCTCGCCGAGGTTTTTCGCGATGGGTTCGGGTTGTTTCATCCCCGGGAAGACGGGATTGCGCTCTCCGTGGATTTCCTTGACCCGTGTTTTCCCTCCGGCCAGAATGCGGGCGAAGTGCCCGATTCCGGCGCCGAACATGGAATCCACCGCCACCGTAAGCCCGGCATCTTTGATGGCTTGAATATCCACGAGATCAAGCATCCGCCGATCATAAGCGGGGGAAATAGCGAGATGCCGGACAAGGCCTTCCGCGAGTGCCTTTTCCAGAGGAACGCGCCGGACACGTTCGGAGGCAAAGATCTCAGGCAACCGGCTCTCGACCTCGCGCTCCACTTCGGTGGGAGCGCTGGCCCCATCGGAGGTCTTGATCTTGAAGCCGTTCCAATCGCCGGGATTGTGGCTTGCGGTGATGACGATCGCCCCCGCCGCCTTCTCGTGCACCACGGCAAAGCTGATAAAAGGCGTGGGAACCGCAGTGGAACACAGGGCGACTTTGATGCCGTTTCCCGCCAGCACTTCCGCCGCCGCGGCGGCGAATCGTTCGGAGGCAAAGCGCGTATCATATCCGATCACAAAACCTTTCCCGGCCTGCCCGCTGGCGAGCAAATACTCGGCGAGGCTTTGGGCGCAATAGCGCACGTTGGGAACGGTGAAGTCATCCGCGATGATCCCCCGCCATCCGTCCGTGCCAAACTTGATCGGGATCGCCTTCTCGTTCATCTCAATTCGCCCCCCGCGATTTCCTATGCTATAATAGTGGAAAGCGTTTTCGATCGTCAACCGTTGACCTCTTTTGACGATCTCCGGCAAGACGTTCCGACCCCTGTTCCTTTACCGAGTCACCGGCCACGGGTACGGATCACGATCCTTTGCTCATCCTCTACAGGGGACATGCCGCACGATCGGAGAAGGGTGAGGTCTGAATGGGAAGATTGGTTCTCGTCTCCAACCGGCTTCCGATCACCGTCCATCTCGCTGAGGAAGGCTTTCGCTTCGAGAAAAGCATCGGCGGTTTGGCTTCGGGTCTGGGCGCTTTCTACAAGTCACACGATAGCCTGTGGATCGGATGGCCCGGCATCGATGGAGGAGAGGCAAGCGCCTCTGCGGCGAAGATCACGGCTGCGCTCGAGAAAGAGCGGTGTCATCCGGTATTCATCTCCCGCGCCGAGATCGATGGGTTCTACGATGGCTTTTGCAATGCCACGATCTGGCCGCTCTTTCACTATCTGCCGCTTTATACCGCTTACGATCAAAATTGGTGGGAAGCCTATGAGCGGGTGAATCGGCTCTATGCCGATGCCATCGCCGAGGTCATCCGGCCGGATGATCTCGTGTGGGTACACGACTATCACCTCATGCTCCTACCGGCGATGCTCCGCCGCCGATTCCCGCGCCTGCGGATCGGGTTCTTCCTCCACATCCCGTTCCCGTGTTTTCAGATCTTTCGAGCCCTCCCATGGCGCGATGAGATTCTGGATGGGCTCCTCGGCGCGGATCTCGTCGGTTTCCATACGCACGATTATGAACGCCATTTTCTGGAGAGTGTGCGGCGCCTCATGGGGTGCAGAGTCACCCTCCGGCGGATCACTATCGGGGATCACGTGACGCGATTGGGAACTTTCCCCATGGGCATCCCCTATGAGCGGTATGCCTCTGCCGTATCCCTTCCCGAAGTTCGAGCGAAAATGGAGGAGTTCCGCCGCACCGCCGGCGACCGCCGCGTGATCCTTTCCGTGGACCGGCTGGATTACACGAAAGGCATCCCCCAGCGTCTGAGGGCTTTCAACCGCTTTCTCGAACAGAACCCGGAGTACGCACAGAAAGTCGTCCTGATCTGTGTGGTAGTCCCCTCTCGCGTCACGGTGGATAAATACGCCCGGCTCAAGAACGAGATCGATGAGCTGGTCGGATTCATCAACGGCAAGCATTCCACCATCGGACGGGTGCCGATCTGGTATCTGTTCCGGGCGCTCGACTTCGAATCGCTGGTGGCCCTCTATCACATGGCCGATGTAGCGCTGGTCACCCCGATCCGGGATGGAATGAATCTGATCGCCAAGGAATATCTGGCTACCAAGACCCACGGCAAGGGCGTCCTGATCCTCACCGAGACTGCGGGGGCCGCGGAGGAGCTCGGGGAGGCCATCATCCTGAACCCCAATCACTTGCAGCGGATGGCTTCGGCGATCAAAGAGGCTCTGGAAATGCCGGAGACGGAACAGATCCGCCGCAATCGTGCGATGCAAGAGCGCCTTCAAAAATACGATGTAATCCGCTGGGCCGAGGACTTCCTCGATACCCTTACCCAAAGCGTCGGGCAAAGCAAGATGACCACCCAACCTCTCGGAGGCGAAGTCCGGCGCAGGCTTCTGGCCGATCTCAAACGAGCGAATCGCGCCCTGTTCTTGCTGGATTACGATGGCACCCTCGTGCCTTTCGAGGAGATCCCAGAGCGGGCCGCGCCCGATGAGACGCTCCTTGCCCTCCTGAGGAAACTATCCGCCGCCCCGGGAAGCGAAGTGGTGATCGTGAGCGGCCGGGATCGGGACACTCTGGAACGATGGTTCGGCGGACTTCCCGTGGGTCTGGTGGCCGAGCATGGGGCTTGGATCAAGGAAAACGGCCGGGAATGGCGCATGACCGCGATGGTGGATACGTCATGGAAAGAAGAGGTGCGCCCCATCATGGAGCTGTGGTGCGATCGGATTCCCGGATCGTTTGTGGAAGAGAAGGAGTTCTCTCTAGCATGGCATTACCGGAAGGTTGCCGCGCGAACCGCAGAGAGCACGGCTATCAAGGCGCTCATGTGCCATCTCGGCCATATTGTGGCGGATTATGGCGTACAGGTGCTTCCGGGGAACAGAGTCATTGAGGTCAAGCCCGGTGGGATCGATAAGGGGCGCGCCGCCTATCACTGGGTGGCAAAGGGGGGGTGGGATGCCATCGTTGCCACGGGGGATGATTGGACGGACGAAAGCATGTTCTCGGCTCTCCCGCCCGGGGCATGGTCCATCAAGGTGGGCCGCGATGTCTCGGCGGCGGCCTATCGCGTCCGTTCGTTGCACGAGGTCGTCACGCTTCTGGAGTCCATAGCCGATCTCGAGGCGGAAGGGGCGGGAAGTGATCCCGAACCACGCCGCGATAGGGCTGCGGATCCATGGCTTGAGAGGTGAAATCGCATGAGATCTTCTTCCGAACTCAATACGCTCCGGCGGTTGGCACGGGCGTACGGAGTGCAAACCGCCTTCTATGACGTGAAACATCGCCGCTCGGAGGCCTCGGCGGAGACACTGATGGCCGTGCTTCGGGCGTTGGGAGCTCCCATCGAACGCGTTTCCGATGCGGCCTCGATCCTTCGGGCAAGGTGTCTAGCGGAGTGGCGCCGCATGTCCGATCCGGTGGTTGTGGCATGGGATGGAGAACTCGACGGGGTGGCGATGCGTGTGCCCCTCGGGAGAGGGAGGGGGGAGAGGGTCTGCGCCCGGGTGCTCCTCGAGAATGGGGAGGAACGTTCGTGGGAATGGGGGGAGGGGGAAATTTCCCCGGCAGAGGTCGTTTCCCTCGAAGGGCGCCGCTATGGGGTGGTCCATCTTCCCTTCAGCGAAAAGCTCCCGCCGGGTTACCATCGTCTCGAGATCGAGAGAGGGGCTCAGGCGAGCGAGGCGCTGATCATTTCCGCGCCGATGAGAGCGGATGCATGGATCGAGGGGAAGAGCGCACCTCGAAGATGGGGGGTGTTTCTCCCGCTCTATGCGCTCCATACCAATCAAAGTTGGGGGGCGGGGGATCTGGGAGCTCTGGAGGCAATGCTCGAGTGGGTGACGGGGCTGGGGGGGAGGGTTATGGCCATGCTTCCGTTGTTGCCCACCTTTCTCGATAAGCCCTTCTGCCCGAGCCCTTACTCTCCCGTGACCCGCCTTCTCTGGAGCGAGTTCTATGTGGACGTGTTGCGCTCACCTGAGATGGCCCGCTGCCCCCGGGCTCAGGAAATCCTCGCCTCGGCCGGATTCGAAGGGGCGGTCTCGAAGCTCCGCCGGAGCACCCTTGTGGACTATCGCCGGCAAATGGCTCTCAACCGCCGCCTTCTCGGGCTTCTGGCCGAAACCCTCAACCAGCGGGACGACGATCGGAGGGTTGCCTTCGAAGATTTCGTTCGGTCCCATCCGGTGGCGGCTGATTATGCCGCATTCCGGGCCTGTATGGAGAAGCGGGGCGACATCCCTTGGCGCTCGTGGCCGGCAAGGCTCCGCGAGGGGAAACTGAAACCCGGGGACGGTGCGGAAGACGTCCGACGGTATTATCTCTACGCTCAGTGGCTGGCCCACGAGCAGATATCCGATATCGCCGAGATGACGCGCAAACGGGGTGCAACCCTCTTTCTGGATTTTCCCATCGGTGTCCATCCCGATGGCTACGATGTCTGGCGGTATCGAAGGGCCTTCATTCAAGGGGCATCGTCCGGCGCGCCGCCGGATGCCGTCTTCCCTCAAGGTCAAAAGTGGGGGACCCCACCCCTTCACCCGGAAGGCCTCCGCGAGAGCGGCTATGCGTATTTCATCGGTTGCTTGCGGCATCATCTGGGGAGCGCGGGAATCTTGCGTCTGGATCACATGATGGGATTCCATCGCCTCTGGGTGATCCCGGAGGGAGTGGATGCGGCGCAAGGCGCATACGTGCGGTATCCGGCCGAGGAGCTCTACGCCGTTCTCAGCCTCGAAGCCTTCCGGCATCGGGCGCTGGTGATGGGAGAAGACCTTGGAACCGTGCCGCCGGAGGTGCGCCCGGCGATGAGACGGCATGGAGTGTACCGCTCCTATGTCCTCCAGTACGAGCTCGATTCTTGTCCGGAAAGGGCGAAGGTGCCGCCGAAGGGGACTATCGCCTCCGTCAATACCCACGATATGCCGCCTTTCAAGCTGTACTGGCAGGGGCGGGATATCGAGCAACGGCGGCGGTTGGGTTTGTTCCCCTCAGAGGAGATGTTCCGCGCGGCCCGAGTGGAGCGGCGCCGGATCAAGCAATCCCTCGCAGCCTACTTGCAGCGGCGCGGATTACTGAAAGGCCGGCAGCCGCCGGCCCCGGAGGAGGTTCTGCGCGCCGTTCTCCGCTTTCTGGGATCGAGCGCTTCTCCGGTGGTGATCGTGAACCTTGAAGATCTCTGGGGAGAGACCGAGCCGCAGAATATCCCCGGAACGGGGGAGGAGCGACCGAACTGGCGGCGCAAGGCCCGCTTCCGGCTCGAGGATTTCCGTACTCTCCCTCGAGTAATGGATACCCTCTCAGAGCTCGACCGTATCCGGAGAGAGGAGCATCCCTGAAAGGCACAGGCCTGACCCGACGGAGAGTCTAAATGCCATCCGTTCTGGCGATGGAGACCGATGCCATCGAGAAGCGAAGGGGCTATGCCGGCATCCTGCGGGAGCCGAGGTCCGTTACGCCCCCGGATCCGGAGGGGATCGAACAGCGGCTCCGGATGATGCGAAGTGAAGCCCTCGCCCGGCAAGCGGAGCTCACCGAGCGGGCCCTTGCGGTATGGTCCGGGGACCGGGAGGTGGAGCTCACCGTCGCCGAAGATGCCCGGGAGGCGGTCCGGGCCATCGCGGCGGTGAGCGGCCCGACCCGGCGCATCGCCATCAACAAGTCTTCGGTGGTGCGCGGCGAACTCGTTCCCCCGCTCCGGGCGGCGGGGTTCCGGATCATAGAACCGTATTACGAACAGTTCCCCGCCTTCGAAAACCGGTTCACCGAAGCATGGCAATTGCCGGATATCCCCTTGGCGCTCCACCACGAGGCCTTTCACGTAACCGATGCTCTCACGGAAGTGCGGCGGCACAGCATCGAGAGGCGGGGGACGAAAGAGATCGTCGGCGTGCTAGGGGTCAATGCCGCATCCGCAAGCGATGGGGCCATCGTGCTCATGCAGCACGGGCACAACATCTCCGAGATCTTCGCCGAGGCCAGAGAGATCGTGGTGGTGATCGGGATCGAAAAGATCGTTCCCGACCGACAGAGCGCCGTCTTTCAGGCCCGGTGCATGGCCCTGTACGGCTGGGGGGCGCTGTTGCTGGACCTTCGATACCGGGAACCAACCGACGAATCCTTCGAGAAGTTGCCGTTCGCCGTGCCCCCGGGGTCGAGCGGGCGGAAGGTGCATCTCATCCTTCTCGATAATGGCAGACGGCGGCTCCTCTCCGGACGATACCGGGATCTTCTGCTTTGCATCGATTGCCGGGCCTGCGCGCGGGCATGTCCCGTCGGGGAGATCGAAGCGCGAAGGGGCGATGCCCGGCGGAGCCCCAAAGAATACCTCTACGCTCGGGTGCTTCGGATGGATACGCCGTCCAGAGCGTGCCTACAGTGCCGGAGGTGCGAGGGCGTTTGCCCGGTGGGCATCGAGCTCCCGGATCTGATCCGGGAAGCAAGCGGGAAAGCGGGGCTGAAGCTTCCGGGGGGGCTTTCCGACTATCTACTGGGGAATCCCGAAGCACTGCTGAGGCGGGCCAGTGCGCTCTCGGCTGGGTACAATCCCCTGAGCGGCAGCGGGGCTTTCCGATGGTTGGGTGAGAAGACGATGGGCATCGCGAAGGAACGCCGGCCTCCGAAAGCCCGTCAAGAGACGTTTGCAAGATGGTTCCATTCCCGTTCCGGGGGGGCTTCAAGGAGGCGCCGTGATGGCGAATGAGGTCGCGTATTTTGTGGGTTGCACCACCAACTATAGCGAGCCCGAGATCGGGAAGGCGGTGGTGGAAGTACTGGAGCGACTCGGCATCCGCGTCCGCTTTCCGGAGCAGCGTTGCTGTGCGATGGCCCAATGGGCCTCCGGCGACGGGAAGGCGTTCAGAAAGAACGCGGAGTTCAACGTGCGGTCGCTCGGGGCTTGGGGGGACGATGTGGTGACGGCGTGTTCCACTTGTGCCGCAGCGCTCGAACACGATTATCCCCGGTTGCTCCGTACCCGAGAGGCCGAAGCTCTGGCCGGGCGCACATACGACGTCATGGCGTATCTTGTCCGCCTTTGGGAACGGAAGGAGATGCCGCCGTTTCGGGCGGTGAAGCTTTCGGTGGCTTACCATGCCCCCTGCCATCTTCGGGGGCGGGGAGGGGATCGGATCGAGAAGCGGCTTGCTCTGCTGAGATCGGTCCCGGATCTTCAAGTGACCCACGTCGATCGCGGTTGCTGCGGGATGGGGGGAACGTTCGGGATGAAGCGCCGAAATTACCGGATGTCCATGGAGATCGGGGAGGCGCTGTTCAAGGCTCTGGGGGAGCTCCGGCCGGATCTAGTGATCTCCGAGTGCCCCGGCTGCCGGTCTCAGATCGCTCATGGCGCCGGCCTTGCGGTCATTCATCCGGTGATGATCATCCGGCGGGCTCTTGCCGGGCTAGCCGGGGAAGGGAATCCCGAAAAGGGCGATTCCGCTTTGGAGCCTTCACCCTCGGGGTGAATGCGCTTGATCACGTCACTGGGGCCTTGCCCCGGAATTCCCCCATGAACGATCCGGCTTCTCCGATCCCGCCCCGAAGCTTTTCTTGGGGCATCCCCAATCCCCGAGAGAGGCGTCTTGGTGGCATGCGCTACTTCAACCGCTGTCTTTGGGGGAGTGTCGTCCCGGCCTTCCCCCGCCCAAGAAAGAGGTGGCCGCGGAAGCAAGCGCCAGCGTCGCCCCGGCGATGTATGCCCAGTGGAGGCCATCCAGAAATTCCTCGATCTCAGAAGGTCCGAAGGCCCCGGGGCGCATGGTCTGCGTGACCGGAGCGATGTTGTAGAGAACGCCCCCCCCGACCGCCAGCCCCAGCACCATACCCACATTGCGCATGGCGGCCAGTATGCCGGAGGAGATGCCCAGATACATCGGGGGGACAGAGCCCATGACGGTGCTATTGTTGGGACTCTGGAACATCCCTGTGCCCGTTCCCAGCACCGCCAGCCGCCATATCACATCCCACGCATCCGATGAGCTGTTCAACTGAGCGAGGAGGAACAGGGCCGTTGCCGCAACGAGCATCCCCGCGGTGGTGAGCCATTTCGATCCGATCCGGTCCGATAGCGCTCCGCTGGCCGGTGCCACCACCAGCGTGGCCATGGGCGAAGCGATCATCACCAGGCCCACCTTCAGGATGCTGTAGTCCAGCACAAAGGCCAGGAAGAACGGCGTGAGAAAAATCATCGCATAGAGCGCCATGAAGCTGAGGAGCGCGCTCAGATTGGCCAGAGCAAAGACCCGGTTCCGGAAAAGGTCGAGATTCAGCATCGGTTGGCGGGCCTTT
>DAOTYO010000022.1:0-106170 GCA_034434815.1 Dehalococcoidia bacterium
ATCGGAGAAGCCGGATCGTTCATGGGGTGTGTGGGAGAATCCCGGGGCAAGGTCCACAGTGAGATGATCAAGCTCACTCACCCTGAGGGTGAAGGCTACAAGATGGAATCGCTCCTTTTGGGCCCCGTAAAAAACCCTTGCCAGATAGACCGTCTTAAGATATAATTTGGGGCAACGTGATCATGGAAGGCGAAATCCCAACCCGTTTTTCACCCACGGGCCACGAGGTTGCATACACCGAAGACCTTCCACCCCGCACCGAAGATACGTGAATTCACCATAGGGACCAGATCACCCAGAATCGAGGAGGTGGGAACAATGAGAGCTTTGGCTAAAGCCGCAATCGCCGCAGGGGTACTCGTGCTGATTTCACTGCTTCTGCTGGCCGCCTGTGGCGGCGGGGGGGGTGGGGAAGATAAGACCAGCGAAACCAAAACGACGACCCCCACCACAGGGAAAGAGACTACGATCGTCATCGGCAACCTGACGGATGTGACCGGCGTCTCGTCGGCCGCCCAAGAAATTCTGAACATCGCCCTGAAGGATGCCGTCGGCTACTTCAACGATGAGAAGCTCATCCCCAACGCAACTCTGAAGATCGTCACCTACGATGGTCAATTCGATCCGGCCAAGGACATGCCCGGATACGAGTGGCTCAAGGAAAGAGGCGCCAAGCTCATCGTGACCGGCGTAACCTCCACGCCGGTCACCCTCAAGGACACGGTGAACAGAGAGCATATGCCGCTCTTCTGTCTCAGCGGAGTACTGGACACACTGAGTCCCCCGGGGTACGTGTTCGCTCCGGCTACACTCACCGAGCACGAACAGATGACCCTCATCAAGTGGATCGCCGAACACGACTGGGATTATAAGACCAAAGGCCCTGCAAAGATCGGGGCGGCTTCATGGGCCGAGCCGAACAGCCTGAACGCCGTCAAAACCCTGGAAACGTATGTCAAGGCCCATCCCGATCAGTTCCAATGGGTGGGAACGTATCTGACGCAAGTGGGGAGCTTCAACTGGAGCACAGAAGCCCAGGCCCTCAAGGACTGCGACTATGTGTTTGCCAATGCGCCCATCATGACCTTCGTTCGCGAATACCGGATGATCGGCGGCAAAGGGAAATTCCTCGGCGGCGGCCCTCACATCGCCCTCATGAAAGGCATTTACGATGCCGGGCTGTGGGATGAAATAGACGGAATGCTCTTCGCTTCGCCCGCAAGCTGGTGGGGCGAGGACGACATGCTGGCCCAGCTCCGGGAAACGCTCCTCTACAAGAACAACCCCGGCAAAGCCAAAGAGATCAAACAGAACGGCGGAGCATACAACGGGTTCGATAACTACTACGTTGTGCTCGACATCATCCGCAAAGCCGCCGAGACGGTCGGCGCCGAGAACGTCACCCCCGAGGAGATCTATAAAGCGGCCATATCGTACTCCCTCGTCATCAATGGACTGGAACGCTACAGCTTCACGGAGACCAAACGCCACTCGTGCAACTACTATTGCATCCTCCGCGCCGATAAGAACAAGGAGGATCTGGTCAGGGCGGATCCAAACTGGTATCCCACTCAAACCCAACCCTAGGAGAGTCCTTCAGGGAAAAGCGAAAAACCGGGCGCTCCTTCTGCGGGGGCGCTCGGTTTTTCATTCCGATCCCATTCAGAGAGGAGGAAACACGATGGGCCGGTTCACGCGCAAGGAACTCGAGGAAGCGCTCAGAATCTACAATGAAGCTCACGCAAGGGCATCCGAGACCGGCGATTGGTCCATCTGGGCCAATATCTTCACGGAAGATGCCGTCTACATCGAGCATGCCTACGGCGAATTCCACGGTCGGGCCGAGATCGAGAAATGGATCAAAGCGGTGATGGCCCCCTTTCCGCATATGACCTTTCCTCAAGAATGGCATTGCATCGACGAGGAACACGATGCTATCATCTTCTGTGTACAGAACACGCTCACTCACCCCACGGACAAGAACAGAAAGTTCTCATTCCCCAATTGGACACGAGTGATCTATGCCGGAAATGGCAAGTTCTCATACGAAGAGGATATCTACAATCCCCGTCGGGATGCACCCCGGGTCATCGCCGAGTGGCTAGCCGCAGGCGGAAAGCTGGCCTGCGAGCCCAAGATACTCCCCAAATACGGCTAAGAGGAACCGACCATGGAGAAGATCGTTTATCCGGTATGGAAACATGAAGGGGAAGCACCCAAAACCTTCCGGCAAAAGCTATTGAATGAGATAGCACCGAAGCTCCTCGCCGCCGGGGCACGGAGACTGAGCATCAGCGTCGTGGACGAGGATGTGGCCCCCGCCGATCCCCTCCGGATCATCGCCACGAGACCGCCGGTGGACGGGCTCATCTCCATATGGGTAGATACGGCCATTTACCGGAAACCGCTCGAGGAGATCATCGAAAAAGCGGTCGCCCGCATGGCCGGCTATCTCGTCACCGAATCGCAGCCGCTGGTCAACACCAAACACCCCGTTCGGGATGGCGAGCGGGTCCCGGGGATGAACTCGGTGGTGTTTCTGACCAAGCCCCCCCGCTTGAGCTACGAACAATGGATCGAGATCTGGCACGGGAGCCACACGCAGATCGCCATCGAAACCCAATCAACCTTCGGGTACAAGCAAAACGTCATCGTTCGGCCGCTCACTTACGCGGCGCCTCCATACGATGCGATCGTGGAGGAGAACTTCCCCGCCGAGGCCATGACCGATCCGCAGGCCTTCTACAACGCCGTCGGCGATGACGAGAAACGTCAGAAGCGTGAGTTGGCCATGATCGAGAGTTGCGCGCGGTTCATCGATTTCGACAAGCTCGACCGCATCCTCATGAGCGAGTACATCATCAAATCGTGACCGCGGAGGTTTCAAACGGGACCCATCCCGATGATCAAACGCAACACAGCAAAGGGGGAGAGATGGCTATCATCACCATTTCCCGGGGCACTTACAGCGGCGGAAAAGAGCTGGCCGAGGCCATCGCCAAAAAACTGGGCTACCGATGCCTTGCGCGTGAGGTCCTCGTTGAAGCAGCGGCCCGATATGGCGTCCCACTGGAGAAACTCAACCGTGCCATGAACGATAAGCCCGGCATTCTCGAGGGGATGACCCTTGAGCGGGCCCATTACTTGGCCCTTGTCCGGGCGGCGCTGGCCGGCGCCGCCCGGGATGAGCAACTGGTCTATCACGGCCATGCCGGGCACCTTCTTCTGAGCGGTGTTCCCCATGTCATCCGGGTCAAGGTCATCGCAGGGATGGAATACCGCATCCAAGCTGCGATGGAACGCAAAAAACTGACTCGAGAGCAAGCGATTGCACACATCAAGAAAATGGATCAAGACCGGATAAAATGGACGAAATTCCTGTACGGCGTCGATTGGAACGACATGTCCCTGTTCGATCTCCTGATCAACATCGATAAGATCGGGATGGGGAATGCCTGCAACATCGTGACCATGATCGCCCAGCGGCCGGAGTTCCAGCCCACCGCCGAATCCGCCAAGATTCTCAAAGATCTCGTGCTGGCCACCGAAGTCCGCGCCAAGATCGCGGCACAGGGCAACATCCCCGATGATGAAGTAGAGATCACGGCCAACGATGGCGTGATCACCATCACCGGCACGGCACGCTCTCTGGAGGATGCGGACCGGATCCGGGAGATCGCGCGCAGCCACCCCGGTGTAAAGGAGATCGTGTCCAAGTTGCGTACGCCCATTCAGAGCCGCATTCGATACTAAACACGCAGTTGCTTTCATACGGAGGATCTCATGAGCATCATCACCATCTCTCGGGGGACATTCAGCGGGGGGCAAGCGCTGGCAGAGTGCGTTGCCAAAAAGCTCGGGTACCGATGCCTTTCGCGGGAGGAGTTGCTCCGGAGAGCCGCAAAGGACTTCGGAGTTTCCGAGGAAAAGCTGAACACCGCTCTGATGAACAAACCGGGCTTTCTGGAAGGCCTGAGCCTCCGCCGCATTCACTACATCGCTTACGTCCGGGCGGCCCTCTGCAAAGAGGTCCAGAAGGATAACGTGGTCTATCATGGACAGGCCGGGCACCTTCTCTTGCAGGGCGTGCCGCACGTTCTACGGCTCAAGATCATCGCGGATATGGAGTACCGCATCAAGGCCGCGATGGAGCGTAACCACTTGACGCGCGAGGAAGCCATCGATTACATCAAACGGATGGACGAGGAACGCAATCAGTGGGTGAAAGCCATCTATCATGTGGACCGAAATGATCCCACCACGTATGACATGGTGATCAATCTCGAACACATCACCATCGAGAGCGCCTGCGAGGTCATTTGCCGAACGGTGGAGGCGGAGTTCCGGACCACCCCAGAATCCCAGCGGATCATGGATGACCTCGTGATGGCCACCGATATCCGGGCCAAGATCGCCGCTGCAAGGAATATCAAGGACGAGGATATCGAGATCCTGTGCAAAGACGGGGTGGTGACCATCCTCGGATCGGTAAGCTCGATCGAAGATGCCGACCGGATCCGGGATCTGGTGCGCAAGCAACCCGGCGTCAAGGAAATCGCCTCCAAGCTCAAGGCCCCCATTCAAAGCCGGATCGGCTTCTAGCCCTGCCGGGCCGGATGGCCCGGAGATTCCACGGGGGAGAACACGAGATCCCTGAGCAGCGTGAATGAGTCCGCGGTAGCCACGAGATGTTCACCCATCTTCACGTTCATACGGAATACAGTCTGCTCGACGGCATGTGCCGCATCCCCCGCTTGCTCGAAAAGGCGAGAGGGTTCGGGATGGAAAGTCTGGCCATCACCGACCATGGCTCGCTTTACGGCATCATTCAGTTCTATCTTCAGGCCAAGCAAGCGGGGATCAAGCCGATCCTCGGATGCGAGCTCTATGTGGCCCCGGGTGATCGGCGGAGCCATGCACCCACCGAGAAATCGCCGTATCACCTGATCGTGCTGGCCCGCAACGAGAAGGGCTACCGCAATCTGCTCCAACTGAGCAGCAAGGGCTTCCTCGAAGGGTTCTATTACAAGCCCCGGGTGGATAAGGAGCTCCTGAAGGCCCACCATGAAGGGTTGATCGCCCTCTCGGCGTGCCTCCACGGAGAGGTGGCCACGCTCATTCAAGAGGACCGCCTCAAAGAGGCCGAGAAATCCGCCCGGTGGTACAAAGAGGTCTTCGAAGAGTTCTATCTTGAAGTTCAAGACCACGGCATCCCCGAACAACCGAAGGTCAATCGCGCCCTAGGAGAGATGGGGCGAAAGCTGGGCATCCCGCTGGTTGCCACCAACGATGTGCATTACATCGAAAAGGATGATGCCCCCATCCATGATGTGCTCCTGTGCATCCAAACGAACACCACCGTTCACGATCAGAAGCGCCTGAAGATGGCGGACGATTCCTTCTATTTCCGGAGCCCCGAAGAGATGCGCCACCTCTTCACCGAATGGCCCGAGGCCATCGAGAACACGGAACGTATCGCCGAGAGGTGCGATCTCAAGCTCGAATTCGGGCGGTTGCATTTGCCGCAGATCGAGATACCGGCCGGAATGACCGCGGATGAGTATCTCGCCGATCTCTGCTGGAAAGGCCTCGCGTCCCGCTATGGGGATCCGCCTCAGGAAGTCAAGGACCGGCTGACCTACGAGCTCGACGTGATCCGCCGGACCCAATTCGCCAATTACTTTCTGGTCTGCTGGGATATCATCAAGTTCGTCCGCGAACGGAAGATCCTCTTCGGCGTCCGTGGGAGCGCAGCGGCGAGCATCGTGCTCTACTGTCTCGGCATCACCAACATCGAACCCCTGAGCCACCGGCTCGTCTTCGAACGATTCCTCAATGTGGAACGCAAGGAGATGCCGGATATCGATCTCGATTTCCAAGACGATCGGCGGGCAGAGGTCATCAAATACGTTGCCGAACGCTTCGGCGCGGATCATGTAGCGCAGATCATCACCTTCGGAACGCTCGGCGCCCGCGCCGCCATCCGGGATGTGGGACGGGCCCTCGGGATGAGCTATGCTCAGGTGGATTCGATGGCCCGTTTGGTACCAGCCGCCGGCAGCACCCTCTCCGAAGTCATTCAGCAAGTCCCCGATGTGGCCCATGCCTATCGCAACGACCGCGAGATCCGCAAGCTCTTCGATATCGCTATTCGTCTCGAAGGTGTGGCGCGCCATGCCTCGACCCACGCCGCCGGCGTGGTCATCGCCAGCGAACCCCTCATCAATCATGTAGCACTACAGAAACCCACCGGCACGGTCGAGGAAGGGCTGCCCACAACCCAACTGGCCATGGAGGATGTGAGCAAGGTCGGCCTTCTCAAGATGGACTTCCTCGGACTCATCAATCTCACCCTTCTGGGGAAGGCCAGAGACCTCATCGCCCAGACCCGGGGGATCGAGATCGATCTGACCCGAATCCCCATGGATGACCCCAAGACCTTCGAGCTTCTGGCCGCTGGTGAGACGGTGGGCGTGTTTCAATTGGAAGGCGCCGGGATGCGCCGGTACATCCGCCAACTCAAGCCGACGAACTTCAGCGATATCGCCTCGATGGTGGCCCTCTACCGGCCCGGCCCGAAGGATCATATCCCCACCTTCATCGCCTCCAAACACAAGGAAAAGGCGGTCGAATTCCCCCATCCGGCGCTGGAGAAGATCCTCGAAGAGACATATGGCGTGATCGTCTATCAGGATCAGGTTCTGTTGATCGTGCGGACCTTCGCCGGGTACAGCCTCGGGGAAGCGGATATCGTCCGCAAGGCGATGGGCAAGAAGATCCCGGAGATCATGCAGAAGGAGAAAAGCCGGTTCATCGCCGGAGCCGAGCGGAACGGCTTTTCCCGGGAAGTGGCGGAGCAAGTGTTCAGCTTGATCGAGCCGTTCGCCGGATATGCCTTCAATAAGGCTCACGCCACAAGCTATGCCATGATCGCCTATCAGACGGCATATCTCAAGGCCAACTATCCGGCGGAATTCATGGCGGCGCTGCTGATCACCAACATGGGCAATCAGGATAAGGTGGCCGGAGCCGTCGCCGAGTGCCGCCGTATCGGCATTCCCGTACTCCCGCCGGATGTCAACGCGAGCAAAGAGACCTTCACCATCGAGAAGACCGCAGAGGGCGCGCTGGCGATTCGGTTCGGGCTGGCGGCCATCAAAAACGTGGGGGAGGCGGCCATCGCCCCGATCATCGCGGCGCGGGAGAAGGGCGGCCCCTTCAGGTCGCTCGAGGATTTTTGCCGCCGCACCGATCTCCGGGGGATGAACAAGCGGACTCTGGAGAGCCTGATCAAGGTGGGAGCCCTGGATTCTCTGGGAAGGCGGGGGGATCTCTTGGGCGGCATCGATCGGATTCTCAAGCTCTCCCAGCAGGAGCAACAGCTCAAGGCGAGCGGTCAGGCCACCATGTTCGATCTCTGGGGCCAGAGCGCTTCGGTGCCGCTGCCCGTGCTGAAGCTCGATCCGGTGGATATCCCGCAGAGCGAGATGTTGCAGTGGGAAAAGGAACTCCTGGGCGTGTACCTTTCGGCACACCCGCTGGTAGCGGCTACAGCGGATCTGGGAGACCAGATCAGCGTCTTCTGCGGGCAAATAGACGAAGAGATGATTGGCCAAGAGGTGACGCTGGTCGGGTCGCTGGCTTCGGTGCGGATCGGGCTGACGAAGAAGAACACCCCATTTGCGAGCGCCGTACTCGAGGACCTCGGGGGGCAGATCGAGCTGACGGCATGGTCGGAGGTGTATGAATCCACCCGGGAGCTATGGGAAGAGGGAAAGACGGTGCTCATCCATGGCAAGGTGACGGAGCGAGGGGATCGGGTGCAAATCACGGTGAAGGATGCCGTTCTCTACCAAACGGGAATGGAGATTCCGTGGGAGACGGGGGCGCCCCCTCCACCCCCACCTCCCCGTCATTTGCTCATCACCATCTCCCAGACGGAGGACGAGGAAGCGGATGTGCAGCGACTGCGGCGGGTGCTGGAGTTGCTGGAAAGCGCGCCCGGAAGCGATAAAGTGCAACTGGCCATCATCAACGGCATCGGAAAAGTGGTGATGGATCTACCGAAGCACGGGGTGAGCTATTCGCCCGAGCTTCACCAGAAACTGGCGGCGATGGTGGGGGAGGAGGGACTGGCGGTGCGCTGAGCGGGAAAAGCCTTCGCCACGACGAATCAAGAATCAGACACCATGATTTCGTCCCACCCTTTCCCCGGCCGCTCCATCGTATTCAGGATTGTTCGGCGGTTCCTCCCCCGATCCACTCCTTTTCCACCACAGCACCCTTGTCTACTGGATACTGTAGCAACCGTCCACCACGAGGGCATGGCCGGTACAGTAGGAAGCCGCATCGGAGCAGAGCCACACGACGGCGTTGGCGATCTCCTCCGGCCGGGCCAACCGGCCGATGGGGGTGGCCGCCATCAGGGCTTGATAGACTTCCGGCATCCTCTCGATCACATGATCGAGAAGGGGCGTGTGCGTGTTGCCGGGGCACACCGCATTCACTCGGATGCCCTGTTTCACGTATCCGAGCGCCGTCGATCTGGTGAGTCCGATCACCCCGTGTTTGCTCGCCACATAGGCGGGAACATTCTGATGGGCCACCACTCCCATCGTAGAGGCCGTGTTGACGATCGCCCCACCGCCCTGCTCGAGCATCTGGGGGATCTCGAATTTCATGCAGAGGAACACGCCGGTGAGGTTCAAGCCGATCACCCGGTTCCAATTCTCGATGGAGCAATCGGCGGTGAGGGCGGTATCGCCATCGATGCCGGCGTTGTTGTGGGCACAATCGAGCCGGCCGTAGATTTCCACGGTCTTGCGGATGAGATGCTCGACCTCCTCGGCGCGGCTGACATCCGCCTTGATAAAGGCGGCCTCTCCACCGGCCTCCCGGATCCGCCGAACGGTGGATTCGCCGCCTTCCGTAGAGATGTCATTGACCACCACTCTAGCGCCTTCGCGGGCAAAGGCCAGCGCCGTTGCCTGCCCGATCCCTGAACCCGCCCCGGTGACCAGTGCCACTTTCCCTTCAACCATTCCTGCCATTGCCTACCTCCTCTTTCGTGAACATCCCAGAGCCGTCGCGGCGCTCGATTTTCCCTCGGGTCTCGATCTTTCCTTCGGGTAACCGAGCATCCTCTCCACACGCATATGCGAAAATCCGCCCCGCGCCTATCCTTCCCCGAGCACGGAAGCGAGCCCATCGAGATTTAGCTACAGGATGACTTCCAACCCTTCGTAAGCCGGCTGGATTTTGATCCCCAGTTCCACGGCCAGCGCCCGGCTTTCCTCCCGGATCTCCGGTTCCATCTCGGGGTTGAGGTGAGTCAGCACCACATAGGGAAAATGCCCCTTCTGTTTGCGGAAGGCGAGGAGCTCCTCCCGCAGAAGGATAGGGCAGAGATGGCCGGGCTTGGCAGCGAGCATTTGGGCCCGGTTGGAAAAAGCGGTATCCACAATGAGAACCTGAGGGTTTACATGTTTCCAGCAGGGATCCAATCCCGGGCCGGTATCACCGGTGAAAAAGATGGTCTTGGCGCCGCCGCCGGCGGCGATCTTGAAGCCCACAGAGGGGATCGCGTGATTCACCGGAATGGCGGTGATCTCGTACGGTCCGACCGGGAGGGGCTGAAAAGGCTCGATGGGTTGGAGGCGCAGGGCCGGGTTCTTCGCGCTGGGCCGTCGCGTGAGGTCCGGGTACACGGTTCCGTTGAGCCAGTGGGTGGTCAGGAGCTCCAGAGTGAACGAGGTCGCGACAACGGTGACGGTGCGATTCTCGTTTCGGAGGGCGAAAGTGGGGAGATCCCGGATGTGATCGTAATGCCCATGGGTGAGGAGAACATATTCCACCGCTTCCTGTTCTTTGAAGGAGAGCGCGGAGGTGAGCGCCCCGGCATCGACCGCCATCACCCCATCGATCAAGATGCAAGAGAGACGGGTTTCCTTCGATTCGAACATATGGGCGCCGAGAAACCTGATCTTCATGACTTCTCCTTTAAGTGACCGTTCAAAGGCTCCCCTCGATGCACGTGGTATCGAATCCGCCGCGAGTATTATAGACGGTCGTAACGCGGAGGCGATCCGTGCCCAGCACCCGCCGCAGGTCCCGATAGATGCGTTTGGTGGCCGCCTCCTGATAGATGCCTACGTTTCGAAAGCTGATGAAATAGTATTTGAGGCTTTTGAGCTCGACGCACTTCCCACCGGTGGGATAGTACTCGATCGTGACCCGGGCCACATCCGGAAGACCACTGAAGGGACATACGGCGCTGAACTCGTTTGTCTCGGTTTTGATGTACTGATCGGGACTATCGAAATCGAACGTCTCGAGGAAATCCGGGCGAATGTGGCTTTCGTCGAAGAAGTCGAAGATCTTGCCTTCGGGTACCGGCATGGTTTTTCCTCCCCGCTCCCCGATCGGGGGAGCCCGATCTCAAAGTCATTCAGCTTACGGAATCCCCAAGAATTTATGGAGTTGCAGACTCAATCGCCAGCGGGGATTCTCAAGGCAATAGGCAACGGCCTTGCGCGTGTTCTCCTCGAGGTTCGGGCCGGCCAGAGGTTGGAGACAAAAATGATCGAACTCCAAGTGGAGGTACGCGCGGGGATCGATTCCCATCTGAGGAAAGACAAGCTTGAGCTCGTGCCCCCTTCTCAAAGCGAGATCCGTTCCTCCTTTGGGGCTGACGCAAATCCAGTCGATCCCTTCTGGGGAGGGCAAGGTTCCATTGGTCTCAACGGCGATTTCGAATCCGGCAGCGTGAAGGGCATCGAGCAGCGTTTGATCGAGTTGAAGGAGGGGCTCGCCGCCGGTGCAAACGGCAAAGGGACGTGTGGACGAGGAATCCGGCCAGAGGCTCCGGGCGCGCCGGGCCACCTCTTGAGCGGTGAAGGCTCCCCCGCCCGGGCCATCGGTTCCCACGAAGTCCGTATCACAGATGGTACAGAGGGCGCTCGGCCGATCCTCTTCGCGGCCCGACCAGAGATTGCACCCTGTGAAACGGATGAGTACGGCGGGGCGGCCGGCGTTGACACCTTCCCCCTGAAGGGAATAGTACATCTCTTTGATCGCGTATTTCATGGCGCACCGGCGGGATAGTGGAGGGGATCCGGGATTCCCACCTCCCCGAATCCCTTGAGGCGAAGCCGGCAAGCATCGCAATGGCCGCAGGGATTCCCCGCCCCATCCGGATCGTAACACGAGTGCGTGAGCGAGTAATCCACGCCGAGGCGCATTCCGGTGCGGATGATATCCGCCTTGCTGAGATGGAGGAGGGGGGCATGAATGGTGAATCTATGGCCCTCTTGGACGGCCGCTCTGGTGGCGAGATTGGCCATCTTCTCGAAGGCTTCGATGTATTCGGGGCGGCAATCGGGATAGCCGCTGAAGTCCACGGCGTTCACCCCGATAAAGATATCGTAAGCGCCCAGCACCTCGGCCCAAGCCAGCGCAAACGAAAGGAAAATCGTATTTCGGGCCGGAACATAGGTGGGGGGAACATCTGTGGGGGAAGAATCCAGAGGCCGATCCTTGGGGATCGCTTTCCCCATGGTGAGGGCCGATCCCCCGATGGTTTTGAGATCGATCCGGATGACGAGGTGCTTCTTCACACCGAAAGCCCGGGCTACCCTTCGGGCCGCCGCGATCTCGAATTCGTGGCGGAGCCCGTAGCGGAAGGTGATCGCATGGGGGATAAATCCCTGATGTTTGGCGATGGCCAAGGTGGTCGAGGAATCCAATCCCCCGCTCAAGAGGACAACCGCTTTTTCCATCGAAGGGTATTTCGTGCTTCCCATGGGCATCCGGCTCCATCTCAGATCCAGCGCTTGAACCGGAAGAATACCAGCATTCCGATGACGATCAGGAGCATTCCACCGAGGATGCCGATCAAAGAATAACGGTTTTCTCCGAGGAATCCGAGATCCACATTCATGCCGAAGATGCCGGAAACAAGCGTCAGCGGCAGGAGGATGACAGATATCACCGTGAGGAGGCGCATGACTTGGTTGATTCGAAAGGAGGTGAGGGTATTGTTCGTATCGTTGAGGCCTTCGATGACCTCCTTGTACTCGTCGAGCACATCGAGGATCTTCCGGCTATGGTCCGCTAGATCGCCGAAATACACTTCCGGGTCTTCCTTGAGGATGGGAAGCTCGCACTTTTCCAGCACTTCGAAGACCTCGGTCTGGGGCTTGATCATCCGCCGATAGGAGAGGACATCCCGCCGGAGAAGAGAGATCTCACGGATGGCCATTCGTGGGTCATCACCGAAGATCATGTCCTGCACCGCCTCGATGTTGCTCCCGATCTTGTTCAGGATGGGAAAGCAGTAATCCACCAACCGGTCCAAAATAACATAGAGAAGATAACCGGCGCTGTGGCCCATCTTTTCCTTCCGGGTGTCCTCGTTTGTTTCGCAATCAGAGAACAGCTTCATGAGGGGCTTGAGATCACCGTTGTGCAGGGTAATGAGATAGTCCTTGCCGAGGAAGGCTGAGACCTGACTGGCCATGGTGACGCGGGCCTGCTTATTGAAGACGGGAAAATGGAGCACCAGAAAGATGTACCGGTCTTCCTCGTCGATATCCACTTTGGGGCGCTGGATCCGGCTGAGGCAATCATCCAGCTCAAGTTTATGGAAGGGATAGTTCTGGGCCAAAAATTCGATTTCGGCCACGGTGGGTTTCTCGATATCGAGCCACGTGACCTTGCCGTAGTTGATCGTTTTGATGGCCGGCCTCGACGTGACGATCTCCGTGGCGATGTGCATAGGAATCGGCCTCTGTATCATAATAATCGGGAAAGAAAGCGCTCAGCCGATACAGCGGCCACAGCGCCGTCCCCTGCGGCAGCCACGACTTGCCGGATCGAGCCCTGCCGGATATCCCCTGCGGCGAAGATGCCCGGGATCTCGGTCTCCATTTGCGGGTTGACCGGGATCGAGCCATCGGGCGCCAGCGTGAGAAGCGTGCTCAGATACCCCGTGTTCGGCCGCGTTCCCACCGCTACAAAGACTCCTTCCACCGGCAGTTCACCGGTCGCCCCGGTCTTCACATTGCGCAGTCGGAGCCTCTCGATGGTCTCGCTTCCCTCGATGGCCTCGACCACCGTATCCCAGATGAATTCGATCCCCGGTTGGGAGAGGGCGCGGTCCTGAAGGACTTTGCTCGCGCGGAGTTGATTGCGGCGATGGATGACCGATACCTTGGAGGCAAGCCGCGAGAGGAAAAGGGCATCGGTGATGGCCACATCCCCCCCGCCGATCACCGCCACGGATTTGCCGCGGAAGAAGGGACCGTCACAGGTAGCGCAATAGGAAAGGCCCTTCCCGATCCACGATTCCTCCCCCGCAATGCCGAGTTTGGCGTGATCCGCGCCGCCGGCGATGATGACCGCATCGGCCATGAAATCCCCGATCGTTGTCTTGACCTTCTTCTTCCCCCCCAACTCGATGCCCGTGACCTCTGCAGACTCAATCTTGAGGCCGTGGCGGATTGCTTGCCGCTCCATAAGTTGGCCTAGTTCGAATCCGGAGACCCCCTCTGGAAAGCCGGGGTAATTCTCCACCCATTCCGAGTTGACGATCTGGCCGCCGGGGACAATCTTCTCCAGAAGAAGCGCCTTCAGACCCGCACGGGTGGCATAGATCCCGGCCGTGAGCCCCGCCGGCCCCCCACCGATGATGATCACTTGATAGCTTTCGGATTGGCTCATGGTGCTCCCGTGCAAACGGATCCCCCCAGAGGAATCCCCCGTATCCGGACCTAGTGAATCAGCCCCTCAATGCTCTTCTTGAGTTCATCTTTGGGCCTCAACCCTACAAGCTGAGTCATCGGCTTGCCGCCCTTGAAGATCAGGATAGTCGGAATGCTTTGAATGCTGTAAGTTGAGGCCAGACGAGGATTTTCATCCACATTCACCTTGCCGAAGTCCACCTTGCCTTCATACTCTTTGGCCAATTGCTCGATGATGGGCGCCACCGCCCGGCATGGGCCGCACCATGGCGCCCAGAAATCCACGAGCACCGGTTTGGACGATTTCTCCACGACTTGGGAAAAATTCTCATCATTCAGGTCGATCAGTTTCCCCATTGCTGCAATAATCCTTTCACTCGGGCTTGCTTTTCACGCGACGGCAGAAGCGATGGCCTCGGTCACCTTCTGTTCGATCATCCGCCCCGCCAGTTGGATCGAGTATTTGATCATGGCGGAATCACTCTTCCCATGGGTGATGATCACGTTTCCATCGACTCCCAAGAGCATCGCCCCCGCCGTATGGTTCAGCAAGCGTTTATCTTTGAGCAGGGATGAACCGCTATGGCTATTCTTCAGGAATTCGGAGAGCATCGCCGCCAGGCCTTCGGCCAGCTTGATGACCACATTGCCGGTGAAGCCATCGGTGACGACCACATCCGCCGCGCCCACCGGGATATCGCGCCCCTCGACATTCCCGATAAAATTGAGGGAACTCTTGGCCAGAAGAAGATGGGCCGTGCGGGTCAGCTTGTTCCCCTTGGTGGATTCTTCCCCACTGGAGAGAAGACCCACCCGCGGGTTCTCGATCCCGTGGATCCGATGCATGTAAGCGCTCCCCATCTGGGCAAACTGCAGGAGATTCTGAGGCTTGCAATCGGCGTTGGCTCCGACGTCAAGGAGCATGGCCGGGCCCTTCGGGGATTCGAACATCGCCCCGAGTGCAGGGCGAGCAATGCGTTTCTGCCTCCCCAGAATGAGCAGTGAGGCGGCGGCCACGGCGCCGGTGCTCCCGCCGGAGACAAACGCCTGAGCCTCCCGGTTCTTGACCAGATTGATCCCCACCACAATGGACGAGTTGGGTTTGCGCCGAATGGCACGGACGGGGTCTTCATCCATGGCAACGACTTCCTCTGCAGAGATCGTCGTGATTTTCAACCCGTCCGTCGGATACTGGCGCAATTCCTTTTCGATGGTTTCTCGCGGCCCCACCAACACGATTTCGAGATTACCGAATTCCCGGGATGCTTCAACTGCGCCCTTGATCACCTCGTGTGGAGCATAGTCGCCCCCCATCGCATCAACGGCTATCTTCGTCAGTTGGGTTTCCCCGCTTCCTATACCCATGTTCTCTGAATCCCTCCGCGGACCAAGGGTCTTCTTTTCATTGCTTATGAATGATAACAAATTTCGCAAATCGGGTGCAACGTGGGAAATGCTCCGCTCATCATTCAAGTACGGTTATAATAGGACTAATGCTGCTCTTGGGTCACCTCGGCATTACCGTCGGAGCGATGATCGGGATCGAGCATCTTCTCTCCCGAACCCATCGCGCCCATCCCCGGCGCTCTTTCTTCGCCCAAACCGCGAACCTCTTGAGAACGGCGGACTACCGTCTGGTTCTTCTCGGCTCAGTATTACCGGATCTCATTGACAAGCCGGTGGGAGTCTACCTTTTCCGCGAGACCTTCCACAGCGGCCGGATCTTCGCCCATACCCTCCTCTTCTTGCTGGTCCTCGTTGCCATCGGCCTCTGGCGCTACCGGCGAAACGCCGCCACGGGAGTGCTGGCGCTCGCATCGGGCACCTTCATGCATTTGCTCCTCGACGGGGTCTGGCGCTCGCCCGAGACGTTGTTCTGGCCCGCTTTCGGCTTCGATTTTCCCGAATATGAAACCGGAAATTTCCTCCGGGAGATGATGGAACGGCTGATTCACAAGCCCTCGGCCTACATTCCCGAATTCGTGGGGCTAGCGATCGGTCTGGGCATCGGCATCCGCATGCTGAAGAGCGGGGCGCTCAGCCGCTTTCTCAAGACGGGGATGCTCTATGACGAACGATTATGAGGTGATCGTGATCGGGGCGGGGCCGGCGGGGAGCCGGGCCGCATACAAACTGGCCGCACTCGGGAGGAAGGTCGCCGTATTCGAGAAGCACGAGGACGCCGGAGGCAAGCTCTGCTGCACAGGGATCATCGGCCGCGAGTGTTTCGAGGTTTTCGAAATCCCCCGCTCGTGCGTGTTGCAAGAAGCCCGCTCAGCCAAGCTTTTCGCCCCCAACGGCGAGTTCCTCCGGGTGAGCAAACCCGATCCGCAAGCCTACGTCACGGATCGGGGGGCGCTCGATCGGGCGCTCGCCCGGAGAGCCCGGGAAGCCGGCGCCGATTACCGGTTCGGCACAGAGGTGACGCATATTTTGCCTTCATCCGAAGGCGTAGAGGTGCGGACTCGTCCCGAAGGCGCTCCACACACGGCCGCAGCCGTCGTGATCGCAAGCGGCTTCGGCTCGAAGCTCCCCGAACGGGCGGGGCTGGGCTCCATCCGGAACTTCATCATGGGGGCACAGACGGAAGTGGGGACTTGCAACATCCCCGAAGTTGAAGTGTACTTCGGCCGCCGCATCGCTCCCGGATTCTTCGCATGGCTCGTGCCCGTATCAGAGGGGAGAGCGCGCCTCGGGTTGTTCGCCCGGGAAACGCCGGGAAAGTACCTTCAGGAACTCATGGAACGCCTCGCCAGAGAGGGAAAGATCATCCCCTCTAAAACGCCCCCGAAGTTCGGCGGCATTCCCCTGAGACCCCTTCGGAGAACCTACGGTGAGCGGGTGCTAGTGATCGGGGACGCCGCGGGACAAGTGAAGCCCACCACCGGCGGCGGAATCTACTACGGGATGCTGGCCGCGGATATCGCCGCAGAAACACTGCATCAGGCCTTGGCCGAAGAGGATCTCTCCACCGCCGGCCTTTCCAGATATGAGAAACGATGGAAGCAATTGCTCGGACGGGAACTGAGGATCGATGCCTTCGCCCGCATGCTCTTCAACCGCCTTTCCGATAGGCAACTGAACACCTTGTTCGGCATCGTGCAGGAAACCGCTCTCCATGAAGCGGTGATGGCATCCGCCTATCGCTCGTTCGATTGGCACGGCGAACTCGTGCTGGATGCGCTCAAGCGGCTCGGGCCCTGGCGGGCCCTCTTCGCCAAATATCTTCCCGCCTACATCCTGAACTCTCTGAAATCCAGAAGGCCATGATCAGCCGGCGGCGCCGCGGGATTTCGAGAGGGGCATCGGGCACAGAGCTACGAGAGACTCTGGCAACCTTCGGGCCGGCTCTGAAGCCCGCAACCATGGCAAACTCCCTTGCGGCAATCCGGGGTTTCTTCCCCGGCCATGGCACGGGCATATTCCTTTCTCAGAAAGTCGAGTCCGATGCCGGTATCAATGTGCTCCCATGGGAGGGGCTCATCGAGCGAGCGCTCCCGGAGATAATCCGCCGGATCAATGCCGCATTCAGCGAAGGCTTGAGACCACTTCTCGAATTGGAACATATCCGTCCACGCATCGAAGATACAACCCAGTTGCCAGGCCCGGTAGATCGCCCGGCCAACTCTTCGATCGCCGCGGGAGAGTACCCCCTCAAGAAGGCTCACCTTCGGATCGTGCCATGAGAGCTTCGATTCCGCCCGTTTGAGCCCCCGCCGGAGGATCTCTTGCTTCCAACCCAATTCCGCCTCCGTGTTCTGCGCCGCCCACTGGAAGGGGGTGTGCGGCTTGGGAACGAAAGTGGATACATTCACCTTGATGTTCGGCCGGATGCCCTCAGAGGAGCGGATTTGCCGGAGCCTCCGCACTAGATCGGCGATCCCCTCCACATCCGCCTTCGTTTCCGTGGGGAGACCGATCATGAAGTAAAGCTTGAAACTTTTCCATCCCTGGGCCAGAGCCAACTCCACCGTCTGAAAAAGGTCTTCTTCGGAGATGCCCTTATTGATCGCCCGGCGAAGGCGTTCGGTGCCGGCCTCCGGGGCAAAGGTCAGGCTCCCCTTCCGCTGATCGCTCAGCGCCTCGCTGAGCTCCAGCGAGAAGGCATCGGGGCGAAGGCTGGGGAGAGATAGATTCAAATGCATCCCCCGGTATCTAGCCGCAAGGATATTGATCAACTCGCTGATGTGGGAATAATCCGAGGTGCTCAGGGAAAGGAGCGAGATCTCCTCGTAGCCGCAGTGGGATTCGATTTCATCCACCGCCCGAACGATCTCGACGATGGGCCGTTCCCGAACGGGACGGTAGATGATGCTCGCCTGACAGAAGCGGCACCCGCGGGTGCATCCGCGCTGGATCTCCACCGCCCCTCGATCGTGAATCGCCTCTACAAAGGGGACCACAGGGCGGATCACCGGCGGCGGGAGAGGCGATACGATTCGCCGCTTGATGGAGCGCGGCACATCTCCAATCGGATGAAGGCGTCTGAATCGCCCCTCCTCGGAATACTCATCCCGATAGAAGCGGGGAACATAAACCCCTTCGATGCGACACAGCGCTCGAAGCAACCCCTCTTTCGAGCGGGATTGACTCCTCTTCCACAAGCGGAAGGCATCGGCCAACTCGAGGATCACTTTCTCCCCGTCTCCCATGACGAGAGCATCCATGAAATCCGACATCGGCTCGGGATTGAGGGCACAGCTTCCGCCGGCGATGACGAGCGGAAGGGCATTTTCCCGCTCGCGGGCGAGAGGGGGGATGCCGGCCAGTTGAAGCATCTCCAGAACATTGGTGTAGGTGAGTTCGTACCCCAGCGAGAAGCCGATGATATCGAAATCGGCCAGGGGGCGGCGGGATTCCAAGGTGAAGAGGGGCAAACTTGCCGCTCGCATCTCGGAAGCCATATCCACCCATGGGGTGAATACACGTTCAGCCATGATCTCCGGACGGGCATTCAGAAGATCGTAAAGGATCATCATCCCCAGATTCGACATGCCGACCTCATAGGCATCGGGATACGCTAGGGCCACATGGACTTCGCAGGAATCCCAATCCTTTCGGATGGCATTCCACTCGCCGCCGGTGTATCGGGCGGGGCATTTGACACGGTGCAAAAGACGGTTCAAATCAGGCATGATCCATTCCCTTTGATAAGCCGGAATATTATAGCCGCTCACGAGGGGTGAACGCAAATTTATCATCCAACCCAAAAACACCGATCGAAGAAGAGCGTGCAAAAGATCCCCCGCTCGGGGGATTGGGGACGTTCCCCAAGAAAACCCTCTGGGCGGGTGGGTGGGATCGGAGAAGCCGGATCACTCATGGGGTGTGGGGGAATTCCGGAGCAAGGTCCGGGGTGACGTGATCAAGCTCATTCACCTTGAGGGTGAAGGCTCCAAAGCGAATCGCCCTTTTCGGGTCCCGGAGCAAGATGATAGGCTCAAGGGACTCTAGGGGCTCAGGGGGGCCCGGATCACCTCGACCCGGCGATCCCCCGCTGGCAAACGGGTCCTCTCCGAGGTATCTACGAAACACCCACACTCGTGAGGAGGGGAAATGCCCTTCCTTGCGCTTACACCTTCTCGAAGGGACAAAGGGAAAGGGGGCGGAGAATATTCGTTTTCCCGTTCCCGGCGGCACACTCAGAAATTTCCAAGCAAGGAAACACAGAACTACTTTCCTCCCGGCAATCCCGGAGGCAACTCAAACTTGCCCCTCGTGCGGGAGAGGGAGGCCAAGCGATCACCCGGGGGAGCTCAGAGCTTAAAGCTGGGCTTCAAGAAATGCAACCCTCTGGGAGACGATTTGAGCGGCGGCCGTTCGATCGTGGACACCGGCCAGATCCTCCGCCAGCTTTCGGTCTCCCATCACATCCCGTACCCAGTTGGTGAAATCGTTCTTTTCCGCATTGCAATGGTAGGCAAAAGTCTCGTCGGACATCGTCCGAAGATATTCCGCCAGCTCTTTCATATCGTGAAAGACGGTCCCGTCATGGCACCAGAACACGTATTCATCGGGGACCCTGGCCAAGAACTTGACCACATCTTGTTTCGGCATCATCTCTTCGCTTTTCTTCACCGTCATCCCTTTGCGCTTGGTTATTTGAGCCATCTTCGTACCTCCTTGCTCTTCCCGTAAGGAACAGGCTGATCCTTCGGGCGGCTTTTTGACCGCCGTTGTTTTCGTCGGGGTTCTAAAAAGCTTCCGCACCGTACCCGGTCTGCATGAGAATTTTTGGGGATAGAGCTCCTCATCCATATCGATCAACGGATGGGGAATGGGTTTGGCATGGCCGGAAAGAATCTCTTGGGTTCTAGCTTGATTCTCGAGTTTCCGGATCAGGTTTGTGACAGCCGAATCCCATGTGAAGAAGCGGGCGCTCTCGCGGGCCGCTTGACGGATCCGGGCGCTCTCTTCGGGGTGCGCCTGAAGGAATAGAGCATAATCCGCAATCTCCTGAGGTTCAGAGGTCTCGAGGACGATGGAGTTCACGAAGGGAATGGCATAATCTTCCCCCGTACAACCGGTGAAGGCCACCCCTCCCGCCGCCATCGTCTCAAGGCCCACGATTCCGAATGGTTCATGGCCGCTGTTGGCCAATACGCTATCCGCGGCGCGGTAGATCACCCGTAAGAACTCGAGGGGAAGAGGACTCTTTACATCAATCACATCCGCGGGCGAAGCCTCTTCAAGGGCCTTCAAATATCCATCAAGGGATCCATCCGCCGGCCGGGCTTCTTTAATCACCAATCCTAAGCGCGAAGCGTGATCCAACACCTCCTCGCCATAGGGCTCCATTCCCCCCCGCGCGATCAGGGTCGCTTTAGCCCCTTGCTCTTTGAGAAGGGCGGTCGCCTCTACCACCGCATCCCAGCATTTATCGGGACTCCAACGGGCAACTTTGCAGAGCATCATCTCTGCGCCCACAGACTTTCTGAGCCGAGCGGCCTGCTCATCATCCACGTCCTCCAGAAGGCTGCGGGGGACTCCGTTAGGGATAACGAGCGGATTGATCTTCATGCCCCACATGACATGCTTCATATAGCGGCTGACCGTGGTGATGGTCGCCGCATTCTGCAGCCTTCGCCAATCGATCCGGTTGAAGGAGTAGGTGTTGTTGGCGTTCCAGAAGATGAGCGTCTCGGCGCGCATCCCCACATCCCGCAGAAGCTCATGAAGGCGGCACACCGCCTCGGCGGTTTGCCATTCCTCGGCCAGAACTACGGGGATCTTCCGACGGGCCAGCGCGGGGCGGATGATATGCTCCACCACAAATTCCGGAACGGAACGGCTGAAATCGGCTACCTTCTGATTTTCCCCCTCGTAAACCCCCATGGGATAGTAAGTGCTGATCCATTGACTCCATCGGCGCAAAACGAGCCGCCCATCGCTGCGGATCTCATGGCTCGGGAGGTGGGGATCTCCGATGAACAAGAGCTGAGTACCGAATCCGGCTTCCGCCAGCGTATACGAAAGATGGGTGACCCGCACGCCGAGCCCCCCCGCCAATGAATACGGGTCCGGCCCTTCAAAAGAAAGCAAGATGAACTCTGCGTTGTCAGGAGTAATTCGATCCATCCGGATCATGGGGATAACCTCCGTTCTCAGCGGTTTGCGCTGCCCCGGCCTCATCCGACTACCGCTGGCATGCTATCATTTCGAAAAGAAGCCCCACAACCGCCGTTCGGCGGGTTTCCATGCGCTTGAAGCGCTTAACCATTTCGCCAAACCCTGCAAAAGCCAATGATCATTTATAATCACAAATACTCGCAACAATCCCGCTCTCACCGCGTCAAGATTCAGGGAAATTTCCGTTCGGGATGCGGCTGAAGGCTTACCGCCCGCACCGATGAACCCTTCCGGGAAAAACAGGAAACGGCTTTCCTATCTCCCGCAACCTCGGTGGAGCGTTTCCCCCCGACTTTCATGATACATCACGCCGCCGCAGAAGGCCATAGGGGGTCGTTACAATTCCATAACAAAACGCGCCTGGGGGGCATCAAGGGAGGACCGTTTTGAGGTAAGCGTTATGGAGATACTGACGCATCATCCGCTGGGCATTGAAATAGGAGCCATTGAAGGCGATTACGGAGCGCATGACGGCGGCATAATCATCCGGCCGATCGTAATAAAGGGGCATGATAGCCCGTTCGAGCTTCTCATAAAGCGAGCCGATCTCTTTGATGGGATCGCTTTCCGGTTCCCATCCCTCCCCGATGCTCCATCCCGTCACTCCCTCAATATGCCCCTCGATCCACCATCCATCCAGCACGCTGAGGCTCGGCACACCGTTGAGCGCCGCTTTCATCCCGCTGGTTCCGGAGGCCTCTCGGGGCTTGAGCGGCGTGTTCACCCAGAGGTCCACACCGGCGCAGAGGAACTTCGCCACATCCATATCGTAGTCCTCAAGGTACACGACGGGAACGATCCCGCGCAGCTCCTCCGCCGCCTCGAACACGCGCTGAATGATCGCCTTCCCCCCCGCATCCCTCGGATGGGCCTTCCCGCCGTAGATCAATTGGAGCGGACCGTATGTCTTCACCATATTCTCGATACGCTTCAAATCATAGAAGAAAAAGTCCGCCCGTTTGTAGGGTGCGGCCCGGCGGGCAAATCCAAGCGTCAGCACCTGCGGATCCAGAATGACGCCGGTCCGCCGCTTGACTTCGGCGAGAAGCCTTTCTTTGGCCTCAGTGTGGGCCTGGCGGATCTCCTTCACCGGAATGCTGATGGCATACCGCAAATACAGATTATCGCGGCGCCACTCAGGCATGTGAAAATCGAAGAGCCTCCGGAAGGGAAGAGAGGTCCATGTGAGCGCGTGCACCCCGTTGGTGATGGAGTTGATGGGATACTGGGGATACATACCCCGGGAGATTTCCTCATGGCGCATCGAGACGCCATTGATATATCGGGAAAAGAAGAGGCCGAGGTGGGTCATGTTCAGTGTCCCGTTCAGAAGACAATGGGATTCCTCCAACAGCCGGGTCAAATCCTCCCCGAGCATTCGGCGGACCAGAGCGATCGGGAACTGGTCGTGGCCTTCGGGCACAGGCGTATGAGTGGTGAACACGCATTGCCAGCGAACGGCTTCGATATCGTCTTCCGCAAGAAAGCAGTGCTCCTTGCAACGCACGCGCTCCGCCAAGAGAGCCAGAGCAAGGAAAGCCGAGTGGCCTTCATTCATGTGATAGGCCTGGATGTTACGATATCCTAGGGCCCGGAGCATGGCGATCCCGCCCACACCGAGCACGATCTCCTGCGCCAGCCGATATACTTCGTCGCCGCCGTACAGATGATCGGTGAGGGCCCGGTCCCAGGGGGAATTGTTCGGTAGCTGGGTATCGAGGAAGATGATGGGAAGCGTATTCCCCGAGATGCCCTTCACGATATATCGCCAGGCGCGGATCATCACCGGCCGGCCCTCGATGGTGATGGTCACCCGCTCGGATAGCGGCTCCAAGAGATCCTCCGGATGCCATGCCACGGGGCTCTCGGCCTGTCTCCCTTTGCTATCGAGGTGCTGGCGGAAGTACCCCTCGTGATAGAGCAATGTCACCCCCACCATCTCCACACCCAGATCCGCCGCCGCCCGGAGCGTATCGCCGGCCAGGACTCCCAGGCCGCCGGCATACGTCGGAATGGAAGCGTCGATGCCGACTTCCATGGAAAAATACGCCACAGCGGTCGCGCTAGGCCGGGCCATCATCACCATTTCACGAACCCCTTTGCATTTTTGGGAAAGCGCTTCTCAACACCCGAAGACGATCGTCCGCCTCTTTTCTCGCGGGACATCTCCGATGAAAGCATCTTGGAGAGTCTTCCCCGCCAATCGTACCCATCACCCCTTCTTCCGGTGTGATCATGATAGGGAGGAAAGGCAAAAAACACAATCATGCTGCCCCTCAGTCCATCTGCGGGAAAAGGAAAATACCGCACGCGGGTTTTCGCCGGGGTATCAGAGAAGCCATCGAGCGGAAAGGAAAAGGGGCGGGGTTGAGCCCCGCCCCTTTTCATCAAGGCTTCAAAACAGGGACCGGCACCGTAAAACAAGGATTGTGTGCTCAGTTCCAATTGTTCTTGAACCATCCCCCGATGTCCATGGCCTCCATCGGGCCGACCATGATCTTCCAATCGGGGAGCTCATCCTCAAGCTCGCCACGGAGCACGGCCACTTTCCCGGGGAGAATCAGCTTCTTGTGGGCCACTTTGCTGGCCGCATTGAGCTCCTTGACCGTCTTGGCGATCTTCTCCGAATCGAACTTGCCCGCCGACCATGCGGTAAGCACCGATAGCCCCTCGGTATCGCACACCATCAGCCACGAAGGAACGCCGGTCGCCTCCAATTCTCCGGCGATGGTGAAATACGTGAGCGAGAAATTGGTGGTGACGCAGAACGGGCTCTTCTCGTTGGCCGCGCCGATGGGATAGATGCCTTTGGACATCTGAATCGGCTTCTGTGGATCGGTGTAGATGTTGAGCCGCAGGGTAATGAGAGGATAGATCATCGCGGGCTCAAACGTGCTCAGCACCACGATGTTTCCGTACTTGGCAATGTACTGCGCCGCCCGCACCGCTTCCTCATCGAGAGAGGATGCCCCCTCGCCGGGGAAAGTGATGGTGGGGAACCCCATGGGGCGGAAACCCTTCTTGATGGCCAACCGCCGGATCTGGGTCAGAGCGTTCAACGAATCCCCGAAACCGCGCGTGCCCGGATCGAGAATGAGATCCTCAATGCCGGCCGCCTCCGCCTTTTCCGAAAGCTGCGCCAGCTCTTCAAGTCCGTTCGCCTTGATGGCCAGAGGGCATTTGTGCTGCTTGGCCAGCTCGATCATCTTATCGATGTTGCCCTTGGTGGCCGCATAGATGGCGGGCCTCTCCGCACCGACCTTCTGGAGTGCGGCGGCCATGGCCGCGGGATCCGTGGACATGAGGATCATGGGCATCTTGCTGGCCTTGACCGTTTCCGCGCAGGCCGCAAACTTTCCGGCGTCTTTGGAGGCATTTTCCACCGCAATGCCGTCGATCTTGAAGGTCATCCCCACCCGCTCCACCGCATAGTCAGCTACGGCCTTGACCGTTTTGGAAAGCTGATCAGCCGGATCGGTATCCTTCACCTTGACCACGAGGGCCGCCGGATGGAAGAAGGTCTTATCATGGCGGAACATCACCGTCTCGCCGCCCGCCTCAATCTTCCGCTCGCCCGCCCCGATGACCACCAGCCGTTGAGGCGGCCTTGAAGCCGCGGCCAGCTTCTGCTTCGCTTCCTCGCTGACATCCGGGCATTTGGAAAGCTCCGCCTGCCCCTGGGCCAGTTTCATCGCAAACGCGAGGCACGTTGGAAAGCCGCACTTCTTGCAATTCGTCTTCGGGAGGAACTTGTAGATCTCGATGCCCGTAAGTGCCATGGTTCTAAACTCCTTTCCCTATGCGCTCAACTTCGCGATCATGGACTTGACCGTCTCGACGGCCCTGGGATGGCACATCACTACCAGATTGGATCCGGCATTGATGAGCGCAGTGGCGGTCAGTTCCTCCCAGATCACGGCGCGCTGCTTCAAATCGCCCCAAGCGGCGGGGACACCCTCAGCCGCGCGGGCTTCCTTCTGGCGCCACGTCTCCGTACCGGGGTGACTGATGATGGGCATCTGGCACATGCTATCGCCCATGAGGGCGGCCAGCTTCAATCGTTCGATGATGGAATAGGCATACTCGATCCCATACCCCAGGGCGCCGGTATCCGGATCCATGATGATGGAATCCAGCGGCACCCCGACATCGGAAACGAGCACATTCAACTGCTTGGCTAGATTGATATCGAGCGGCGTTTTGGCGATGGCCACATGGCCATCGGAGATGCACACGGCCGCCACGGTGCGGTAGTTCTTCTCCTCCAGATTGCCAAGGGCAATGCGCTGCCCGCGCGCCGCTTCCGAAGCGGCCATCAGCACCTCGTTATCCTTGGCCGCGACACCGGGACCGAGGACCACAAGGGGCAAATCCACAGCGGAGAGCACTTTCTCCACCGTCTTCTTGGCCTCCGCGGCCCCCGTATTGCCCCCCTCGGGATGGGCACTCACAAGCCTGAGGCAGATGACCTCCGCGCCGAACTCCGCCGCCTTCTTGGCCCATGTGGCGGGATCTTTGAGCGCATCGCCCCACGCGGCGCGAAGCACCGGTGACCAACCGGTAGGATCGGTATCCTGAACTTCAATCGCCACACGCGTCGGATTGGCCGGTTGGCCTTCGAACTTCAGATATGGAAGCGTGCTGTTTCCGCCGATGGTCACTTTCTTGCGGCCGCCGGCACCCAGCGTGACTTCCCTCACTTTGCCGGTCCACTTTTCGACCGGGATCTCTACGGGCATTCTATGCCTCCTTCAAAATTAGAGTAAATGGAAACTGTCCTACATCATGGGATCCATGGTCAATGCCGGGTGACCCTTCTCCTCGAGGAACTTGAGCAAGGATTCGGAATCCTGAGCCACATCGCCATCGGCGATCTTGTCCATCAAATCCGGAACACCCGCGCGTTCGCAGGCCTCCTTGAGCTGATCGGCCAACTCCTCCTTCAAGTTCTTGGAGAGCCACACCAACCGCTTGATCCCACCATCCGCCGAGATGAATTTCTTGCTCGGGATATAGATCTTGCCGTGCCCCATCATGCCCGGCGTTTGATGCCCGCCCCCCATCACGCCCATGAGTTGTGTGAACGTCATCCCCGCCGGCGTCATGCTGTAGTCATCTCGAGAGACCACCATAACGCCGTTGGCCTCAGGGATAATGGTCATCACACACTCGCAACACCCGCAGGTGGTCATGGGGGCATCCATCAACGAGTAGATCGTGAACCGATTGATCGCCTGCTGGGAATGATCATACACAAATTGGTTGACCCCTTCCCACTCGCCCTTCTCGGCCGAGATCTGCCTTCCCTTGGCCACCGGCTGATTGGCGCCATTCGGATTGATCTCGTATGCCGCCTTGCAATCGAGCCAACTGTAGGCTCCACACAGGCCGACCCGCTCGGGATTGATCACGCACACATGGGTCGGGGCGAAGGACTGGCAAAGCGTGCAACTGTAGAAGGTATCCACCGCTTCATCGGTGAGGCCCGCGATTCGGGCGTTCCGCTCATGATACACCGCCCGGGCCTTTTCGATCAGTTCCTTGACCTTCGCCGGATCGGTGTAGATGGTCACCTGAACCTTATCAACGATGGCTCCATAATGATTGTGGAAATTGGCATGGAGGATAACCCCCAGATCCTTGGCCCGGAAGCCCTTCTCCACGGCGTTCTTATGAATACGGATCCATGTGATATCCCGCTGGCCCTGGTGCTGAACACCTTCCGCGCCGTTGATGAAGTGGTGGATTTGCCGCTCCAACACGCCCTCGAAGTCCTTTTGCATCTTGCGGCCGGCCACATCCACCACAATCCCCATGGGCATCTTGGCGCCGACGGCGGCGGTGTCAATATCGGGCCCCACGAGCTCGATCTTCCCATCCTCGATCTCATTGATATCCTTCATCCGGAGCCACTCGAAGCACATGCCGCCCTTTCCACCGAACTCCACCCTGAGATCCGCCTTGCGGACAACCTCACCCTCGAAAGCCGGCCCGTAGGCCACCGGAATGGGCACCTTGGCCACTTTGATCTTGATCCCGCGGACTTCGATGCACTTCTCAACGAGGCGCTCCGCCCGCTCCATATCATCCTTGCCGGGGATATCGTCAAAGGGCATGCTGATCACATGTTCGTACTGGGTGATGCCCACCGGCATGATATTTGGAATCAACGTATCGGCGACCACAGGGAAGCCGTAATTGATGGCGCCCGCAGCGGTGGCATACTTCAGATCATCCACCGGGCCGAGCGCAAGGGCAAAGGCAAAGCAACGGAACTTGTTGTAAAGGAGATTTCTCCGGGCATCGCCGGGCTGATATCCGCCGAAGCTGATGGCCGCCCGTGTCGCATAGCCCAGAGCATAGATGATGGATTCGGTGGTGCTGCCGAAGGGGATCGTGAACGTATCATATCCGAGCTCGACGCCCTTGCTCAGCAACTGGCGGGTCAGGGTTTTCCCGTTCACGTTCCCGGCCATGAACACAAGGATACCCTTGGATTGGAGCTCCCGGACAATTTTGACGCCGATTTCGTCGGTCTTGGCCGCCCCAAGGATCGCTGCAAACCCCGGCATCGTGCCGTCCACCATGGCCACGCCCCATGAGCGGACCTGCACATCATCTACTGGCCCGTTCCACTTGTATCCGTCCGGGCTTACCTCCGGCTGCTTGCCCATGGCATACTCGATCCCCATGATGCCTTCCTCGGCAAACAGGGTGGCCATGCCGGCATCCAGCGTTTCACCGAGGTAAGGGAGCCATACATGCTCCGAAGGGAGAGGGGGTAAAAGGGACTTGGTATAGTTCACTACCCATCCCAGATCACTGATCTTTGCCACCTTATGACCGATCAACCCGTAGATGACCGGCAAATAGTAAACGGTATTGGGGAACTTGATGGGGGCATCCGGCCCTGGGGACTTCATCGCCTCTTGATATAGCTTCTCAAAACGGCCCACAACCTCGTGCGCGCCTCTGATCGCAGATGTTGCAATGAAACGGGACATTTCTCTCCTTCCTTAATTCTTTACTCCGAAATCCACTTCAGAATTCCGGAGGTCTAATACTTCCGGAAGTCTCCGGACATCTGAGCATCGATGGGATTAGTGGCACTCATCCGCTCGGCTTTGACGAACGCCGGGCTTGCGGCATAGGGAGGCGGCGCATCGGTCAACCGATTATGTCCCGCCATCACCAGAATCGAGTTCACCTCGTTTATCTTGGCATCATCGGCGGTCACCTTGACGATCTTCCCCCCGATCGTCAGGCCAAGCGTATAGTAATCCATGGCCTGCTCTGGCAATCCGGTTCCCGCCAAGGCTTTGCTCACACTCCCCACATCTTCGATCAGTTCGGCTTTGAATCCTTTGGCCTTGAGGTCGGATACCGCTTTGACTGCATCCTCGGGCCTTTTAAAGAGTTTGGCCACCACTTTCGCCATGATCAGAAAAACCTCCTCTTAGTGGGTGGAGCCTCGTTCCGCTTCCAAACCATACCAATAGGACTGAGGTACCCAAAGGTTTATTTTAACTATCAGTATAGCGGAAGTCAACTTGTCCGAATTGCCCAAAAACGAAGAGAGTGCCATGCCTCCTAAGCCGGGGGATTGGGGATGTCCCCCGGGAAAACCTTTTGGGCGGGTGGGTGGAATCGGAGAAGCCGGACCGTTCATGGGGTGTGTGGGAATTCCAGGGCAAAGTCCGCAGTGAAGGGATCAAGCTTATTCCCCCTGAGGGTGAAGGCTCCAAAGCGGAATCGCTGTTTTTGGGAATTGCCAAGAAAACGGCTGGCCAAGGCTCCGCTCCCCGCAGAAAAAGCCCGCCCTCCGGTGACAAGCCCCATAATGGGAGAATCGTACCGCCGTTTCCCTTTGTCGTGATACCTAATATTAACCCAGCCTTCACCAAGTTCTTACCGTCGTTAACTGGGGTGTTTACCTACCCCTGTTACCATGAGAGCGTGGTCGGAAAAGAGAACCCTCAGGAGGATTGATCAATGAGTAACTTTGGATTGGTAAGATACCATGTTCTGAGCTCGATCCGGGCATCCATCGCAGAGGCCAACGGCTATCAGGAAGAGGCCGAAAAGATGAGAGCTCAGGGCAACCTGAGGCTGATGATCATGTCCGATGAGGAGCTGCGGGAGCTCGCCCGCATGCTTTCGTTCCTTCCCTCAAGACCCGCGGAGGCGGTATATCAGGAACTCAAACAGGTAGTCGAAGAACAACGGAAAGCCGCAGACGAATGGGTCACGGCTTTCGGTATCATTCCCTATAGCGCTCGGCAACCTAACGCATAAGTAAAAGGCTCCTACTTCCTCCTTTGGCCCCATTTGAACCAGAAAGCCCTCATTTGCATGAGGGCTTTCTGGTTTTCACGGGGGCGAATTTCGCACCGGCTGATGAGGATCGCCTATGCCGGTTCTGTTGCCGACTCGTCTTTCGGCGGCTGTTTGGCCCGCGTATTATAGTCCCGCAGCCAGCGATGGATTTCATCCATGGCCGGAGGATACACGGTCAGCACTTCTAGATCCTTGGGGAATTGAATGCGGTGCCCTTCGCGGATAAACAGCACTCCGGTTTCGCCCTCGGCGAGGGTCTCGCCGATCCTTTTGGCCATGTGCGCGTATCGCTTCGAAGCAGACTCTGCATGGAGTTGCAATATCTTTTCCCGGGTTTTCTCCCCGACGACCACCATGAGGCAACGTTCCCAATCCATGGTCTCGGTGGATAGTTCCACATCATCGAAAGCTTGAAGATGAGCACCATCGGGGCTGCGGCTTTTGATCAAATTGTGGCTTTCCGGATTGAGGCGCTCGACCACGGTCATTCCCTCTTGGCCCCCCGCATGGACCATCTCATGATACACGCGCGTGATCTTACCGAGCTTTGATTCGAGTTTCTCGAGATGGCGGGCAATCTCGGCCCAACACCGGCGGTAAATTTCCACAAAATCCGGCGGTGCTTCTCTCCCGCAGAAAATCAGAGGGACTACGATCAACTTCCTCGCCCCCGTGAACTTATCCACCGGCGGCCTTTCGATCTTACCCAGTTCTTCCGACATGGGTTCCCCCCCGATCAGCTCTCATCAAGGCCCTGGGACCGGCGCCTCTTGAGCCATTCCTCTATCTCCGCGCTCACATTGTCCTTTCCCACGAGGGTTTCCATCAACTCATAAACCTCACCAAACGTGGAGACAACATCGCGCGGGGTGCTTCGAGTGGAGACGCATGCCATGGTGAGTTGGCTGGCCATCATCATAAGATAAACCCTTTGCATCTCCCGGGCCTGTTTAGCCACTTCCTGTTGCATATGGGTCGTGAGGCATGACATCAGCTCAGCTTCGTCCCTGAGATCCCGTCCACATATCGGACAACGCATGGGTTCCCCTCCTGACCGGCTTGGTGATTGAGGGCTTCCTCAGATACAACGGATGGAGCGTAGAAGGATCATCTGATTCACCCATTTTTATTCTACACCATGCCATCTCCGCAAGATAGAAGGCCCGAGAGCGAGCCGGCGATGGATCGGGGAAAACGGCCTCCGGACCCAATGCGGCTTGCAGTCGGGTACGGTCTTCGGGGCGAATATCGCCGCAGAAGGCCGTCTTCCGAGAGAGGCGGGCAGAGAGATCGCTGATCGTGGTGAGATGCTCCCCGACGACCTTGGAATACCGGCCGTTTTGCACTGCGAAGACGGCGGCGGCGATTTCGGTCCGCCCCATGGGCAGAATAGAACATATCGGGAGCCCACAGTCCATGTGGGGGTAGGCCATGAGTTCAAGTGTCCCAATCCCAATGAGGGGAATACGAAGGGCAAAGGCCAAGCCTTTGGCCGTGGTGATCCCCACCCGGAGTCCGTTGAAGCTTCCCGGTCCAATCGCAACCGCCACGGACTTGATATCCCCTATCTTCGCCCCTTGTTCCCCCACCAACCGAAGGATATTCGGCACAAGTTCACGGGTATGGTTCCGAGCCGTAACCCATGAGAAATCTGTGAGCACCACCCCCTGCTCGGATAAGGCAACGCTGGCCCCGTGCGTGGAAGTATCTATCGAAAGTTCCATCATCCGCCCTCCGAAGGGCCGAGCGCCGCCCTCAGGCGTCTGACAAGCTCGCCGTAGCGGTTCCCGTAGGGTTCAAAGCGTATCCGCCGCCGAGTCGGGTCAAGGTGGTGGAGCACTATTCGAAGGTGTTCCGGGGGAAAGGCGGTGAGGGCTTTCTCCGCCCACTCCACCGCCAGCGCACCCCCATTGCCCAGACACCCATCGAAATCAAGGTCCGCTGCTTCTTCGGCACCTTCGATCCGATAGAGATCCCCATGGTACAGCGTGAGGCGCCCATGGTATTCCTTCATGAGCACAAAGGAAGGGCTGGTGGCATGCCCCGGATACCCGATCCCGCAAGCCATCCCCTGAACAAAACATGTTTTTCCCGCCCCGAGATCTCCCATGAGGAGGATCACATCCCCCGGTTCAATCAGCTTCCCAAGTTCCCGGCCGAGGTTACGCGTTTCCTCTGCGGAAGCAGAGATCAACTCAAATGCATCGTGTGCCATGGGCAGAAGCAATCCTGATCTCGATATGGAGCCTCTCTCCCCTGTTCAGGTTTCAGTGCGGCAATCGTCCGTGCTATAATGTTCTATCCATAGGCGCGGGGAGGTGTTCATTCTGGAAACCGCTGAGCTTGCCCGAAAGATCGTAGACGCTGCCCTCAACAAACAAGCCCTGGATATCCTCCTCCTCGATCTCAAGGGGGTTTGCAGCTTCACCGATTACTTCGTCATCTGTACCGGCGAGAGCGAACGGCAGCTTCAGGCCATCTGCAACGAGATCGATGAGATGCTGGCCGCATCTCAAATCCCCCGGCGCCAATATCAAGGAAGCACGGATTCCGGTTGGCTCATTCTGGATTTAGACAGCATCGTGGTGCATGTCTTCCTGCCGCAGCAACGGGCGTTTTACGCCCTCGAAGACATGTGGCGAAACGCCTCCACCGTCCTTAAGATTCTATGATCCAGCGATCCACCGCCCTCTCATACGATAGGATCTCCGCTGGAGAGAAGAAGAGGGCGATCTCCTTCTCGGCGTTTTCCACCGAATCGGATCCATGCACCAGATTCCGTCCGATCTCAAGTCCGAGATCCCCGCGGATCGTTCCCATGGCCGCTTGAACGGGATTGGTGGCCCCCATGGTGTTTCGGACGGTTTCCACCGCCCTTGGGCCTTCAAATACGGCGGCGATGATAGGCGATGAGGTAATGTACGCTACTAGCGGCTTGAAAAATGGCTTCCCCTCGTGAACCGCATAGTGCTTTCTGGCCAATGCTTCGTCCATCTGAAGCAACTTCATCGCCACGATTTTGAGCCCTCGCCTTTCCAGGCGCGCGATGATTTCCCCCGCCAAACCCCTCTGCATGGCATCCGGCTTGACGAGGACGAGCGTCCTTTCCATTTTCACCCCTTTGGTCATTTGGAGACCCCCTGTTCGATCCAGAGGGATTATGTACCGACCTTTGAGGGGTGTCAAGGACAGCCGCATTCAACCCGATGCGGGCTGCAACGCCCCCCTCGCGAGCGGCAAGACATTTATGTTGGAAAGTTATACATATGACACTATATAACAAAATACCATTTATCTTAAGTATATTGCTATATTTGACTTCAATAATTGTTTTGATGTATAATTAGGTAAAAATCTGAAGAGGAGGCAACCGAACATGCGTTCCGCCGAGAAGCAACCCATCCGCGCTCCCGATCTTGACCAAGACGGATACCTTGTCAAACCCGAAACGTGGAGCAAAGCCACCGCCGAAGCACTCGCCCAAGAGGATTTCCCCGGAGGGCTCACTGAAGACCATTGGAAGGTGATCAACTTCATCAGAGAGTATTATCTGGAACTCGGCATCGTGCCGCCGGTTCGGATTCTCGCGCGCAGAACCGGATTCACCCTCAGCCAGATTCAAAAGCTCTTCCCGCAGGGATTGGCAAACAGCGCCTGCAAGATAGCCGGAGTTCCCCGCGATGCAATCAAGCCGAGTTTTCTGTATCCGTGAGATCCTTTCTGGAGGAGTGAGACCTCTGGTGCCAAGAGGCGGGCACGGATGCCTTACGGGCCGATCTTATTCGCCGGTCCGGTGAGGAGGTAGGATGGAAATCGTCCAGATCGCCACATACATCTTTGGATTGGTCTTTGCCATCGGCTTCATGGGCAAAGCGATCCAATATGCCCGCATGCCGATTCACCTCCGCTGGGAATTGTACCCTCTGGCCGGGGAGCGGAACCGGCCCTGGGGAGGCTCATATCTCGAAAAAGCGGAGTGGTGGACCACTCCCCCCGAGAGAAAGAGCCTTGCCGGAGAGTTGGCGTTCATGGGACAGGAGGTATTCCTCTTCCGCGAGTATTTTCAACGGAATCGGCGCCTATGGACCATCGTCTATCCCTTCCACATAGCGATCTTCTTGTTCATCTTGTTTTTCATGCTACTGATCGTGGGAGCACTCGTGCTCAGTGCGGAGATCGCCGTCGCCGGAGAAGGCGCCGGCGCCGGTGGGGAATTCCTGTACTATGCCACCCTCGTCGCAGGAGTGGGGGCTTTCACTCTGGGGACCACCGCTTGCACGGGGCTATTTCTCCATAAGCTCACGGATCCGACGATGCGGACCTACGCCCGCCGGATCGAGCTCTTCAACATTCTTCTGGTTCTGGCCATCTTCCTCACCGGTCTCTGCTCTTGGGCACTCGCCGATGCCACCTTCACCGATGCGCGAGAATTCGTGCGAAGCCTATTCTCGTACAAGGAGATGGCCCGAATCGAAGCGGTCAGCATCGCTCACATCCTCTTGCTGGGAGCATTCTTGGCCTATTTGCCTTTCACCAATATGATGCACTTCTTTGCCAAGTTCTTCACCTACCACAAAGTTCGGTGGGATGATGCCCCGCACTTGAGGGGAAGCTATGTAGAACGCCGCATCGAACCACTCCTCGAGCAAACGGTGACGTGGTCGGCGCCCCACATCGAAGGGATCAAGCAATGGAGAGACATTGCAAGTCAAACAAATGAGCCTCCCCGAAAGGAGTGATCATGAGCCGAACGAAAGCAATCCGGCCGAGCGATATCTCGAAGAACCCTCTCGATCCCTTGGCCATCGTGACGGGGCAAGATCTGATGCCGCTTCCGTACCCGTGCGATACCTTGAATCATCCGGGGACCGGCCCTCTCAGCGATCGTCAGAAGGAAACATATGAATGTGCACTCGATGGGGTGGTGGCGGTAGCCATCCCCAAACCGCGGAGCCCGATGGAAGAAGAAGCACTGGTTCAGGCGTTTCTGCGAGGGTTGCGCAAGCTCTTCAGCAAAGAAGACAACTGGACTTTCCTTCAGCCGCTCAAGCTCTCGATGGACTATTGCGTGAAGTGCCAGACGTGCAGCGAGGCCTGTCCCGTTTTTGAAGCCAGCGGCCGCCAAGAAATCTACCGACCCACGTTCCGTTCGGAGGTATTCCGGAGGATCTACCGCCGATACATCGAGGGCGAGAGTCGCCTCATATCGCGCCTCAAAGGGGATGGAATCGATTTGAACTGGGCCACGATCGCCCGCCTTTGTGAATCCGCCTACCGCTGCACTCTGTGCCGTCGCTGTGCTCAGGCGTGCCCCCTGGGCATCGATAACGGGCTCATCGCCCATGAGTTGCGCAAGCTCTTCAGTCAGGAGATGGGCCTTGCCCCCAAAGAGTTGCACACGAAAGGAACCGTGCAACAGCTCACCGTCGGCTCGAGCACAGGGATGAAACCCAAAGCCTTTTTGAATCTCATCGATTTCATGGAAGAGGACATCGCCGAGAAGACCGGACGAAAGATCAAGATCCCCGTAGATAAGAAGGGCGCGGATATCCTCCTCGTGCACAATGCCGGGGAATTCGTCTCATGGCCGGAAAACCCGGCCGCCTTCGCCGTGATCTTCGAAGAAGCCGGCCTGAGCTGGACGCTCTCCAGCGATCTGTGCGGGTACGATGCGGTAAATTACGGCGTCTGGTACGATGATGTGCAACTGGCCAGAATCGCCTATCGGCACGCCAAAATCGCCAAAGAACTCGGCGTCCGACGCATCGTGGTAGGAGAGTGCGGGCACGCCCACAAGGCGCTTCTGGTGACCGCCGATAGGGTGCTTCACGGCGAACTCAATATCCCAAGGGAAAGCTGTTTGCCCCTTCTCGAAAAGATCGTATCGAGCGGCGTGCTCAAGCTCGACCCCTCCCGCAATGCCTTCCCCGTTACGCTGCACGACCCGTGCAACATCGTGCGGCTCGAAGGGATCGTCGAGCCGCAACGCCGAATCCTGCGGCGGATCGCGCCGGACTTCCGGGAGATGAACCCACATGGGGTGTATAATTACTGTTGCGGCGGCGGGGGTGGATTCGCCATTATGTCCGGGATGAACATCAGCGATTGGAAACTGGGCATCTCCGGCCGAATGAAAGTCAAGCAGATTCTGGATACCTTCAAGGATTGCATCGGGCCTCAGACCCGCAAGTACGTGTGCGCACCTTGCTCCAATTGCAAGGGGCAACTCCGGGATCTCATCTCATATTATGAGTTAGAGCCACGGGCAAATATCCATTACACGGGGCTCGTGGACCTGATCGTGAATGCGATGGCGGATACGCCCATGCGCTACCTCGAACCGGAGGAAGCCGTCAAGGATACGGTGCCCGAGGAGGCGGTTGCCTCTCGCACCAAAGGGCAACCGACGGGACTATAGGAGAGAAAAGGGTGAAGGAAATTCGCAATCGCCCCGTCTATTCCATCGGCGTAGTGGCTGAACTCCTCGGTGTTCACCCCGAGACCATCCGGGTATGGGAACGATCGGGAGTCATTCGCCCGCCCTATCGGCGCCGTGGCAAGCGGATGTTCTCGGAGGACGATCTGAGGCGACTCCAATTCGTGCAACGATTGGCCGGAGAGGGGCTCAGCCTGCGGGCGATGCATTTCTATCTGAGATTGTATCCCTGCTGGCATACGTACGATTGCTCAGAGTGCCTCCACGGCACCGATGCCCCGGTGGAAGGCAAACCATGTTGGAAGGAAACAGGCTGGTGCTGTCAAGCACCAAGCAACGCCGACCTCTGCGCAACATGCTCGCACCGACCGGCGGAGCTTGCCCCCGCTCCCGCTCAGGGGACATGGCCGGATCACATCCTTCCGGAGAACCAACCGGAGGACCGCTCGGGCGCTGAGTCCATCCCCGCCCGATCCACCGTCCGCACAGAGTCCACAATGTTCCATCCCATTCAAGGGCAGGTAGGGGAAGGATGACCACAGTATCGCCGCTCATCGGAATCTGCGGGCTTTCTTGTCGGTTGTGCCCTCTGTATCACTCCCGAAGCGAAAGCCGTTGCCCCGGGTGTACATCGGCCGCCGGCTCAAAAAGGGATTGCGATTTTGCCGCCTGCCCTCATCGAGGAACAGGGATCGCGTTCTGCTGGGAATGCCCCCACTCCGAATCGTGCGAAACATGGCGCCGCCATCGGGAATTTCCCGGCGCCTTCGGCCACAGGCAATCCATCGAAAACAATATCCGCTTCATCCGGCAGTACGGCCTTCCGGCCTTCGAGAAAATGATCATCGCGAGGGAGAAGCTTCTCCGGGAGATGCTGACCCAGTATGACGAGGGCCAATCGACAAGCTATCTCTGCACCGCTGCCGGCACCATGGAGATCGGTGAACTCGAAGCGGCCCTCACCCTGGCCTGGGAGGCCTGTAGCGGAATGGAACGCTCCGAACGGTCAGCGACGCTCCGAGAGTTCCTCAATCGAATGGAATAGCAGAAACACCGAACGATTGTCCCCGAAGAGAGAGGCACGGATTCCGGTCGAGCACGGGACCTCCGTGGCAAACGATGACTTAAAGGCGATCCACCCATCTATTGTGAGTCCAGAACCACCGCACGAAGCCATTCTCCGTTTCCACCTTCAGATAGCCTTTGCTCACCATCGACCCGATCGCCTTAGCCACGAAATCGGGACCGAAGCGGGTGAGCGGAGCGATCCTCATCACTAGCTCCCGCAAGGGGTCCTGACCATTCCGCGAAAACGTGCCCACCGTCTCGATCACATCCTCGGAGAGGAGCTGATACATGAGTTCCGTTCGGGAGAGGGCTTCGACCTTGAACACTTCCTCCGGGGTTGCCTTGCCTTCCCGGTACCGCTCCAAAACCTCTTCCCATGCCGCCTCGATGGCATGGAGGAAGTCGTCGAGGAATGCATCCATCTCGGCGGCGCTCAAGGCCGAGGTCCGAACGATCGCCCGGTTGGCATCGTAAGCGTTCCAATCGTCCGTGAGGATTTCGAGATCGTATTCAGCGATCCGCTCCCGGACGGTCGTGCCGGGGAACGGGGCGAGCATGTGATAGCCGTATTGAATCCCGAGTTCCTCGGCGAGCCGCTTGGAATCGTTCATCGTCTCTCGAGTCTCGCCGGGGAGGCCCACGATGAACGAGGCATGCGCTCCAATCCCGGCTTCCTTGCAATATCGAACGGCGGTTCGGGCTTGCTCGACGGTGATCCCCTTCTTCACCCGTTTCAGCATCTCGGGGTTGCCCGATTCGATGCCGAAGCTGATGCTATCGCACCCGGCATCCCGCATGATCGCGAGGATCTCAGGGTCCACCGTGTTCACGCGCGAGAAGGCGCTCCAATTGAATTCGATCCCCCGCCGCTTGATCTCGGCGCAAAGCGCCTTCACCCGATCTTTGTTCGCGGTAAAGGTATCATCCGTGATATTGATCCGGGTAAAACCGTAGTCAAGAAGCGTTTCGATTTCATCCGCCACTTTGTCGGGCGAACGGGGGCGGACTTTGGCCCCGACCATCCGCCGCCCCAAGCAAAAGATGCATTGATTGGGACACCCGCGGCTAGTGATGATGCCGGCGGGATACCCCAGCGCAAGATATCGCGACATGGGTAAAAGGTGCCGCGCCGGAAGCGGCAGCGAATCCAAATCCTCGATGAGGGGCCGTGGAGGGGTTTTGACGATCTCCTTGCCCCGTCGGAAAGCGATCCCTTCGATCTTCGGCCATGTCTCGGGTTCTCCGATATGGGGGAGAAGCTCCATCAGGGTCTTTTCCCCTTCACCAAAGACGATCACATCCACTTCCGGGAAACGAGAGAGCGTTCCCTCGATATCATAGCTCACATGGGGTCCGCCCATCAGAGTGATCAATGAAGGCCTATGTCGCTTCGCCTGACGGATAATCTCAGCGGCGATCAGAAAATTCATGGTGACGGAGGTTGCCCCGATCACATCGGGATCAAAGGAATCGAGATCCTTTTGAAGCTTCTCGGGGGTATAGCGGCGAACAATGTAATCGAAGATGGACACCTCCGCCCCCGCCGCTGCGCAGGCCGCCGCCGCGTACGAAAGCCCTAAAGGGGGAGAAGGGGCTTCCGAAAGGGGATACGGGGGAGCAACGAGGGCTACTCTTATGGGTCTATGCATGTTTGGAACTCCTATCCGATCACAGGTGCCGCGGCACGTGCGTATCAATTATACGAAGGGAAAGCCTCCCCTTCAATCCCCCACGAATGCCCCGGAACGACGAGCACCAAGCGAACAAAGATCAGCACATAGAGGCAATCTTTCCGCTAGCGGGCAAAGAGGAAATAGAGCCATCCGATTCTTTCATCGGAGAGGTGTTTCTCGACGGCCCGATCGGCTCCTGAGGAGATCAGCGCCGGATCGACGGGGATCGGGAGGGGCTCTTTGCTCATCACGGCAATCAGAGTCAGCTTCTGGGCACACGGCCCGATCGTCCTTGCGATCTTGTCCAGATCAGATGCATAGAACTCCTCGAGGATATCCGCCGCCGTCCGCGTATACCCGCGCCCGATCAACCGCTGGGCCTCCGCGAGATTCGCCCGGGCGTGTTCCACGAGCCCGCTCTCCCGGAGTTCCAGAACCCTCTCCCACGATAGATTCCCGACCGCGGGCACGGGCCATGCAAATACGGCGCGGAACGCATCCTTGGGGGCATTTCTTCCGCCGGAGAAGAACAGACCGATCGCCTCGGCCTCGATCGAATTACACATCATGACGGCCGGGGACATAGAGGAAAGCACCGTCCATACGGCGGCGCCTTCGACAAGGGCAGGATACATTTTACTGGCCCCGATGGGCAAATCGGGGGGATAATCCGGCAGCACCCCGATGGGTGCATCCTCCACCGGAGGAAGCCGGGCAATAGCGCTTTCCAGAAGCTCATTTCCCCGCCACTCACCTTTCAGGTACCGGCCCATCCATTCGTATCCGGGTAAAAGGCGGTGAACGGGGTCCCAGATAGTACACAGCCGGGGGATAACATCGGGAGACATGAAATGGCGCTTCGCCGCCGCATTGAGAAGATATTCCACATCATGCCTGCCGGGGACCTGCAGGATCACATTCTGGAATAGCATCGTGGCGAGTTTGCCCACTTCCGAGAATACATCCAGACTCGATGCAAGCTTATAGTAGGTGATAAATGCCGAAGACATGAAAGCCTTACCCGGTTGGCGGCAGATTCAATGCCTGATCATTCCATCGTCTATGCATTATTCGTATCTGGCACCAAGTTATATCGAGTATACTTCGATTCTCACGATCTTTCAATCCGGATTTTGTACCACCGGCCCAAAAGGCTTGATTATTCGGAGAGGGCAAGGAATCCGGGGAATCTTGAGGAGAGGGAATTCTGAAAAGCCCCGAGGAGCCGTTCAACAAAAAAGGGCGGTTCCTTCCGGAACCGCCCTCTGGCTCACTTCTTCTCCCCGGATTCCTCTTTCTTCTTGGGTAAATCCTTAGGGGGGGCGCCACCTTTGGTCTTCTTGATCATTACCAGGCCGTTGCGGGCGCCGGGCACAGCGCCTTCCACGAGGAGAAGGTTCTTATCGGGGTTGGTCTGCACCACCTTCAGGCCACGGATCGTCACGCGGGCATTTCCCATATGGCCGGCCATCCGCAAGCCCTTCCATACCTTGCCCGGATCGGTGCCGCCGCCGATGGAACCGGGCGCCCGATGACGGTCCTTTTGCCCGTGGGTCTTGGGCCCACCGGCGAATCCGTGCCGCTTGACTCCGCCGGCAAACCCGCGCCCCTTGGAAGTTCCCACCACATCCACTTTCTCTCCCGCCTGAAACATCTCAACCGTGACTTTCTGCCCGATCTCCACCCCCGCGAGATCACTCGTGCGGAATTCCCGGAGATGCTTGTAAAGCCCGAGCTTGCCCAGATGCCCCTTCTCCGGCTTGTTCAGCCGCTTGGTCTCGCCAAAGCCCAGTTGCACAGCATCGTATCCTTCCTTCGCTGCGCTCTTGATCTGGGTGACCACACAAGGGCCTGCCTCGATGGCCGTCACCGGCACGACCTTGCCGCCCTCGAGGAACACCTGCGTCATCCCGATCTTTCTACCTAAAATGCCCGTAATCATTGTCTTGATCCTACCTTACTGAATATATACCCAAAGCGCCCGGAAAAGCCCCCTCCGCGAGGATCCCCCTCGACCTCCGACTTATATCTTGATCTCGATGCTCACACCGGCAGGCAGATTCAAACGGGTGAGGGCGTCCACAGTCTTCGGCGTCGGATCGAGGATATCGATGAGCCGCTTGTGAGTGCGAATCTCGAACTCCTCGCGCGAATCCTTGTCAATGAAGGTCGAGCGGTTCACGCAGAACTTCCGGATGTGGGTCGGCAGGGGAATAGGCCCCACCACCGCGGCTCCCGTGCTCTCCGCCGATTCCACGATATAGCTCGCCGATTGATCGAGGATCCGGTGATCATAGGACTTGAGTTTGATTCTGACTTTCTGTTTCGGCATAGACGTCATCCACAACTATTTTGATTTCAGCAAAATGCTATCGGCCAGTTCCTTGGGCACCGGTTCATAGCGATCGAACGCCATGAAGAAGCTCGCCCGCCCCTGGCTCATCGACCTTAGATCCGTGGCATAACCGAAGCTCTCCGCCAAAGGCAATGAACACCGGATGATGGTATACCCTTCATAAGGCTCCACCGATTCGATGCTACACCGCCGGGCGTTGAGACCTCCGATGACATCGCTCATGAATTCCGTGGGCGTGGTCACTTCCACCTTCATCATCGGTTCAAGCAGGATAGGCCCCGCTTTCGAGAGGCATTCCCGCGTACCGATGGCTCCCGCCATTCTGAAAGCGATCTCCGAGGAATCCACTTCATGGTAACTCCCGTCCACCACCGTGACCTTCACATCGATGACGGGGAACCCCCCTAGAACACCTTCGTTCAAAGCCTCAACCACGCCGGCCTTCACGGCGGGGATGAACTCCTTGGGAATCACGCCGCCTACAGTGGCATTCTCGAATTCAAACCCCTTGCCGCGTTCGAGCGGCTCGATCTCGAGCCAGACATCCCCGTATTGCCCCCGTCCGCCGGTCTGCCGGACAAATTTCCCCTGGGCCCGGGCTTTGGCCGTTATGGTCTCCTTGTAAGCCACCCGGGGCTTGCTCACCCGTGCCTTTACATTGAACTCCCGGAGGAGCCGGGTGACCAGCACTTCCAACTGGAGCTCACCCATTCCGGAGATGAGCGTTTGTCCCGTCTCAGCGTTGTAGCGAACCTTGAATGTGGGATCCTCTTCCGCCAGCTTTCCAAGGGCATCCATGATACGATCTTGATCGGCCCGAGACTTCGGCTCGATGGCCACGGAAATGACGGGCTCCGGAAAGCTGATCGCTTCCAACACGATGGGATGCTTGGCATCGCAAATCGTTTCCCCGGTGGAGGTGTTCCTCAATCCCACCGCGGCAACGATATTCCCACCGGACGCTTCGGCAATCTCCTCACGGTCATTGGCATGCATTTGATAGAGCCGTCCGATCCGCTCTTTTTTATCCGTGATCGAGTTGTAGACCTGCTGACCGGACTCCACGCTTCCCGAGTATATCCTCAGATATACGAGCCGCCCCACGAATGGATCCGTCACGATCTTGAAAGCCAAAGCCGCCAGTGCCTTATCATCGGGGCGGCGGGTGATGGTTTGTTTGGTGCGGGGATCAAATCCCTGAACGGGGGGCATATCCAGAGGGGAGGGGAGATAATTCACAATCGCATCCAGCACCGGCTGGATACCGATATCCTTGAGAGCGCTTCCACAAAGAACGGGGAAGGTTTTCGCCGCAATGGTTGCCCGCCGCAGGGCGGCCTTGATCAAGGGAACATCAATGGAACCTTCCCCCAGATAGGCCGCCATCAATTCATCATCACTATCGGCAAGGGCTTCGATAAGGGCCTGCCGGTGTTTAGCGGCGGCCTCCCGATACTCCGGTGGAATTTCCGTGACCTCCGACCGGGAACCTTCGTAGAAATACCACGCTTTCTCTTCGATCAGATCGATCACTCCGACAAACGAAGATTCCGAGCCCATCGGTAGTTGGATGGCCACTGGATTGGCCTTGAGCCGCTTGCGCATGGTATCTATCGTTCGTAAGAAATTCGCGCCCGGCCGATCCATCTTGTTCACAAAGCAAATCCGCGGCACATGATACTTATCGGCCTGCCGCCAGACGACCTCCGATTGTGACTCGACGCCCGCCACACCATCGAAGATCACCACTCCACCATCGAGCACGCGCAAACACCGCTCGACCTCCGCCGTGAAATCCACATGCCCCGGCGTATCGATAAGGTTGATGCGATGCCCTTTCCAGTAGCAGGTTGTGGCCGCGGCTACAATGGTGATGCCCCGTTCGCGCTCCTGATCCATCCAATCCATTTCGGTCGTGCCGTCATCCACCCGGCCGATCTTATGGGTACGGCCGGTATAGTGAAGGACCATCTCGGTCATGGTGGTCTTGCCCGCGTCAATGTGGGCAATGATCCCGATATTTCGGATATCCTTCAGTTGGACCTCATCTGAGACCATAGATTGTGCCTCGGCACGAACCTTCAACATAGGCCCTTACCATCGGTAGTGTGCAAACGCGCGGTTTGCCTCTGCCATCTTGTGGGTATCGGTACGCTTCTTCACCGTAGCCCCTTCTCCCTTGGATGCGTCGATCAATTCCGCAGCCAGCCTTTCGGCCATCGGCTTGCCCTTTCGAGCACGAGCGCTAGCGATGAGCCACCGCATGGCCAGAGTCATGCCCCGCTCGGGAGGCACCTCCACAGGGACCTGATAGGTAGCCCCGCCGATCCGCCGGGGCCGGACTGCCAGAAGGGGTGTAGAATTCTTGAGGGCTTCTTCAAAGACCTCCAATGGATCCCTCTTCGTCTGCTCGCCCACCAGTTCTAGAGTCCGATACACGATCCGCTCGGCCGTTCTCTTCTTGCCTCGTTGCATGACTTTATTGATGAACCGGGCGATCTTCACGCTCCCGTACCGGACATCAGGCAAAATTTCCCTTTTGGGAACATATCCTCTTCTCGGCATCTTCTCACACCCCTTATTTCATCGAAAGAGCTTCCGCCCAAATGACGGAAGCTCTTCCCCTCACAAGGTCGAAATCAGCGTGCTCAATCCGCCGCTGCTTTCGTGCCCTTCTTGGTCCCGTATTTGCTTCGGCTGGTCTTGCGCTCCGTCACCCCTCCCGCATCCAGTGTGCCCCGGATGATGTGATAGCGGACTCCCGGCAGATCGGGAACGCGCCCTCCACGGACCAAAACCACCGAGTGTTCCTGCAGGTTGTGACCTTCGCCGGGGATATAGGCGGTGAGCTCCACCCCATTGGTCAAACGAACACGGGCCACCTTGCGCAGCGCCGAATTCGGTTTCTTGGGCGTGACGGTTTTCACCTGAAGGCACACCCCGCGCTTTTGGGGCGAACCCCTCTTCAACCGCCGCGTCCCCTTGCCCAGAGAGCTGTGCGCAATGTGCAGCGCTGCCACCTTTGTCTTCTTCTTAGGCTTGGTCCGACCTTTCCGTACAAGTTGGTTGATGGTTGGCAAGTTTCGTGCCCCTTTCTTTTTTTGATGCTACTTCGCACAACGTGACAATATCAAATTAAACCATCCGTAGATAGCAATGTCAAGGGATGGGCAGTGGCCAAAAAGAGCGATTCAGCTTTACCGCCTTCACCCTCGGGGCGAATGAGCTCGATCACCCCACTTGCGGACCTTGTCCCGGAATTCCCCCACACCCCATGAACCGGTCCGGCTCTTCCGCCCCCACCCGCCCAAAAGGGTCTTCTTCCAATCCCCCCGAAGGATATCTTTTGCATGCTCTTCTTCAATCGCTTTTTTGGGAGGTCATGATTTGTTGACAAGCCCTCGTTGATTGTTGTACGCTATGACTCAAAGTTCCCATCTCAATTCCGGAAGGCTTCCCTAATTTCCCCAACCGCTTCATAAAGGAGTGTTTCATGGCTGTCACGATCACTCTGAACGGAGTTGAAGTAAGCGGTCATCCGGGAATGACCATTCTCGAGCTTGCCCGGGAGTCCGGCGTTCATATTCCCACCCTCTGCCATGACCCGCATCTTGCCCCCTACGGGGCATGCCGGGTGTGTCTGGTGGAAGATGAGCGAAACGGGGCGCTTCTGGCCTCATGCGTAGCCCCGATCGCCCCGGGCATGGTGATCAACACCCGTTCGCCGAAGGTCATCGAGAGCCGCAAAATCATCGTCAAGCTGATGCTCGCCAGCCATCCCGATTCCTGCATGGTATGCGATAAGGGCAACCGCTGTCAACTAAGGCAGATCGCCGCCGATCTGGGGATCGGGCTGATCGACCTTCACCGCATCCCCCATCCGGCCACAATGATGGACGTAAACCCTTTCATCGAACGCGACCTTTCCAAATGCATCCTCTGCGCCAAATGCATCCGGGCGGATCAAGAGATCGTCTGTGTAGGGGCCATTGACTATTTTCATCGGGGATTTCCTTCCAAACCGGCCACCGTGGGGGATACGGCTCTCGAAGCCTCCGAGTGCACGTTCTGCGGCACATGCGTGGCCCTTTGCCCCACGGGCGCCCTCTCGGAGAAGATCAAGCCTTATCGCGGCACCACCACAACCTCGGTTCCCACCGTGTGCCCGTTCTGCGGATGCGGGTGCAACCTCGATCTGGAGATCGCCGGCGGGCGAATCGTACGGGCCGCTCCCATCGGCGGTCATTCACCCAACGGCGTCACGGCCTGCGTCCGCGGCTCCTATGGATACGATTTCGTCCACAGCCCGGAACGCTTGACCCGGCCGCTCATGAGGATCGAAGGCCAGCTCAAACCGGTCTCATGGGAAGAAGCCGTCAAGGCGGTGGCCGAAGGCTTCGGCAAGATGAAGTCCCTCTACGGTTCCGAAAGCCTTGCCGTCTTAGGGTCTTCGAAATGCACCAACGAGGAAGATTACCTTTTGCAGAAATTCGCCCGGGCGGCGATCGGAACCAACAACGTGGATAACGGCGGGCGGCTCTACAATGCACCGAGTCGGGTTGGGCTTGGGGAATGTCTTGGATTCGCGGCCGCCACCAACCCCATCGCGGATATCGAGCAATCCGGAATCATCCTTCTCATCGGGGCCGATCCCGAGATCTCGGCGCCGGTGATGGGCTATGCCATCAAGCGGGCAATCAAGAAGGGAAGGGCCAAATTGATCGTGATCAACCCATGGCCGGTTTCCCTTGCCCGAATGGCCCATCAACGGCTGCGCCCGAAGTCCGGCACCGATGGAATCCTCTTAAGCGGGCTCCTGAAGATCATCCTCGATGAGGAGCTATGGAACAAAGAGTTCGTTCTGGAAAGAGTGAAGAACCTCGATGAGCTGAAAGCCTCTCTGAAATCCATCACCCTTGCCGCAGTGGAGAAGGCCACGGGCATTCGCAAGGAGGAGATTCAGAATGCCGCCCGGCTCCTCATGGGGGCAGGGCCTATCGCGATCATCTTTGGAACCGGCGTCACCCAGCAAGCCGACGGGGTCGAGTGTGTGAAGGCCCTTGTTGACCTAGCTCTATTGACCAGAAGCCTGGGGCATGGCGGAGGCGGAATCTTCCCGATCCAAGTGGACTGCAACGGTCTGGGGGCCTCCGATATGGGGTGCCTTCCCGATTTCCTCCCCGGGTACCAACCCGTGGCCGACCCTGAAGCCCGGAGAAAGCTGGGGCAAGCGTGGGGCGCCCGATTGCCGGAAAGCCCGGGGCTCACCGCGATCGAAATGATCGAAAAGGCAGCTTCGGGGACCGTCCGGGGAATGTATATCGTCGGCGAAAATCCTGCGGCCGGTTTCCCCAGCACCGCATTCGTGCGCGGCGCTCTGGCAAACCTCGAATTCCTCGTGGTGCAGGATTTGTTCCTGACCGAGACGGCCAACCTTGCCCATGTGGTGCTCCCCGCCGCAAGCTTTGCCGAGAAGGACGGCACCTTCACGAACTTCGAACGGCGCGTTCAGCGGATAAGAAAAGCCGTTTTGCCCCCCGGGGAAGCAAGGGCGGACTGGGAGATCATCGCCCGTATTTCAAGCGCGATGGGATATCCCATGCAGTATTCCTCAGCGGAGGCGATCATGGGCGAGATTGCTCAACTCGTGCCGCTCTACCAAGGGATAGACTATGCCGCTCTCGATGGGGGAGGCGTATTCTGGCCCAAGACCAACGGCGCCCGGTGGGGTACAGCGAGGCTGTATGAGAGCGGTTTCGGTCCCGCCGGAGGACGCCTTGCCCCGATCGAGACCAAACCCGCGGAAAAGGTCCACAAGAACGGATACGGGTTCGAGCTTCTGGCCAGCCGGGTGCTTTACAAGTTCGGCAGCGGGGTACGGACTTCAAAATCGCCGCGTCTTGCGGCCGTAGCGCCGGAGCCCTTCCTCGAGATGCATCCGGGGGATGCCGCAAAACTCGGCGTCGGGGCAGGGGATCAAGTGAAAGTAACCTCGAAATCGGGAGGGCTTGTGCTCCGAACGCGGCTCACTGAGGCGGTTCTCCCGGGAACCGTGATGGCGCCGATCGGGTTCCCGCAGAGCCCGGTGAGAGCTCTCTTCGATGTATCCTTTGATCCCAAATCGAGGAGCCCGGTTCTCAAGACGTGCCGAGTAAAGATCGAGAAGCTGTAGATTTGCCGCCGGGAATATGCGCAGAGGAGAGGTTTGCGATGACCGAGAAGAATCCCCCGAAGGAAGTGGACCTCAGGCAAGTCGAAGAGATCATCGGCAAATACAAAGGCCAGCGGTGGTCTCTGATCCCCCTGCTACAGGAGGTGCAGGAGAAATTTGGGTATATCCCCCCATCAGCGATCAAACCCATCGCCGATGGCCTGGGCCTCTACCCCAGTCAAGTGCAGGGGGTCATCAGCTTCTATACGGGGCTCCACACGGCCCCGCGCGGGAGAAATGTGGTGAAGGTGTGCCGGGGCACCGCATGTCATGTTCGCGGCGGGAAGACGATCCTCAAGCTCATCAAGAATCAGTTGAACCTCGAGGAGGGTGAGACAAGCGAAGACCTCGAGTACACGCTGGAGACGGTCGCTTGCATCGGGGTATGTGCACTTGCGCCGAACATGGTGATCAACAATACGACTTACGGTCAACTCAATCCCAAGAAAGTGGCCCAGATTTTCGCCAGCCGCACGAATAGGGGTTAGATATGCAACAGCCGAAGTTCACCGTTCTTGTGTGCCGGGGGACGGGGTGCGTTTCGGGGGGCGGGGATCTCGTGTATCAAGCGCTCAAATCGGAGGTGGAGCGGGCGGGGCTGAAGCATGCCGCGATCGATTTCACGGGGTGCCACGGCTTCTGTCAGCAGGGGCCGAACGTAGTTGTCGAGCCGGACGGCATCTTCTATACGCATGTCTCACCCGATGATGCCCGGGAAATCGTCGAATCGCATCTCGGGGGCGGAAAGCCCGTGGAGCGGCTCTTCTATCGGGACCCCGCGACGGGCAGACCGGTGCCCCGCTACGAAGAGATCAATTTCTATGCCAAGCAACAGCGGGTGATCCTGCGCAACTGCGGGCACATCAATCCGGAACGCATCGAGGATTACGTAGAACGCGGCGGCTATCGGGCGCTGCGCAAGGTTCTGGCTACCATGACCCCGGAACAAGTGATCGCCGAGATCAAGAAGTCGGGGCTTCGGGGACGCGGGGGAGCGGGCGCTTCAACCGCCATGAAATGGCAGTTCTGCCGGGATGCCCCCGGAACAGTGAAATACGTGATCTGCAATGCGGATGAAGGCGATCCCGGGGCTTTCATGGACCGATCCATTCTGGAGGCGGATCCCCATTCCATGCTCGAAGGCCTGACGATTTGCGGCTATGCGGTCGGGGCGCAGACGGGGTATGTATATGTTCGGGAAGAATACCCGCTCGCCGTTCAACGGGTGAAGAAGGCGGTGGAACAGAGCCGGGCCAAGGGATTCATCGGCAAGGATATCCTCGGGTCGGGATTCAACTTCGATATCATCATCGTGCAGGGCGCGGGCGCATTCGTGTGCGGAGAGGAAACGGCGCTCATGGCCTCGATCGAAGGGCGCCGCGGCATGCCCCGCCCCCGCCCCCCCTTCCCCGCCACATCCGGCCTCGACGGCAAGCCGAGCAACATCAACAACGTCAAAACCCTCGCCTCCGTTCCCGTCATCATCGACCGGGGCGCCGATTGGTTCGTGACCATCGGCACGCAGAAGAGCCCCGGCACCGCCGTTTTCGCCCTCACCGGTAAGATCGCCAACAGTGGACTCGTTGAAGTGCCGATGGGCACATCCCTCCGCAAGATCATCTTCGATATCGGCGGCGGCATCCCCAGAGGCAAAGCGTTCAAGGCGGTGCAAACGGGCGGGCCTTCCGGCGGATGCATCCCCGCCCGCTTCCTCGATCGGCAGGTGGACTACGATTCGCTGGCGCAACTCGGCTCCATCATGGGCTCCGGCGGCATGGTGGTTCTCGATGAGAACACCTGCATGGTCGAAATCGCCCGGTACTTCTTGAGCTTTACTCAGGACGAATCCTGCGGGAAATGCACGCCCTGCCGGCTCGGAACGCGGCAGATGCTCGAAATCCTCACCCGGATCACACAAGGCAAGGGACAAGAAGGGGATGTAGATAAGCTCCTTCAGATCGCCCGAGTGGTCAAATCCTGTTCCCTGTGCGGTCTCGGTCAAACCTGCCCCAACCCGATCCTCACCACGATCAATTACTTCCGCGATGAGTATGAGGCCCATATCAAGGAACGGAAATGCCCAGCCGCGGTTTGCGATGCCCTGATGATCTCGCCGTGCCAGCATACCTGTCCGGTGGGGATCAACGTGCCCAAGTATGTGGCCGCCATCGCCGAGGGCGATTACATGAAAGCGGTGGAGACCATTCGCGAACGCAACCCCTTCCCTTCGATCTGCGGCCGCATCTGTCATCATCCGTGCGAAGTCCGCTGCCGACGGGGCGAGTTGGACGATCCGGTAGCGATCCGCTCCCTCAAACGCTTTGCCGCCGATTGGTACTTCGAAAATGTCCGGGAAGACCCCCCACCGTTTCCGCGAACGAAAAAGGAAAAGGTGGCGGTGGTGGGCGCCGGACCCACGGGTCTGGCGTGCGCCTATTTCATCGCGCAAATGGGATACGGTGCCACCGTTTTCGAAGCGTTGCCCGTGGGCGGCGGCATGCTCTCAGTGGCCATTCCCGCCTTCCGCCTTCCACCCGAGGTCATCAAGAGGGAGATCGATTATATCGCCAAGAAGGGCGTCGAGATCCGGTACAATACCCCGATCAACACCAACTTCACGGTGGATCACCTCCTCAAGCGCGAAGGCTACAGTGCGGTGTTCATCGCGGCGGGGGCTCAACGCAGCCAGCGCGTGGGGATTCCGGGTGAGATCGAAGGTTTGGAGGGGCTATACTACGGACTTCAGTTCCTGCGCGATGTCAAGATCGGACGGCCGGTGAAGATCGGAAAGCGGGCCGCAGTGATCGGAGGGGGCAATGTGGCCCTCGATTCCGCCCGAACCGCACTCCGATTGGGGGCAGAGGAAGTGAGCATATATTACCGGCGATCGCGCGAGGAGATGCCCGTCACCGAGGTCGAATACGATGAGGCTCTGGCGGAGGGCGTGAAGGTGCACTTCCTCACCCGTCCCACCCGGGTGCTGAGCGATAACTGGCGCGTGACGGGCCTCCAGTGCATCAAAATGAAGCTCGGGGAGCCCGATGAAAAGGGCCGGCGCAAGCCCCTTCCCATCGAAGGTTCCGAGTTCACCATGGAAGCGGATACCGTGATCGCCGCCGTCGGCCAAGCGCCGGATCTGACCTTCCTTCCGCCCGATAGCGCTCTGGAGCGTACGCGATGGGAGACGCTCGTAGTGGATAGCAATACGCTCGCCACCAATATCCCGGGGGTGTTTGCGGGAGGCGACTTCGTGACCGGGCCCGGATACGTGATCCACGCCATCGCCGCGGGACGGCGGGCGGCACTGGCCATCGACAAGTATTTGAGAAAGGACCCGTCACCGGTGCACATGTACGATCTCAAAAGCGAGGTCTTCCGCGAGCCGACCAAAGGTGAGGAGGCCCCGGAAGAGTGGAAACCGGAGCCTCGCGCCCGAGTGGCAACCCTATCCGTCGAAGAACGCAAGACGACCTTCGCGGAGATCGAGCTCGGGCTTTCCGAGAGCCGGGCCAGAGCGGAAGCCCGACGGTGTCTCAGATGCGACCTTGAAAAATGAGCCTCGCCGGCGAGACTCACGGGAGGAAGTATGAAGTCCATCACCAAACAGAAGCCTTTCGATGAAGTCAAGCAGTATCTCGAGAAGTTCGATCGGGTGTTTGTGATCGGGTGCGGCACATGTACCACGATGATGAAGACGGGGGGGGTGGAGGAAGTGGCCCAGATGTGCGGCAAGATCAAGGAGATCGGGAAGCTCGTGACCGGGTCCGTGGTCATCCCCACGGCGTGCGATGAGATGACGGCCGTCGTGATAAAGGAACACGGACAGGCCATTGCCAATGCCAGTTGCCTCCTCATCCTCTCCTGTGCCCTTGGAGCCCAAAAGGTCGCCTCGTATATCGAGAAGCCGATTATCCCCGGCGTGGACACGCTCTTCATCGGCCTCGAAACGAATCCCGGCAGCTTCAAGGAGGCATGTGCCCAATGCGGTCAGTGCATCATCGGCGAAACCGCGGGAATCTGCCCCGTGACGGCATGCCACAAGGGGCTTGTCAACGGGCCATGCGGGGGCACCAATAACGGGAAATGCGAAGTGGACAAGACAAAGGATTGCGCGTGGACCCTCATCTACCAGCGATTGGAAAAGCTGGGGCAACTCGAGCTGATGAAGAAGTATCATCCCCCCAAAGACTATCAAGTGGCCCCCCGGCCCCGGACGATTCAGGTTTCCGTGTAATTGGATCACCTTCAAGAGATAGGGATTGGGAGAAAGAACGATGGCACAGAGTTTTCGGGAAGCGCTCAATTCCGGCAAGTTCATCATCACGAGTGAAATCGGACCGCCGAAAGGGACGAACCTTGAGAAGATGCTTCACCACATCGATCTTCTCAAGGATAAAGTGGACGGCATCAACGTGACCGATCATCAGAGCTCGGTGATGCGGTTCCCCTCTATCGGCGGATGTCTGGCGATCAAAGAGCGCGGCGGGGAGCCGATCCTTCAGATGACCTGCCGCGACCGCAACCGAATCGCGCTTCAAGCCGAGCTTCTCTTCGCCTACACGCGGGGCATCCGAAACGTGCTGTGCCTTACCGGCGATGCCGTGCCCGTGGGGGATCACAAACAGGCCAAAGGGGTGTTCGATCTCGACTCTTCGCAGCTTTTGCATGCGATCCGGATCATGGAGTCCGGCAAGGACCTCGGCGGGAATGACCTCGATGGGAAGGTCGAGTTCTGTGCCGGCGCCATCGTTACGCCGGAAGCCAAACCCCTCGAGCCGCAACTGGCCAAGTTCGAGAAGAAGATCGCCGCCGGCGCTGAGTTCTTTCAAACGCAGGCCATTTATGATCTCGACAATTTCGCCAAGTTTATGGTCTATGCCCGCCAATTCAAGGTCAAGATACTCGCGGGGATCATTCTCCTCACATCGGCCCGCATGGCCAAATACATGAACGATAATGTGCCGGGCGTGTTCGTACCTCAGAAACTCATCGATGAAATGGCCGCCGCGCCGAAAGGCGAAGCGGTCAAGACCGGCATCCGCATCGCGGGGCGGATGATCGCCGAGATCAAGAAGAACAACCTCTGCGATGGGGTTCACATCATGGCCATCGGCAAAGAAGAAGTCGTGCCCGATATCCTCAAGGAGGCGGGGATCGAAAGGTAAGACTTCCCCCCTCGCGATCACACCTCTCGGAAGACCCCCAAGAGAGCGATTGAATAAGAGAGTGCACAAAACACATTCTCGGGGGGATTAGGGGTGTCCCCCAAGAAAACCCTCTGGGCGGGTGGGTGGGATCGGAGAAGCCGGAGCGTTCATGGGGTGTATGGGAATCCCGGGGCAAGGTCCGCAGTAACGTGATCAAGGTCATTCACCCTGAGGGTAAAGGTTACAAAGCGGAATCGCTATTTTGGGGGCAAGCGGGCACTTGCCAAAGGGGGAGGGCAATGCCAGAATGGAATCGGACGGGTGCGATCGGCCGTGAGACCGGATCCCGGCTTTCCTCCCGTGAAAATCCGATCAAGAAGGTAGGCCCCTCATGTTCCGTGGCGGCATCCCCATCGGGAAAGTATTCGGAATCTCGCTCAAGCTCCATTACTCGTGGTTTCTGGTATTCGGTCTGGTGACGTGGGCGCTCACCGCCGGGTACTTTCCGGATACCTACCCTCACTGGAGCACCCTCAAGGCCGTGCTCGCCGGCATCCTCACGAGCTTCCTGTTCTTTGCCTCACTCATGGCCCATGAGCTCATGCACAGCCTCACCGCCCAATCCAAAGGGTTGGGAGTCGAATCCATCACGCTCTTCGTCTTCGGTGGCGTCTCGCGCATCAATGAAGAGCCGCGCCGTCCGATGGACGAGTTCCAGATCGCCATCGCCGGGCCTCTGACAAGCCTTATTCTCGGGGGCACGTTCTGGGCTCTCTATTACGGCGTCGAGGACAAATACGAATTCGTCGAGGGCGTATCCTTCTGGTTGGGATGGATCAACGTGGTCATCGCGGGTTTCAATCTCATCCCCGGCTTTCCGCTGGACGGGGGAAGAGTATTGCGATCCATCCTCTGGTGGAAGAGCGGGAACTTGAAAAAATCGACCAAGACGGCTTCGGATATCGGGCGGGGAATGGGATATGCCTTCATCCTCGGGGGGATCGCCCTCATCTTCTGGGGGGGATTGCTCAACGGATTGTGGTTGGCACTCATCGGATGGTTTCTCCAGAATGCGGCGCAGGGGAGCTACCGGCAACTGGCCATTGAGGATATGCTTCAAGGACACACCGTCTCGGAGATCATGGCGCAGGACTGTCCGGCCATTGCCCCGGACCTTCCGGTGGAGCGATTGGTGCACGAGCACATCCTCCCCTCCGGCCGGCGATGTTTCCCGGTGACGGAGCACGATCGGGTCATTGGACTCATCACCATGCACGAGATCAAGTCCGTCCCCCGGGAGCGCTGGCCATACGAGACGGCGAGAGACGTGATGACCCCATTCGATCAATTGCGGGTGGTGCATCCGAACGATGATCTGGCGGATGTGCTCCGCATCATGACCGCGGAGGATGTGAATCAACTGCCGGTGGTGGAAGAAGACGGCCGAATGGTCGGCATGATCGCCCGGGATCGCCTTCTGGGGTACATCAGCCTTCGCGGTGAACTCGGCGAGAAATGAGAGCCGGACGCTCCAGCGGCCCTTCTTTCGTGCGGGCTACCGTGGTCTAGAAATCGCCGGAAATGGGGCAAAGGAGTTCGCGGGGCTCAAGAAACCGAGGGGCTTTTCTGAGATCTGGGCTCGTGTTTCTGGAGATAGTATCCCACGCCGGTCTTGGTCAGGATGTGTTTGGGCTTTTTCGGATCGGCTTCGAGCTTGTTGCGCAACCTCCCGATGTACACCCGCAGATATTCCGTCTCGTTGCCGTATTCAGCGCCCCACACCCTTGAGAGCAGCATCTGATGGGTGAGCACCTTGCCGGCGTTCTGGGCCAGCTCTCGGAGAAGATCGTACTCGTGGGGACTGAGATTGACCGGCCGACCGCCTACCGTGACCAGCCGTTCCGCGAAATTGATCTGGAGGTCATCGCTGACGAACGTGGCCGAATCGGGAACGACGGTCCCGGATTTGCGGCGCAGGACCGCACGCACGCGCGCCAGAAGTTCTTCGATGCCGAAGGGCTTGGTGATATAGTCATCGGCCCCAAGGTTCAGAACGGCGACTTTGTCGCTGAGTTCATTCTTCGCGGTGAGCATGATCACGGGAACTTTGGACCACTCGCGGATCCGCCGGCAAACCTCAACACCATCCATCCCCGGCATCATGATATCGAGGATCACGAGATCAGGCAGGGTTTGCTCCATTGCACGTAAGGCGGATTCTCCATCCTCGGCGGTGATCACTTCGAAATTCCGGGCCTTCAAATTGGCGCCCACAAACTTGAGAATTACCGGGTCATCGTCCACCAGCAAAACGCGCGTATTATTCATCGTCCCGATACCCCCGCATGATTCTCAGCTATGATACACATTCTAACGCCGTTGTCCTGAAATCTCAACATGTTTACCCTGAGAAGCAGCGATCGGCCCGGCATCATCCCTCGAGATTCTCCATGATCGGCAAGCTGAAGCTGAACTTGGAACCCTTTCCGACCGTGCTCTCGGCCCATATCCGACCGCCGTGCTGTTCAACGATCCCCTTGCAGATGGCCAATCCCAAGCCCGTGCCACCCCTTCGGCGGGCCACACCGCTCTCCAACCGGTAGAAACGATCGAATACCTTCTCCAGATGCTCCTCCGGAATGCCGATCCCTTCATCGGAGACCGAGATGACGATCTCCCCCGGAAGCCGGCGAGCCTCGAGAGTGATTTTCGTGCCGGGGTCCGAATAGGCCGCGGCGTTGGCGATCAGATTGGTGATCACCTCCCCGACTCGCACTTCATCCACATATACGGCGGGCAATCGCCGGGGGACCTTGATCTCGATCTGATGGTTCTTTCCCAGCGCCCGAAGCTGATTGCGGAGTTGGCTCACAATGGACGAAACCCGGCTTCGCTTCTTCTCCAAGGTCAGAAGCCCCGCCTCGATCTGGGACATCTTCATGAGATCTTCAACGATGCGCGTCAGAATATCCGATTCCCGCTCGATCGTGTTCAAAAAGTCCCGCTGGGTTTCGGCATCCCACACAACATCCGGTTGAGTGAGAGAGCTGGCAATCCCCTTGATCGCGGTGAGGGGCGTCCGCAGCTCATGAGAAACACTGGCCAACAGCGCCGTCCGGAGCTTATCCAGCTCTTCCAGAGCCTCCGCGCGCGAAGCATCCTCGAGCAATTGCGCGTTCTCGATGGCGGTGCTGATCTGATGGCCGATGGTCTTCAGAAGCTCCCGTTCCTCCGGCGTGAACACCCGCTCCCCCTGCGTGACCGTGCACATGATCCCCAGAACATCCCCTTTGGCTTTGAGCGGCACGAACAGCGCCGATTTGAGGCGCTCTTCCAGAATGATCCGCACCGCCTCGGGAGGAACGGATTCGAGCGAATCCGGAAGAGACTCTACAAAGAACGGTTCCCCGGACCGGACGGCGAGATGAACGATGGATTCCCCGTTGTGACCCCGGGGAATGAGCGCTCCCCATTCCGGCATGACCCCCTCTTGAATGCGAGAGAAAAGGGTGCCCCGCCGCATGAGGAGGAAAGCGCCATGCCGGATACCCAGAAGCTCGAAGATTCTCCTGAGCGTATTGGTCAGGATTTCATCGAGGTCTATGGATTCGCTGATCGTCTGGGCGATGGTATTGAGCACGGTCAGCTCCCGGTTCCGCTTCAATACCTCTTCTTCCGAGTTCTTGCGTTCGGTGATATCCGCGGCAATCACGTTGACCGCCACTGTTTTGCCCTCTTGCTGGATAGGCCCCACACAGCACGAATACCATCGTAGAGAACCATCCGGACCGTATCCCCGGACCTCGTAATCGCTCACAGGTCTGCCCGTATCGAATACCCGCCGGATCGCGTTCTGCATGGCCTCCCGTTCTTCGGGAATGCACAGATAGCGAACGATGTTCGTCCCGATAATCCGTTCCTTCGAAATGCCCGATGGGGCGTGATTGGTGAACAGAATGGTCCCCTCCCGATCAACGGTGGTGATGATATCGGGGATGTTCTCCGCCAGAGACCGCCAGCGCGCCTCGGATTCACGGAGGGCCGCCTCGATGCGTTTTCGATGGGTAATATCCCTCACCAGAATGAGCACGCCATCAACGGAGCCGCCTTTCTTGATGACGCTTGCGCTCGTCTCCACATAGAGGATCGCCCCGTCGCCGGCCCGTTTTATCTCGAATTCGGTCGGAGCCAGAGCTTCCCCCGATTCCACTGTGAGCCGGAACCACTCGAGGATTCTGGCCATCTCCCGAGCATCCACGAACGCGATCTCATCGAACCGTCTGCCGATCACCTCTTCGCGCTTCTTCCCGAACATCCCCATGATGCGATCGTTCGCATCGGTGATGAGCCCCTCGCGGCTCAGATACACAATCCCATCATTGGCATTCTGAAAGATCATCCGGAATTTCTGTTCGCTATCTCGAAGCGCCTCCTCCGCCCTCATCCGTTCGGTCACATCCCGGTAGTTGACCACAAAGCCCCTCACGGAGGGATCATCGAGGAGATTCTTCCCCACCAGTTCGATATGCCGCCACGAGCCATCCTTCGCGTGGATGCGAAGTCCCATGGAGACCGTTTGGCAGGGGTTCTGCACCAAGAGCCTCATCCCTTCCACCGCCCGGGGAACATCTTCCGGATGAATCAGCGAAAAGCCGTTGGTCCCCAGCATCTCTTCAAGTTCGTATCCATGGACCCGTCGAGCCGCAGGACTGCTATACCGCAAGGTCATATCGGGATTGAGCACGGCGATGATGTCCGGGGCATTCTCGATGAGCGAGCGAAACTGTTGCTCCCGCTGTTCCAGAGCTTGCTCAGCCCGCTTCCGCTCGGCGGATTCGTCCGCAAGGTCCATCGCAGCGGAGATGTGGCGCGCCAACGTTTTCACCGATGGAACGAGATAGGACGAAAGGGCCGTCGAGGTGACGGTGAGCGCACCAACGATCTTCCCCCGTCGCGTCAGCGGGGTGATGATTGAAGGCCGATCGCCAACGCCCAAGGCGTTCAACACAATGGGCCGCTGTTCTGCGGGAAGGAGTTCCGCAAGGATCTCGCTCGCCCTCGCTTGCACCGTTTCACCCTCGCCCACGACCCGCCGGAAAATGGAAGACTCGGCCAATTTGATCCGGTAATCGTTCACGCGCTCGGCCGATACATTTTCAATGGCCTCGATCGTCTGCGGCGAAAGGGAGGTCCGGACGATTCGAAGGGATGCCCCATCTTCCCCAAGGAGAAGGATGTTGGCCATGTACCGCCCGGATCGGGTGAACTCGTCCGCCACCACATTGAAGATCTCCTCTACATCGCGCAGGCCGTGGATCTTGGTGGAGACCTTCTCGGTGAAATGGATGATCGCCAACAACTCGCGAAACGAGCTATCCACAGCGTCCCGCGGGGGAGTGCTTTCCAAAGTGCGCAAAGGAGTGCAACCATCAGTGAGGGATTGAGTCATAGCATAAAATCCGAGGGGACGAACCTCTCCGCTCGGAGAATTTTCGTCGCCGTTTGCTTTTCCAACGTTGGGGAAAAGCTTGCCCCAATTATACCCCATTTTCGGGCCCGGAAGCAAAGCGGGATTTCGGTCCCAAAAGAGCGATTGAAGAACCGCGTGCCAAGACGCCTCTTAAAGCCGGGGGATTGGGGGTGTCCCCAAGAAAACCCTTTGGGCGGGTGGGTGGGATCGGAGAAGCCGGATCGTTCATGGGGTGCGGGGAATTCCCGGGCAAGGTCCGGGAGTGACGTGATCGAGCTCATTCACCCTGAGGGTGAAGGCTACAAAGCGGAATCGCTGTTTTGGGGTATGGTCCCTTTTGGAGTGAATACGGGGGTCCGGGACTCGGCCCGAACCGCCCGGCTCGACTTTCCCTTTCGGGAAAGCTATAATCAACTTCGGCCGCAGGGGATGGAAGGAATGGCTCAATCATTCTCGGTTCGAGCGGACGGATTCAGAATCTCCGGGGAGATTCATTCCCCCCCAGAATCGGGAGGGCACCCCCCCATGCTCTGCATCTGCCATGGCATCCCCGCCGCTTCGGCCCCCGCGCCGGATGATCCGGGGTATCCGGGCCTAGCGGAATGGTTTGCCGGAAACGGGTTCCTCACTTGCATCTTTAACTTCCGCGGTTGCGGCGAAAGCGAGGGCAATCTCGACCTCGTGGATTGGACCCGCGATCTCGATGCGATACTGGCCTATCTCGGGGGCATGGGGCAAGGCGACCCGGCGCGATTGACGGTGATGGGATTCAGCGGAGGCGCCGCCGTCTCCGCCTATGTAGCCGCCCGCAACCCCCGGATCCGGAGCTTGATTCTCTGCGCTTGTCCCGCCGAGTTTTCCATCGGCGGATTGGGGCGGACCCCCGAGCAGTTTTTAGCCCAGTGCCGAAGCGTGGGCACGATCCGCGATCCCGCCTTCCCCCCCTCCCTCGACGAGTGGGCCCGGCACTTCGCCCAAGTGAGCCCACTCCACTCCGTCGACCGCATATCGCCTCGGCCGCTCCTCATCATGCACGGAACCGAGGACGAAACGATCGATCCGGTTCACGCCACGAGGCTCTTCGAAAGGGCTCGCGAGCCCAAGGAGCTCGTGATGATCCCCGGCGGAAAGCATCGCCTCCGCAACAACAAAGCCGCAATGGATGCCGCGCTCCGATGGCTCCAACGAATCAACGGAATGCAAGGAAAGCTTCCCAACCCCACTTCACCCGACTGAGGAAACCATGCGCCTTCTGATCGCCATTCAGGGTCCCTACGGACAAAGGATCCTCAAGAACATCCGGGAACGCGTCCCCCGCGAGTGGCGCATCGAATCGCTCACCTTGCCCCCCAATCTCCCCCCGCTGATAGACGATCCCGCCGATTTCCTCCCCCCCGAACTACCGGCGGCAGATCTCCTCATCTTCCTGAGCGAGTCGTCTCACGCCCCCCAGCTCATCCCCGATATTGTGGCGATGACCGGCGCACAAGGGGTGATCGCGCCGGTGGATAACTCCCAGTGGATGCCCGCCGGACTCAAGAATCAGCTCCGGCGGGAGCTCGGGGCAAAGGGGATCTTGACGGCTTTCCCCAAGACCTTTTGCACCCTGACCGAAGAGGGAAGCGGCTATCGGCACGCCGCCGAACCCCACGGCGGCAAAGTGATCGCGGAATTCGCCCGATACTTCGGGAAGCCGAAGTTCAGGATCACGGTGAATCCTTCGACCCGGCGCATCGAATCGGTCGAGGTGCTCCGCGGGGCGCCATGCGGTTCGAGTCATCATGTGGCCAAGGGGCTCATCGGCGTGCATGCCGATGAAGCCGTCCCGAAGGCCGGGCTCATCGCTCATCACTATCCGTGTCAAGCCTCCATGCAAGCGGAGCAGATCGATAAGGCCCTTTACGATACGCTCATGCATCTCTCGGGCTATGTAGTGAACGAAGAAGTCGAGCCTCAAATTCGCCCTTTTCGTACCCCGCCATCGTACGTGACCCCTCCCACACCGTGAGGACTCCGCCGCCTCATGGGGGAGCACCGGTCTTGTATAATGCTTTATGGGAGACCGAGCGTAAGGATGCACACACAGATCATGGTTCAGGTGCAACCGAATGCCTCTCGAGATGAGGTGAAGGGGTTTCAGGACGGCATCCTCCGGGTGAGGATCGCCGCTCCACCGGTGGAAGGCAAGGCGAACAAACGGTTGATCGAGTTCTTGAGCGAAGTCCTCCATGTGCCCAAGACCCGGATCACTCTGAAGAAGGGGCTTTCAAGCAAGCGAAAGTCCGTGACCATCGAGGGGCTCACGATGGCCGAGATATCGGAGCGGGTGAATAGTATCTAAAACGGAGCGAAAGCATGCCGCGCGATTACGTGCATTTAAGCCGTCCGGGAGAGGAAATCGGTTGGGAGATCCGTTCGTACAATGCCACCGAATCCACCATCGAGCACCGGGGCAAACCGGTGCTATTGGTGGAAGTGGAGGCGGGGGGATGCAGCTTTTGCGATGGGAGCTATGCCTCCAATCTCACGGGGGTCAACGTGGAAGGCTACATCCTGAGATGGCAATACCGGCAGAACGAGGAAGGACGGCCCGTCTCCGAAATCGAACCGATCACGGATCCCGCCCTTCAGGATGAAATCGCCGAAATTCTCAAACCTCGATATGCCCGCTCGCAAATCAATTTCTTCTAGCCCCGTGATCTCAAGGGGCGGGGGCTCCAACTTTCCCAATGGAGGATGAAGCACTTTGTACAAGATGCGTCCCCGGGAAGGCGCCCGATACGCCTTCGAAATCGGCCCGATCCGGCCGCCCAGCGAGGGACGGGACCAATCGCTCTTGATCCGGGCCACTCGAAATTGCCCGTGGAACAAATGCGCCTTCTGCGGCACGTACCGGGGCAAGCGGTTCGAATATCGGACCCCCGCCGAGATCAAGGCCGATATCGCCGAGGCCAAGGCCCTGGCCGATGAGCTCAAGGCCGCTTCTTGGCGGCTGGGGTGGGGCGGGGAAATCCGCAACGAGGTCATCTCCGCCATCGTTCGGGGAAATCCCGAGATCTACGGAGAGGACGCCGTACCCCCGGAACTCCGCGAAGCCCGCTTCCACAGTCTGATCAACGTGGCCAACTGGCTTGCCAGCGGGGCAAAGACCGTCTTTCTCCAAGATGCGAACACCCTCATCATGCGCACCCCTGAACTCGTCGAAGTGCTGAAGGCGATCAAGAGCACCTTCCCCACCGTGGAGCGCATCACCTCCTATGCCCGCTCGGAGACGGCGGCAAGAAAAACGCTCGATGAGCTCAAGGCCCTTCACGATGCCGGGCTTTCCCGGCTGCACATCGGACTCGAATCGGGCTGCGATGAAGTGCTCGCGTTCATCCGCAAAGGCGTGACCGCGGCACAACATATCGCCGGGGGGCGGAAAGTGGTCGAGGCGGGCATCTCCCTTTCGGAATACGTGATCCCCGGGTTGGGCGGGCACAAATGGTCCGAAAAGCACGCCCGAGACACAGCCCGGGTGCTGAATGAGATCGAGCCGGACTTCATCCGGCTGCGGAGTCTGGTGATCCGCGAGGGGACCGATCTCCACGCCCGTTATCTTGCGGGGGAGTTCGAGCCCCTTTCGGAGGACGAGATCATCGCAGAGATCCGGGATTTCATCGCCGTGCTCGAGTGCCGCTCATATCTTGTGAGCGATCACATGGCCAATCTCCTGTGGGAGATCGAGGGTCAGCTCCCCGAAGAGAAAGCAAGATTGCTCAAGATCATCGATGATTACCGGGCTCAGCCGCTCCACAAGCGGCTGGAATTCCAAATGAAGCGGCGGTTGCAATCGCACTTGAGCGTGCACGGGGGGATCGAACCGGGTACAAAGGCGAAAGTGGAGACGGCCTTCAAAGCCATCGAGTCGAAGACGGATTCGATGGAAAAGGAAGTGGAAGCGGCGCTTGCGGCCCTCAAGCAAGGGGCTATGTGATCCGGCCGGAGGACGATTCACTTCGGCGGTGTGAACCTCACCACCACGATGTCCCCATCCTGAACCTCATACGTCTTGCCCTCAAGCCGATGCTTTCCGGCCTTGGCCACCGCCGCTTCACTGCCGTATTCCATCAGATCTTCGTACCGGGTCACCTCCATTCGGACAAACCCCTTCTCCATATCCGTATGGATTTTTCCCGCCGCGGTGGGGGCTTTATCGCCTTTGCGGCAAGTCCATGCATGGACCTCATCCTCGCCCACGGTGAAGAAGTTCACTAGTCCGAGGAGCGCGTACGCGGCGCGGATCAGCCGATGGATGGAGGATTCCTTCAAACCGATCGCCCTGAGGAATTCGGGACGGTCCTTGGGATCGAGCTCGTTGATCTCCGCTTCGTCCCGCCCACAGATGGTGACGATGCCGGAGCGCTCACCCTCCGCAATGTCCCGAAGCGTTTTCGCATAACGCCCTTCGGCTTCCGAGATGGACTTGAGATTGGCCACATAGAGCACCGGTTTCAGTGAAAGGAGATTGCATTCCCGCACCGCCGCGATCTCCTCGGGGCCCAAGCCCTGCCGGCGGGCCGGAACACCTTCATCGAGGGCGGCCTTCACTTTGGCGCAGATCTCCACTTGATTGAGGATCTCGGGATCTCCGGTCTTGGCCTTTTTCTCGAGGCGGGTGATCTTGTTTTGAACGGTCTGGCTATCGGCAACGACCAGTTCAAGGTCTATCGCCTCCACATCGCGCCGGGGGTCTATGGAAGCATATTCGAAGGGCACCGTCTCGTCTTCGAAACACCGCACCACGTGAATGAGCGCATCCACATCTTTGATATTGCCGAGGAGCTTCGTGCCCCGGCCTTCGCCGGCAGTGGAGCCGGGCTTGAGACCGGGGATATCCACCAATTCCAATGTGGCCGGAATCACTTTCCGGGGATGGTACATCTCGGCGAGCCTATCGAGACGGGGATCCGGCACGCTAACGATGGCACGGTTCGTATCCGTTCCCTTGAAACTCGCCGCGCCGGAGGCGGTGATCGCATTGAAGATAGTGGTCTTGCCGCATCCGGGTAAGCCCACGAGTCCACATCTGAGAGCCATTTCTCTCTATCTTCCCTTCACGATGGGGAATCCGGCACACCTTGTGAGCTTCCATCGTTTTGCCGGGGCCCATGCTGAACCCATTGTAGATCATCGGGGCAAAGCCGTCGAGCCGGTTTTGAGCAAGAAGGGGGTCGGCATTTCTGGATTCGCCCCTTATTCAATCCCCACCAAACTGAAAGGGGTTCACCCCCGAAAGGTGAACCCCTTTCAAAGGGAAGGGACGGGAAACGTCACTTGGCCAAGAGCTCCTTGCACTTTGCCATGAAGGCGGGCACGACTTTCTTGTAATCTCCCACCACACCGTAATGAGCGATCCCGAAGATATTGGCCTCGGGGTCTTTGTTGATGGCGATGATATTCTTCGAACCGGACATCCCGGCCTGATGCTGGCTTGAACCCGAAAGTGCGATCCCGATGTACACTTTGGGGGCCACCATCTTGCCCGTAAGCCCGATCTGAATGCTGGTGGGAACCCACCCGGAATCGCACGGGGGGCGGCTGGCGCCGAGTGCCCCGCCGAGCAGTTTCGCCAGCTCGCGAAGTTGCTCGAATCCTTCGGGGCCGCCGATTCCCCGGCCGCCGCAGACGATCACGCTGGCATCTTCCAGCTTGATGCCGGTGACTTCCTCCTTGACTCTCTTGATCACCTTCTGCCGAACAGAGGAGGCATCGATCTGAGGATCGAAGTGAATGATCTCCCCTTTGCGGGAGCTATCCGCCGCCAGCGGCTCCATGGTCTTGGCCCGAACAGTGGCCATCTGAGGACGGGTTTCGCTCACATAGATGGCCACCGCATTGCCCCCGTACACCGGCTTGGTCTTCTGCAGGAGCTTCGTCTGAGGATCGATCGCCAGCCCGATGCAGTCCAGAGTCACTGCGGTTCCCAGACGGAAAGCCAGTCTCGGGGCCAGATCCAGACCGATGAAGGTCTGACCCATCAAGATGATCTCAGGGTGCACCTTCTCGTTCAGTTTTTGGAGGGCGTTCGTATAGGCATCGTTGGTGTAATCCTTGAAAAGGGGGGCATCAATCACATAGACCTTATCCGCACCGAAGGCGATAGCCTCCTTTGCCACCTCCCCCACCCCACTCCCGATAACCACCGCTATGACCTCTTGATTCAGATCCCCGGCCAATTTCCGTGCCGCTCCCAGAAGTTCCGTGGTGATCGCGGCAAGCTTCCCCTCAACGATCTCAGCTACAACCATTACGCCTTTGGTCTCAGCCATTGTCTTTGCCTCCTTGTATTTTAAAAAAGCAGGAGATCCCCTAGATGAGTTTCACTTCCCGCAGCTTGAGGGCCAGATTGGCGCCCGCTTCCTCGGCGTTTTCCCCGCCGATGAACTCGCACTTGCCCTCATGGACGGGCACAAAGAGCTTGAGCATCGTGCCGCGAGGGGCAGCCGGCGGAACATCGGCAGCTTTCCAAACCGTCACTTGCTTCTTGGCCGCTGCCATGATGCCCTTGAGAGTGGCATAGCGGGGCGCACCGATCTCGTTGCTCACCGTGACCAGAAGTGGGAGGGGCGCTTCGATAACTTCGTATCCATCGGCCAAAACCCGCTCCACCGTGGCCTTGCCATCTTTCACCTCGATCTTCTTGATCGGGGCAATGCTCGGAATGCCAAGAATCTCGGCGATCCCGATCCCCACCTGCCCCGCATCCCAATCCGCCTCTTGCCGACCGCAAAAGATGATATCGAATTGCCCGATCTTCTTGATGGCGGCGGCGAGATTGGCCGCCGTGGCATAGCTATCGGCATCGTTGAAAGCCGGATCGGTGAGAAGATACCCGGCATCGGCCCCCATGGCCAGACTGTGCTTGATTACCTCCCGCGCCGATTCCGCGCCCATCGAAAGAACGCATACCTTGCTTCCCGGGTTGGCATCCTTTACCTTCAGGGCGGCTTCCACGGCGTTCTCATCGAACGGACTGATGACCATCGGCTTATCCTTGGATGCAAGCGCGCGCTTGGCCTGAGGATCGATCTTGAAAGACGCGGCGGGAGTCTCGGGATCGATCACCTGTTTGACGCACACAATCATGTTCATGGGATAGCCTCCTTCTCGATAGGTCGCTTCTTACACGAAAAAACTTTAGCCCTTTTGATGGGCTAAAGTTCGGGGAAACTCCCGTGTCCAAATGTATCATAGGGCCCAGAAAGGTGTCAACCGCCGGGGGAGACTCTTTTGTGCTACAATACCCTTGCACAGACACGGGTGGCCAAGTAGACCGGGCGGCCGCTCCGATCCCAGATCGGATCGGGGAGGAAAGTCCGAGCTCCACCGGGCGAGGGTGCTGGGTAATGCCCAGGAGGGGTGACCCTCGGAAAGCGCCACAGAAACCATACCGCCCGCCGCAGGGCGGGTAAGGGTGAAAAGGTGAGGCAAGAGCTCACCGCGTCCACCGTGAGGCGGATGGCGGGCAAGCCCCACCCGGAGCAAGGCCAAATAGGAGGACGAAAGGGCGCCCGGCCTGTCCTCGGGTAGGCCGCACGACCCCGTCGGCAACGGCGGGGCTAGATAGATGGCCGCCGTCCGCTCAATCGAGCGGATACAGAACTCGGCTTATAGGTCTACTTGGCCGCCTTTCCTTCAAGGAGAACCATGGGGCAAACCGCCGTCATCATCGTAGATATGATCAAGGACAACGTCTATACGGAACACCATTCCGGAATGGGGAGCTTCGCCCGCCGGCTCATCCCCCCGATCAGACGTCTCCTCGAATCCGCCCGCCGAAAGGGAATGCCCGTCATCTTTGCAAACGATGCCTTTCTGCCGGATGATTTCATTTTCCGGGAGACGGGGGTCAAACCCCATGCCATCATGGGTACCGAAGGGGCCAAGGTGATCCCCGAGTTCGGACCGGAACCCTCGGATTTGGTGATCGAGAAACGGCGGTTCAGCGCCTTCCTCGGCACGGGACTGGCCGAACGCCTTCGGGGGATGGGCGTGGATACGATCGCCGTGGCCGGCATCGGAACGCCCGTCTGCGTGCTTACCACCGCCCTCGATGGGCTGGCCCACGATTTCAAGGTCATCATGATCGAGGATTGCTGCGCTTCCTTCCGCCCCGAGGATCACGAAGCCATCGTGCGAACCTACCGGAGCTGCCTCCGCGGACCGCTCTTCCGGATCATCTCCCTCGAAGAGTTCCTCGCCGAAGCCCCGGCCTAAAGATCGAAGGCTTCTTCAAGGGCCGCCAAATGCGCCGAGGGCGTCCCGAATTGAAGTTCGAGCGCCTTCTCCCGCCGATAGAAGAACTGGAGATCGTAGTCCATATCCACCCCGATGCCTCCATGGAGTTGCTGCGCGCTGAAGGCCACCCGCCCGCAGGCCCTTCCCGTGATGAATTTGGCCACGGCCAGTTCTCGGTCCGCCGGCAGGCCCGCGTCCAACCTCCAAACGGCTTGATAGGTGGTCCAACGCGCCGCTTGCACATCGATGAACATATCGGCCAAGCGGTGCTGAACCGCCTGAAAGGTGCCGATGGCCCGTCCGAACTGCACCCGGCCCCGCGTATACTCGGCGGTCATCTCGAGCTCCCGGTCCGCGCCGCCCACAAGCTGGGCACAACCGAGAACGGTGGCTTTATCCATCGTCCGTCGGAGGGGCGTATAGGCCCCATCCCGATCGCCGAGGATTTCGGAAGCCGAGAGGGGCACGTCCTCGAAGTCCACCCGGAACTGCCGATCGCCGGCGATGGTTTTGAGGGCTTGAAAGCGAACCCGAGAAGTCGGATTGACGAGCGTGAAAAGGGTGAGCCCTTCCGGATCACCCGCTTGCCCCCCCGTTCGCGCCGCGATGATCAGTGGATCGGCGATATGGGCATACGGCACGAAGAGTTTGCTCCCCGAGAGCAAATACCTCCCCGATGCGGGAGAGGCCCGCATCTCGATAAATCGGGGATCGTTCACAACCCCCGGTTCCTCCACCGCCGGCGAGGGGATCCGTTCGCCCGAAGCAATCGCCGGCAAAAGCTCGGCGCGCTTTGCCTCCGGGCCGGATTCCAAGATGAGAAGCCCGCCCACCACCGCCGGAAGCATCGGAACGGGAGCGGCGGCCCTCCCGATCTCCTCGAAGAGCACCGCCAAATCCACCAATCCAAGGCCGGCCCCACCGTAGGCCTCCGGCAACGCCAAACCCACCCAGCCAAGCTCGGCTATCTTCCGCCAGAGCGCGGGATCATGGCCCGTCCGGCTTTCTTCGATCTCCCGCACCTTTGAAAATGGGCACTCGGACTTCAGAAAGTCTCGGGCCGCCTTCTGAAGCAAAACTTGTTGCTCGCTGAGGGCAAAATCCATCTCGTGCCTCCCTATCGGGACCGGGGCATGCCCAATCCCACCATGGCGATGATATCCCGTTGCACCTCGTTGGCGCCGCCGCCGAAGATGAAGATGAGATCGTCCCGGAAATGTTCCTCCACCAATCCCTCGGCGGGGGCCAGCGGATCGGGGGACTGAATCTGCCCATACGGGCCGAAGATCTCCAGAAGAGTAGCGTTTATTTTTATGTTAAGTTCAGATCCGAAGACCTTCACCGTGGAAGCCTCGGCCCATACGGGAAGGCCTTTGGTCATGTTGTCCACCACCCGGAAATTGAGGAGCTTGAGCACTTCCACCTCGGCGAGGAGTTCGGCGATGCGGGTTTTCACGCCCGGATGCTCGATGACCGGCTTCCCGTTGATCCGCGTTTCCCGCGCCCATTCGATCGCCTTGCGGATGCGGCGGGTCATGGGGGAAGAGGCCACCAGCGCGATCCGTTCGCGGTCGAGCTGATATACGATCGCCTCGAATCCCCGGTTCTCCTCCCCGATCAAGCACGAGCGGGGCACCTTCACCTCGTCGAAAAAGACCGCATTGGTGCGGTGCCCGCCCAGCGTGTAGATCGGCGTGATGGCGATTCCCGGGGTATCGATGGGGATCAGAAATAGGGAAACGCCACGGTGCTTTTTGGAGGGATCCGGATCGGTGCGGGCGGCCAGCCAAATGTAATCGGCAATGTGAGCGATGGAGGTGAAAACCTTCTGGCCGTTGATGATGTAATGATCCCCTTTCCTCACCGCACTCGTGGTCAGCGAGAAGAGATCAGTACCGGCGTTCGGCTCGGTGTATCCGATGCACACTTCAAGCTCGCCCCTCAGGATCCGGGGGAGAAAGAAACGCTTCTGTTCCTCGGTGCCGAAGCGCATGATGGTGGGGCCGATGGCATTGAGGGTCAGCACGGGGAAAGGGGCCCGCTCGCCATAGATGATCTCGAAGAAGAGATGCTGTTCCATAGGGGAACGGCCTTGGCCGCCGTATTCCTTGGGCCAGCCCACGCCCAACCAACCATCCCGGCCCAACCGGAGAACGAATTGCTTCGATTTCGGCCCGCCATACTCACCCCGCCCGAACGTGCCGGGATCGGTGCGTTTGCTCATGTTCAAGAATCGACGGCTTTCCTCCCGGATCTCCGGGGTGAGATGCCGATCGAGATACGCCCGGAACTCTCGGGCGAAGGCTTCCTGCGAGGGAGTGAGCGCGAAGTCCATGGCTTCCCCTCCTCATTCGGGATACGAAACGGAACTTGCCACAAGCGACCGATGCAATGCGGAATCAATCCACCGGACGGAGCATACCCATAGGATACCGTCCCCCGATTCTCAATAGCAAGATGGGCTTGCCATCCCGAAAAGGCCCCCAAAGGAGCGATCGAAAAAGGGCGTGCACACGCCTTCTCTCTGCCGGAGAATAGGAGGTATCTCTCGAGAAAACCATTTGGGCGGGTGGGTGGGATCGAAAAAGCCGGATCGTTCATGGGGTGGGGGGAATTCCGGCACAAGGTCCGGAGAATGAAGACTGAAAAGCGGAATCGCCCTTTTCGGGAAGGAGCGGTTCGATTGACAAAAATCGAATGCCGGCGGTACAATAACTGAAAATCATTTTCATTTATCTTCCCATGAGACCTTCAGAGGAGACGCTGGCCGCTATCCTGAGCCGGAACGGATACCGAATCACCCCCCAGCGCCGGGCGGTGCTCCATGCGATCGTCTCCAGCAACGAACACGTCACGCCGGCAGCGGTCTATTCGCGGGCCAAACGCACATGCTCAAAGATCGGATTGGTCACGGTGTACCGGACTCTGGAAGCGCTCTTCGAACTCGGTCTGGTTTGCCGCATCGAGAGCTCCGGAAAATCCCAGAGCTATGCCCTGGCGCCGGAAGGGCACCATCATCACATCGTTTGTTCGGGATGCGGGGCAGTGACGGATTTTTCGGATTGCAATCTGGGGGATTTAGAGCGGAAGCTCGCCCGGGAGACGGGCTTTGCCATCGAAAGCCATCGCCTTCAGTTCTTCGGCATCTGCCCCGAGTGTCGAAGCCGGGCCGCGGGGGAGATTCTCAAATGAAATCCGTGAGTCCATGTCTTGCAGCGCTGATCGTGATAGCCGCGGTGCTCAGCACAGCCATCTCTTGCTCCCAGAGTTCCCCGGATGCGGATCGAATCGGGGTGATCGTCACCCTTCTGCCGCAGGCCGAGTTCGCCGAGGCGGTCGGCGGGGACCGGGTGAAAGTCACCGTGATGGTCCCTCCGGGAGCCGATCCCCACACCTATGAGCTCACCCCCGGCCAGATGAAAGAGGTGGATCGAGCGGAGCTCTATGCCAAGGTCGGTTCGGGGGTGGAGTTCGAGCTCGCGTGGGCGGATAAGCTCATCGCCATGAACAAGGACCTCGTAGTGGTGGATTGCTCGCGGGGGATCGAGCTCATCGAAGGGGTGGGGGAGGAAAAAGGCGAAATGGACCCCCACATCTGGATGTCCCCCCGCAATGTCGAAATCATGGTGAAGAACATCTGCATCGGGCTCAGCACCGTCGATGCGGAGAACCGCGCCTATTACGAATCCAACCGCGATGCATACATCGCAAAACTGGAGGCGCTGGATAGCCAAATCCGAGCGGGCCTTGCAGAGGTGAAAAACCCGGTCTTTATGGTCTATCATCCCGCTTTCGGATACTTCGCCAGAGAATACGGCCTCACCATGTTGCCCATCGAAGCGGAGGGCAAGGAGCCCAGCGCGGCGGATCTGGGGCGCCTCATTGCCCAAGCGAAGGCGCAAGGGATCCGGGTGATCTTCGCCGAGCCCCAGTTCAACCCGCAAAGCGCCCGGGTGATCGCCGACGAGATCGGAGGCAAAGTGATTCTGGTGGACCCGCTGGCCAGGGATTATCTTCGCAGCATGGAAGAGCTGGCGAACCAGCTCATCGCCGCCATGGAGTAGCCGCCTTTATGCCCGAGGGGGATGGGATGGGCCGAGAGATCGTCAATCTGGAAAATATCTCCGTTCAATACAACGGCATCCCCGTTTTGGAGAACATCTCGTTCGCCATCGAGGAGAATGATTTTTTGGGCATCATCGGGCCGAACGGCGGGGGCAAGACCACGCTCCTCAAGCTGATCCTCGGACTCGTGCATCCCTCCCGGGGCACTATCACGGTGTTCGGGAAACCGCCCGCACATAGCCGCTCCCGGATCGGCTACGTGCCCCAGCACAATCTGTTCGACCGCGAGTTCCCGATCAGCGTCTGGGATGTGGTGCTCATGGGCCGGTTCGGGAAGGTGGGCCTTTTCCGACCCTACGGGCGTGGGGATAAGCTCCGGGCCGAAGATGCGCTGCGGCAAGTGGGCATGTGGGAACACCGCAACCGTCAAATGGGGAAGCTTTCCGGTGGGGAGCAACAGCGGGTGTTTATCGCAAGGGCGCTTGTATCGGAGCCGGAGATCCTCCTCCTCGACGAGCCAACGGCCAGCGTGGATACCGCCCATCAGACGGAGTTCTATGAGCTACTGGCAAACCTTCGCTCCAAAATGGCGGTGGTTTTGGTTTCGCACGATATCAGTGCCGTATCGGTCTATGTAGATAAGATCGCTTGTCTCAACCGGCAACTGTACCATCACGGCTCCCCCGAGATCGAGGCGGGAATTCTGGAGGCCACCTACAAGTGCCCGGTTCAGATGATCGCACACGGGGAGATCCCGCACCGGGTGCTCAAGGAACACTGAAACGACGGCTTCGGGGCAAGGCCCCTTATTCGGAGACGGTGAAGGATCATGTTCGATGCGCTCCAGTACGAATTCATGCAGAATGCCCTCATTGCCGGGCTCTTGGCTTCGATCGCCTGCGGCATCATCGGCGCGTATGTGATCGTCCGGCGCATCGTCTTCATCAGCGAGGGAATCGCCCATGCCTCCTTCGGAGGTATCGGACTGGGGTACCTTGCCGGCTTCAGTCCGATCACAGGAGCGCTGATCTTCTCGCTCGGTGCGGCGCTCGGGATCGGATTCATCACCCGCAAGACACGTCTGGCCGAGGATACCGCCATCGGCATCCTCCTCACCATGGGCATGGCGCTGGGGATCATCTTCATCGGCCTAGCCCCCGGATATGCCCCGGACCTCTTCAGCTATCTCTTCGGCAACATCCTCACCGTACCCAATTCGGATCTGGTGATGATGATCGTTCTGGATGCGATCATCGTGGGGATGGTCGCCGCCCTCTACAAGGAATTTCTGGCGCTTGCGTTCGACGAGGAATTCAGCACCGTGATCGGCATTCCGGTCAATACCCTGTACTTGTTGCTCCTGTGCATGATCGCCCTGACGGTGGTGCTCCTCATCCGGGTGGTGGGAGCGATCTTGGTGGTAGCACTCCTCACCATCCCTACCGCACTGGCCAGACAATTCACGTACGATCTCCGCAAGATGATGCTCCTTTCAGTGCTCTTCGGAGCGGTGTTCACCTTCGGCGGACTCTGGATTTCCTACGAGCTCGATGTGGCCTCCGGGGCCGCCATCATCCTTCTGGGGGGAACCGTGCTCTTCGCCTATCTGGGGTGGCGAAGGCTCGCCCGCCGATTCAGCGCCGCACGACTGGACTCCTGAGTGGAATACGATCCGCCTCCCTCGCTTCAAAGGGGAAGGATAGGGAAAGGAGAAACCATGCCGAAACCTTCTAAAGTGTGTGCGAACATCTACGCGATCGGGGGATCGGGGCTCTCGGACCCCTACGACTGTGCCGTGTATCTCATCGCGGCCGGGGATGAGCTCATACTCGTGGACTCGGGGGCGGGCCGGAGCTTCGAGAAACTCGTCGCGAACATCCGAGCCCTCGGGTTCAATCCGGAACAGATCAAAGCGGTGTTGGTGACCCATGCGCACATCGATCACATCGGGGCGCTCGGCCGCTTCCGCGATGCCTACGGCGCCCGGATCATCGCCCATGAACTCGATGCAGAGAGCATCGAGCGGGGAACAAATGTGGGGGCGGAAGCCTACGGCATTCCCTACGAGCCCTCGCCGGTGGATATGCGCCTCTCCGGCGATCATCACACGCTTACTTTCGGCGGGAAGGAAATTCAGGTGATTCACATCCCGGGCCATACCCCCGGGAGCATTGCCGCCTATCTCGATACGGCGGAGGGCCGGGTGCTCTTCGGGCAAGATATCCACGGGCCGTATCTCCCCGAATGGGGGGCGGATCGCCGGAAAGCGCGAACCTCTCTGGAGAAACTGATCGCGCTCCGCGCAGATATCCTCTGCGAGGGACACTTCGGGGTATACCGGCCGGCCGCGGCGGTGGAGAAATACATCCGCGGATACCTCAAATCCCTCTGAATCAAACGAGGGCCGTGATCGGCATTTGCCCCCCGATTTTGCGCTCGGATGCTTCCCGCGTTATAATGTGAGCAAAATCTCCCGGGGGAACTCTCATGGATCGTCTCAGAAAGACGGAGCGTATGATGCGCGTCTGGCTTCTTCTTCACCAAAATCCCCTCCGCTATTCGGCACAAGATCTGGCCGAACGCTTCGAGGGCGATCCATCCAAGTTGACACACGTACCCCCTCGCCTATAATTCCTGCGATATCGAACATATTTCTCATATGGATTTGTCGGCTGAATGAAACCTGTCTGCAAGCCGAGAATGGCTGCGATTGCATCGCGATCCCTCATAACTCAAACTGGTCTAATGGCCACAAGTTCACGGGCATGGACTACGGGGAAAACCTGAGCCTAGAAGAGCAACGGAAAGCTGCCGCGATCCGGGCGCAGATGGAGCCGCTGGTCGAGTTCCATCAGCACAAAGGGAGCATGGAGTGCAAGAACGGGTTCGAGGGGATCCCTACGATCCACAATGCGATTTCGAGCAGATCCGCGAGGCGGACTTCGTTGATTGCGGGGATACACCCGGAAAGGGTGGGGTCGCCGGTGTCGGGTGCGTTTCTCAGTATGACTAGTATGGACAGATCCAGATTTCGATCCGGATGTCCCCGCTTTTTACTACGTCCGGGTCATCGAGAATCCAAGCTGCAGTTGGAGGCAGTACGACTGCAACTCATTCCCTGAGGAAGAGCGGCCCGAGAGTTGCTCGGATCCCACCGTGGCCAAAATCGTTCAAGAACGAGCGATAACTTCACCCATCTGGTACGAACCTGAGAGGTGAAGAGCGATATAAGATAGGGGCTGAAGTTAATTCTGGGTGCGAAAGAGCCGAATCCTCGAAAGGGGGACCGAAAGACACCCCCCTCCCGCTCCGGGAAGGGGGACGGGGGGTTAGGCCACCACCCCCACGATCCCACTTTGACAATCCCCCAGCGGGCAGATAGAATCACCTCTAGAAGGGCGGCTTCCCCTCCACCCCGGGAATCTCCGGGCAGGGAAGGAGCCGCCCATCACACAAAAAGGAGGCCTCAATCCCCATGTGGCACCGAAGGACCTTCCCTAGGCTCATGCCGCTTTCCCTTCTGTTGATCACCCTTCTCTCTCTGGCCTCCGCCTGCGGCGGGGGTAGCGGGGGCGGCGGGGAAACCGAGAAGACCCCACCATCCGCAACCCCCTATTACGATGAAAAAGCGATTATTGAGGAAGCCCGTACGGCACAAAACCAGATCGTGAGCGCCCTCGAGTCCGGCGAAAGCACCGCGCTCCTCGGGCTCCTCGAACAGAACGTGGGAATCCAGATGGAAGGCGAGCTCGATCTGACCTCTCCGGAACTCCGGGAGGAACTGGCCCGGGCGCTATCCGAAGCGCAACCGGTCAAAGTCTACCCCGGGATGGTCTTTTACGAGACCACCTATGCCGGCGAGACCCTTTCGTTCTATATCATTCAGGAGGAAGGAACATGGAAGCTCGGCGGATTCTGATCGGGACGCTTGCGCTCCTCACCTTGGCCGCAACCTTTACCGGCGCCCTGCTGCCCCCCGATGCCCGCGCATGGGGCAACCAATCCGCTCACCCCGAGATCAACCGGCTCGCCATCGAGCTCTTCGAGACCCGCAAGGCCGATAACCCCCTTCTCAGGAATACAACCTTCGACGGCGAGAAGGCCTGGGGCATCGCTTGGGATCCCTCCGACGGGACCGATCTCTTCAATAAGACCCAAACCAATCGCCGGCAAAAAGAGCTCCGGGATTGGATCATCGACGGCGGTTTCTCCGCCGACGAGCCCGAAGGACCGATGGCCCTCCGGCACTTCTACGATCCAACGAACCGGACCACCCCATGGCTCACCGATCAGCGCTGGGTGACGGATCTCCTCACGCGCACGCTGGGCACGATCGCCGTCAACCCCGAGATCAGCGCCCTCGATTGGGCCATGGATCGCGATCAGGGGCTCGGCGCCATGGAGGTGATCTATTCCCAAGATTATTCATGGCCCGATGCCAAGGAATACTTCAAGAAAGCCCTCGCCGATAAGACCGCCGGAAACGAATTCTACGGGCAGGCATGGCGCTCGCTCGGCGAGACCATGCACCTCGTGGCCGATATGGCCGTGCCCGCACACGTCCGCAACGATGGACACGCCCTCAACGATGCCGATCCCCTCGAATACGCCACCGGCGCCGCCGAGGTGCGCAAGAATAATTCCACCGATTGGTCCCCGGCCATCAACTACGATCAGAGCATTGCCGGACTCATGCACGATCTGGCCTCATGGACCAACCGGAACTTCTTCTCCAAGGACACCGTCCCCCTCGCCGGCAAGACGACCACCGCCAACGGCCAACCGGCCTATCCGCTCCCGGATATGAGCGCCCTCAGCGTGAGCAAATCGGGCTACATCGAAAGCTATGTGGACGGGCAATACGTGCGGCAGGCGCGTAAATCGTTCTGGTACCGGATGGGGCTTACCAAAACCCCGTCCTACACGATGGATAACGTGGTCATCGGAGATCAGCAGCGGGTGCTCATCCCCACCGCCGTGCGGGCCGCGGAGGCGGTGATCGAGCGGTTCCTCCCCCGCTTCGAAGTGAAGGCCTCGGTCAAGCCGGAAGATGAAGGCAGCTATACCGTCTTCGGAAGCATCACCCTCAAGCCGAACACTGAATGGCCGGAGCGGCTCCCCATCCGCAACGGGGCCTACGTGCGGATCGGCAACAAGAAAGAGCCGGTCAAGCTCTACGCCGCCGATGACCTGAACCAGTTCTCCATGACTGTGAAGGCTTCCGTGGGAGATAAGATCGTGGTCGGTTACGATCTCGGCGGATATGTGATCGAATCCCAACCGGTGGAGATTCAGGATATCCCCGCCCGCCAGACCATCTCGGCCACCTATGACCTCACCGGCATGGAATTCCCCCCGCCGGGAAAAGTGTTCGGCACAGATGATAACCCCATCTCCGTGAGCATCGATGGAACGGTCAAAACCGCCCCGGGAATCCAGTTCGAACGGGCGGAATGGTTCTCGTTCGTACCGGGATGGCCGCCGGTGGTGCGGTTCGTCTTCTCGATCCCGGCGGTGCGCCAACCGGACGGGAGCCTCAAAACGGAGTACAACGACCTCGATGTGGTGAGCCTCGGCGTGACCCTCAGCCCGCCGAAGACCACCGAGATCACGATGAAGGAAGGTTCCTATCTCATAACCTACGAGTTCCTCGGATGCGGCGAGGGGGAGGCGTTCAGCATTCCGCTCTTCACCACCTCCAAGCGATACTCGTGGAGCAACGGCGGTTGGATCTCGAATGTCCCCCACTTCACCCGGGCGATCCGGGATACCCCGATCGAGGAGTTCCGGGGCCCGTTGGAGGTGGGCGGAGCTTTCGCCACTAACTTCCGGGTCAGGATAACGAGCAAAAACCTCGAAACCAAAGAGGAGAACTCCAGCGTACAGGATGTGGGGATCGTGGTGGTGATCAGTCTGGTTCAGCGGATCGTCGAGCCATAGGGCTGCAAAAAAGATCATCGTGGAGAGAACGGATGGGTATCATCGATTCGATCGGAAACACGCCCATGGTGGAGCTCAGGAACATCAACGGCAACCATCGGGTGAGATTCATGGCCAAACTCGAGGGGAGCAACCCCGGGGGGTCGGTGAAGGATCGGCCGGCCTATTACATGATCCGGAAGGCCATCGAATCCGGCGAGCTCACGCGTGATAAGACCATCCTCGAGCCGACCTCGGGCAACACGGGAATCGCGCTGGCGATGATCGGGGCGGCGCTGGGTTACCGGGTGAAGCTGACCATGCCCGAATGCGTGAGCGTGGAGAGACAAAAAACGATCGCCGCTTTCGGCGCCGAGATCGAGCTCACCGCCGGTTGCCAGGCCACCGATGGGGCCATCCTCCGCGCCCACCGCATCCTCGAGGAGAACCCCGGAAAATACTACATGCCCAATCAGTTCGAGAATCCCGCCAACGTGCTGGCCCATTACGAGACGACCGGCCCGGAGATCTTCTCCCAGACCAAAGGGGAGGTGGACGTATTCGTGGCCGGAATGGGCACCACCGGCACGCTGATGGGGGTTTCCCGTTATCTCAAGGAACGCAAGCCTTCGGTGCGAATCGTGGGCGTGGAGCCGGGCCGTGGGCATACCATTCAGGGACTGAAGAACATGGACGAATCCATCGTGCCCGGCATCTATCGGCCGGAGGCGCTGGATGAAAAGCTCATCGTAAACGATGAAGAGGCCTTCGAGACCACCCGGATGCTAGCGCTCAGGGAGGGGCTTTTTGTGGGGATGTCGAGCGGGGCGGCGGTGGCGGGGGCACTTCGAATCGCTAAGGAACTCTCATCCGGAACGATCGTGGTGCTTCTCCCTGACCGGGGCGATCGGTACCTCAGCACGGCGCTCTTCATGTCCGTGTGCGCCAAGTGCCCGCCCTAGACAAAGCTCTCGTGGGCTGAGCTCCATTTCGTGTAGCCCCCTTTGCACACACCATCCGCCCCCTCCGCTTCACTGAGGGTCTCGGCGCCCGGCGCCCGGACGAGGAGAAGGGGGGTTCGGGCCGCCCGGAGCACCTTCTCCGCCACACTCCCGAACACGAGACGGTTCACCCCCGTCCGCCCATGGGTGGACATCGCGATCACGGCGGCGCTCGCCCTCGCCGAGACCTCGATGATCTGCTCGGCGGGGTTGCCCCCGAACTCGATCTCGCTTCTCACCGTGATTCCTTTGTTGCTCAGATTGCTCTGCACTTTATGAAGATAGATGCGGGCATTGCGCTCTTCGAGCTTCCGGATCTCCATCCACGTCACCTCCCCCGGCCGCTCGGGTTTGGGAACCACCTGAAAGAGGACAACTTCGACCCGCGCTCTGGCAGCGAGCGCCTCCACGTACGGAAGCGCCGCCTCTCCGGCCTCGGAGCCATCGAGCGGCGCAAAGATCCGCCCCACAAGACAATCCGGGTGAACCTCCGATTGGCAACCCCGCGCCCGAATCAAGCACACCGGCCGCGAGAGCCCGCGGATCACCTTATCGGCAACGCTCCCAAGCGCCCACCGCCCGATCCCGGAGCGACCGTGCGTGGCCATCATGGTCAGATCGATCCGATTGGCCTCGGCATAGTCAATGATCCCCTCCGAAGGCTTGCCCTCGAGGATCACCACCTCCGGATTCGGCTCGATCACCGGCATGCCGGGGTGGCGCTCCGCATAGCGCGCGGCGCGGCGCTTGAGCCGCGCCACCACCGTATCGAGATATTCGGCGCGCTCCTTCCCCTCACCCCCCTCGCAGACCGAGAGCAAAACAAGTTGCGAGCCGAGCCGCCGCATCAACTCCTCGGCATAGGGAAGGACCACTTCGGCCAACTCCGAGCCATCGAGCGGGACCACGATCTTCTCGAACATGCTGGGCAATCCTTAACCGAATACCCCGATGATACGCATCGCCGAGCCCGCCGGCAAGAGGGCCCTCCCGCATCTTTGGGGTAGGAAATTCATGGGCGTGGGGCAATAGATTCGGGCTCGAAAACATCGGGCGAGGGGAAAAGCCCAGAGGCACTTCACTCGGGGATTGGGGTATCCCCCACCTAAACCCTCCGGGCGGGGTGGATGGGATCAGCCCCGAATCGCTCTTTTCAAAAAAGAGAGTGCAGAGATACTTCTCTGCCGGGGGATCGGGGGTGTCCCCCAACTAAACCCTCCGGGCGGGGGGATGGGATCAGCGCCGAATCGCTCTTTTCGGGTCGGACGATGGAATTGAATTCCTCTCCGGGGCATGGTATGATCTTACAGGTTTTTGTAGATTTGCGGAATCAGCCCACGATGCCATCGAATTCTTCCACCCACCCCAACGGCCTCCTCACCATCCGGCAGGCCAGCCGCCTCCTCGGTGTGAGCGAGGTCACCCTGCGCCAGTGGACTGCCGAGGGGCGGATCAAGGCCTTCATCACCCCCGGCGGCCATCGGCGTTACGATGAGACGGATATCCGGCGGTTCAAGGAATCCGGATTCCGAGGCAGCGGCATCAAGGAAATGGTCACCCGCATCGAACAGACGCCGGCGCAGGAGCGGGAGATCGCTCACACGCGATTTGCGAGCACCCCATGGTACGAGCGGTTGGACGCCGATTCGCGCGCCCGGCTCGGCCAGTTGGGGAGAAAGGTTCACAGCGCCGTGCTCATGTACGTTTCGAGGCCCAGCAAGCGGGATGAAGCCCACGCCATGGCGGCGGAGACGGGACGTCAGTTCGGGGAAAGCCTCGTCCGAATGAACATTCCCCTGACCGATGCCCTCGAGGCGTTCGTGGCGCATCGGGCCCCGCTCATCGAGGCCGTCGCCGGGCTGATCAAGTCGCGCAAGGCCATAAACGGCCGTGCCGCCGAGGTCATCCCCCTCGTCACCCGGATCACCGATGTGGTGCTATTGGAACTCGTCGCGGCATACGAGCGGGCCGGCCGCCCGGCACCGAGGAGCGATTCGGTATGATCTCAGTCTCGCGGCTCCTCTTCGATGAGATCGGGCCGGGCGATCATCTCCGTTACGGCCACGGGGGAGGTCCTTTGGCTCCGGCATCCGTGGCCCGGCCCATCGTGGTCTGGAACTGCACCCGGAGGTGCAATCTCCGGTGCATTCATTGCTATGCCGATGCCAAGGGCGGCGGGGAATCCGAGATGACCACCGCCGAAGCCAAGGAACTCATCGATCAACTCGCCGATTTCGGCGTTCCGGTTCTGCTCTTCTCCGGCGGGGAACCGCTCCTCCGGGAGGACTTCTTCACCCTCGCCGAATACGCCGCCGGCAAGGGCATCGGATTGGTGCTTTCCACGAACGGCACGCACATCAGTCCCGAAACCGCCCGCCGCCTGAGAAACCTTGCTTTCCGGGAGGTAGGAATCAGCCTCGACGGCATCGGGGAGAAGAACGACCGCTTCCGGGGATCGAGAGGGGCGTTCGATGCGGCGCTTGACGGCATCCGGAACGCGGCGGCGGCGGGCGTGCGCATTTCCCTCCGGGTGACCCTCACCCGACACAACCGGGAGGAGATCCCCGCCCTCTTCGATCTGGCGGAACGGGAGGGGATCGAACGCCTGTGCTTCTACCATTTGGCCTATGCCGGGCGGGGGAATGATCTGCGCGCCGCCGACCTCACCCCGGCCGAAACGCGGGCGGCGGTGGATCTCATCTGCGACCGGACGGCCGATCTCTACCGGCGCGGACTCCGCAAGGAAGTGCTGCTCGTCGCCAACCATGCCGATGGCGTTTACCTTTACCTCAAGGCTCGAGAAAAGGATCCCGAACGGGCCGGCCGGGTGTTGGAACTCCTGCGGATCAACGGAGGGAACAACTCCGGCATCCGCATCGGGGCGGTGGATGAGCGGGGGGATGTTCACCCCGATCAATTCTGGCGCACCCTCACACTGGGAAACGTGCGCCATCGGCCTTTCGGAGAGATATGGCTCGATACCTCCCATCCCGTGATGGCGGGCCTCAAAGATCGAAGGGGCCGGCTCAAGGGGCGCTGCGCCGCTTGCAAATACCTCGAGCTCTGCAACGGCAATCTCCGCTCGCGGGCCGAAGCGGTGTTCGATGACATGTGGGCCGAAGACCCGGCATGCTATCTCACCGACGAGGAGATCGGGATCCCGCCCTCACCCCGGTCCTCTCTCCCTTCGCCGAAGGAAGAGCAAGGGGAATCACCCCTCAGCCCCAACCTTCAGCTCGTGGCATGGGAGATCACCAAGCGATGCAACCTCTCCTGTGCCCACTGCCGGGCCTCCGCAGACGATACGATCTGCGAGGGGGAGCTCTCCACGGAAGAATGCTTCCGGGTGATTGACGAGATCGCCGCCATCGGCAAGCCGATTCTGATCCTCACCGGCGGGGAACCGCTGCTGAGGCCGGATGTGTTCGAGATCGGAAAGTATGCCGCCTCCCGCGGCCTTCGGGTGGTGCTCGGAACCAACGGAACGCTCATCACCCCCAAGACGGCCGAAGCCATCAAATCCGTGCCGATCGCCCGGATCGGGGTGAGCCTCGATTTCCCCTCCGAGGAGCTTCAGGACCGGTTCCGGGGGAAAGCGGGGGCCTTCGCAGCGGCGATCGCGGGCATCGGGGAGGCGCGGCGGGCGGGCATCCCCGTGCAGATCAACAGCACCATCACCCGAATGAATGCCCCCCATCTGGACCGGCTGCTGACTCTGGCCCTCGATCTGGGGGCGGTGGCCTTCCACCCCTTCATGCTCGTTCCCACCGGCAGGGGAAGGGGACTGGCCGAAGCGGAACTCCCGGCCGAGGAGTACGAGCGCATCCTCAACTGGGTTTACGAGAAGCAGAGGGAGCTCGGGGATCGGATCTTCTTCAAGCCGACGGATGCCCCGCACTATCAGCGCATCGTGGCACAGAGGGGTGCACATTCAACGCCGGTGCGAAGGGGACACCCCGGAACGCTGAACGCCTTGAGCCGCGGATGCTTGGCGGGGATCGGATTTGCGTTCATCTCCCACACGGGACGGGTTCAGGGGTGCGGATATCTCGATGTGGAGGCGGGCAACGTGCGCCGCGAGCCCTTCGCCCGTATCTGGGCGCACTCCCCCCTCTTCCGGCATCTGCGAGACCTTGCACTTCTCAAGGGCAAGTGCGGGGCATGCGAGTTCAAGCGGCTCTGCGGCGGGTGCCGGGCACGGGCCTACGAGCGTACCGGAGATTATCTCGAATCCGAGCCTTACTGCATCTACGAGCCCCGCGCCGCTCGGGTGCCGATTAGAGATTCGGGGGAAAAATGAGCAAGCCGCTGGATGGAATCGACCGGGCGCTGGCCAACCGCCTTCAAACGGATTTTCCCCTCGTGCCGCGCCCGTACGCGGAGATCGGGGCGGCTCTGGGCATTCCGGAGGCCGAGGTGATCGCGCGCGTGGAGCGCCTCAGGGAACGGCGGCTGATCCGCATCCTCGGGCCGGTCTTCAACTCCCGGGCGCTGGGATACCGGAGCACACTGGTGGCCATACGCGTGCCGCCCGAGCGCATAGAGACGTCGGCGGAGATCATCAACTCACATCCGGGCGTGGGGCACAACTATCTGCGGGATCACTTCTACAATCTCTGGTTCACGTTGGCGGTGCGCGGCGAAGAGGACCTTGTAAACGCGTTGCGCGCACTGCGGGAGCAGATCCAGCCCGAAGCCATGATCGAGCTACCCGCCCTGCGCCTCTTCAAGATCCGGCTCTTCTTCGATCTCGAAGAGAACGGCCCTATGCCGGCGGATGAATCCACCGCAGAAAGACACGCGGCACCCGCTGCTCTCACGCCGATAGAACGCGCGGTCATCAACGAAGTTCAGCAACCTTTGCTCGCCACAAGCCGCCCCTTCGATCGCATGGCCGAGAGCGTGGGGCTGACGGTGGAGGAATTCTTGGGATGTTGCCGATCGCTTCTCGAACGCGGCGTCATGCGCCGGTTTGGGGCCTCGGTCGAACACCAAAACGCCGGATTCGTGGCCAACGCCATGATCTGCTGGGCCGTCCCGCCGGAATCGGTGGAAGCGGTGGGATTCAAGCTGGCCGCATTCAAAGAGGTCACCCACTGCTACGAGCGCCGGACGAGTCCCGAGTGGCCGCGGTACAATATCTTCAGCATGATCCACGGGAAAGGGCCGGAGGAGAATTCGAGCACAGTGGTCCGGATGATGGAGGCCACGGGAATTCGGGATCACGAGATTCTGCCGACCGTTCGCGAATTCAAGAAGGAACGGGTGAAGTACCGGGTGTAAAGGCGGGGCGATCGCTTCGGACGGGATAAAACGATCATGAGCTACTATCCGATCTTCCTCAACATCCGGGGCAAACGATGCGTGGTCATCGGCGGGGGGGAGGTGGCCCTCCGCAAGGTCCGCATGCTCCTCGACTTCGGGGGAGAAGTGGAGGTCATCAGTCCCAAGCTGTGCCCCGAGCTTGCGGCGCTCGAGCGCGAGGGAAAGGTGAAAGCGCTTCCTCGGGAATACCGTCCGGGAGATCTCGAAGGAGCCTTCGTGGTGATCGCGGCCACCGATCACCCGAGCATCAACGAACAAGTGACGGAGGAAGCCGGCGCGGCGGGGGCACTGCTGAACGTGGTGGATACGCCGGGCCTCTCCAATTTCATCGTGCCGTCCTATCTCCGGCGGGGGGACCTCACCGTGGCCGTCTCCACGAGCGGCAAGAGCCCGGCCCTCGCCCGAAGGATCCGGGAGGATTTAGAAGAATATTTTGGCGATGAATACGCCGCTCTGGTGGAGATCGTGGAGGAGGTTCGATCGGAATTGAAATCGAGGGGATCGGCCGTCTCGGCCGGCGCATGGGAAGAAGCGCTCGATCTTGGGGCATTGCTCGAACTCTTGCGGGGCGGGAACCGCAACGGGGCAAGGGATCGCTTGATGAAAGCGCTCATGGAGGCACAGCGATAATGGAGGCACCGGAGTTCCGCGGCCCACGGATCTGTTCGGTGGGAGTGAACTACAGCACCACACCGCTCGCGGTGCGGGAGATGCTCGGCATCCCCAAAGCCCAGATCCAAGAGGCGCTGGCATCGCTCCGGAAGTATGTGCCGAAAGGGGTCATTCTGGCCACATGCAACCGAACCGAGGTCTATGCTCTGGACGATGAGCGCCATACGGGCGAACAGGCCGTCCGCAAGTTCCTCCGGGACTGGGCCAGTCTATCGGAGGAGGAGCTTTCCCCGTATCTCTACATTCACCACGACTATCGGGCGATGCGGCGCCTTTCGAAGATCGCCGCCGGGCTCTACTCCATGATTCTCGGGGAATATGAGGTCCTCGGGCAAGTGCGAGGAGCCCTCGAGGAGGCGGAGAAGGCCGGAATGGTGGATACGCCGCTGCGGCGGCTCTTCGAGAACGCCATCCGTACCGGGCGGCGGGTCCGGGCGGAAACGGGTTTGAGCCGGAACGCCCTTTCGGTCAGCTCGGTCGCCGTCGATCTGGCCACAAAAGTGACGGGCCGCGAGGTATCCGCCCTGCGGGTGCTCTTGATCGGCGCCGGAGAAGCGGGCAAATCGGCGGCCAGAGCCTTTGCTCAGCGGGGGGCACCACAGATCACCGTGGCCAGCCGTTCGCTGGAACGCGCCCGAACGCTTGCCTCGGCCTTCAGCGGCCGTGCCGTAGAGATCGAGGAGATCGCCGATGAGATGGCCGAGGCGGATATCGTCATCTCATGCACCGGCGCACCCCATTTCGTCATCCACCGGGAACTCGTCGCCCGCACGATGTCCGCCCGCCCCGACCGCGCTCTCGTCATCGTGGATATCGCCGTCCCCCGCGATGTCGAGCCGGCGGCCAAGGAGATCGAGGGGGTGACCCTTTTCGATATCGACGACTTGAACCGAATGCTGGGGGATAATCGAGAGGAGCGCGAGCGCGCCGTGGCCGCTTCGCTTTCCATCATCACGGAGGAACTCGACCGGCTTCTCGAATGGTGGCGAACGCTGGAGGCCAAACCCACGATCGCAGCGCTCGCGGACAAGGCCGAGCGGATCCGCCGGCGCCAACTCGAAATGACCCTCAAGAAACTCCCGCCGCTCACGCCGGAACAACGTGAGAGCCTCGAGGCCATGACCCGGGCCATCGTGAACAAGCTCCTTCACGATCCCATCGCCCGCCTCAAGGAGAACGGATACATCGGAGAAGACTACGTCCGAATGGTGAGGGAACTGTTCGCCCTCGATAAAGAGACCAAGAAGTGAATCGGCATCAGACCATACGCATCGGATCCCGGGGAAGCAAGCTCGCCCTCCTTCAATCCCGATCGGTGATGGATCGGCTGAAGGCCCTTCATCCACACCTCGAGTTCGAGATCGCGACGATCACCACCACCGGCGACCGGAATCGAAAGAGCTCTCTGGAAGAACTCGGAGGCGTCGGGGTGTTCGTGAAAGAACTGGAAGAAGCCCTCCTTGGGGGGCGGATCGATCTGGCCGTGCATAGTCTGAAGGATATGCTCACCGCCATTCCCGAGGGACTCGAACTGGCCGCCGTGCCGGAGCGGGCCGATCCGAGGGATGCGCTCGTTTCTCCGTATGGCCCCCTCACCGCCCTCCCGAAAGGAGCGGCGGTGGGGACGGGAAGCCAGCGGCGGGCTTTTCAGCTCCTTTCGCTCCGTCCGGATCTGGAGGTCCGGGGATTGCGCGGCAACATCGATACGCGCCTGAGGAAGCTTTCGGCGGGTCAGTACGACGGCATCATCATGGCGGCGGCGGCCCTCATTCGCCTCGGGTGGGAGGATCGGATTTCACAGTATCTTCCCCCGGATGCATTCGTCCCCGCCGTGGGCCAAGGGGCGCTCGGCATCGAGATCCGCTCCCAAGATCGGCGCCTCGCCGAACTCGTGGCCCCGCTGAATCACGAGCCTACCCGGGAGGCGGTGACCGCAGAGCGGGCGTTCCTCCGGGCAATGGGCGGAGGATGTCGGGCACCCATCGCCGCCCTCGGAACGGCAGCGAAGGGGACGCTCCGCCTCCACGGCATGGTGGCCAGCCCGAACGGAAGCAAGATCATTCGCGCCGAAGTCGAGGGGAACGTCTCCGCCGGCGAAGTGGTGGGCCAAGCGCTTGCCCGGAAAATGATGGATCTGGGGGCCGCATCCCTCTTGGCCTCCAAAGCATGAAATGGAACATCAGAAGATCGAGGGCGATTCCCCGATCCTCTTCGGTAAAGAGGAGCGAAAGGGAAGCGGATAAGGGAAAACGATGAATTGCGGCAAAGTCTATATCGTCGGGGCGGGGCCGGGGGATCCCGGGCTGATCACGATGAGAGCGTCCGAATGTCTCCGGATGGCCGAGACGGTGGTGTACGACCGGCTCATCGACGATCGCATCCTGAGCTTCGTCCCTGAAGGGGCCGAGCGGATCTACGTGGGGAAATCGGCCAAGGTGCACGAAAAGGAGCAGCACGAGATCAACCGGATACTGATCGAGAAGGCCCGGGAAGGGAAAACGATCGTTCGGCTCAAGGGGGGAGACCCGTTCGTGCTGGGGCGGGGAGGGGAGGAGTGCGAGGCGCTGGCCGCCGAGGGCATCCCGTTCGAAGTGGTGCCGGGAGTCTCTTCCGCGCTGGCCGCCCCCGCCTATGCCGGAATTCCGGTCACCCATCGGCACGTCTCCTCTTCGTTCGCCGTGATCACGGGGCACGAAGACCCAACCAAGGAGACCTCCAGTATCCGATGGGAGAAGCTTGCCACCGGAGAGGATACGCTCATCTTTCTGATGGGCATGGGAAATCTCCCCGAGATCGCCCGTAAGCTCATCGAGAACGGCCGGGGCCCTCAAACCCCCGTGGCCCTCATCCAGCGAGGGACAACCCTCGAACAACAGGTGCTGACGGGAACTTTGGGGGATATCGCGGAGAAGGCGGCAAAGGCCGGATTCGGACCGCCGGCGGTCATCGTGATCGGAGAAGTCGCCGGATTGCGGGAAAGGCTCAAGTGGTTCGAGAACCGGCCGCTCTTCGGAAAGCGGGTTCTGGTCACCCGCGCCCGCACTCAAGCGAGCGCGCTTTCCGGAATGCTCCGGGAACGCGGCGCTCAGCCGGTCGAACTCCCGGCGATCGAAATCCAGCCGCTTCCGGATCCCTCGGCACTGGATCGCGCCATTCAGGATCTGCCGAAATTCGATTGGGTGATCTTCACCAGCGCCAACGGCGTCGAAGCCGTATGGGATCGGGTGCGGGCGCTCGGGCTCGATGCCCGGCACTTCGGAAAAACGAAGCTCGCCGCCATCGGACCGGCCACCGCGGAGGCGCTCGAAGCCCGGGGGCTCTTCGCGGACTTCGTTCCCGAACCGTTCACCACCCGGGCGATCCTCGAGGGCTTGAAGGAACGGGGCATCGCCGGTCGCCGCGTGCTACTGCCGCGATCGGACATCGCGCCGAAGGATTTGGTCGAAGGCCTCTCCCGGTTGGGAGCCGAGCCGCACGATGTGGCGGCGTATCTCACGCGCCCCGCCATGGAATCCGCCGCCGGAGCAAAGCAAATGCTCGAGAGGAGAGAGATCGACATCATCGCCTTCACCAGTTCTTCCACGGTGACCAATCTCGTGGATGCCGTAGGGAAAGATCGGCTCCTTTCGAGTCGGGCGAAGATCGCTTGCATCGGGCCGATCACGGCGGCGGCCGCGGAGAGGACAGGGCTCAAGGTCGATATCGTGGCCAAAAAGCAGACGATCCCGGGTCTGGTGGCTGCAATCGAGGAGGCATCGAATGGCTGAATTCCCTCAAGTCCGGCTGCGCCGGCTCCGCCGAACGGAAACGCTCCGCCGGATGGTTCGCGAGACGCACGTGCGCCCGGATGATTTGATCTATCCCCTCTTCGTGACCCACGGTAGAGGCGTCAAAGAGGAAATCCCCTCCATGCCGGGCATTTTCCGCTTCTCGGTGGATCGGCTCGCCCCGGAGGCGGAGGAGATCGCTCTCCTTGGCATCCCCGCGGTGATCCTCTTCGGCGTCCCCCGGGAAAAGGATGAATTCGGCTCCTCCGGCTATGATCCGAAGGGTGTCGTCCCGCGGGCGATCAGGGCCATCAAAAAGGCCGTTCCCGATCTTGTGGTCATCACTGATGTGTGCCTGTGCGAATACACCACACACGGCCACTGCGGCGTGATCGCGAACGGCGAGATCGATAACGACCGAACGCTCCCGCTCCTTTCCAAAATCGCCCTTTCCCATGCCGAGGCCGGAGCCGATATGGTGGCCCCTTCCGATATGATGGACGGGCGCGTTCGGGCCATCCGGCAAACGCTCGATGAATCCGGCTTCACCCATATCCCCATTCTCTCGTATGCCGCCAAATACGCTTCGGCTTTCTACGGGCCGTTCCGGGAGGCCGCCGAATCGGCCCCCGCCTTCGGCGATCGGCGCTCCCATCAGATGGATCCGCCGAACGTGCGGGAAGCGCTCCGGGAGATCGAACAGGACATCATCGAAGGGGCGGATATCGTCATGGTGAAGCCCGCTCTGGCCTATTTGGATGTGATCCGGAAAGCCCGGGAGGCCTTCGAACATCCGCTGGCCGCGTATAACGTGAGCGGCGAATATGCCATGGTGAAGGCCGCCGGCGGGCGGGGGTGGATCGACGCCGAACGAGCGGCGCTGGAGATCCTCACCGCGATCAAGCGGGCCGGCGCCGACCTCATCATCACCTATCACGCGAAGGAAATAGCCCCTCGGCTTTCCTGAGGGGATAGACCCATCGTTATGATACAATGAAAGCGTATTGGGGAAGTGGCGGAACTGGCAGACGCGCAGGACTTAGGATCCTGTGGGGCGACCCGTGGGGGTTCAACTCCCCCCTTCCCCACCACCATCCCGAAAAACCGGTTCACCCATCGGGGGAAATCGCCGAAGGGAGATTCCTTCGGGCGACCAGCCAGTACTCCAAACTATCGGCGAGGGCGATCCAACTTGCGGCGATGATATTGGTGGAACTCCCCACCGTCCGCCATTGCCCGCGCCCATCGCTCGATTCGATGAGCACCCGCACCCTAGCCTCCGTGCCCTCGCTCTCCGCCAAGATGCGGACCTTGTAGTCCACCAGTTTGACGACCGTCAGCTCAGGGTAAAACTGACACAGCGCCTTGCGCAGGGCCCTATCCAGCGCGTTCACCGGACCGTTGCCTTCGGCGGCGGTGTGATAGATCTCGCCCCCCACCTTCACCTTGACCATCGCCTCTGAAAGCATGCCGTCATCGGTCAGCACGGGCAATCGGCGATGGTGTTCCACCACCACCATGAAGTCCACCAGTTCAAAGGGCGGCACATACCCGGGTTGCGCCCGGCGCAGGATGAGCTCGAAGCTGGCCTCGGCATGATCATACGTGAAGCCGCGGCTCTCCATGGCCTTGATGTGCTCGAGGATACGGCGTGCTTCCTCCTTTCGCGCGGCGAAGTCAAATCCCATTTCCTTTGCCTTGTGAACGATGGTGTTCGTCCCGGCCATCTCCGAGACGATCAGATGAGCCACATTGCCCACAACCGAAGGGTCAATGTGCTGATAGCTCTTCTCCGATTTCACCATGGCGGAGATGTGCAATCCCGCCTTGTGCCCGAAGGCGCTGGCCCCCACATACGGCAGATGAGGGTCCAGTGGAAGGTTGGCCACTTCGGCGACGTACCGGGCCGTTTCGGTGAGACGGCTCAGACGATCCGGACCGAGGCAGGGGATCCCCATCTTGAGCTGCAGCGCCGGAATCACCGAGCAGAGATTGGCATTCCCGCATCGTTCGCCGTATCCATTGATCGTTCCCTGAACGTACACAGCTCCGGCGCGCACTGCGGTCAGGGTATTGGCCACAGCCGTCTCGGCATCATTGTGGGCATGAATCCCCAGCGGGATGCCGCACGCCTTTGACGCTTCCACAATCGAACCGACCTCGAACGGAAGCGTTCCCCCGTTGGTATCGCAGAGGATCGCAGCGGCGGCGCCAGCTTCAGCGGCTCGCTCGAGCGCCTGAAGCGCGTAGGCGGAGTCCGCCTTGAACCCATCGAAGAAGTGCTCCGCATCGAAGAAGACCGTCCGCCCCTGAGAGACCAGATAGCGGATTGACTCGGCGATCATGGCGAGGTTCTCTTCGAGCGAGATTTTGAGCACCTTGGTCACTTGCTTTGCCGAACCCTTCCCCACAAGGGCGATCACCCGTGCACCGGAGTGCAAAAGATCGCGGAGATTGGGATCATCCTCCGGGCGGGTATTGGCCCTCCGGGTACTTCCAAAAGCCACTAGCGTTGCATGGGTCAGGGAAACCCCTTGCATCCGTCGGAAGAACTCGGTATCCTTCGGATTGGCGCCCGGCCATCCCCCTTCGATGAAATGAATCCCCAGTTCATCGAGCTTGCGGGCAATCTTCAGCTTATCCTCCACCGAGAAGGAGAGCCCTTCCCGCTGTGCGCCATCCCGGAGTGTGGTGTCATAGAGATAGATCATCGCTCACTCCCCGCATTCGCCAAAAACAAATTTAGACTACACGCACGGGGGCGGAACGTCAAGGTGATGAGCCCCCAAAACAGTGATTGAAGAGGAGCGTGCACAAGACACCTCTCTCGGGGGGATTGGGGGTGTCCCCCGAGAAAACCCTTTGGGCGGGTGAGTGGGATCGGAGAAGCCGGACCGTTCATCGGATATGGAAGGTCCCGGGGCAAGGTCCGCAGTGAGGTGATCATGGGGTTAGTCACCCGAGGGTGAAGGCTGCAAAGCGGAATCGCTCTTTTCGGGATGAGCGATCGCGGATGGGGGGGCGGGTAGATGGGCCTCCGGCCCATCTACCCGCAGAAGATGGACTCACTCGATCTAGAAGAGGCCGCTGACCTTGCCGGTCTTGACATCCACATCGATGCGGCGGAAGGCCGGATCCGAGCCGGTTCCGGGCATCAGGCTGATCGTGCCGGCCATCGGGCAGAGGAACTTGGCACCGGAATAGATGAGGACATCCCGGATGGGAAGGGTCCATCCCTTGGGAACACCCTTCAAGGTCGGATCATGGGTGAGGCTGAGGTGCGTCTTCACCATCATCGTGGCGTAATCGGCGTACTTGGGATCGCTCTCGAGCATCTTCGCCTTGGCCTCCGCCTCAGGGGTCCACGAGACGCCATCCGCACCGTACACTTCCTTGGCGATCAGTGCCACGCGATCGCGCAACTTCATTTCGAGCGGATAGAGGAACTTGAACTCGTTCTTTTCATTGCAGGCATCGATGACGGCATCGGCCAGTTCGAGCGCGCCTTCGCCGCCCTTGAGCCAGTGCTCGGATGGGGCGCATCGAGCGCCGGCCTGCTCAGCGATCCTCTTGACAAGCGCTATCTCGGCATCCGTATCAGTGTAGAACCGGTTGATGCACACCACCGGGTTGATTCCCGCCTTGCGGATCACGCCGATGAGGTGAACCATGTTCTCGCAGCCCTTTTCCACAAGGGCGAGGTTCTCCTTGGTGTAGGCATCCGGCAACTTCACGCCCGGGATCACCTTGGGACCGCCGCCGTGCATCTTGAGGGCGCGGACAGTCGCTACGAGCACAGCCACATGGGGCTTCAGCCCGGAGTAGCGGCATTTCACGTTCCAGAATTTCTCGAAGCCGATATCCGCCGCAAAGCCGCTCTCCGTCACGTGATAATCCCACATCTTGAGGCCGATGCGGTCGGCAATGATGGACGACTGCCCGATGGCGATGTTGGCAAAGGGGCCGGCATGGACCAGCACCGGCTGGTACTCGGCGGTGGACATGAGGGTGGGGTTGATGGTATTGCGCATGAAGGCGCACATGGCATTGCCCACTTCGAGATCGCCGGTGGTGACGGGATTGCCGCGCTTATCAAAGGCCACGGTGATCTCATTCAGACGCTTCTTGAGATCCGCCAGATCCCTCACGATGGCGAGGATGGCCATGCACTCGGAGCTCACCGCGATTCCGAACTTCGATTGCATGGTGTAACCATCCTGCCGCCCGACGAGACCGATCACGATGTTGCGCAGGCTCTGGGCGCAGAAGTCCATCACCCACCCCATCTCGACACGAGTGGGATCGATATCGAGCCGCCGCATGCCGCTCAGGCGCTGGAGCTGCTCATCGGTGTAATTGCGCTCGTGCTGCATCCGGGCGGTGAGGGCCACCATGGCGAGGTTATGGGCATTCATGATATCGTTGATATCACCGGTGAGGCCCAGCGAGAACTCGGTCATGGGGATAAGAAGCGCATTTCCGCCGCCGGCTGCGGTCCCCTTCACATTCATCGTCGGGCCGCCGGAAGGTTGCCGAAGGGCGCCGCCGACCCGCTTGCCGCGCTTGGCCAAGCCTTCAATCAGGCCGAGGGAAGTCGTGCTCTTGCCCTCGCCGAGCGGCGTCGGGGTGATGGCGGTCACATCAATGTATTTGCCATCGGGCCGATTCTTGAGGCGCTCGATGATCTTGAGGAAATCGAGCTTGGCCAACCGGCCCATGGGAAGGATCTCGTCCTTCTTGAGCCCCAAGATTTCGCCCCATTTCTCGGGGGTCGGCATGTTGACCTCGGCCGCTTCCGAGATCTGCCAATCGGCCATTTTGGTTGGATCGTAGGGCATGTGTATTTGTTCCTCCTTGAAATTCCACTTGTATTTCTAGACCCGATCCGAAGTACGATTTCAGATATCGATCGTTCGACCTATTTTTTGCCTTTGCCGGCCAACCGCTCGGCGCGCCGTTCGGCGGCGACAACGGTGTTCATCATCAGAATGGTGATGGTCATGGGGCCGACGCCTCCGGGAACGGGGGTGATGGCGCTGGCCTTTTCCTTCACCGTCTCGAATTCCACATCCCCTTTCAATATGGGCTTGCCCGTCTTCTCGCTGATGCCGACGCGGTTGACCCCCACGTCAATGACGACCACGCCTTCCTTCACCATATCGGCCTTGATGACTTCCGGCGCACCCATGCACGCCACCAAGATATCGGCCTGACGGGTATATTTGGCCATATCCTTGGTGCCCGTGTGAACCACGGTAACGGTGGCGTTGGCGCGCTTATTCTTCTGGACCAGCATGGCCATGAGGGGTTTCCCCACGATATTGCTCCGGCCGCAGATCACCACATGTTTGCCATCCGGCGGGTTCCCGGAGCGGATCATCAGTTCCACCGCGCCGTAGGGGGTGCAGGGCATGAAGTAGGGATCGCCGATGAGCATCTTGCCCACGTTGATGGGATGAAACCCGTCCACATCCTTGGCGGGGTCAATGAGATTGATGACTTTATCCGGATCGATGTGCTTGGGGAGCGGGAGCTGAACGAGAATGCCATCCACATGCTCCGCCTTGTTCATCGCCTGAACCTTCTCGAGGAGCTCCTTCTCGGTGGCCTTTTCCGGGAGCACATAGGTCTCCGACCAGATCCCCAGCTCCTTGGCTGCCGATTCCTTGCCCGTGACATAGGAAATCGAGGCGGGGTCATCGCCCACACGGATGATGACCAATCCCGGCGTCACTCCCTGTGCCTTGAGCTTGTTGACTCGCTCTTTGAGTTCGGCCCGGATTTCCTTTGCGATCTCCGTTCCCGAGATGATCTTTGCCGTCACTTTCAACCTCCTTTTGAATGACCACTCGAGGCCTTTTTTCTAACGCTTTGTCCCCACTTCTTCCCTCACGGGGAAGAGCCCGCAACTCTCCCGCTCGTCACAATAACCCATCCGGTAGCACTTGGGCTTGAATTCCGCCGCAATGCGCGGCGCCACCTTCGCCACTTCCTCCTTGACCTTGGCAAAGAGCTCCTGAATCTCCCACTGAGCCCGTTGACAAAGCCTCAAAGAGCACACGTGCATGAGCTCACGCGCGTTCATGGTCATCACGAGCCGCGTCTCGACGGCATTGGGCAAGATGAATCGGGCATCCTCCGCCGGCACGCCGGATTCGATCATCTGCCGGTAGAGATCGTGCATCGCCCTGACCGTCTCATCGAAGCGGCCCTTGAAGCCCTTGACCACGATCGTGGCGGGGGTCACATAGCGGAGTTCACTGAAGGATTTGAAGGAAACATATCTCTGGCTTTGCTGAGTATAGCTGGCCAACCGGTGGCGCACCAGTTGGTGGGAAGCCGCCCGCGAGATGCCATCAACCGCAAAGGTGAAACTGGCATGTTCCAGTGTGGAGAGATGACCGGAAGCGATCACATGATCAAGGAGACGGGCGATCTGTTCCGGCGTCATCCGTTCCCGAAGCTCGGATGCGCTCACTTTGGAAGTGGAGAGCCGCGCCGCGGCGGCAATAACGCGTTCCGGATCGGGCGTATAGGTCAAAAGCGTCACTTGCATGGTGCAAACCCACGCGATTATACAATGGGGGGTTGATGGAAGGCAATAGGAGCCTTGCCCCACAAAAGGAGCGATTGAAGAAGCGCATGCAAAAGACACCTCTCTCGGGGTGTTGGGGATGTCCCTCTAAAAACCCCTTGGGCGGGCGGGATCGGAGAAGCCGGATCGTTCATCGGAGTATGGGGGCTATCCCGGAATGAGACGATCATGGTCATTCACCCTGAGCGTGAAGCCTCCAAAGCGGAATCGCGTTTTCGGGGAGTGGGCGGTTTCCTTGACAAAGAAGTGCTTTAAAACTACAATAAACTGAGCTTTGCGGATGGGTTTCACCGATGAAAATCAACGTAGCTCAGTTGCTGAAGGGAGCAGTCGGTGACAGCCGGACCTATTTGGTCGAGGAGATGGTGGAAGAGAGCTTTCCCGTAAAGGGGGAGGCGAAGTTGCTCTTGACTAATCGGAGTATCTTGGTGACCGGCGTCTTCGAGACGACGGTGCAGAGCACCTGTATCCGTTGTCTCAAGGAGTTCGAAGATCACATAGAGTTTACGATGGAGGAGGAGTTCTTTCCGACGGGTGATATTCTTACGGTGGCTTCTCTTCCTGTGGAACCGGAAGAAAGGGCGGATGGGTTCGTGATCCCGGAAGATCATGTCCTCGACCTGAGTGAAGCCCTCAGGCAAAACCTGTGGCTGAACGTGCCGGTCAATCCCATCTGTGAGCCAAACTGTGCCGGGCTGTGTCCTCGTTGCGGGCATGATCTCAACGAGGGGCCTTGCCAGTGTCCGAGCGAGCCCTCGGACCCGCGCTGGCTTCCTCTGAAGGAGTGGCTTGCAGATCAGAACGGCTCAAAGTTAAAGAGAGGGTGTTCGATCAATCATGACTGAACCAAAACGGAAAACATCGAGAAGCAAGATAGGCCGAAGGCGCAGCCATATGGCGTACGATCCCCCTACGCTGGCGCCGTGCCCCCAGTGCCATACGCCGAGGCCGCCCCATCGGGTGTGCCCGGTCTGTGGGACTTATAAAGGAAGAGAGATCCGCGAGGTCGAGAAGGCCAAAGAGTAATCCTTGCAATCCCGGATGTGGGAGAACTTCTTCCCCTCCGGCAGATGGGGAGCCGGAGGGGAGTATGGTTTTGAACCATAATCGCAAACTCCTGACCGGAGCAATCTATGAGCAAGATTGCTTTTGTGTTTCCTGGCCAGGGATCCCAGATGGTGGGGATGGGATATGATCTCTATCAAGCCTCACCGGAAGCAAGGCAGGTCTTTGAAGAAGCGGATGAGGCGCTCGGATTTCCCCTCTCTAAACTCTGTTTTGAAGGCCCAGAGGAGGAACTCCGCCAGACACTCCATACCCAGCCGGCGGTGATGGCCACCAGCATCGCGTGTCTGCGGGCGGCGTTCGGGAATGGAAGCAACATTCAACCGGAATTCGTTGCCGGACATAGCTTAGGCGAGTACACGGCTCTGGTGGCCGCAGGGGTGCTCAGTTTTCGCGATGGCATACGGCTGGTGCGGGAGCGTGCCCGCCTCATGCAGGAGGCGGGGGAAAGGCGCCCCGGGGGGATGGCGGCTGTGATCGGGTTGGATCTGGTTTCTCTCGAGGAAATCTGCCAAGAGACCGGTGCTCAGATTGCGAACATCAATTCTCCGGAGCAGACGGTCATCAGCGGCACCAATCAGAGTCTGGCGTGGGCCATGGACCTGGCCAAAGCTCGAGGGGCCAAGCGGGTGATTCGGCTCAGCGTAAGCGGCCCCTTCCATTCGCGGCTCATGGCGCCGGCCGCCAAGGGATTGGCAAAAGCGGTCTCCGCTTTTGAATTCCGCGATCCGAAGGTGCCTGTGGTGGCCAATACCACTGCCCAACCCAAGTGCACGGCCGGGGAAATCGTCGAGGGCATTCTGGAACAGGTGTGCGGGTGTGTCCGTTGGCAACCTTCCGTGGAGTATATGATCGAAAGGGGTGTCTCCACGTTTGTGGAGATCGGTCCGGGTCAGGTGCTCACCGGACTCATCAAGCGTATCGATCGAGAATCGAAGCTTGTCAACGTCAATTCCCTTGAATCCATCAAAACTCTGTCGTTGTGAGTGGTTATGGAAACGGTTCGGAGAAAAGCACGGATTGCGGCTTTGCAGGCCCTGTATGAATCGGACTGTGCCGGCCACGATCCCCTCATGGCGATCGAGCACCTTGTGGAGGAAAAGCCGTTGCCCCCCGAGGCGGTTCAGTTTGCCCGTGAACTTGTGAGCGGCGTTCAATCCCACACTGCGGCCATCGATGAGATGATCCAGCGCTTTGCCCCTTGTTTTCCGGTGGAGCAGCTTTCCATCATTGATCGGACTATCCTGCGTCTGGCGATCTTCGAGCTTCTCTTCGATAAGCGAGCGCCAGTCAAGGTGGCCATCAACGAAGCCGTGGAACTGGCCAAGGCTTTCGGGAGCACGAACTCGGCGCGATTCGTCAACGGCGTTCTCGGTTCTGTTAGCGCGATGGTTCTACAAGGCGAATCTTTCATGCTATAATGACGCTGAAACTGCGCAGGAGGAGGAGGAGTACAAGAAAATCATGGCGACATTGTTCGAACGGGTGCGAAGCATTATAGTGGAGCAACTGGGTGTGGACGAATCGGAGGTCACCCTGGAAGCTTCCTTTGCCGATGATCTCAATGCCGATTCCCTCGATCTGGTCGAATTGGTCATGGCCTTCGAAGAGCAATTCGGAACCGATAGTCATCCGCTGGAGATTCCCGACGAAGACGCCGAGAAGCTGTTGACGGTCAAGGATGCGGTGGACTATCTCAGGGAACGGGGATTCGAAGACGAGTAGCAGTTTTCCGGTTTGATGATCCGGGGGCCGGAGCCTTAGGCGGTCCGGCGGTAGCTTTGAGACCACATGCGGCACACACGATCCGGAGCAATCTTCGGAGCGGATTTTACAAAGACCACGGAGATGATGTTCCGTGGTCTTTTCCTTGGCGGCTCGCTCTCTGGCGATTCGGGGGCCTCTGATGAGTGCTTTGACTGATTTGAACCGGGAGATCTTGCTTTGCCGGGCGTGCGCCCTTGCCCGAACGCGCACCCGCGTGGTGCCGGGTGAAGGTGCGGAGAACGCCGAGATCATGTTCATCGGCGAAGCCCCCGGATTTTACGAAGATCAGCAAGGAAGGCCCTTCGTCGGGCCCGCGGGCAAGTTTTTGGATGAGCTCCTAGCCTCCATCAATCTGGATCGAAAGAAAGTGTTCATCGCCAATGTGATCAAGTGCCGCCCCCCCGGCAATCGCGACCCCCTGCCGCAGGAGATTGAAGCGTGCCGGAAATGGCTCGATCGGCAGATTGACATCATTTCCCCGAAGGTGATCGTGACGCTGGGCCGTTATTCCATGGCCAAGTTTTTCCCACCGGGGGCGAGCATCGGGAGGATCCATGGCACGGCCCAGAAGGCCGATGGCCGGGTTTGCTTTGCCATGTATCACCCCGCCGCCGCTCTCCATCAACAGAGCCTGCGCAAGACCCTTGAAGCGGATATCCTCAAGCTCCCCAAGATCCTTGCCGAACTCGAAAAGGGGCTTGGTAAAGTCCCCTCCGATGCAGCGCTGAAGACCCCGCAAACGATTCTCCATCGCGATTTGGAAGAGGCGCCTCCATCGCAGAGTCCCGATACATCTCCCGGGTCGGAACCCAGGCAACTCAGCTTGTTTTGATCCGCAAGAAGGGCCTCTGCTTGGAGTCCTCTTCTTGATGTAGAATATCATTCAAGCGAAGATATGCCCTATGCCCATAGGCGTTCGGTATCAGGTTGCCTCTCCCCCGCTGGGGAAATGAGGGCCTTACGGGAAGCGATTCAGCCATGGCGGAAGGCGCTACGAAACGGAAGCGAGGCGGCAGGAGCCAGAGGGGCCGGACTCCAGAGGTAGGCAAGGGAGCGGTGCGTTTTTCCTTCTCCTGGCAGTTCTGGGCGCTGGTGGCGATCGGCTTCATCGTGCTGGTGCTGGTGATTGCACGGAATATCTTCGAAGCGCTCGGAATCGGCCTCTTCTTGATTATCCCATGGATCGGTGCGCTGGCATGGGTCATCCGGAGGCGTGGGGCGGGGGATCTTCTCAGTAAATGGAATCTCTGTCTGGGCGCATTCCTCCTCACGCTGGCCGTACTGGGATTGATTTCCCTCTTCCGCCCTCATATTTCCATCGCGGGGGCTTCGTTGCATGAAAAGACGCTGGCGGGAAGCTTCGGGCATGCCCTGGGCGGCGGCACGTTCGGATGGGGCCGTCTTGCGGGGTTCATCCTCGCGGGAATGGCTTTTCTTTTTCCTCAGAGAGCGCGGCGGGTGGGATTGTTCTTGTATCGGTGGGGGAAGAATCGGGCCGGACCGCAATTCGTCCTTGCTTTGAGGCGGTTTTGGGAATGGATTCGCGGCTTGTGGTTCGGGCTGGGCTCTCGGGTGAGGGGAGGGGGGGTGAAGGTCAAGGTGAACCATTTGGAAGAGGGGAAGTCCCCTCGATCATCTCGGGGTTCCCCGGCGAAGAAAGAGGCGGCGGCCGAAGTCGTTCCGGAGGAGGAATCATCACCGGTGGAAGAGGTGGTCCTCCCCGAGACGGAACGCGTATTGCCTCCCATGGAGCTCTTGCGGGCGGGCGGCAAGGATCATACCGTTCCGGCGAACAACGAGGAGCGCGCCCGTTTGATCGAGGAAGCTCTGGGGAGCTACGGCGTGGAAGTCAAAGTGCGGGAGATCAATCCGGGGCCTTCGGTGACCCAGTTCGGGGTAGAGCCCGGCTGGGTTCGCAAATACAAAAAAGTCGTTGAAAGAGATTCGAACGGCCGGCCGGCGTTGGATAAAGATGGGAATCCGAAGTTCCGCATGGAGGAGGTTTCGAAGACGCGCGTCAAGGTGGACCGGATCGCCGCTCTGGCCAATGATCTGGCGCTGGCGCTCGCGGTTTCGGATATCCGGATTGAGGCGCCTGTGCCGGGAAAGGCTCTCGTGGGAATCGAAGTGCCCAATGTGAGTACGAACATCGTTTCCCTGCGAAGCGTCATGGAAAGCCCCGTTTTCCAGAAGGCCGCGGCGAAGTCCCGGCTGACGGTGGCTCTGGGGCAGGGGGCCGGTGGGGAGGCCGTGATCGGGGATCTCGGCAAAATGCCGCATGTCCTCATTGCCGGGGCCACGGGGAGCGGCAAGACCGTTTGCCTGAATTGCTTCGTCTGCTGTCTTCTCTTTCAGGCCACCCCGCAGGAAGTGCGATTGGTTCTCATCGATCCCAAGCGGGTGGAGATGGTGGCCTACAATGATGTCCCCCATCTGCTGACGCCGGTGGTCGTGGATATGGATCGAGCGGTGGAAACCTTGAGGCGGATCACTCAGGAGATGGATAATCGCTATCGCAAATTTGCGGCGGTGGGGGCGCGGAACATCGAGTCCTACAACCGGAGCCCGAAGGTCACGGAACGCATGCCCTACATTATAGTGATCATCGACGAGCTGGCCGATCTCATGATGACCACCCCGGATGTGGTAGAACCGCTCCTGTGCCGGTTGGCGCAGCTTGCGCGGGCTACGGGAATTCACCTCGTTGTGGCCACCCAGCGCCCCTCGGTGGATGTGATCACCGGTCTCATCAAGGCCAATTTCCCCACGCGGATCAGCTTCGCGGTGGTCTCCTCGGTGGACTCGCGGACGATCCTCGATACGATCGGGGCGGAGAAACTTCTCGGCAAAGGGGATATGCTTTATATTCCTCCGGAGGCGAGCAAGCCCAAGCGTATCCGGGGTTGCTATGTTTCCGATGAAGAGATTGATCGGTTGGTCAAGTTCTGGAAAAACTGGGCGGCCAAGAATTTCCCGCCGGCATCGGACCGCGTGGCGCAGGAATTTGCGGAACTGGAGGTGGCGGCCGTTGATGAAGACCCGCTCCTTCCCAAGGCGAGGCAGATCGCGGAGGAATCGGAACATGTCTCCGCATCGCTGTTGCAGCGAAGGCTTCACATCGGTTATCAACGGGCGGTAAGATTGATGGATCTACTGGGAGAAGAGGGCCTTTTGGATGAGGAAGAGTCTCAGGGACCGCAGGAAGGAGAGCTATGAAAGATATCATTGCCTATGGTGCGTATCTTGTGGAACGGGAAAGGCTCCGGCGGAGCCGGACCAGAACGGTGGATCTCAAGCCTTTGAAACGGGTGCCCCCGGAAGAGGCGGTGTGCTTCAACTGCGGAGCCTCTCTGGCGCGTTCGGAGCTGTATCAACACTATCGGGTCTGTGAGGTTTGCCGATTCCACCATAATATCTCCGCATGGGAGCGGATTTATCTTTTGGCGGATCCGGCAAGCTTTCAGGAACTCGAGATCTACGGCGGTGCGCCGGATCCTTCACAGATGCTCGGCAATCCCTCGTACGAACAGCGTATTCGGGAAGCCCGCGAGAGAACGGGACTCTCGGAGGCGGTCGTCACCGGAACGTGCACGATTGGTGGGAATCCTGTGGTTTTGGCCGTGCTCGATTTTGGATTCCTCGGCGGCAATATGGGCATGGTGGTGGGCGATCGGATCGCCCATGCCTTCGAGACGGCGACGAGAAGAAGGCTCCCCATCGTGACCGTCGTTTCTTCCGGTGGGGCCAGGATCGAAGAGGGGGTTCTTTCCCTCGTCCAGATGCCCAAGACGGCGGCGGCGGCGAAACGGCTCCACAATGCGGGTCTTCCCCATATTTCGGTGCTCACCCATCCGACCACCGGTGAGGTCTATGCCAGTTTTGCCAACTTGGGGGACGTGATCTATGCCGAACCAAAGGCCATGGTCGGATTTGCCCCCATGCGCGTGGTACAGGAAGCGGATGAGGCGCCCCTTTCGGAAACGGATCACTCTTCGGAATCCCATCTGGAGCATGGGCTCATCGATCAGATCGTTGACCGCACCAAGCTCCGGCATCTCATCTCGATCACGCTTGATGTGATGAGTTCGCGGTACAAGCTGGGTACCAAAAAGCAGGTCATGCCCTATTTTGCGCCGACCCATCCGCAAGAGCAGGCGTGGGAGACGGTGCAATTGGCGCGGCACAAGGAACGCCCCACGGCTCACGATTACATCGTACGGATGTCCCCGGTCTTCATCGAAATTCACGGGGATCGCTCCTACAAGGATGATCCGGCGATCGTGGGGGGGTTGGCGGAACTGGGGGGGCAAGGGGTGGTGATCATCGGGCAACAGCGGAATAAGAACGGAGGCCACATCTCTCCCGAAGGTTTCCGGGAGGTTCAAAGAGGGATGCAATTGGCCGGCAAGCTCGGCTTGCCGCTCATCAATCTGGTGGATACCCCCGGCGCCGCTCCCGGCCCCGAGTCGGAGGAGCGCGGCATCGGGAACGCCATCGCCTCCACGATGGCTTTGCTGGCCGATCTCCCCACACCGGTGATCACCGTGATCATCGGGCAGGGCGGGAGTGAGGGGGCTATCGCCTTCGGCATCGCCGACCGGGTGATGATCATGGAGAATGCCTATCTCTCGGTCATCTCCCCGGAACGCGCAGCTTCCATCTTTCATCGCGATCCTTTGAAGGCCGGTGAGCTTGCCGCAGCCCTCAAGTTGACCGCCGCGGATTGCAGGGAGCTCGGGGTGGTGGATTTGATCGTGCCCGAGCCCAGAGGAGGGGCTCACACCGATCCGGATGAAGCGGCGCGGCTTCTGAGGAATCTTCTCATCCGGGAGTTGCTCGCTATTCAGTCGCAGCCCATCTCCAAGTTGCTCAAGGCGCGATACCGCCGGATCCGCTATGTGGGCCGTCGGCCGCCGTTCATGGGGGGGATATTCGCCAAGCAAACGGCACGCCTTCAGAAGCTTCTGGAAGCCCCGAAGCCGTCATCCGCCCCGGCGGTGCCCGCCGAGCCTCGAATCGAGCGCCGGCCTGCGCCGGAGAAGAACTCGGGCGGACCCATTGCATGGGGATAGGGCACTCTTCGCCTTCGCCCCGAGAACCCCCACCTTCGCTCCTCCCCTCATGGGGTCGGGCCGGTTTTCGGTTCATTTCGCCGGCCGACCGTGTTATCATCTTTGAATGGAAGAATTTGCGCTTTCGGGAGACCGGATTGGAAGCGCTGGGGACCGGTTATGCTCGAGGAAAGTATCCGCAATGTAGCCATCATCGCGCATGTGGATCACGGGAAGACCACTCTCGTGGATCAACTTCTGCGCCAGAGCGGGCATTTCCGTCAGACGGAGCTCGAGGGTGAGTGCATCCTCGATTCCAACCCCTTGGAGCGTGAGCGCGGCATCACCATCTTTTCCAAGAATTGCGCCATCGATTACACGGATCGGCGGGGGCGTCCTTTCCATATAAACATCATAGATACACCCGGCCATGCCGATTTCAGCGGGGAAGTGGAACGAGTGCTGAAGATGGCCGATGGCGTGTTGCTTCTCGTGGATGCCTCCGAGGGGGTGTTGCCTCAGACGCGCTACGTTCTCTCCAAAGCCCTTGCCCTCAAGTTGAGGCCGGTGGTGGTGATCAGCAAGATGGATCGCCCCGATGCCCGCCCGGCTTTCGTGCTCAATCAGGTGTTCGATCTCTTGGTGGATCTGGGGGCCGATGATGTGGCCCTCGATTTTCCCACCGTGTATGTTTCCGCCCGGTGCGGGTGGGCCAATCGGGCTCCGGAACCGCCCCCCGAAAGCGAAGGGATCCATGCGGTCTTCGATGCCATTATCGAGCATATCCCTCCCCCCGCATCCGATCCCGCGGCGCCTTTGCAGGCCCAGATCACGACCCTCGATTACAACGATTATGTGGGAAGGATTGGCATCGGGCGAGTGTTTGCCGGAACGCTTCAGGCCAGAGCGGATGTGGTGGTCATTGATGCCCATGGCCGGCATATCCGGCAGCGGGTGGATCAGATCTTTCGGTTCGATGGTCTCGGCCGCAAGGAAGTGGAGCGCATCGTCGCCGGCGATCTCTTTGCCGTGGTGGGGCTCGAGCAATTCGGGATCGGCGATACCATCGCCGATCCGGATCACCCCGTTGCCCTTCCGACCATGCCCCTTGATGAGCCTACCATTCACATGACGTTCCGGATCAACGATGGCCCCTTCAGCGGTCGGGAAGGGAAATACGTGACGAGCCGCCATCTCCGGGAGCGGTTGGAGCGGGAGCTCAAATCGAATATCGCCCTTCGGGTGGAGGATCGAACCGATGAGTTCATCGTTTCCGGACGCGGCATCCTTCACCTTGGCATCCTTCTCGAGAACATGCGGCGGGAGGGGTATGAGCTGACGGTCGGGAAACCGGAGGTCATCTATCGGTATGAGAACGGGAAGCAACTCGAACCGATCGAATTGATGGTGGTCGATGTGCCCACCGAAAATGTGGGTGCGGTGATGCAACTCATCGGGGAGCGGCGCGGCCAGATGATCCGAATGGATTCGCAACGTACCCGAACCCGCATGGAGTTCGAGATCCCCGCCCGTGGGCTCATCGGGCTCCGGAGTCGGCTTCTTTCCGCAACCCAGGGCGAGGCGGTCATCCATCATCGCTTCCTTAAGTACGATGAGTTTCGCGGTGCAATCGAAGAACGGGCCAACGGGGTGATGATCGCCACCGAGACCGGTCAGGTCACCGCTTATGCCCTCGATCAACTGGCCGACCGGGGCGTCATGTTCGTTGAACCGGGGCAACAAGTGTACGAGGGGCAGATCGTGGGCGAGCATTGCAAGAGCAACGATATCCCAGCCAATGTCACCCGGCAGAAGAAGCTGACCAATATGCGCGCCGCTTCCAAGGATGCCACGGTCGTTCTGAAAGCCCCGTTGAAGATGGGTCTGGAGGAGGCTCTGGAGTACATCGAGCGCGACGAATTGGTGGAGATCACACCGCAGGCCATCCGGCTCCGCAAGCGGCTCTTGAAGGATGTGGACCGGCGCCGGCAGCGCCGCGCCTCTGCCAGAGTGACTAACGATCAGGACAGTCCTCAGCTCGCCGGGGCGGATCGGTCAGTCGGATGATCTACTGGTCTTGCCCAAGGCTTCCGGAGGATCTCCGCGATTCCCTTCTCGAGGGAGTCACGATTGACCTTCCGAAATTCCGCCGGGCCCTTTGTTCATGGTATGCGCAAAACCATCGTTCCCTCCCTTGGCGGCTCACGCGCGATCCCTATCGCATCTGGGTTTCCGAGGTGATGCTTCAGCAGACTCAGGTGAACACCGTGATCCCCTACTATCTCCGCTTTGTGGAACGTTTCCCTACCATCGAAACTCTGGCCCGATCGGATTTGCAGACGGTGCTCAAGGCGTGGGAAGGATTGGGCTACTATGCCCGCGCCCGAAATCTTCATCGGGCGGCGAAAGAGATCGTGGCCCAAAGGGCCGGGCAGATTCCCTCCTCCTTCGCGGATTTTCGTGCCCTTCCCGGCGTGGGCGACTACGTGGCCGCGGCGGTCATGAGCATCTCTTTCAACCGGCCGCATGCGGCTGTGGATGGCAATGTGAGAAGGGTGCTGTCGAGAATCTTCCGGATCGATGTGCCCGCGAACGATCCCCGCGGACAGAACGTTTTCCGCGAAAAGGCACAGGAGATATTGGACCCATCCGATCCGGGCACTTTCAATCAGGCGATGATGGAGCTCGGCGCGCTGGTGTGCACCCCCGGAGATCCGCAATGCGCCGAGTGCCCCGTCGTTTCGTTCTGCGGGGCGCATCGGAGCGGAACGGTAAGTGCCTATCCCAGACGGGCGCGGAGGCGTTCGGTGCCCGTTCAGCGGGTGGCGGTGGGGGTGATCCATAAAGGGGATCGGATTCTCATCACCCGCCGACATTCCGAAGGGCTTCTCGGGGGGCTGTGGGAGTTTCCGGGGGGAAAGATCGAGAACGGCGAATCGGCCGAGGAGGCTTGTCTCCGGGAGATCAAAGAGGAAGTCGGACTCGAGGTCGAGCTCCTCCATCACCTTGCCCGGATCCGGCACTCCTACACCCATTTCAGGATTGTCATGGATGTATTCGAATGCCGATGGATCTCCGGAAGCGTCCGACTGAAGGGCCCGGCCGATCACCGATGGGTTACACCTGAGAAGATCGAGGAGTTCCCCTTACCGATAGCCAACCGCCGCTTTGTTCCCCTGTTGAAGCGGGTGGGATCAGGGAGCATGCTCGCCACCGATCACTGACGCTCCGTAAAACGGGCGGAAGTTACCGGTGGGCTTTCAGATCATCCCGGTGGATCTTCACCGGCACAGGCCTTCGGAGCGCGTACCCTACCTTTCGGAACAGGCCGGGCAAGAGGCATGCCCCGAACGTAACCAGCACCAGCACGATCAGAAGAATGATCTCTCCTGCGGTCAGGTGTGTCATCACGCTCACCTTGCCTTTCAGATCGGTGGGGGAACTCCCCCTCGCCTTCCTCTCTAGCTTTTATCGTATCATCGCCCGATGATCCGGCGCATCGGCCGGCTAACTTAAGGGGGGATACTGAAAAGCCCCCATCCCAAATTTGCGGCCCTACGCATTTTGGGAAAGCCGGGATTGTGCGATTGGCCTATGGCAAGGGGACGGGGCCTCAATTCCAGGGATTCTTTAACTCAGTTGTTACCCCCGTTTGACGATCTTTTGACCTGTGTTTACGGATTCTTTTACCGGGGGAATGTAACCTACAAGTGGAGCTGAGGGATGGTAGAGATGCATCGCAGTTGTACCGATAAGGATTTCCGGAAAGCCACCGACGGTGGCATCGGACGATGTCCTCTGTGCGGCGATATGATTCGGATAGGGTGGGGGAAATGCCACCGGTGCGGCGAGCCGCTTGAAGGCTCCTCCCGCGCGGCTTCTGGTTTTGCCCGTCCGTCCCTTCCCCTGAATCGGAAAGGCCTTCTCCATCTGGCGGGGGAGCCCCGGCTTCGCTCGGGTGCCGTCCGCCAGTGTTCGCTCTGCGGGGATATGGTCAACATCGAATGGGAAAAATGCCCCCGCTGCGAGGAGCCCATCGGGAACCCCGAACTGCCGTAGCCCCTTCCCCTGATCCTAGCCAAAAAGAGCGGCTCCGCTTTGCAGCCTTCACCCTCGTGTGACTAACCCCATGATCACCTCACTGCGGACCTTGTGCCGGAATTCCCCCCACACCCCATGAACGGTCCGGCTCCCCCGATCCCACCCACCCGATGCGCCTTGCCGATGAGTCCGCCTTCCCCTTCCAGCGGTCGCTGTCGCATCCCCCCTTCTTCGAATGCTTTCCTTAACCGATCGTTAACCGAACAGTGACCTCATCACCACAATCCAGTAAAACTCTATTGACTTGTTTTGTAACCTTTGTGCTTTAGACTCCACCTCAGTGAATCAGAATATGACCATACAGCCTTTTGCCTCTCGAGATCTTCTGGCTTCAAGCGAAAGGTATTCAATCTCAGATGATTTTCCGTTCCATTCGATCAGCCAAGGAAATGCCATGGGCTCGCCGCGCCTGTTCTGGGGTGTGGAGCGAGCTGGTCGATCATGGATGTGAGGCACGTCTCAATCTCAAGGAAAGAAGGGGCGTGGAAACATTTGT
>DAOTYO010000023.1:0-46812 GCA_034434815.1 Dehalococcoidia bacterium
GTTGTGGCTTCAGTTATCGGAATGATCCTACTCTTGGGCACCACCGCAGTGGCCGCGGCCGATTGGGCGTTCGTGCTCTCGACCTCCGACGGCGGCAACACGTATCAGGTCAAGTACGTCAGTGACGGGGAAGACCTCGTTACCGATGCCTACACCCTCTACATCGGCGATAACCCCAACACGAACGTGACCGTCGTCCATCATCTTCCGAGCGGCATGGCCGAGATGGGCTCCGGGGACAAGGGAAACGGGAAGATCGTGATCACCGCTGTCAACCTTCTGGGGGAAAGCACGATCTCCAACGGCTATGTACTGGCGGATCTGACGAGTGATGCGCCGACCAATCTGACTTGGCTCCCGGACGAGTACAGCTTCAAGGTTTACATCTACGAGCCGCTCCCGGAGGGCGAGTACAACGGCCGGCAGCTCTACGACGGTGGACATCTCGGGGTTGAAGGAGGTACGCCCCCCATCCCGGAGATCGCCACCGCAGTGCTCATGGGCACGTCGCTTCTTGCCTTTGCCGGATGGATCTGGGCAAAGCGGATAAAGGCCAGAGAAGTAATCGCCTCTTGATCCCCCACCAACCTCGAGGGCACTCTGGAACAGAAAACGGGCGGGGCCGCGCGCGGCCCCGCCCGTTTCGGCGCCGATTCCCCCTTCGAATCCCTCAGCCGCTCCGGAAGGCCTCCGGGATGAGATCCCCCACTCCGGCCACAGCCGCCCCGATCACCGAGTCCGATGCCCCATAGTACACGATCAAACGATCTTCCGCATCGAGCGGATGAAGTCCATTCTCCGGACACACCGCTCCGCAGGTGAACACCACATTCGGAACCCAGTAACCATTGTTCTTCCCCAACTCCCAGTCCTTCTCCGGCTCAAGAACATAGTTCGGCGAGCGATAGATGAGCCGCGAAGGATCATTGAGATCGAGCAACATCACCCCCAGTCGGTACACCAGATCATGATCCACACCGTGCGTGATGAGAAGCCATCCATACCGCGTCTTGATAGGCTGAGTCCCCGCCCCGATCTTCTTCGAATCCCACGCCGGCGCTTCCATAACCCTGGCAACGATCCGATGATCCGCACCGGGCCATGGACACTGCACATCCGATGAACCGGAAAAGGCAATCCAGATATGGGGCTCGATCCGATGGAGCATGGCGAGCCTCCCCCCGAAGCGCTCCGGAAAGAGCGCCGCATCCTTGTTCACACAGCCGGGAAGAAAGAGCCCATGCCGCACCCACCGATCCCACCGATACTCGGTGAACTCCTTCACCCCGATGGATGCCAGCGCGATCTGAGGAATGACCCCATCGTAAGCGGTGTATGCCATATAAATCCGGTCGCCGATCCGGGTGAGGCGCGGGTCCTCGCATCCCCGGGCTTCGGTGGGACTCTTCGGCTCAAAGATCGGTTTCTCGAGTCGCTCCGTGAAATGGAAGCCATCGCCGCTCACCGCCAACCCCAACCGCGAGACACGATCCTCGCCGTAGGCGCGATAGACAAGATACACCTTCCCCCCGATGGCGATCGCCCCGGCGTTCAGAACATACCGCGATTCCCACGCATGTTCCTTGATCGGCCGGAGGATGGGATTCCCTTCATACCGTTTGAGAAGGCTTGCCGCCGGTTGAAGCGCCACCGAAGCCCCTGAGACGGCCGGCCCCCGATCGTTGGATGGAACGATGGCTCGATTGTCCATTGCCGCCCTCCTTTTCCCGCGCTCCGATGCGCAAGCGATAGCAATGCCCCGGGGGAAGAATGGAAAAAACGATCAAGACTCCATGGATGGGGCGATTATAGAGCCCTCCGGTAAAAACGCCGGGGAAAACCACGTAAAGCTCGGTTAACCGATGGTTAAATCCGCCCGCCCCGAATCGCCCGCTGATCGGCTCCGGCAAGCGGACCGGAGACCTTTCCCGGGCTTCGATCCCCTCGCCCGCCCCCCGAGGATTCACTCGGGCCGGGGATCGAACGGCTTACATGGTAGTACGATGGTACTACAAACGCTGCAAAAAACGCATAAAGCGCTAAGGCGGGGGGAGTAGAGAATCCCTAAACCCGGAATTTGTTCATCAATAAACGATTTGTGAATGAAATGAAATTGAACCCCCAATCCCATCGCGATCGAGATCGGGGTGGCTCGTTTGCACTTTTTTTATTTCCCGGTTCCGACCCCATTGGATTGATTCCGCCGGTAGAAGGGGATACGATAGACCCGACGGGAGGAGCCAATGGCCTATACACAGATCACCTTCGAGACTTCTGAGAGAATCTTGACGCTTACGCTCAACCGGCCGGAGAGGCTCAATGCGTTCACGCCGGTGATGAGAGGGGAGCTCCTCGATGCCCTCGATCGAGCGGACGCGGACGATTCGGTGAGGGTGGTGATTCTCACCGGGGCGGGGCGGGCCTTCTGCGCGGGGACGGATTTTCAGGCGGAGGGAGAGGATACTTTCAACTACAGCAAGCGGGAGGAGCGGAACACCCTCGAAACGCATCGGGATGGCGGGGGGCTTGTGGCCCTCCGAATCTATGACCTCAAGAAGCCGCTCATCGTGGCCTTCAACGGGCCGGCGGTGGGGGTGGGGATCACCATGACGTTGCCCGCGGATATCCGGCTCGCCTCTGAAACGGCGAGGATTGGATTCGTTTTCACCCGGCGGGGCATCGTGCCGGAGGCGTGCAGCAGTTGGTTCCTCCCCCGCATCGTGGGCATGAACCGGGCCCTCGAGTGGGTCATCACCGGGCGGATCTTCTCAGCCCGCGAGGCGCTCGAAGCCGGACTCGTGAGGGAAGTGCTCGCGCCCGAATCGCTCATGCCGAGGGCACGAGAGATCGCCCGGGAGATCGCCGAGAACTCCTCCGCCGTTTCGGTGGCACTCGCCCGGCAACTCCTGTGGAAAATGGCCGGTGCCCCCCACCCGATGGAGGCCCATCGGATCGATTCGAAGCTCATGTTCTGGATGGGAGGGTCGGAGGATAACCGCGAGGGCATCCGCTCGTTCCTCGAGAAACGCCCCCCACGCTTCACCATGAGGCCGAGCACCGATATGCCGGAATTCTACCCGTGGTGGAAAATCGAATAACCACCCCCGAGGCGCGTTCGGCACTACTCCACGGGCGGCACAACGCTCGTGCAATGAGCACACCGCTTGGCGCCGATGGGTATTTCGCTGAGGCACTCCGGACACTTGCGGGTGGTCGGATCAACGGGCTTGGGTTGTTTGCGCTGCCGGGCAATGAGCGCATTGACCGGCTTGATGATCAGGAAGAACACCGCCGCCGCCACGAGGACGAACGAGAGAACTGCGTTCACAAAATGACCGTACTTGAACTCGCTCCCGTTCAGGGTAAAGGACATGGCGGAGAAATCCGGATTCCCCCCGATGGCGGCGATGAGCGGGGTGATGAAGTCCGCCACCAGTGCCGATACCACGGCACCGAACGCCGCGCCGATCACGACGGCCACAGCCAGATCCAAGACATTGCCACGCAACAGGAATCGTTTGAACTCGTCCAACAGCTTCATCGTTCGAACCTCCCCCTTACAGACTTGCATCACTTATAGCACATTGCATTGCTTCCGAGCAAGGCGCAACCCTCATCCGCACGAGGCCCCGGAGAGCACGCCGTTCCAACCATAGAGGAGAAACTGATATAATCAACCCGATCATCCCCGAAGAGGAGGCAAGCCGTGGTCACGACCCAGCGGATTCAAATCCAGACCAAAGGGAACTGCGATATCCTCGATATCACCCCTCGCGTGGCGGAGGCTCTGCGCCAGAGCGGACTTGGCGCCGGAACGATCACTGTGTTCGTGGCGCACTCCACATGTGCCGTCACCACGGTGGAATACGAACCGGGGCTTGTCTCGGATCTTCAGGCCCTCTTCGAGAGGATCGCCCCCCGGGGAATCCCTTACGGCCACGATCAACGATGGGGGGATGGAAACGGGCACGCTCATGTGAGGGCATCCCTCCTCGGGGCATCGCTGACCATCCCCTTCACAGAAGGCACGCCGTGTTTGGGCACATGGCAACAAGTCATTCTGATCGATTTCGATACCCACCCTCGAACCCGGGAGATCATCTTTCAGATCATCGGGGAATGATCATTCGCGCCTTCACGGCGCATTCGGCGAAGAGGGATGATCCGGATCCTCAAAGACCTGCCCGATGCGCTTCATATCTTCGGCACCGATGGAAGATGAAGGCTCCCCCTTCACACCGGCAACCTCTTCCAAGCGGCGCACGCGTTCGGCAAGAAGATCCTTTTCCATGAAGAGAAGGCGGATGGCTTCATACACCGGATCGGGCAACTTGCCGTGTTCGAGAGGGGCGGCCGGTTCGCTTCCCACCGGATGGGCGGGCACGCCAACGACCGTGGTGCGCGGCGGCACGGACTTGACCACCACCGAATTGGCCCCCACGCGTGCCCCATCGCCCAGAGTGATCGGCCCGAGCAAGATGGCCGCTGAACCGATCACCACATTGTTGCCCAGTGTGGGGTGACGTTTCTTCTTCTCGAGGGTCGTCCCGCCAAGCACAACCCCTTGATACAATAGACAATCATCCCCGATCTCGGCCGTCTCCCCGATCACCACCCCCATCCCATGATCGATGAAAAACCGGCGGCCGATCTTCGCGCCGGGATGGATCTCGATGCCCGTGAGAAAGCGGCTCAAATGGGAAACCATTCTCCCAAGGAGCCGAAGCCGATGGGTCCACAGAAAATGCGCCACCCGATGGGCCCAAAGGGCATGCAGGCCAGGATAGCAAATCAGAACCTCGATCCAACTCCGCGCCGCTGGGTCCCGGTTGAAAACGGTCCGGATATCCTCTCGAAGGTGCCGACACATGGTAGCTTCCTCAAGATGAAGTGACCGTCTAACGCCCTCTGAAAAGACCGGTGGTCAAATATCGCTCACCGGTATCGGGAAGGATGACCACGATCAGTTTCCCGAGGTTCTCCGGCCGGCGGGCGATCTCTACCGCCGCCCATGCCGCCGCCCCGGAAGAAATTCCAACGAATATCCCCTCTTCACACGCCAGCCGCCGCGCCATAGCGGCGGCATCTTCATCGCTTACGGACACAATCTCGTCGATGAGTTCACGGCGCAACACTTCCGGCACGAATCCAGCGCCGATCCCCTGAATGCGGTGGGCTCCGGGAGCCCCTCCTGAGAGCACCGGCGAAGCGGCCGGCTCCACCGCCACCGTTTTGAACGCGGGCTTGCGGGCTTTGATCGCTTCAGAGACGCCGGTGAGGGTTCCTCCCGTGCCCACCCCCGCCACCAGAATATCCGCTCGGCCATCGGTATCCCGCCATATCTCCTCCGCGGTGGTCCGACGATGAACCTCCGGATTGGCGGGATTCCGGAACTGCTGAGGCATGAAGGCATCGGCGATGGAAGCCACCAATTCCTCCGCCTTGCGAATGGCCCCCCGCATCCCCTCCCCACCCGGCGTCAGCACGAGTTCGGCGCCGAGCGCCTCGAGCAACTCCCGCCGCTCCCGGGACATCGTATCGGGCATGGTGAGGATAAGACGATATCCCCGGACGGCGCACACGAAGGCGAGCGCGATGCCGGTGTTCCCGCTCGTGGGCTCGATGATCGTCGCCCCCGGACGGATCCGGCCCTTCTGTTCGGCATCCACGATCATCGCCAGCCCGATCCGATCTTTCACGCTCTTGAGGGGATTGAACATCTCGAGCTTGGCCACCACTTCGGCGCCAAGCCCCCGGGTCACCCGCTTCAGCCGAACCAGAGGGGTGTTCCCGATAAGCTCGGTGATATCGTTTGCAATCTTCATCTCTTCCGGAGCGCCGCTTCCCGCAGGCATGCGGAACACATTTCGATTACCGAACATTGTAGCGCAAAAACAACCGACCCGTCGAGGGAAAGCCCCTACCCCAAAACAGCGATTCAGATTTATTGCCTTCACCCGCAGGTGAACAATCCTTCCTCATGTCATTCCGGGCCTCGACCCGCACCCATTCCCTTCCCCTCAGAAAATCCGGCATTGGCGATCCCACCCAACCCGCCCAAAGGCTCTTTTTGGGGTCACCCCAAACTCCGGCAGAGATCATTCCCCTTTGCACTCCCCTTTCCAATCGCTCTTTTCGAGCCCAAGAACCGTCATCCGCCCCCCGTTCCCCGATCGATTTTCCGAGCGCGCTTCTCGCTCGTCACCGAACCCCATTATGTAGTAATATGGAATAGGGAACGCCGAATCGCTTTGAAGTAAAGGAGCCAATCATATGCTCTTGGATTCTTTCTCAATATTCGAAAGGGAGAGGTACGCATGCATTCTATTCTTTTTGCTCGGGGCATCGGGGCCATCCTCTTTGCTCTCGGCGGATGGGCGCTCAGCGTGGTCATCAATGACCGCGAGCCGCCGCTCGAGGGGATATTCTGGACCGTACTGCTGCCCATCGTGGGAGCTGCCCTCGGTCTTGCATTCATTCCGCGCCCGCCTCAGAAGATGGTGGAGAGCATCAAGCGCCTTCCGGGACATATGGTCTTCAGCGTGTTCGCGGGCCTTGCCATCGCGCTGGTGATCTCCGCCGTTCTGGCCGTTCCGCTCTCGCTTCTGCCCGGTTCATGGGGCGAGATCGCCGTGGCCATCACCTTCGTGATCTTCAGTTATTTCGGCATCGGGATCATGTTGCTCCGGGGAAAAGAAGTTCTCCGGTCTCTCGGAACGCTCTCCCCCGTCTCCGCAGGGCATCTCTCCTCCCGGGGCGATCGCGTCATTCTAGATACGAATTCGATCATCGACGGAAGGATCGCCGATATCATCCAAACGGGCTTCATCCATGGCACGTTGATCATCCCCAAGTTCGTTCTGGAGGAATTGCACTACATTGCCGATTCCACCGACCCTCTGCGCCGCGCCCGCGGCCGAAGAGGGCTCGATATCCTCACCAAGCTACAACGGGAATCGGATTTCCCCGTGCAGATTTCCGATGCCGATTTCGAAGGCGTGAGAGATGTGGATGCCAAACTGGTCGAGCTGGCCAAGGCCATGCACTGCCCGATCATCACCAACGATGTGAATCTGAACCGGGTGGCCTCTCTTCAGGGCGTGAGGGTGTTGAACATCAACGAACTGGCCAATGCCCTCAAGCCGATCGTCCTGCCCAACGAAGAAATGCGGCTCAAGATCGTTCAAGAGGGGAAAGAGCACGGGCAGGGGATCGGCTATCTGGATGACGGCACCATGGTGGTGGTGGAGAATGGCCGGCGTCATATCGGCAACGAGATCACGGTGGTGGTGACGCGGGTGCTGCAGACTAGCGCAGGCCGGATGATCTTCGCCCAACCGCGGAGTTAGCTGTGGCAAGTGAACGAATCGGGGCCGTCATCACAGCGGCGGGCAGAGGGGAGCGGATGCGGGGGGGCGATAAGCTGTTCGTGGAGATCGGCGGGAGAGCCCTTCTCGCCCGAACGGTGGATACCTTCGAGCGGTGCGAGGCGATCAGCGAGATCGTCCTCGTGCTGGCAGAGGAAAATCTGGAGCGGGGAAGAGAACTGACACGGCTCAACCATTGGTCAAAATTGAAGACGATTTGCGCCGGTGGGCAGCGGCGGCAGGATTCGGTCCGGGAGGGGCTCAGAAGGCTTTCAGATTGCCAGTGGGCCGTGATTCACGATGGAGCAAGGCCATTGGTCACCCCCGAACTCATCCTGCGGGGCGTCCAAAAAGCCCACCAAACCGGCGCGGCCATCGCCGCCGTGCCGGTGAAGGATACGATCAAACGCGTCTCACCGGAAGGGCTCGTGATGGATACACCCCTCCGCGACGGCCTGTGGGCCGTGCAAACGCCGCAGGTGTTCCGATTCGATCTCATCATGCGCGCTCACGAGACGATCACCGAAGATGTGACCGATGATGCGGCCATGATCGAGCGGATGGGCGGAAGGGTCAGTATATACATGGGAGACTACGAAAATATCAAAGTCACCACTCCAGAGGATCTGATCCTCGTGGAGATGATCTTGCAAAGACGATGATGCGCGTGGGAATGGGATACGATGCTCACCCCTTAGTTGAGGGCAAACGGCTGATCCTGTGCGGAACCGAAATCCCCTTCAATCGGGGGCCGGAGGGCTGGAGTGATGGCGATGCCGCCGTCCACGCCCTTATCGATGCCCTGCTCGGCGCGGCGGGCCTCGGCGATATCGGGGCCCATTTTCCCCCGGACGATCCCCGGTTCAAGGGCGCTTCGAGCATCGCTCTTCTCCGGCAAGCCGTAGCGCTGATCCACGAGCACGGATGGCAGATCATCAACACGGATATCACCATCGTTGCTAGAGAACCGAAACTCGGCCCCTTCGTGGAAGCGATGAGGGGGCGCATCGCCGAGGCGCTTTCGGTGGGAAAAGGGCAAGTGAGTGTGAAGGCAAAGAGCGGCAACGCCCTCGGGTTCGCGGGGGAGGGAAAGGGAATCGAATCGTACGCGGCCGTTCTCCTTGAGTCCCGATAAGGGCATGGATAAACCGATGGATCGGAAAAGCGAGGAACGCGGATGAAAATCTACAATACCCTTTCAGGCCGGAAGGAAGAATTCACTCCCGGCGGCAGCGAAGTGAAGATGTACGTGTGCGGCGTCACCCCCTACGATTCTTGTCATATCGGGCACGCCATGAGTTACATCATCTTCGATACGGTGCGCCGCTATCTCCTCTTCCGCGGATACAAAGTCAAGTACGTTCAGAACTTCACCGATATTGACGATAAGATCATCGCCCGGGCCAATCAGCGGGGGATCCCGGCCGGGGAGTTGGCCGAGGGTTTCATCGCCGAGTACTTCCGGGACATGGATGCCCTGAACATCCTCCGGGCCGATGTCTATCCGCGGGCCACCGAGGAAGTGCCCGACATCATCCGGGTGGTCCAAAAAATGATCGAGAAGGGCTACGCCTACGAGTTGAACGGAGATGTCTATTTTCGGGTCAAACGCGCCCACAACTACGGGAAGCTCAGTCACCGGAATCTGGAGGACATGAAAGCCGGCGCCCGGATCGAGGTGGATGAGTCCAAAGAGTACCCGCTCGATTTCGCCGTATGGAAGGCGGCCAAGCCCGGCGAGCCGAGCTGGGAGAGCCCGTGGGGGAAGGGAAGGCCCGGCTGGCACATCGAGTGCAGCGTCATGTCCCAGAAGTACCTCGGCGATACGCTCGATATTCACGGCGGGGGGCAAGACCTCATCTTTCCCCACCACGAGAACGAGATCGCCCAGAGCGAGGCTTTCACAGGGGTCATCCCCTTCGTCAGATACTGGATGCACAACGGGCTCTTGCAACTCAATCAGGAAAAGATGAGCAAATCCCTGGGAAATCTGATCACCGTGAAGGAGATCCTCGGCAAGGCCAGCGCCGATGCCCTGAGGCTCTTCGTCCTGAGCTCCCATTACCGAAGCCCCCTATCCTTCTCTGAAGAGGGCCTCATGGCCATGGAGCGGGGGGCGGAACGCTTGAGGCGGGCGCTCGAACCCGGCCCGGCACCGGCAACCGCACGGGAGGCCCTTGATCCGGCACCGTACCGGGCCCGATTCATCGAAGCGATGGACGACGATTTCAACAGCGCCCAAGCGGTGGGAATCTTGTTCGAACTGGCCCGTGATATCAACAGGGCGAGCGAGAAAGGGCTCTCGGTGGTGAACGCTCAGGCGGCGCTCAAAGAGCTCGGAGGTGTGCTGGGCCTGAAGCTAGAGGAAAAGGCAAGGGAATTCGATGGGGGACCGTTCGTGGATCTACTGGTCGAAGTGCGGGCAAAGCTTCGGGCCGCCAAACAGTGGGAACTCGCCGATATGATCCGTAAGCGCCTCAGCGAACTGGGCATCGCCATCGAGGACACCCCTCAGGGGAGCAAATGGAGAAAAGGAAAAGAGTGATCATATGAAAAACCCGATCGAAGACTTCAAAGCCGTCCTTCCCGATACGGCAGAGATCAACCAAAGAGGGCACCTCGCCATCGGCGGGTGCGATGCAGTGGACTTGGCCGAGGAGTTCGGCACACCCCTCTACGTGTTCGATGATGCCACTCTCAGGGGCAAATGCCGGGAATACGTACGGGAGTTCCGGAATCGCTATCCGGAGACGCTCGTCATCTATGCCTGCAAGGCTTCCATCAACCGAATCTTGGCCCGGATCTTCGAGGAGGAAGGGCTCGGGCTAGATGTCGTCTCCGGCGGCGAACTGCACATCGCCAGATCCGCGGGATTCCCCATGGAGAAGGTCTATTTTCACGGGAACAACAAGTCGGAAGCGGAGCTGCGGTTGGCGCTGGCCTCCGGTGTGGGCCGGATCGTAGTGGACAATTTCCTCGAGCTTTCCGTGCTGGACCGGGTCGCCCAGCGCATGGGCCGGAGACAGAAGGTCCTCCTGCGGCTCTCGCCCGGGATCGATCCGCACACACACGCCAAGACCTCGACGGGTATCGTGGATAGCAAATTCGGCTTTCTCATCCAAACGGGCCATGCGGCCCAAGCCGTGGCTCAGGCGCTCGCGGCGCCCGGACTCGAGCTTGTGGGACTTCACATCCATCTGGGTTCACCAATCTTCGAAACGGAACCCTACCGTGCGGGCATCGAGACGGTGTTTCACTTCGCCGCCCGGATGAAGGCCGAACACGGCTTCGCGATGAAGGAATTCTCCCCGGGCGGCGGCTTCGCCATTCCCTACCTTCGCACCCAAACAGCCCCTTCCGTTGCCGAATACGCCGAGGCCATCACCGGCACGCTCAAGGGGCTCAGCGAGAAGCTCGGGTTTGACCCGCCGAAGCTCATCATCGAGCCGGGGCGCTCGATCGTGGGGCGGGCGGGGGTGGCCCTCTACCGGGTGGGCTCACGCAAGGAGATCCCCGGCGTGCGCACCTACGTTTCGGTGGACGGCGGCATGTCCGATAACATCCGCCCCGCCCTTTACGAGGCCAAATACGAGGCGCTTGCGGTCAACAAGATGCTCGAGGAGCCCGCGGAGCGGGTCACGCTGGCGGGCAAACATTGCGAATCCGGGGATATACTGGTCAAAGATGTGGATCTGCCCCGGCTCGAACCGGGGGATATCGTGGCCCTTCCGGTATCGGGCGCCTATTGTTTGGCGATGAGCTCAAACTACAACGCCTCCTTGAAGCCGGCCGTGGTTCTGGTGAAGGATGAACTCGCCCGGGTGATCCAGCGGCGGGAGACTTTTGAGGACTTGCTCCGGAGGGATATCTAACGATGGCTTCGAACCAATCCTTTTATGTGAAATTCTTCGCTCCCGTCGTTCCGGAAACGGTATCAGCGCTCATGCAGATCGTTGACGGCAAGCTCCGGCAGGGGGCCAAACGCATGGGTCTTCTGATCTCGACGCCGGGGGGCGAGGTATTTCACGGACTTTCGGCGTACAATTATCTCAAGGGCATCCCCATGGAGATCACCACTCACAACTTCGGGAGCGCCGATTCGATCGGAGTCGTGCTCTTCTGCGCCGGCACCCGGAGGCTTTCGGTGCCCCATGCCCGTTTCCTCCTCCACGGCGTGCAGTGCCGGTTCGCGCAAGGGACAAGCCTTGAGGAAAAGCAACTCGAAGAGAAGCTCAAGGGTCTGCAGATCGATATGTTCAACATTGCCCGCGTCATCGCCGATACCGTGAAGAAGGATCGGCAAGAGGTCCTTCAAGATATGCATAACCGAACCACGCTGTATCCCGAACAAGCGATGGAGTACGGTCTGGTTCACGCGATCAAGTCCGAACTGTTCGAGCCCGGCGCCGAAGTGATCTCAATCCAGATGACGCCCCAAGCGCCACCACACAAACCGGGAGAAACACCGCATGTGGCAAGTGATCGGCCATGAGAGGATCGTACAAGCCCTGGCCCGAAGCTTGAGAGAGGGGCACATGGCTCATGCCTATCTTTTCGTGGGGCCGGAGCATGTGGGCAAGATGACTCTGGCGGTGAACCTTGCGCAAGCGCTCAACTGTGGGGCGCAAGAGAAGGCACCGTGTGGGGAATGCAGCGTTTGCCGGAGGATCGCCTCCGGCAAGCATCCCGATGTGATGGTCATTCGACTTTCCGGTCCGGTAGACGGCGATTCACCGGCCGGCGCCAAGATGATCGGGGTGGATCAGATCCGGGAGATGGAGCGGATCATAGGCTTCAAAGCCTACGAAGGCCCATATCGGGTGGTGATCATCGAAGGTGCCGATCGTATGAGCGAGGGGGCGGCCAATTCGCTGTTGAAAACGCTGGAAGAGCCCCCGCCCGATACCGTTCTGATCCTTCTGGCCGTGGACGAGAGCGCGCTCCTTTCCACCATCACCTCTCGTTGCCGGAAGTTCGAACTCCGCACCCTTCCCCCTCCCGAGATCGAGAGGGCGCTCATCGAGCGCTACGGAGCACCCCCTGAGCGAGCCCGGCTTCTATCTCACCTGTGCCGGGGATGCATCGGGTGGGCCATCGAGGCCGTCCGGGACGAAACCGTGTTGGAGGAATACGGCACGCGGATTGAAGACCTCCTCTCAGCCTCCGGCAGCGATCTCACCCGAAGGTTCAAACTGGCAGCGGCATTGGCGGAGAGATTCGGGAGGGACCGAGAAACGGTCCGAAGGCAACTCGATCTGTGGCTCGATTGGTGGCGCGATGTGATGCTCATGAAGGGCGGTTGCCCGGAAAGCATCGCCAATATCGATCGCGAGGAGACACTTCGCCGTTACGCGGGGTGCCTGAGTTTTGCCGAAATCGGGGCGGCGATCAAGTCCATTCAAGCGGCCCTGCGCGAGCTCGAGGGAAACGCCAATCCACGCCTTGCGCTCGATGTGTTGATGCTGGCGCTTCCTTCCATTCCTGACGAAAGCGAGAAGATCCATGCCTAAAGTGGTGAGCATCCGTTTCAGACCGGGCGGCGCGGTGTACTATTTCGATCCGGCGGCCATGGAGTTCAATGCGGGGGAAATGGTGATCGTGGAGACGGCCCATGGGCAAGCGCTGGGGCGGGTGATCGAGCCCGCGAGGGAAGTCCCACCCGAATCTCTTCAGGAGCCGCTCAAGCCGGTGATCCGCAAAGCGACTCCCGAGGATTTACAGAAAGCGGCCGAACTCCAGACGGCGGAACGGGAAGCCCTCAAGAAATGCGCCGAACTCGTGGCCAAACACAACCTTCCCATGAAGCTGATCGAAGCGGAATACAGCTTCGATGGGGGGCATCTGACGGTGTACTTCAGCGCGGAAGGGAAGGTGGACTTCCGGGCTTTGCTCAAGGAAATGGGGGCTACGTTCAAGGTGCGGGTGGAACTTCGGCAGATCGGGGCGCGTGATGTGGCCAAACTCCTCGGGGGGGTGGGGCGGTGCGGTCGGCCCGTGTGCTGTGCCACCCATCTTTCCAAATTCGCCCCGATCTCCGTACGCATGGCCCGCGACCAAGCCTTGCCCTTGAACCCTACGATGATCTCCGGGGCGTGCGGCAAACTCCTTTGCTGTCTCAAGTTCGAGCACGAACAATACCTTGCCCTGCGGGGCGATTTGCCCCCGATCGGCAAGAAAGTGCACACCCCCCATGGCACGGCCAAGATTCTCACCGTCAACTACCTCAAGGGCATCGCTACGGTGCAATTAGAGGAGGGGGGGATCGCGGAAATGAAAGTCAGCGATCTCAAGCCACTCAAAGCGAACTCGAAGACGGACGATGCAGACGGATAATCTGGGTTTCCACTGTCACGGATTCCGGCATATCGAAGAGCGGATCTTAAGCAATCACCTCATGCGGGGTGAGTTCTTCAATTTCCCCGCCGAGGATTTCGACCGCCTCAAGGATGCGCTTCAAACCAAAAATCTGCTCCGGAGCATTCACGCTCCGTTGATCCGGCCGGAATGGTATCCCGAGCCTCCCACATGGTCATTCCTTTGCGATGTGGATGAGGACAGCCGCAACCGTACCTTCCGCATGATCAATGAGACACTCGCCCACGCCAGCGATATCGGGGCAGAACACGTCATCGTCCATTTCCCTATCCCCAGCACCGACGGCGAAGGGGAAAGCGAAGCCAAGCTAGAAACCATTGCATGGAAGAGTTGCGACCGCCTTGCCGAACTCAGCGAACACCGCAAGATCGCCATCCATATCGAGGGATTGGGGAACAGCCCCCATCTCAAGAGCGGATTCCTCCTCCGGGCGCTCGAACAGTATCCGCTCCGCTATTGCTTCGACACCGGTCACATGAATCTGGCCGCGCGCCTCAGCGGCTTCGACCTCTACGAGTTCGCCGAAGGAATCGCCCCTTACGTGGGCTCGATCCATCTGTGGAACAACCGCGGCATTGAGGACTACATCGCCTATCGGCATATCGCCGTTCATCCAAGCCAAGACCCCGCCGCCGGGTGGGCGGATATCAAACGCCTTCTGGAAATCCTGTGCCCCGATTACCCCGTCATCTTCGAGAGCCCCGCGGCATATCCCGAAGCCCTGGGCAATTACGATTACCGGGAAGGTATCCAATGGGTGAAAGAGATATTAGAAACATTATCATAACCGGCTTCTCCTATACGGGGAAAACACAGGTGAGCCAAATCGTGGCCGAACGATTGGGATGGGATCTCATAGACACCGACGAGGAGATCGTGAGGATCGCCGGCAAACCCATCCCCGAGATCTTCGCCCATGATGGGGAACCCCATTTCCGAAAATTGGAGCATCAAGCGCTGACCAAGGTTTGCCGGAGACGCGAAACGGTCATCGCCACGGGGGGCGGCATCGTCACCACCGCCGAGAATCGGGAGTTGATGCGCTCATGCGGCATGATCGTTTGCCTTGAGGCCGAACCGGAAACGATCTACCGCCGGCTCATGATCGACTCCGAGAAGTCCGAAAGAAAGGTCATCCGTCCCCTTCTGGCCGTCGAAGACCCGCTGGGGCGGATCCGATCGCTCAAGGAATCGCGGCAACTCTTCTACGATCAAGCCGATTGGACGGTCCGAACCGACCACCTCACCCCCGAGGAAGTGGCCACCGAGATCATCCGGGGATGGAACTACATCTCCCGGGAACTCCGCCGTCTTGCCGCCGGAGGAGAAACGGCCGCCGTGGTGACCACTCCCACCGAGAGCTATCCCATCTTCGTGGGATGGAACATTCTAGATACCCTCGGCGCCCGCATGAAGAAGGCCGGACTTTCCGGAGAAGCCTATATCGTGAGCGACGATCGGGTGTTCCCGATCTACGGCCCGAGGATCAAGGCCTCTTTGGAAAACGCCGGGTTCGGGGTGGATTCCCTCGTCGTCCCGAGCGGCGAGACGAGCAAATCGTTGGCGGTGGCCGGCCGCATGTACGATTTCCTCGTGCTCCACCGGGCCGAGCGCACTCACACCATCGTGGCGCTCGGCGGGGGAGTGATCGGGGACCTTGCCGGATTCGTAGCGGCAACGTTCTTGCGAGGCATGCCCCTCGTCCACGTTCCCACAAGCCTCGTCGCCATGGTGGATTCGTCCATCGGCGGCAAGACGGCGGTCAATCACCCGGATGGCAAAAACCTGATCGGGGCCTTCTATCAACCCCGCCTCGTCCTCGCCGATGTGGAGACCCTTTCCACACTCCCTCGCCGGGAACTCACCTCCGGTTGGGCCGAGGTGATCAAGCACGCCCTCATCCGGGACGCCGAATACTTCCACTTCCTCGAGCGAAACGTGGACAAGCTCTCCCGATTGGACCCGGAGGCCACCAGCGAGGCCATCCGCAGGAGCATCGCCATCAAGGCAGAAGTGGTCAGTGCGGATGAAAAAGAGGTTACCGGACTGCGCACCCTTCTCAACTACGGCCACACCATCGCCCACGGATTGGAGACAGCGACGGGATACGGCCGAATGCTTCATGGGGAGGCGGTGGCCGTGGGGATGGTGGGAGCCGCTTCGATCGCGCGCCGAACGGGACTCATCGGCCAGAAAGCGGAGGAACGGCAGAAGCGCCTTCTTCAGAAATTCGGCCTACCGATTGCCGCCCCCGGCGCCGATGCGGATGCCGTCATGAGCGCCATCGAGCTCGACAAGAAAGTGCGGATGAAAGCCGTCCGATGGGTCTTGCTCGATCGCATCGGCGAGGCCGTCATCCGCAATGATATCCCGCCGGATCTCGTGCGGGAGGTGATCGAGGGATTGGTGAAGGAAACGGATGGTTAGGCGAAAACCATGGGACGTTACGGTCTTCTGATCGACTACGAGTTTTGCACCGGCTGTCACACCTGCGAGATCGCATGCACGGAGGCGCATGGCCTTGCCGGCGGTCAGGGGGGCATAAAGCTGTGTCAAGTAGGCCCCATACGGCGCGGGGAGGAAGGGTGGTTCTTCGTCTTCGTTCCCGTCCCTACGGATCGATGCGATCTCTGTCGGGAACGGGTTCAGGGGGGGCTTCAGCCGGCGTGCGTGAGGCATTGCCAAGCCGGGGTAATGAAGTTCGGCACGATCAAGGAACTCGCTCAATACATGGAAGTGAAGGCGCACACGGTTCTTTTCGCGCCGGGAGTGCCGGATGGTTCAGAAGATCACTTGTAAGTTCTGTGCATCGAGATGCGGGATGATCATCCATCGGGAGGAAGGAAGGATCGTGCGGGTGGAAGGCGATCTCGATCATCCCACGAGCCGGGGCTGGTCATGTGCCCGGGGGAGGGCTTCCGCCGCCAAATACCACCGGGGCACCGGGATGTGGAAGCTCTGATCCCGTCGCCTTATCTTTCCGATCGGTGAAGGCGATGAATGAAGGGAATCCGGCCGCGGGATGAAACCGTATAGGCCCTCTGATGGGGCGGCAACTGCACTTGCCATATCGCCCAGAAGCCGAAACCGACGAAAACCCCCAGAGCACCCAGAACCATCAAGGTGATCATCCTTCCGCAGCCCCCGGCGAGGCATCCATGATTTCCCTCAAGCTCCCTTCATAGCGGCGAACAAGGGCCTTGATGCGGGCCACGAGTTCCCGGGAGCTGAAAGGCCAACCCATGTAAAAGTCAATCCCGTATGCCGCCGCCTTGACCCAGGCCACTTCGCTGTTCCCGTTCCCCAGAAAGATGATCGGCACGTTCGATTTCTGGCGGATTTGAACCCCGAGTTCCCAGCCGCCTTTTCCGGCTTTCTCCTCGATGATCACCACGCTGGGAAGGGATTGAGTGAATTCCGTTAGGCGTGTCCCATCATAGATCGTTGTGATCTCGAACCCGGCCTCCTTCAACAAAGAAACGAGATTGTGGGAGGAGGTTTCATTGGCTCCGATCACCATCACTTTGGGAACGGTATTGACCTTTCGTCCGATACTTCCGAGAGTCATGTGGTTCCACCCTCGCCCGATGACTTTTGTGAGGGGCTCCTTGACTCAAACCCCACACTCTCTATCCTATGGCCGATAGGTAAAAGGCCCCGTAAACGAACGTTAGGATAACGTCAAGAAGGGGTCAAAATTCGGTAACAATCGGGGGACTTTCATGAAGAAACCCGCAGGGAGTTCCCCGCGGGCTTCTCCATGTGAGGAAACCATCAGAGGGGATTACGCTTGTTTAGCCAGTTTATAGCCGACCCCCCGTTCCGAGATGATCAATTTCGAATCGTGGGGGTCATCCTTCAGCTTCGCTCGGAGCCGCTGGATGTACACTTTTAGATAATCGGTGGAGTCCACATAGTCGGAGCCCCACACCTTTTCCAGCAGCACGCGATGGGGGATCACTCGCCCCGCGTTTCTGGCCAAGAAATGGAGCAAGCTGTACTCGGTGGGAGTGAGCTTGACCTCCTCGCCGTCCACACGGACTTCATGGGAGGCAAAGTCTATCCGTAGCTTGCCCACAGTGAAGGGTTGTTCCTCATCTTCGAGCTGGGGCATGGTGGAGCGGCGGAGCACCGCCTTCACCCGCGCCAGCAGTTCCACATGGCTGAACGGCTTGGTGATGTAATCATCGGCCCCGAGTTCAAGCCCCTTGACCTTATCGAACTCCTGATCCTTCACGGTGAGCATGATCACCGGAACATCGGAGAAGAGCCGGATGCGGCGGCAGACCTCAAAGCCATCGATATCCGGCAGACCGATATCAAGGATCACGATATCGGGGGATTCCTTTTCGATCAGGCTGAGGCCGGCAATGCCTTCGTTGGCGGAGAGCACCTCCACATCCGGCCATCGAAGATCGAAGCAGAGCGAAACGGCTTCCACGATCTCCGGATCATCCTCGATAATCACGACTTTCATGATCCCCTCCTTATGAAGATTATTCTACAATAATCTTGTCTCCCTAGGATATCCTCTGCTCCGGGTCAGAGGATGGAATGGGCAGGGATACGATGAACACACTGCCTTCTCCCACCCGGCTCTTCACCTTGACGGTGCCGCCATGCAACTGCACCAACTGCTTCACCGTTGCCAATCCCACCCCCATGCCCTTCACCCCGCTCCGGCTGGCCTCGCCCCGGTAGAAAGGCTCGAAGATGAATTCTTGTTCCGCCTCCGAGATACCGGGGCCTGAATCGGCAACCTCGATGAACACCCGGCTATCGGTCTGCTGAACGCTGAGCTTGATCCAACCGCCTCTGGGTGTGAATTTATTGGCATTCCCGATAAGATTGGTCAGAATGAGCTCGATCCCTTCCGGATCGGCCATAATGGGCGGCAGACTCTCGGGGCACTCCATCTGAAAGGTTTGCGCCTTCTCTTCGATGGGCGTTGCACAAAGTTCGACGGCGTTCTTGATGCAAGGAAGAATATCAATCGAGCGCAGCCGCACCTCCAGCGGCCCGCTTCGCAATCGAACCATATTGAGCAAATTGTTGAGCATGGACTCCAAACGTTCCGTGCTCCGCCGGATGTTCTCGATCAATCGTTTACGGGCAGGATGCTTATCACCGGCCAATTCCTCATAGAGCAGATCCCCCGATGACTTGATGGAAGTGAGGGGCGTCTTCAATTCATGCGAAATAATGCTTAAGAATTCCTCCCGATGTTTGTTCAGTACCTCCAACCGCTGACGCTCCCCTTTCTCGCGGGCATAAAGGCGGGCATTCTCCATGGCAAGGGAAAGTTGGCTTGCGACTTGCTCCAAGAACGCAACATCCGCTTCCCCATAGGCTTTGGCGCGGCAACTCCCCACAATGAACGAGCCGAAGACTTCCCCCTGAGAGAAAAGCGGCAGATACACGAGCGACCGGATACCGTGCTCGAGATACTTCTCCCCTGTCCAGAACAACCTTTCCGAAGCCAGATCGGGCTCCACCAGCACCCGCTTGTTCCGAGCCACCCATTGTGTCGCAGTTCCCTCGAGGGGAATGGTGGTGCCGGCTTCCCCCCAGACCGAGTCCACCGCCGTTGATAGGGCAAAGAACCGGAGATCGTTTCCTTCGATCACCACAATGGTAGCAAAATCGAGGGGGACGATCTTCTTGAGTTCCTCCGCAAAAACCCCGTAGATGGTCTGAATATCCAGACTGGAACTGATCGTCTTGGTCAACTTCCCGAGGGCACTGAGCCGGGCTTCCCGTTCAAGACTTGCCTGATAGAGCTGAATATTCTCCAGCGCAAGCGCCATTTGCCCGCCTATGCGCATGAGCAGTCTTTCATCTTCCCATGAGTACGGCCGCCGATTTCTCCGGCCCCCCACAACCAGCAGCCCGACCAGCCGTTCCCGGGAAACCAAGGGAACATAGAGCTCGCCATCCAATTGGGCGATCATCGCCGCCTCGTGCCGCGCCACCGGCGCCAATGCGGGATCGGACTCCAGCACATCGCGCCGGAGGAGGGTACGATGTTCAGCGAGCCACTTGATCAGTGGACTCCCGGCCTCCAGACCCAAACGGTTGGAAGCACCCTCTGAGGCATCTTCATGCACTACCCCTAGGAAATCACCCGTGACCGGGGACGGCAACAGCAAATGAACATGTGATGCCTGCATGGCCTTCTCGATCAATCGGGGAAGATCGGTTTCGATGGCGGAAGGATCAGTAACACCTAGGGCCTCCTCGCGCAGGCGTTCGAGCGCTTTGAGATGCTCCAACCTTCCTCGATATATGAACTGGTTCACACGGGATTGCACCCAAAACCACAGGTAAGGCACAGCAGCCACGATCGCAGCTACTCCCAAGAGCCAGAGCCAGAGGGGAGCAATGAGACCATGATGAAGGTGATCGAGAACGAAGTACACGCAAACGAAGGGGAGACTGACAAGACCAAACAGGATCGCAAAAGGAGCGAACTTATAGGTCCAGAGCTGGATATCCAGAAGACGCTCTTTTAAGAAAGCAACTCCGGCCAGCAGCGCAAACCCGATGCCCGCCAGCGAGGCCGCGGGATAAGCGTGAAGCCCTAAAGTATAGGATAGCTCCACAAATCCACCCACAAGGAAGACCGTCCCCCCGAGAATGAAGTGAAGGAATCGATTCCTCTCCGCATAAGAGCCCGCCGATTTCTCAGCCCGGCCCAGAGTGTATACCCCCAGCGCCAAGAAGATGTACACCGGCGCGGCGTATAAAGCATAAAGCGGCCCGAGGCTGAGCACATTCCCATAGGCACCCTGTTTAATGCCATCAACAAGGAGATTCCAAGGGGATAGAATGACGATCACGGCAAGGTAACCATAGGCAACCTTGAGGGGTGGGAAAAACCAGGATCGCGAAAAGGCCGAATACCGCAGGGCGAAATGATAGAACAGCACGGAGGCCGAGGTCATAAAGATAAGCTCGAGCTTTGCCCAACGGAGAGCTTGATCGGGATCATCGTTGATAGCCACACCGAATGCCGCAATGCCCCACAGATTCATGGAAAGCAGAAAGATGGCGAAGAGGTGGGCAGCGGATCTGCTCCAGCATTTCCACAGGCAGAGAAGTACCATGCCCCCCGAAAGGCACCCGAGTGTGAGCGGGAATACTCCATGGATCGTCATGAGTATTATCGGACCTCAATGGAACGAAAGGTTGTTTTTCTCGTCTTTAACGGGGACCATTTGGTAAACGAACGGTAAACCCACGGTAAAAACCAGGTAAATCTCAACGTGAAACAATCCTACTATAGACGGCCGGGTTTGTCAAAGGTGTCTCCCCCCAAGTCCCCCTTACTTTCGTCCTATACGGCCACCCCGTATTTCGGCTTTAATCGTTTTGTTACCCCCACCATTCCACTTTAACTGCTCGATCATTGGGTAAAACCGATACTGATATCCATGGAACCCTCCAAAAACGGGGCAGTTTTCCCCTGAAAAACAGGGCGGTTGGGTCCCCATGTTACACAGAGTTCTTCGGATTGTCTCTTTCCGTATTTCCCGGTACCCTCGAATCAGAGAGCCCGGACAACCTATCTAGTGAGGAAAGAAAAAACAAAACAGCGATCGAGTGGGAGAGTGTGGCGTCCCCCCAAAAGACCCTTGGGCGGGGGGATCGGAGAAGCACAATCGCATATAAGAATGGAGGGATTCCGGCGCAAGGGTTGTTGGGGAAAAAGACCGAGTGGAATAAGCCTTCCAGATGTTATACAATTAGGGCTGTGTGTGTGAGGGGATAGATAGGCTCCGGATTGCGATCCGGAACGATATTTTAGAGAGCTCACTTCGGAGGTCAAGGCGCGATGGGAAGTAAGAACGATGAATTCTTCAAGGAAGTGGTCAAGATCGTCGGCAAGGAGTATGCCTCGGCGGAACGGGAGGATATCATCCCTTATTGCCGGGACGAGGTTTCGCAAGCACTCAAGACGTACGATGCCGACTATGTGGTAGTGCCGGGCACGGCGGAAGAGGTACAGGCCATTGTAAAGTTGGCCAACAAGACCAAAACACCCCTGTACCCGTACTCATACGGGACGAACCTCAGCGGGGCCACGATGCCCCGCAAAGGTGGAGCGGTGGTGGTGCTCCGAAGGCTCAACCGCATCCTCAAGATCGATGAGGAGACCCAGACGGCCACCATCGAACCGGGCGTCACATGGTCGAAACTGATCTACGAGGCCCGCAAGGTGGGGCTTGAACCGCTGCCGCTGGGGGGTGGACCCCACACCGGAGGACCCATCGGCAACTACAATCTGGGCGGCGGCTCTACCGGCTCCATCGACCTGAACGAAGTGGTCTCCCTCGAAGCGGTATTGCCCAACGGCGAGATCATCCGAACGGGGTCGGCGGCTTTCCGGGGAATGGAAGTGACCAACCCCTACTTCCGAATCGCATGGGGCCCGAACCTCAATGAGCTCTTCCGGGGCTCGATGGGCATCTTCGGCATCGTCACCAAGATGATCCGCCGCCTCTATCCCGTTCGTCCCATCGAGGAGCCGATTCAGATCGCCTTCCCCGATGTCCACTCCATCGTGGGCGGGATGCGCGATGTGGTGAAGATGGGCATCGTGAAGCAAATCGTGGGCACCAACCGATATCAAACCGCCGCCATCGCCGCAACCAGCGATGTCTTCCACAACCCCGAGGAATTCCGCAAGCTCGAAGACTCCCTCCCCGAGTTCTTGATGATGGCCAAGATCAGTTGCTACAACGAAAAACAAGCACAAGTGTACCGCGAGCTCATCAATGAGGCGATCACCAAGAACAACGGCAAGATCATCACCTTCGATGGTTATGTTAAGGAAACGCTGGGGCAGCTCTGGGGTGGAAGCTCGGTCTCGGCCATCCATTACCTCCGGCACGAGCCGCACCTCATGGCATTCGTATATGTCCCCCCGCACATGATCCCCGGCGCGATGGAACTGGCCCACAGTCTCTTGAAAAAGCTGGACTACAAGATCATTTCCTCATCGGGGCGGGAAATCCCCCCGCGGATATGGCTGGCCCCGTGGGAGCGCACCGAATGCTTCATGATGGAGTTCGATATTGAGTTCAATCCCATGGACAAAAGCTCCATCGAGAAGTTCCGTCAGTTCATGCCCCTGTACTTCCAAGAGACCATGAAATACGGCTCGGCACAGGCCAGCGCCGGGTTCTTCCGTCAGATGGAGGCGGGCCTTCTGCCGAGCTATTCCAAACTCTTGCGCGATATCAAGAACGCCGTGGATCCCAATCACATCATGGCCCCGGCGCAAGTTTTCAAGGACATTTAGGAGGGACGAGTCATGGCGTTGGAAGATTTGAAATCTCAGATTTACCACTGCTCGAAGTGCGGCGCCTGCCGCGTGGCTTACCGGCAGAGCCTGCCGTGTTGCCCCGCCGGGGAGCACTTCGGATTTGAATCGTACTTCTCCATCGGGAGGACGGCCATCGCCCGCGCCATCCTCGAGGGCGATCTGGATTGGAACGAAAAGGTTCGGGATCGGGTGTACAACTGCACCCTGTGCGGAACCTGCGATGCCCATTGCTACGCCGCCATGGGTCTTCATCCCGTCCAGACGTACCTTGAGATGCGCCGCGAGCTCGTGAAGCGGGGCTTGGGCCCCATGCCGCAGACCGTCCCCATGGTGGAGAGCGTCAAGAAGTACGATAACCCCCTCATGGCGGATAACAAGAAACGTGGCGAGTGGCTGAAGAAGGCCAAGGAGAAGAAGATCAAGCCGGGGCAAGCGGTGCTCTTCTTCGTGGGGTGCGCCCTCGAGTTCGACCCCAATGCAACGGCTATGGCCAAAGCCACCGCCAATCTCCTCGATAAGGCCGGGGTGGATTGGGGGCTCCTCAACGAAGAGGAGGTCTGTTGCGGCTTTCCGGTGTTCGAGCTGGGGTGCGAAGATGAGTTCGCCAGACTGGCAAAGAAAAATATCGAGAAGATCAATTCCCTCGGAGTCAAGACCATCGTCACCTCCTGTGCCGGATGTCAATTGGTGATGAAGCGCGAATGGGCCCGATACGGCAAGCTCAACGCCAAGGTGATGCACATCACCGAGTTTGCCCTTCAACTCCTCAAAGAGGGCAAACTCAAGATCAAGAAGGACTTCAAGAAGAAGGTGGCCTATCACGATCCTTGCACCCTCGGCCGGTACTGTAACGTTTACGATGAGCCCCGCGAGATCCTCAAGATGATCCCCGGCGTGGAGCTCGTGAAAATGGAGCGGGAGCGGGAGGAGGCATGGTGCTGCGGGGCGGGCGGGGGACAAGTGCTCGCCAATCCGGAATGGTCGGCGGAGACCGCGATGCAACGCCTCGAAGAAGCGATCGATGCCGGCGCCGAAGTGCTCGTTGTGGGCGGGTGCCCCACCTGTATGATGAACTTCGATATGGCCATCCACGGGTACGCCAACATGGCCAAGCTCTACGGCAAGGTCCTCGAGAAAGCGCCGGTGGCCATGAAGTTTCTCGGCGCGGCTCAGAAGCTTTCGGCCCCGTTCATGAAGCGGAAAAAGAAGGCCGATATCGAAGTGGTGGATATCGTCGAACTCTTGGACAAGGTCACCTAAGAGCAATCCATAGGATGGGAACTTGCGCCGCCGGGGATGTGTGTTCCCCCGAGCGACCTCAGAACAACCGAAGGGGAGGAAAACTCATGAAAGTCATCAAGACCGATTGCGCCCTGTGCGTGAACTGCTGCGGCATCAACGCCTACGTGGAAGACGGGAGACTCGTGAAGGTCGAGGGCATGCCCGAGCATCCCGCAAGCCGGGGCTCCCTTTGCCCCAAGGGCAAACGACTCGTGGAATATCTGTATTCACCGGATCGCATCCTTCACCCCATGAAGAAGCTTCCCGACGGCACATGGGAACGGATCACATGGGATGAGGCTTACGACACCATCGCCAAGAAGCTCCTCGAGATCAAGGAAAAGTACGGCCCTCAGGCTCTGGCACTCTACTGCGGATCGGTAGGGGTGGAACACTTCGAGGCGGCGGCCTTTCTGCAGCGCTTCAAGGCGGCCTACGGCACGCCGAACTTCGTCTCCGTGGAAGGCGGATGCTTCCGCGCCCGTATCCTTTCCCGCCAGATGACCTTCGGGCGGTACACCATCCCCGACGAGCTCGAATACACCAAACTCGCCGTCGTCTGGGGGCACAACCCTGAGGAATCCATGATGCCCCTCGGCGAGCGCATGCGCGCCCTGGCCTCCAAGGGGCAACTCGAGCTCATCGTCATCGATCCCAAACGCATTCCGCTGGCCGATCTCGGCCTGTATGTTCAGCCCCGCCCCGGGACCGACCTTGCCCTCATGCTGGGCATGGCCAACGTCATCATTCGGGAGAAGCTCTACGATAAGAAGTTCGTGGAGGAATGGACCCACGGCTTCGACAAGTTCGCCAAACACGTGATGCAATACCCCCCCGAGAAGATGGCCGAAATCTGCGGCGTGAGCGCCGTCGAGATCAAGCGCGTGGCCCGCAAGATCGCCACCACCAAGCCGATGGCCATTTATCAGGGCACCGCTTCGCTCGACCGGCAAGTGACCAACGTTCAGAACCACCGGATGCTGGCCATCCTCATGACCATCACCGGCAACATCGATGTGCCCGGCGGATGGATTCCCTTCCTCCCCTTCTTCACCACCGACCTCCGCCTCCCCGTTCAGGGCAAGCCCATCGGCGCCGAGGAGTATCCCCTCTTCTACGAGCTCTGGGGAAGGCAAGTACCCTACGGCCAATCCATGTGCTTGACCAAACAGATCCTGAGCGGAAAACCCTACCCCATCAAGGCGCTCATCAGCACGGCGGGAAACCCGGCCGTCACCCTCCCCGATCCCAAGAGATTCCGGGAGGCCATCAAGAAACTCGACCTCTTCGTGGTCATCGACCTCTTTTTGAATGAAACCGGCGAGCTGGCCGATATCTTTCTGCCGGCATGCTCCTTCCTCGAGACGACCGCCATGGGCAGCTACACCGTGCAGGGGAACTTCGGCATGCCCTTCATCATGCTGCGCCGCAAAGTGGTCGAACCCCTGGGCGAATCGAAGACTGACTGGGTCATTTGGTCCGAGCTGGGCCGCAAGATGGGAATGGGCGAGCATTTCCCATGGAAAACCGATGAGGAGATGCTCGATATGCTTTTCAAGCCGTCGGGATACACCTATAAGTTCTTCGATGCCCAGCCCAACGGATTCATGTATCGGGAAAAGATCACCACGACGACCCCGCAGAAATTCCGCACCCCCTCGGGGAAGATCGAAATCTACTCCGATACGCTGGCGCAGATGGGGTTCGATCCCATGCCCACGTATCGGGAGCCCACCGAGAGCCCGATCAGCACGCCCGAGCTCGCTAAAGAGTACCCGCTGATCCTCATCACCGGCGCAAGAAAGCTCGAATACATCCACACCCAACTCCGGCAACTCCCGGAACTGAGGGCCCTCGTGCCGGAGCCGATGGCCGATATCAATCCCGCCACCGCCGACAAATTCGGCGTTCGGGATCGGGAGCTCGTGAAGATCTCCACCCCCGTCGGCTCGATCAAAATGAAGGTGAAATTCAACGACGGCATGAAGCTCGGCGTGATCTCCATTCCCCATGGATGGGCGGAGGCCAACGCGTGCGAGCTCGTCAACTCCGAACATCTCGATCCCATCATGGGCTATCCGGAGGATAAAGCCATCCTCTGCAAGATCGAGCGGCTTTAAAGCGAGGGGAAGGCTCGCTCGGCGAGCCTTCCCTTCACATACCCGCCTTCTCCCCGGGGAGAAGGCTTTTCCTCTCCTCACCCGAGGGGAGGGAATGTGGAGTACGCCACACGAGGAGGTGTTTCCGATGCCCTACGAAAAACTCTTCTCCCCGATCACCATCAACGGGATGAGGTTGGAAAACCGCATCGTCATGGCCCCGGCCCATGAGGGCTTGGCCACCCGGGACGGATTCGTCACCCCGGCCTACAGCGATTACTACTTCCGGCGGGCGCAGGGCGGGGTGGCCATGATCGTGCTCGGCGGGGTGGCCATCAACCCCCGGCCTTTCCCGGCGCTGCGCTTGAGCGACGATAAGTACATCCCCGGCCTCAGGGAAATGGTCAGCCGCATTCATGCCGAGACGAAGACCAAGATCGTCCCCCAGATCTACGATTGGCTCAAGATCGCCAAGGGTTGGAAACAGAAGGTCGAAGAGGTGCCCATCGAGCAAATCAAACAGAGCATCGATTTCTTCGAGGCCGGAGCCCTTCGCGCGAGGGAATGTGGCTTCGATGCCGTCGAGCTTCACGCCGCCCACGGCTATATCCTCGCCTCACTGCTTTCCGCCAACAACAAGCGGAAGGACGAGTACGGCGGAAGTCTCGAAAACCGGATGCGCTTGACCCTCGAAGTTTACGAGCGGCTGCGCAAGGCCCTCGGCAAGGACTACCCCATCGGCATTCGCATCAACGGGGACGATTTCATCATCGGCGGGAATACCCTTCTCCACACCCGGCAGATTGCCAAAAAGCTGGCCGCGGTCGGATTCGATTACATCAGTATCTCCGCCGGCGGCAAGTACGATGACTCCACCGGCACGGATCCGTTCGGATTGCCGGTGCCATATCCGCCGTGGAGCGGCTACAGTGGATTCCGCTGCATGCCGCAAGCGGATATGCCGGAGGCGGTGAACGTGTATCTGGCCGAGTCCATCCGGGAGGCCGTGCACAGCGCAGGGTATTCCACCCCGATCATGACCGCCGGCCGGATCACCACCCCGGACCTCGCCGAACGCATTCTCGAAAAGGGACAGGCCGATCTCATCGGGGTTTGCCGGCAACTCATCCGGGATCCCGATTGGCCCAAGAAGGCCCGAGAGGGGAGGGCCAAAGAGATCAAGAAGTGCATTTACTGCAATGAATGCCTGACCATGGCCTTCACGGGCGAGGGCGGTTACTGCAAGGTGACCAAGGCGGAAGAAGAAAAGGCGGCCCGGCAAAGCAAATAACCCTCGAAAAAATAGACCCCTCTGTAAGAAAGAGGGGTCTATTTTTTGATCCGCTCCGCCCATAAGGGCCCTTTGTGCTATTCCGTTTTCAGAATCCCCAAGAGCGAGACAATGATGAGGGCTGTTACCCACATCGCCATCAAGGCTTGGGCCCGGCCTTTGTCTTTGAACCAGTAGAGAAAGGCCGCCACCAACATTGCCGGCATCCCCACCGCGCAGCCGATCACAATGCCGATCTGGGTAATCCCATCGCCGGCGGTAAGATTGTGAATCCAGAAGTGGCCGTTCGGCTCCTGAGCGGCTACCTTATCCCAAACCACCTCCGGCTTGTCACCGTCCCAAATGCTATCGAAGAGGTAGTGGGGATTCATCACATTGCCGTCCATGAAGATGAACGAGATGAGCGGCCCCACAACCGCCAAGATGCATGAGATCACGGTAACCCAATAGACGATGTCTCCGAAAACAATTTGCGTCGTGGGCACCTTTGGCTTCAGAGTCTGTTCCGCAACGTTTGCCATAGCCTTCTACCTCCGCAAGAGTTTGGGAAACTTTCCAAAGGCAGCCAAGAGCACCGCGCCCATGACGAGCATGAATACGGCCCCGGTCACCGCGAACGGGACATCCCCGATCACATCGAGATCACTGAGCCCGCGGGTGACGAGGGAATATGCGGTGAAGAACATGATCCCGATGAGGATATACCGAACCGGCCCCGATTTGATGTTCACAAGGAGCTTGGCCCCCAGAAGTCCCCCGATGACCTGTCCGGCAAGCCATGGTGCAGCAAAAAGGGGAATGATCGCCCCGCTGATGATGTAGGGCCAAACACCGATGCAGTCGCCCATTCCCAAGATCACCCCGCTGCAAGCAGCGGCCACCTTCAGGGGGACACCCATCACAAGGTTCAACGCGGGCACGGTCGCCCACCCCGCCCCCATCCCAAAGAAGCCGGACATGAGCCCTACCCCCATCATCACGAGCATCCCACCCCAAGCACATTTGACCTGATAATCAATCACCTTCCCCAGCGAATGCTCATAGTACGGTAGGGGAATGTTGAAGGATCGGGTGAACTTATCCACCTTTTTCACTTCAGGCCACTCGAGTTTCTTGCCCCCCAAGATCAGATACAAACCCACCAGCCCGACAACCGCCGACAGCATCAGGCGGATGATCGCTTCGCCGTTCTCTCCCATCTTATCGGCCGCGAAGAAGGCCAGTTGCGCCCCGGAGAAAGCTCCGAGGCCATATCCCGTGCAGGCGATGAGAACGAGTCGGAGGTTCCCGAGGCCCGATCTCATGAACGGCCCGGTCGAGATGAGTCCGCTGAACATCGCCACAATCAGCCCCTGAGCCCGGACGATCAGGCTGTTCACATCGGTGAAGGCCAGCATGATCGGGGTGTAGATGAGCCCCCCACCGATTCCCGCGATCACGGCAATAATGGCAATGACAAAACTGAGCAAGAAGAACCCCAGAAGCCAAGCCACGATTGTCATCGCGGACATGCCACCTTCGGGCGTCTCGGCGCTGGCCGAAACCAGTGCCATTCCGGCAAAGGCGATGATCACCAAGGCGACCATCACCTCGAGTTCCAACCATGGGCTTCTGAGAAGACTCCGCCATTGGAACGCGCGGCGGCGCTTTTCCTGCCCTACCACTACCGTCCCGGCAAGTTCCCGTTCTCCGGACGTCATTCCATTCCTCCAGAATAAACTTTCATCCTCATCCTCTGCCCGCTATTCGTAAGTGCCGGTACCCTCCTTCTCACATCAGTAGTAGGGCCATTCTTTTGACTTGAAGATGTTCTCCGCCTTAAAAGACATCGCCGCGCGCACCGAACCCACCACCTTGCGCATCAGGCATGTCACCCGGCGAAGCATTCCCCCGCGAACCACCTTTTCCTCCCTGATCACCACTTGCTCGATCTGCGTCGTCATGTTTCACCTTCCTTTGCGCTTTTGCGCTGCGTCATTTGAGGATTACCGTACACTACCATTTAACAGGATTGCGCCCATGTGCACATCGCCCAAACTACCGCTTGCGCCATAGGGAAATGCTATGGAAAAACCACTGCCTCTATTACCCGCAATGCGGGTATATTTGCCCAATGTATGTAACTTATACCCGACGGTGTTAGGTATTATGTGAAGCAATTGGTGCTAGATTCGGGTATTTATACCTAGTCAATATTGCGTGATTTGGCAATTGTGTGCCGGATAAGAAACGCTAAAATGAAAGTAGGCGGAGGTACGCTGACTGTGGAAAAGATCAAAATACTCATTGCCGATGATCACACGGTGATGCGGCAGGGCACACGCAAGCTCCTCGAGCAAGAGCCGGATATGGAAGTGGTCGCTGAGGCCGCCGACGGCGAAGAGGCGGTCAGGCTGGCGGGGGAATGCTGCCCGGATGTGGCCCTGATGGATGTGGCAATGCCCAAAATGGATGGCATCGAGGCCACACGCCGCATTCGTTCCATCTGCCCGCAGACGGCCGTACTCGTTCTCTCCGCCTACGATGACGATGAGTTTGTCTTCGGGCTCATGGAAGCCGGCGCCGCAGGTTATCTTCTCAAGAGCGTCCACAGCCGGGAACTGGTAGCCGCCATCCGCTCCGTCCGAGAAGGGGAAGCGGTGTTACATCCGAGCATCGCGCGGAAAGTGCTCACCCGTTTTGTGCCCGCCGCCAGCGGGGCAAAAGCTCGGACAAAAGAAGCCCCCTCCGGCCCATTGAGCGAGCGGGAGCTAACCATTATTAAACTCATGGTAAGGGGACTCAGCAATCGAGAGATCGCCACAGAACTGGGCCTCAGCGTGCGCACCGTTCACGGGCACCTGGGGCAGATCTTTGCCAAACTCAACGTAAACTCGCGTCTGGAAGCGGCCATGCGAGCCCTTCGCGAGGGATGGGTCAGCCTCGATGAAATGCCCCGAGAGGACCCCAAGACACTGAAGGTATAGTGTGGCACATACGCTTACTCTCAACCCCGGACGAGGGAAACCGTTCTCCCGCTCGAGCACATGGCTCCTGATCCTCCTCTTCGTCTTCTTGACCTTTGCCCAGTATGCCGAATCGCTCGGCCACCCGGCTTTTCTGGCCCGGCTCACGGAGAGTCTGGGGCTCACCCGGTACACACTGGAACGGATCCTCTATCTCCTCCCCATCATCTGGGCGGGGGCACTGTTCGGGTGGCGGGGGGGAGCGATCACGGCCACACTAGCGCTGGCAACGATGATGCCCCGGGCGATTCTCATCTCACCCGTCCCCGAGGATGCCATCGTTGAAACCATCGCCGTCTTCTTCGTGGGAAACCTCGCCGCCTTCTCCCTCGATTCCCTCCGCAAGGAGCGCGAGCAACGGGCTCAGCTCGAGGCGGCCCACCGCGAGCTCCAGGCCAATCTCCACCTCATCGAGGAGAGCCGCAAACGCCTCGCCGCCCTCAACGAGACCGCTTCCATCATCTCCCAATCACTGGACCTTACCCACGTCCTCGAAAACGCCGTGCAGTGCGTAATGAATGTGACCGGCGTGGATATCGTGCGGCTCTATACGCTCGATGAAACCGCACACGAGCTCACTCTGGCGGCTTACAGGGGCGTATCCGAACGGTTCGTGGAGGCGGTGGGTCATCTCAAGGTGGGAGAAGGTTTCAACGGGGAAGTGGCGGAATCCGGGCGTCCCCTCTATGTGGAAGACGCCTTCGAAGACCCTCGTCTCACGCGGGCTGCGGTAAAGGAAGAGAATATCCATTCACAGCTCATCATACCACTCCTCTCGAAAGGGAAAGTGGTGGGTACGCTGGCTGTGGCCATGCGGAGTTACCGGCGATTCGAACCGGAGGATGTGGATCTGCTCACGGCCATCGGCAATCAGATCGGAGTGGCCGTGGAGAACGCCCGATTGTATCAGCAAGAACGCGCTTCCGAGCAACGATACCGAGGACTCTTCGAGAACGCCCACGATGCCATCTGGCTTCACGATGAGCACGGCACCATCATCACTGCGAATCGAGCATGCGAGCGGCTTACGGGCTACGCCCTGAGCGAACTCCTCCAGATCAATGCCTCGGCTTTGTTCGCGCCGGAGAACATCGAGACCGTGAAGGAAATAGAGCGTCGGTTGCTCAAAGGGGAAAGCCCGGGCTCGCTCGGCGAAGTGAAGCTCATCCGGAAAGACGGCTCAGAAGCTTTCATCCAGTTGGCAACGAGCATGGTGGCCGGCAACGGCCACAGCGGCGCCATCTTTCAACGAGTGGCCCGAGACGTCACCGAGCAGAAGCGGATGCAGGAGAACCTGAAATTCTTTCTTCAGGAGATCACCCGAGCCCAAGAGGAGGAGCGAAAGCGGATCGCTCAGGAGCTTCACGATGAGACCGTGCAAGCGCTCTTCCTTCTCGGCCGGCAGATCGACGATCTCACGACAAGGGCGGAGCACATGCCCAAGGAGGAGATCCCCGTGTGTTTGGAAGAACTCCATGAGGAGATCCAGACCATCACGCAGGGCGTCAAAAGGCTCAGCCAAGACCTGCGCCCCGCCACTCTCGATCGGTTGGGGCTATTGCCCGCGCTCAAGTGGCTCGCCTCTCAAATGGCGGAGTACGCGGGGCTCTCAATCACTGTGAAGGTCATAGGGAAAGAGCGAAGATTCCCTCATGAAGTGGAGTTGATCATGTTCCGGATCACTCAGGAAGCCCTTCGGAACGTCTGGAAACACGCTGAAGCGACCGAGGCCGAGGTCGTTGTGGAATTCGAGGAGCAGCGAACCCGCCTCACTATCCGGGATAACGGGAAGGGATTCAGCCCGCCCCGGTCGGTTGCGGATCTTCCCCGCACAGGGAAACTGGGGCTTGCCGGCATGCAAGAGCGGGCACAACTCATTGGAGGCACACTCTCCATCTCCTCCGAGGTCGGGAAGGGGACCACCGTGGTGGCGGAACTACCGGTATAGGGCTACCAGTGGGGTCCGTTGACACTCATTTTAGACTCGATATCCTTGACGCCCGGCATCGTCCGTACCAACATACGCACCTTGTCCGCCTCATCGAGCGATTCAACAGTACCCTCCAAAGAGACGATCCCTTCGTGCGCCTTGATATCAAGGTTCCGGTCCCCAATAGTTCCGTCCGCTGCAATAGCGGCTTTCACTTTTGCGGCGAGGATGACATCTTCGATCTCTCTCTCGATCGGCGACAACTTCCCCTGAAACTCGGCGGAGAGGGCCGCATCGCATACCATTTGGCATGCCGTGCTCAGGCTCACTTCGTCAAGATTGATGACCACGTCGTACAACAGGGGATCAAGCCAATTGACATGGTAGAGAAACCTCGTCCAGCGGACCCGCTCGGCATCCTTCTTCTGAATGTATTCAATCGCCTTGCGCCGATCAAATCCATACCGTTCCATTGCCGCCTTTATCCGGTATTCCATATTCGCGATAATCCGCACCCGAAGCACCCCCGGGAAATCCCTCAGCAAGAAATGACCGGCATGACCATGGTAGACGACATTGCCATTTCTTACCGCCTCGACAAGGTACGCTCGGATAAAAGCCAGATAGCGATGTCTTTCCAAGCTGAAGCGCTCCAAGAAGCCAGGGGGCTGTTCAAGGGCAGCGGTCAGTTTCTCCACTTCCACCCCATACTGCCGCGCCGCTTCCACAAGCACTTCGCGGGAGATAATCCGATAGCCCAGCTTCAGTGCCACGCATTCCGCTAAATTCTGCCCACCACTCAGGGTACCCCGCGATATGGTAATGACTGGCATCTGAAACCTCCTTTCGCCCTCTAACCGGCCTTCTCATCTCCCGGGGAAGAAGGCATCGCCATAGTAGAAGGCGCTTGGCCCTCCAAATCGGAAACTCCCGCCCCGTGAACAAGCGAATGACGGGTAACGGGTGGAATAGGCGCAATCCCGGGCTCCACCGGATGAACCACAGCCTCGGACCTCCGCTTGGCCACCCACATACTCCCCAAAACGATCAATCCCCCCACGCCAAGAGCAACACACATGATGGCAAAACTGCAATTTTTGAGGAGAGAAACCATCCCATGACTCATGCTTATCGAGCCGAGGTCATCGAGGTAAGTCGGGATCACTACCGAACGACTGACGGCAACAATAAGCATGAGCGTCACCATGACAAATTTAATGACGTAGTCACGGACATACGTCGTTCCAATCGCTCCGATCTGAACTCCGAACAGCGACCCCGCCAGTAGCAAAAGGGTCATCCGAATATCCACGTATCCATCGACCGCCCAAGTGATAACTCCCGTCAACCCCATGAGGAACGCAACGCTCAACTCGGTGGCACTGGCCATGATGGGACTCACCCCTAGGATATAAATCATCCCCGGCACTCCAATAAATCCCCCCACAGCAATGGTCGCCGCCAGAAGCCCGGTGCCAAATCCAACGGGTATTGTGGCCCAAACGGATACGGAGGTATCCGTTCCTTTGAGACTGATCATCGGACGTAGTTTAATACTCTGAATCCGCTTCGCGAGGGTCTGAGCCCCTTCCGAACTGCTTTGGCCACGCCGCGATCTAAGAAGGTCCCGCAGCATGTACCCACCAACGCCGACAAGAATCACCACGAAAACGGCGCTCACGTAGAGATTGGAACCAGCCTCCCCCCATTTATCAATGACCATCTCCTGGATTCTGATACCGAGCTGCACCCCGGCCACAGCCGATAACCCAATGACGGCCCCCAACTTTACATCCAACTGTCCGTACTTGTAGCGCTTATAGGAGCCCACCATCGCTTTCGGGAACTTGTGGCACATGTTGCTGGCTACTGCCACAGGAGCCGAAGCCCCCAAGTTCATCATCCCAGGGGTCAAGACAAATGCGCCCCCTGACCCGATGAACCCACTTATGAGGCCGCCCAAAAAGCCCAACGTGATCAGAAAAAACACATTGAACACAGTCAAATCAATGAACTCTTTGACGCCGGTAGCCGCGGCAATATCCATTAACATCTCTCGAACCCCCGATCGACGCGAGGTCTATTTCCCCCCTGATTACAGCAACGGTCGAGACAACACGCCCTCATGCTCGGACTGGTCAGTCGAATCAATGGCCTCCCTTTCCACTCGGGCGAAGGCCAAAGGCTTCAAGCACATAGTTGGCGAAGACGCTGTGGACAAAGGTAACCGCAAATGCAACACCTATGACAGCCCCTGCATACACCCCACCGCGGGTAAAATACTCAGTGAGATCGGATTGATGAGCAAACAAGAGATAATAAACCAGCACGGAGAGGCTCCCCCATCCCAAGGCACGACTCACCGGGCGGTTCCACCATCGAGGGACCAATCCGGGAAATACAGCCCCCCTGACTCGCATTCCATTCATGGTAGCTTGTTTCATAGCTGCAACCTCCTCGAAAAATTAGCCTCATATCGCATAGAGAACAACTATTGATTTAGAGTAAGTCTATCATAGTATATGCGTCAAACGCAATAAAATAGGCCATTATACCAATATCGACTAAGCATAGAGGCTTATAAAACGAGGAGCAGAACGTTGAATCGAGAGAGGCTCAACGGTATGGAGAAGTAGATGCTAGGGGACCATCCCGTGTTGCATCAATAGAAAACACACAGCTCAGTATAGCACAAAATCTATATGCGATTGCGCGATTCGCTTAAGAGGGCAATTCAATGGATACGATGGTCCCACCGGGGCACCGGGAGTCAATCTTCAAGCTTCCGCCCACCAACCTCATCCTCTCCTGCATGCCAGCAAGTCCCAGTTTCCCTTGCCGGGGTAAATCATTGATCACCATGGGAGGATCAAAACCGGTCCCATTATCCGTGATAGACACCTGCGTCTTATCTTCCCCAAATTCCAGCTTGATCACTGCCTGACTCGCCCGCGCGTGTTTGACAACGTTCCGCAAAGCCTCTTGGGTAACGCGGAAGATTACAAGTTCCGTCTCAGGGGGTAATCTCCGTTTCTGGCCGATCACCTCAACCCGTGTCTCCACCCCCGAGTATCGGGCAACCTCCGCCGCCAGCCACTCCAATGCCGGTACCAACCCGAGATTGTCGAGTGTGGCGGGTCGTAGGTCCTGCGTCAAACGACGTACCCCTTGCATGATATCATTGGCTCTCCGGTGCAATTCTGCAAGACGGCGCCGAGCATCTCGGGGTAATCCCTTTCCACCGGATGCCAATCCATCGATTTGCTGACAAAGCGCGACCAAGGCTTGAATGGTTTCGTCATGGAGCTCACGGGCGATGCGTTTTCTCTCTTCTTCTTCCCCCTTCGTCACGTGTTGAAGGAAAAACTGGAGGTTCTCTTTCATTCGCCGCTCGGCCGTCACGTCCCGGGCAATATGTTGGAATGCCGCCGGCTGACCATCACTGAAGACAAGGGTACTAGCCAGTTGCACGATAGCTTCGGACCCGTCTTTCTTCACCAATTTCAACTCGCCCATCGCACCCGATTGGCCACCGGTGAGCAATCCATGTTCCATCTCCTTGGCTACCTCGATGCTCTCAGCCGAGAGCAACATCTCGGCCCTCTGATTATGCAATTCCTCCGGGCTGTAGCCGGTGAGCCGTGTGCTGGCACGATTAGCCGCAATGATCCTCCCTTCCAAATCCACCAGCCAGATCGCATCGTGGGCGTTCTCAAACAACTCACGGTAGCGTTGTTCAGAGGTACGTAGCTCGTCAGCCACCTTTCGAAGTTGCCCCCCCACCTCCCGCTCCTCCTGATACAAGCGCGCATTTTCCACCGCCACACCAATCTGATTGCCAATGGTTGTCAGCAAATCCACCTCCGCTGGTTCGAACTGCCGGTAGCTTCGCATAGCCACGGCGAGCGTTCCCACCACTTTCCCTTTAGAAATGAGGGGGACGATCAATTGAGAGTGAATGTTCTCCTCCCGCACAGCTGCGCGTGTAAGGCGCGGGTCCTCGAAAGCATCCTCCACATAGAGGGGTTTGCCGGACTCAGCCACCGCCCCATTGAACCCCTCACCAATCTTGATCCGGCCAACGGTCTTGACAAACCGTTCAGAAACACCTTCATAAGCCGCTAGCAGAAGCTCGCCCGACGTCTCATCAAGCGTATAGATTCGGACGATGTCCGCTCCCATCACATTCATCACACACTTGACGGCGCTGTCCAGCACTTGGCTCAACTCAAGTGACTGTGAGATAATAGAGGAGGTCTTGTTCAGGGCGGCGAGCCTTTTTCTGCTCTCCTCGATGACCCGCAGATTCTCCTGAAGCTCCCGATGCGCCTCCTCAAGCTCCGCCCGGCGTTCCCTTTCCCTCCGGAGGGATCCGATCGCAAAGGCGGAAAGATTCCCGATCACAAAGATCACCGCCGTCTCCGCCAGCGCATCCTCGGGTGAATCGGAGATCAGCACATCCCGCGGTAACATCGAAACGAGAGCAACACAGGCAACCCCGATGCCCGCTTTTCCTCCGAACAGAAGGGCAACCCAAATGATGGGGATAAGATAAAGGATCCGTTCCGTGGCATACCGAGTCATGCCAAGGTTAGCGGTGAGGTTTGCAAGATAGGAGGGATGTTCCAGAAGTTGGGCATATTGAATGAAAGTGATAAGCAAAAAAAGCGCAGCGAGGAACCAAGCGCTCGGCCTTCTTATCACCTCCGCCCAGTGGCTCGTAGAAGACCTCGAGAGAACACCTGCCGTCATTCGTTGCTCAACTGAACCTCATCAATGCTCAGCCAACCTTCCTTCAGGCCGAGCAGAACAGCTTCGGTTCTAGAGCTCACTCGGAGTTTTTTGAACACGCTGGTGAAATGCGCTTGGACGGTACGGACACTGATCGAAAGCTGGCGGGCGATATCCTTATTGCCGATTCCGCGGACGGCCATCATGAAAATCTCGGCTTCCCGCGGCGTTAAATCGCTCAAGCGGCTAGAGGGGGCAGGTTTACTTTGCTTAGCACCTGAGGCAAAATGGCTCATCACCTTTCGGGCAATCGCAGGATGCAGAACCGGTTCCCCTTCGGAAACCGCCCGAATGGCCGCGATCAGCTCGTGGCCATGCACGCTCTTGAGCAAATAGCCGGCTGCCCCCGCTTCCAGAAGGCTGAACACGAACTGATCATCATCATAGGCGGAGAGGATGAGCACTGCCACCGAGGGACAAAGCTGTTTGATCTGTCGAGTGGCCTCCACGCCGTTGAGTTCCGGCATGACGATATCAATCAAAGCAACATCCGGTAACAGATCGCAAGCCAGTTTAACCGCCTCTTTGCCATTCTCCGCCTCCCCCACCACCTCAAAGTCCGGCTCCCTCTCCAAAACATGGATCGTCCCTTCACGGACTACCGCATGGTCCTCAGCAACGAGGATGCGTATCTTCTTGGAGGATGTCGCTTTCATTTTCACCTTTCTTGTAGCCTCCACTAAGCATTATCGCCGACCGACGGCAGGAATTCAAGGGATCAAGTCGTAGTAGATAATAGTATACATAAGCTCAGGTATGGCGCAATCCGTCCGCTCTCGGGACCGAGCTGCAAGTCATGCCCGTGTGGTAGAAGAGAGGCAATCCCCTCGCCCAGGTGGCACTCTGGCGAATCGAGAAACGACAGCCCTAGAGAGGAAAGCTGGGGCTACCAGTGGGTCCGAATCTTCATATTCGAGCGGAGATCCTTCACGCCGGGTACGGTAAGGGCGATCCGCTTGATTTCATCCGCATCCTCGACCGAATGGACAACCCCGTTGATCGTCACGAGTCCGTCTTCGGCATCTACGTCAATATCCCCATCACGGCTCTTGCCTTCCGCAGCGATCCGTGCCCTCACCTGAGTAGCCAGAACCAAATCATCCATGATCTTTCTCGCCTCAGGCGTCATCTGCAGGCGTTCCGAAGCGGCGGCCATGCAGACCGCCTCGCACGCGGTATCGAGCCGGATGTGATCGAGATTGATCACCAGATCGTATAGCGAAGGATCGAGCCAATCCACATGATAGAGAAAGCGGGTCCACTTCGCCCGTTCCTCATCACGCTCCTTGATGAACTTGATGGCCTTCTCACGGCTCAGATTGTTGCGCTCCATGGCGGCCTTGATCCGGTATTCCATGTTGGCGATCACCCGAACGCGGAGGACCGTCGGGACCCCTCTCAAGAGCAAATGCCCGGCGTATCCGTGGTAAACTACATTATCGTCCTTGACCTCATTGACCAATGCTTCCCGAATAAAGGCCAGATAGTGAACGCGCTCCAGTCCCATGCGTTCCAAAAGCCCCGGTTTATCGGCCAGCGCATGGGTGAGCTTATCCACCGGGACACCGTACTTCTCAGCGGCAGTGACCAGCATCTCGCGGGAAATACACCTATAGCCGAGTTTTTTGGCCACGCATTCGGCGATCTCCTTGCCGCCGCTGAAAGTTCCCCGTGAGATGGTAATGATCGGCATGGCATTCCCCCCACTTGATTACCGGATTATACCGCCCCCGATGATCCCGCTCAAGTCCCCCGGTGTAAACGGCCCCCCGTGTGAAAAGGCTTTTCCTAGTGTTCAAGGGCAATGATTCCCAAGGCGCTGAGGGTCAGAACCACCGCACTGATGAGAGCAAAGATCGTGAAAAGCCGGTTCTTCTCACGGAACATCGCCACCGCCGCCCCCCACATGCCCACCACGGCAGCAAGGCATCCAAGCGCAATTCCGCCCATCGCCAGTCCATCGGCCTTGGAAAGCTTCCCCAAATACCAATGACCTTCCGGAATCTCTGATTGTCCCGCACAATTATTCCAAATCGTCTTCGCCGTATCGCCGTTCCAAAGGCTATCCAATAGACAGTCCTGACGCACGTATCCATCCGAGACAAGGTAAATGATCATCCCGATGATGGCCACCAGCATTCCGAGAAGAAGGATCCAGTAAGCGATGTCGCCGTAGACGATGCCGGCGAGTGGCGGCTTCGGGGCATCGTGAGGGATAGTCGTCTGCTTTTCCACTTCCATGATGTGTCCCTCCCCTAAAGTTTAGAACTTGGCAATCCCGTCAATGATGAGCTTCACCCCGGAGAAGAGCATCAAGGCGATGATGAGATAGCGCACAAATCCGGCTTTGATTTTGAGGAGCATCCTCGCCCCGATCATCGTTCCCACGACCAAGCCGATCATGCACGGAACAGCAAAGAGGATGAAAATCCCCCCTTTCATGATGTAGGGCCAAACAGCGGCCGTATCGCCCATCCCGATGAGCACTTTACTCGACGCGGCGGCCACCTTCAGCGGGGCAAGCATGACCATATTGAAGATGGGAACCATGGCCCACCCGGCCCCCAAACCGAACAGCCCGGAGATCAAGCCCGTTCCCGAGAAGAGAAAAATCCCTAGAGGCGCCCGTTTCACTTTGTAGTCGACCACCTTGCCGATCGACTGTTCCCAGTATGCCATCGAAAGCGAGAGCCGCTCGGTGAAACTATCGACTTTCTCTACCTTCGGGTACTCGGCGCGTTTCCCTCCGAAAAGGATCAACCCTGCGATGCCCACCACCAACAGCCCCAACACCAAGCGGATGATGGCCTCCCCGCTGTCGCCCATGGATTCTTTCATGTGATCAGCCAACAGCGCGCCCACCACAGCAAATATCGTGTACGGGACACCGGCGAAGAAGAGGAGCTTGACATTCGCCAATCCTCTCTTCAGGAAGGGCCGGGCCGCCACAAGCGAACCGCAAAGGGCCACAAAGAGTCCCGTGGCCCGGATGATGTAAGAATCGATGGGGGTAAAGCCCATCATGAGAGGGGTGAACACCACTCCCCCTCCCACACCTCCCAACACCGCCACAATGCCGATCACGATCGAGATGAAAAGGAAAAGGAAGAAAAATGCAATGGGACTCAGGCTTGTCCCATCCCCATCCGCGGTCTCTTCGGCCGCCTGAGCGATGCCGGTGCCCAGCATGATCAGCACGATCACCAGTAATGCGGTCATCCAGAGCCTGCGGGAACGAACGAGGTGGATAATACCTTCTATCAGCACCATCTCAAACCTCTTCGGTGGAATTCTACGCACTTATGCTCAGCGATTTGCGCCTCGGTTGCACACAATACTGGCTAACGCAAATCCCCCAAGCATTTATACCTAATTCTACCTGATGAATATGCTGTATCAATCGGCTAAACGGCCATGGAGATATAGGTAATTTACACAGGGCACAAGCTCACGGGGGCGTAGCACAAGAGCGAACCGAAAAAAAGGCCGTTCGTACCTCAAACCGCTTTAGGCACGAACGGCCTGAAGGGGATGGCAACCGGGGGAATACGGGCGTCAAAGCCCTCTTCCGGTGTAGTACGACCAAGTTCGAGCGGTCAACCGATAAAGGATGTGCGCTCCCTTGGTGAACGGGGCATAGAGGAAGAGTTCAAAGAGGAACACCGCGTGAATCATGTATGCCCAGTAGGCCGCAGCTTCCCATTCCATCACCCGGATGAGCCACGTGGCAATACCGCTGAAGACGGTCAGGAGGAGCATGATGAGCAGAAACCAATCGCCGTAACTGGTCGAGCCCACAGTCGGATCCTTCGAAAGCCTCCGGGCAATCGCAAGGAGCACGCCGCCGGAGACCAGTATCGACCCGATAAGCCCGAAGGCCTTGGTCGGGCTGAAGATACCCCAGGGCGATTCCCAGTGGTATGAGAGATCGAGCCACTTATCGGCATAGTGGAGAACAAACGTAATGGCCGTGGCCGCAAGCAATGCCAGACACCCGTAGAATATGGCCAGATGGGCATAATACACCCACTTGCTTCCCTTGCATTTGAGGAAGTTCGCATGCTTGATGATCTCGAATACCGCCAACCCCAGACTCTGGGGCAAGGTCAATCCGGTGCGGGATTTGCCCGCCTCGCTCGCCATGAGCCCCTTCCAGAACCGCCGGATGCCGAGGGCAAGCACGATGAGCACGATGCCGAAGAGGATGAACAGACCATAATCGGCATGGCTATCCTTGATGAACTCGCTCAGGACGATCCGGCCCCCCTCGGAATGGAAGCCGTTTGGATTGTGGAGATCACCCCAGAGCCACAGCCACAGCACGAAGAGGAGAGCCGGGATGACCAACAGAAGGGGGAGATACCAGGGGGAAGAAAAGGCCCTGGCAATGGGCTTGGGAGCGGCACAGGTACCGATCACATACTCGCGGAGCGCCGCCATCACATTGCCGGGCTTGGCATCGCGAGGGCACCGGGCGTTGCAATCCCCGCAACGCTGGCATATCCAGAGATCGGGGTCTTTGACCAGCCGATCGGTCAGCCCCCACTGGGCCCAGATCATCTCCTTCCGGGGGAAAGGACTATCGGCCGGGGATACCGGACACACCACGGTGCATGTGCTGCACTGGAAGCATTTCTTGACGGAATCGCCGCCCCGTTCAATCACCTGCGCGACAAGGTCTTTATCCGGTCGAACGTGTTGTCTATCGCCCATTGCAAACGCCCTCCGCGCTATCTTTCGCTGTGCTAGCTAGGAAATGGATTCAAGCACCAATTCGGAGATATCCTTGACCTGAATCGTACCTTCTTTACCCGTCACGAGCACGGCATCATCGAACATGAGCATGCAATACGGGCACGCCACCGCTAGAATCTCGGCCCCCGCCTGAGCGGCCTGTTCGACCTTGAGTTCGGAGAAGCGCTCGCCTTTCGGTGTCTCCATCCATACCCGCCCCCCTCCCCCACCGCAGCAAATGGCGCTCTTGCGGTTATCCGGGAACTCGATGAGTTCCAGACCGGGGATGGACTGAAGCACCCGCCGGGGCGCCTCGTATTCATTGTTGTGGCGCCCGAGATAGCACGGGTCATGATAGATCACCCGCTTTTTGATTTCCTTGGTCGGCTTGAGTTTGCCCTCCCGAATAAGTTGATCCATGAGCTGGGTGGCATGGAACACTTCGAACTGGGCGCCGAACTCGGGATACTCATTCTTGAAGGTGTGATAACAGTGGGGCGAACTCACCACCACTTTCTTAGCACCCGCGAAGGCCTGGATATTGCTCTGGGCAAGCGATTGGAAGACCGATTCACTCCCCGCCTTGCGAACGCTCTCGCCGCAGCATCTCTCGGCATTGCCCACAACGCCGAAGTCCACCCCGGCCTTCTTCATCACCGCCGAGAAAGCATTCGCCATGCGCCGGATCTTGCCATCGAACGCCGGCACACAGCACGAGAAATAGAGGTATTCGGTCCCGGGTGCAAACGGCTTGACGCCCGCCGCCTGAGCCCAATTGGCGCGCTTCTCCTCCGGTTCCCCCTGCGGGTTGCCCAGAGAGGCGATGTTCTTCACGCTCAATCGGAGCGAATCGGGGACTTTGGCCACGCCCATCTCCGCCACGATCTTGCGGAAGGCCTTCATCACATCGATGATCTCCACCCCCCTGGGGCAGCGGGCTACACACGCCCCACAGGTAGCACACGTCCAGATCTCTTCATCACCGAAGTCGATGAGTCCGAGCTGAGCCTTGTGCATGATCTTCCGGACGACAAACGTCTTGACCAGATTCCAGGGGCAGGTGCCGGTACAGGTGCCGCACTGGAAACACGTCTTGAAAAGGGGCTCGCCTTCCGCGGCCTGCATAAGCAAGATATCCACCGTTTCTCTATCGGGAGCTATGCCCATGGTCAATCTCCTTCGCACGGGGGCAATCCATGAACCGCCCCCCGTAATGTGTTGGGTTCAACCGCACTCCCCCCTCCTTCTCTCCCCTCTTTGAAGAGGGGAGAGAAGGATTTCTTCGAAAACCTACATCCCCTTCATCGGGTTGGGGCCAACCTTCTCGATCACTTCCATGAACTTATCGAATATCTTCGGGAGCTCATGCCACTGGTCAATCTGGAGTTGGTGCACCTCGACCCGTTCACTTTCAAGCATGAGTCGCTGGAGGGTCTCTTGAATCTTGCTCGACCGGATCTTGGCCAGCTCGCTTCCCTTGATGAAGTGGCACTGATAGTCATCGCCGTGCACACACCCCACGAGGATCACCCCATCGAACCCCTTGTTGAAGGCATCGCTGATCCAGACAAGGTTCATTGAGCCGAGGCACCGCAGCGGAATGACCCGCACCCATGGATTGTACTGAATCCGGTGGAGTCCGGCGATATCCAGAGCCGGATAGGCATCGTTCTCGCACAGGAACGCCAGCACCCGCGGCTTCTCCTCGTCTTCTTCGGGGATCTCGATCGCCTTGACCATCGAGCCGATGATATCCACCGAATAGTCCTTGAAGGAGATGATGCGCTCCGGGCAAGCGCCCATACAAATGGCACATCGGCGGCATCGGGTGGGATTGGGAAGCGGATTGGCCTTCTCATCCTCGTTGTACATTCCGAAGGGGCATTCCTCCGTGCACCGCTTGCACTGCGTGCACCGCTGCATGAAGAGTTCCGGATAGCTCTTGTCCCATGTGCGCGGATGAACAGCGCGGCCCTGAGCCGTCAACACCGTGCACTGGATTGCCTTCAGAGCGGCGCCGGCGGCGTCTTCCATGCATGCCGCACTATCGAGCGGTTGCCTGAGGCACCCCGCCGCATAGATGCCCGTTCGCCGCGTCTCGTAGGGGAAGCAAATGAAATGCGAATCGGGGAAGCCGTACTTGAGCGTGGGCATCTCCGGCCCCTGACGATACTGAAGATTCAGAGCCGGCTCAGCGTAGCGCCCCGAATCCGCCGGCACGGGGACCTCTTCCTTCGTCTCGGGATTGATCTGGGTCTTCACCACTTCAGGTTTGGAGTTGGGGACAAGCCCCGTGGCCAGAACCACGAGGTCCACATTCACCGAGATCGCCTCGCCAAGGAGCGTATCATCCACTTCCACGGCAAGTTTATCGCCTTCCTGAGCGATGTTCTTGACCTCCCCCTTGGCAAGGAAGATCCCCTTCTCCTCCTGTACCCGCTTGTAGAAGTCTTCGTACTGGGCCGGGGTGCGCATATCCTTATAGAAGATATACGCCGAGGCCTCCGGATTCTGCTGAACCACATACAGGGCTTGCTTCAGAGAGGTCATGCAACAAATGGAAGAGCAATACGGCAAGTGATTCGGATCGCGCTGACCCGCGCACTGAATGAAGGCAACGCTCTCCACTTCCTTGCCATCGGAGGGCCGGACGATCTTGCCCGTCTTGGCCATCTGTTCCATTTGAACGTTGGTGATCACATCGGGGAATTTACCGTATCCGAGATAATCGAGTTTCTTGGCATCATAAGGCTTGAATCCGGTGGCCTGAATGATGGAACCCACGCGGAAGGTTTCCCCGTTCTTGAGGGTGATATCGAACATACCGGGAGCGCCGGCGGTCTTCTCGATCTCGGTGCCGGTGTAAACCTTGATCTTGGGATTGCTCTGGACCTCTTTGATCTTTGCTTCGATGCCGGTATCCTCGAGATCCCGGTACGGCGGGTGCTTGGGATAGAGCTTATGGAGTTTGTTGAGCCACCCGCCGAGGGTCGGCTCCTTCTCCACCAATCGCACCTCGCATCCAGCGGCGGCCGCTTCCAGTGCGGCGGTCATGCCCGTGATGCCGCCCCCGACCACAAGGATCGTCTGATCGATCTTTTCCTTGAACGGCTCGGGAACCTCGGCCTTCTGAGCCCGCACGCATCCCATCCTGAGATAATCTTCGGCGAGCATTTGGGTATCTTCATCGTTCGGCTTATGGGACCAAGCCACGTGCTCCCGAAGATTCACCCGCTCCAAATACACCGGCGGGTCAAACTGAAAGACCTCCATTTTGACCCGAGGAGAACATGCCGCCACCACCACCGCATTGACCCCCTCGCCGGCGATATCGTTCTTGATGAGGGCGATCCCCTCCGGCCCGCACAGACAAGGATGAGCCTTGGAGATGGCCGCCTTGCCATCGGACCTCCCCACCTTGACGAGGCCCTCGATATCGAGCGCCTCGCCGATGCCGCAGCCGCTGCAAATATACACGCCGAGTTTCTTATCCATGGTGAACTCCTCCCGCTACAACGGATTGAATGGCTTTAAGGGCCGCGCCGGTGGCATCCATCGCCGAATGATAGACGTCCACGGGCCGTTTGGCGCAACCGGCCCCCACGATTCCGGAATCGCTCGGAACGATGAATCCGTACTCGTCATAGGTGATATCACCCGGCAATCGCTTATCGGCGATAGAGGGCACGAGCCCCGTCGCCAGAACCACCATATCCACTACCTGAGTGATCTTCTTCCCCTGCGCCACATCTTCCACTTCCAACTTGAGGGCATCCCCGGCCTCGCCGGTGATCTTGGCCACTTTTCCCTTGATGAGGGAGACGTTGGGCATCTCTTGAACCTTGCGCAGGAAATCTTCCAGATAGCCCATCGCTCGGATATCGATGTAGAACATGAAGGCCTGGGCATCCGGAAGCTGAGCCTTCACATAATTGATCTGCTTGAGGGAGCCCATGCAGCACACGCCGGAGCAATAGGGAAGATGATTCTGATCCCGAGAGCCCGCACACTGGACGAAAGCCACAGACTTGGGCGGTTGCCCATCGGAGGGGCGCAAGATCTTGCCGCCGGTAGGCCCATCCACCGCCGCCAAGCGCTCCATCATGACATTGGTGATCACGTTGGGATACTTGCCAAATCCGAGGTTATCGAGTTTGGCGGCATCGTAAGGCTTCCAACCGGTCGCTACCACGATCCCCCCTACCTTGAGGGTCAAGCTCTGACCGGACATGCCCAGATCGATCGCCTTATAAGCGCATACCTCCACACATTTGCCGCACGAGGCACCGGGGCACACCGCTTTATCAATCGCATACTTCGCCGGGAAGGCCATCGAATTCGGAAGATAGATCGCCTTGGTCTTGCTCATGCCCAGATTGAACTCGTCGGCCCTCTCCACCGGGCACACTTCCGCGCACTTCCCGCACAAGGTGCAATTGTCATTCACCATCCGGGGAGTAACCTCTACGGTCACTTCGTAGGCCCCCTTCTTGCCGGTGATATTCTTCACTTCGGCCTGGGTGATGACTTTGATCTTGGGATTCGTCTTGATGCGGCGAAAGTTGATCTCCAAGCCGCAACTCGGGATACAGAGTTTGGGGAAATATTGAT
>DAOTYO010000024.1:0-48925 GCA_034434815.1 Dehalococcoidia bacterium
CCCGGGATGGCCTGAAGCACCGCCCGCGGCTCCTTGATGATCTTGCCCCCCAATCGCACGAGGTGGCACGGATCGTGATAGGTCAGTGTGCCGGAAATGCTCTTCTTCGGCTTCAGCTTCCCTTCGGAGACAAGCCGGGCCAGTAGCTCTGTTTGATGGATGACCTTGAACGGCAACTGACCGAGCACTTTGGGATATTCAAAAGCCAGATTGTGATAGCAACACGCGCACGAGGTGACCACCGTCTTGGCGCCGGCCTTCTTGAGGGCTTCGACGTTCTTCTTCGCCACCTCGGTGAAGGCCTTCATCTGACCGGATTGATTGAGCGGGTTGCCGCAACAAAGCTCTTCCGCGCCGAGGATGGCAAAGGGCGTACCGGAAGCCTTGAGCACCTTGGCGGTCGCCTTCGCCAGAGCGGGTTCGCGGTACGAAGCCACACACCCTACGAAATACACGAGCTCACCGGAGTTCGGGATATTCATCCCCTCGGCCCATTTGCCGCGCTCAGCCTTTTTCCGTCCAAAGCGATTGCCCTCCTTCTCGATCCCCGCGGCATCCTTTTTCCAAGGATCGGTCGGGCCAAGACCGAGGTTGACCAGATCCTCCCGCCACGCCTTGATGATATTCACCTGATCCCCGTTGATCACGCACCGGGAGTTGCAGCAAGACCCGCACAGATTGCAGGCATACACGTACTCGACAAACCGCGGCTCCATCTCGAGCTTCCCTTCCAAGAGGTTCCGAGCCGCTTGAATCCACCCTTGGGCCGAGTAGGAGATGCGCCGGTAGTGTTCCCACGAAGGGCACAATCGGTCAGGGGCAGGCCCCCGCGGCGGGTAAGGAGTCCACGGGCCCCTCTGGCACACGCCGCATGCCTGATCGTTCCAAATCTTCAAATGGTACTGATTGAGTTTCGGGTAGTCCATAGCGCCTCCTTCTAGTCCTCCACATCCGGCTGCATGCCGCGGTGCATGATATTGTTCGGATCGAGGGCCTTTTTGACTTTGCGGTAAAGCTCCAGATAACTTCGCTCAATGTAAGGGGTCATGTTGGGGAACGGCCCGGGATAATCGGGCACATACCCGGCCTCAATCCACCGCGTATGGACTTCCTTGATCGCCTTGAAGATCATGTCCATATCGGTCTCTTCGTTATAGACATAGATTGGGAACTGATTGCAGTAATTCCCGCACGTCCACCATCCCATCCCTCTCTGGAGACCGTACTTCTCGCCCACTTCGTTGTAGGCATTGAAGATCTCCTTCGTCTTGTGGATGGGATGGAAACCGCCGCAGGAGACCTGCCTCCGGGAAGGTTCATACGGGAGGGAAATGGACGCCGCCGATCCCCACTGAGCCCGCGGTCGATCCGGCGGGAACTCCTTTCCGCCGGCCTTGATGCAGAGCTCGCGGCCTTTCCGCAGTCGGAAATCCACTTCTTCCTTCCAACCTTCGGCGATCATAGTGAGAAGCCACTTGCCGGGAGCCTTGGGAAGACGATTGGTCATGCACATCTGTTCATCGGTGACGCAGATGGCATAGGAGATATTGGCTTCGACCAAGAGCCGGATGGCTTCCTGAATGCTGTCCTCATCATCGAAGGCAAAGTCAATCTGACCCATGGCCTCGGGGATGCGATACATGCGCATGTACACTTCGGTGATCACGCCCATCGTCCCCAAAGACTCGAGGAAGAGTCCGGTGAGATCCGGCCCGGTGCCCTGATATCGGGTAAACTTGCCGGCTTTGCCGAAGTGCGACGATCCGGTATGGACAACCTCACCGGTGGGCAAGACGACCTCCAGACCCAGCAGAAAATCGCCCACCCGGCCGTACACGGATGAGCCCACTCCCATGCCGTTGAAGTTGACCCATGCGGCCAGCGTTACGGCGTTCCCGTACTCCGGCCGCCAAGGGATCTTCCATCCCCGGGCCGCAAGCTCCTTGATCGCCCGATAGGTGGTCACGCCCGCCTGCGCCGTGAAGGACTGCGATCCCTCATCGAGTTCGATGGGGGGACTCATGCGATTCATATCGAGCGTAATGCCCCCCTGCCGCGGGATGGCAGCACCCGTATTGGTGGTGCCGCCGGCGCGCACGTTCACCGGCGTCAGGGTCTCGTTGGCCAGTTTCATGATTTCGACCACATCCTGCGTCGAACCCGGGTTGACGACCACATCCGGCCGCCGATGCGGCTCATAGCTCCATGCCCGTGCATAGGCGCACAGTTCCCACGGATCATCGGTCACCCACTGCGGCCCGACGATCTCTTTCAAACGATTGACTATTTTGGGATCCAAATCGTTCCTCCTTTTTCGAAGAATCCAGAGACCTTATTTCGAATTCGACTGCTCTTCGATACCCTGGCTCACCCCCTTCGATGGGATCGGGCAGCCCAATCCAGAATTGGCCGATGGCTTTCGGGCTTGCCTTTCGATCAAATCTCTTATCGTTATGGACGCCATCACTTTCTCCGCCGCCTTGGTGACTTCGACCCATGCGTCCAGCAAGGCACAGGAAGAAGACCGGGAACAAACGGACGGATCATCAGCGCACTCGGTAAACGCCGTCGAGCCCTCCGTGATCCGGATGACATCCCGAATGTTGATCTCCGAAGGGGACCGCGCCAGAGTGAATCCTCCTCCGCTTCCTCTCATCGCCCGAACTATCCCCCCCGTCTTGAGAGAAAGCAAAAGCTGTTCGAGATACCGTTCGGAAAGCCCCTCGCGCTCGGCGATCTCCCGAACCATGACCGGGCCATCGCTGGCGTGAACGGCAAGGTCCATCAAAGCAAGGATACCGTATCGGGAACGGGTCGAAAGTCTCATCGGTGATGCACGAATATCACCAATATGATGATATTACTGCGAAGATTGTACGCCTCCTTATGCGCCATGTCAATCCATGCGATATGTCCCAAAACAGCGATTGAAGAAGCGCGTGCCGAAGATACCTCTCCGGGGGATTGGGGATATCCCCCAAGAAAACCCTCTGGGCGGGTGGGATCGGAAAAGCCGGATCGTTCATGGGGGCGCGGGAATCCCGGGGCAAGGTCCCGAGTGACGTGATCAAGGTCATTCACCCTGAGGCAAAGGTTACAAAGCTGAACCGCTCCTTCGGGATACGCCCCCGAAGGAGCGGTTCAGATCCCATCGGCTCATACCCGGGGAAAACATAACAGGGGTTTTTTCGTGCTACAATAGGCCCAACAAAATGAGGTCACACCCGATGAAAGTGCTGGCCTTCAACGCCAGTCCCCGGATGGAAAAAGGGAACACCGCTCTGATCCTCAACCCCTTTCTGGAGGGGATGCGCCAGGCCGGGGCGGAAGTGGAGCGGTTCTATGTCATTCAGTTGAGAATTTCCCCCTGCCGGGGATGCTTCACTTGCTGGCTCAGAACGCCGGGAAAATGCGCCCAGAAGGATGACATGGAATGGATTCTGCCGAAAGTCCGCCAAGCAGATGTGATCGTGTATGCTTCTCCCATCTACTGCTATGGAATTACCGGACCGCTGAAAACGCTCATAGATCGCATGGTCTCGATCGCCTCCCCCTTCGTTGAAATATCCGAGGGCCGAACCCGTCATTTGCCGGCGCTGGACGAAAAACGCCACAAGTTCGTCTTCGTCTCCACGTGCGGTCTATGGGGCATGGAAAACTTCGATGCAGCGCTGACCCATATGAAAGCGGTGACCATGGATCCGCCCGCTGAGTTTGCCGGGGCCATCCTCCGGCCGCATGGCGAGGCGCTCCGGGCACTTCTTGCATCGGGAGAGACAACCGCCGAGGCTGTGATCGAGGCGGCAAAAGAAGCGGGGCGCGAGCTGATCGGTACAGGGCGAATCTCGCCTTCGACGCTTCATGCAATCAGCCGGGAGCTTGTGCCGATGGAGACATACGTACAGATGGTCAACGAGGCATTTCGGAAGGCTCTCGACCGGGGGAACAAACAGAGCGCCGGATCCCCCTCACCTCCCGAAACCAACGGCGGCGCTTGAAAAGCGGACGAGGGGTCGGGATGCCCTCAAGGTGCGTTGCAATTCACAATCCCGCTCCATCAAACAACGGGGGAGACGGCGGATCCAGTGGATTGAACTACGGGAGAAAACAGCGGCCATACTACAGAAAAGGAGGGTGAGGCAATGTCCCGAATGAAAGGGAAGGTGGCTCTGGTCACGGGGGCGGGGTCAGGGATCGGCCGGGCCACGGCTCTTCTCTTCGCTCGCGAGGGGGCTAGAGTCGTTGTAGCCGATATCGTACCGTCCGGGGGCAAAGAGACGGTACACCTGATCCAGAAGGCGGGGGGAGAGGCGATCTTCGTGCCAGCGGATATCTCGGCCTCGGAGCAAGTGCAGAGGATGATCCAAGAGGCCGTGAGAGCGTACGGACGGATCGATTATGCCGTCAACAACGCCGGCATCGAGGCCCAACCGGCGCCCACGGCGGACTGCACGGAAGCCGATTTTGATCGAACGGTCGGCGTGAACCTGCGGGGTACCTTCCTCTGCATGAAATACGAGATCCGGCAAATGCTCGCACAAGGGGGAGGGAGCATCGTAAATACATCTTCCATGGCCGGGATGGTAGGGGTGGCCGGGATGCCCGCTTACACCGCCGCTAAACATGGGATCATCGGACTCACCCGGACGGCGGCCCTCGAATATGCCCGAGCGGGCATCCGGGTGAACGCGGTATGCCCGGGCGCCACACGAACGCCCATGGTCCAACAGATCATCGCCGCCATGCCTGAACTCGGCAAAGGAATGGAGGAAAACCATCCCATCGGGAGGATCGCCGAACCCGAAGAGATCGCCGAAGCCATTGTATGGCTCTGCTCCGATTCGGCCTCTTTCGTCACCGGGCACGCGCTGGCGGTCGATGGCGGACTTCTGGCCAAATGAGAACCTTCGTATGCCATTGGGAGGGTGATGCCGCCCTCCCAATGGCATCCATCCCCCGCCTAGCTGATGATCGCAGACCGAGGCGCCTGCGCCTTCACTTGCTTTGCTTTGCTCTGCCCCTCGGGTATTCCGGTAGCGATAACGGTGATCCGCACCTTATCTTCCATACCCGATTTGAGGCTCATCCCGAAGAAGATCATCGCATCGGGATCCACAGCCTGAGAGATCTTGCGGCCGGCCATATTGACCTGAGCCAGCGTGAGCTGAGGTCCACCTTTCACCGTGAAGAGCACGCCTTTGGCCCCCTCAATGGAGATATCGAGCAACGGATTCTTGATAGCGTTCTCAGCGGCTTGCTGAGCCGCATCCTTGCCGCTCCCCTGGCCGATGGACATCAGCGCCTCTCCCGGCAGCCCTAGAATAGCCTTCACATCGGCGAGGTCCACGTTGATCTCCCCGGGCTGATTCACCACTTCGTTCACCACCATGATGCCTTCGGTCACGGTCTCGTCCGTAATCCGGAAGGCTTCAGCCATCGTGGCGCTGGCGGGCACGAGAGAGGCCATGAGATCGTTGTGGACCATAATGACGTTATCCACACTCTCACGCAGTCTGGCCAGCCCACTGATCGCCGTCTCCATCCGCCGATGCCCCTCCCACTGGAACGGCAACGTGACCATCGCTACGGTAAGGGCCCCCACACTTTTCGCGATCTGGGCTACCACCGGCGCCGCGCCGGTCCCGGTCCCACCCCCCAAACCCGTGCACACAAAGACGATATCGCTCCCCGTCAGAACCTGCTCGAGCGCCTTGTTCGCCGATGCAGCGGCTTGCTCCCCGATCTTAGGATCCCCGCCCGCCCCGAACCCGCGGGTCAGCGTTTCCCCAATGGGTAAAATGATGATGTTATCCCCGCGGATACTCTGAAGCGCCTTGACATCCGTATTGCAACAAACGAAGTTCATCCCTTCCGGATGCTCCTGATGAAGGCGCATCACCGTATTGCATCCACCACCCCCTACGCCCACTACCGTGATGTTCGCCACCCCCGTCTTGAGAGGCGCTCTGCTTACGGCCGCGCTCTTCTTCGGCCTTGGCTTCGCCGCCTTCTCGCGGATCACCTTTTCTCCTTTTTCTTCTGTGATATCACCCTCAGACATTACTCCCTCCCTTGTTTTTTGCTTGCTGAATTCCTCCGAAAACAGCCCCTCGAAAAAGAACCTTTAGATGAGCTTGATACTTATTGAACCAACGTGAGATTACGCCCTTTCATCCTTTCTGCTCCTGATTACCTATCCATCAATGCCCTCTCACCCCCTTCACCAATAGAATGGAAAACCTCAAACCAGATCAAACTCCAGAACCGGGAAATGATGAACTTCAACACGGAAAGGGGAAGGAAAAAAGAGGTACAACGATCAGAGACTCGGCGGCAACCTAAAGGTGATAACACAAAAGAGGAGAAAACCATTAGACCGGACCTCCCTCGACCAACTGCTACTCCCTTAGGGAATTAATTCTCAGAGCCCTTCTAAGTGCCAGAAACTACCCCGATTGACGATAGGTTTCGAGAATGTTATCCGGGAAATCTGCATTGGTGAAGACCTGCTGGACACCGTCAATCTCCTCCAAGCGGTCAATCAACTTCAACGTCTGAAGGGCGGTTTTATCGTCCAGTTTCAGGAGCGTCTGAGGGACCAGTGTCACCTCCGCCGAAGCGATCTTCACCCCCTTGCCCTCCAGCGCTTTGCGAACCGCCTCAAAATCCTCCGGCTTCGTATAGATCTCGATGGTACCATCCTCAGTTTTCACATCTTCCGCGCCGGCATCGATAGCAGCCAGTTCCAATTCCTCGGTATTGCCCTTGGCCTCCACCACGATCATCCCTCTCTTCTGAAAAACCCAGGTCACGCATCCCGTTTCGCCCAGACTGCCATTGTTCCGGCTCAGGATGCTCCGCACCTCGGAGACGGTTCGGTTGCGATTATCCGTAACGATCTGCAAGAACAGAGCCGCTCCGCCCGGGCCATACCCTTCCAACGTCATCTCCTCCAGCGCCGCCCCTCCCTCGCCCGCGCCCGAAGCCCGTTTGATGGCCCGCTCGATGTTCTCGAGCGGCATGTTGTTATCCCGAGCCTTGGCAATGGCCAGCCGCAACGCCGGATTGCCGCTGGGGTCCGGGCCTCCATTCCGAACGGCCACGGCGATCTCACGGCCCAACTTCGTGAATAGCTGCCCCCGCTTGACATCGGCCGCGCCCTTGGCACGCTTGATAGTGGACCATTTAGAGTGGCCGGACATCGGATTCCTCCATGGCAGCCTAGTTTCTCTCGGCTACCACCTTCTTCACGTAGTCAACGATCTGCGAGGTTGGTGTTCCCGGGCCGAAGGTCGCTTTCACCCCCATCCGTTCCAACACCGGATGGTCTTCTTCGGGGATGATCCCACCCGCAATGACGATCACATCGTCAAGCTCCCGCTTCTTCAGCTCCTTCATGATGAGAGGGAACAATTCCTTGTGAGCCCCCGAGAGAATACTCAAACCCACCACATCCACATCCTCTTGAAGCGCCGCCTCGGCGATCATCTCAGGCGTCTGCCGAATGCCGGTATAGATCACCTCCATTCCCGCATCGCGCAACGCCCGCGCAATGACCTTCGCGCCGCGGTCATGACCGTCCAGACCGGGTTTGGCCACCAATACACGAATGATTCTTTTCTCACCCATCGGCTTTTTGCCTCCGCTAACCTCTAGATCTTCTGAGCCAACTCAATGAGAATGCCGTTGACCGACTTCGGATGAATGAAGCCGATCTTGCCCGCAAGGCCCTTGCGCCCCTGCTTATCGATAAGCTGTGCCCCTTTCCCTTCGAGGCGTTTGAGCTCTGCATCCGTATCATCCACTTCGATGCAGATGTGATGAATGCCTTCCCCTTTGTTCTCGAGGAATTTGGCCACACCGGTGTTGGGATTCGTCGGCTGGATAAACTCAAGCTCGGTATCTCCGATGTGAATGAGCGCCGCCTTCACCCCCTGATCCGGGATCTCTTGAATCTTGGCCGGCTTGATCCCGAAGAGCTTCTCGAATGTACTCACGGCGCTATCGAGATTCTTCACCGCAACCGCCACATGGTCGATCCTTTTCAACATCGTCGTTCTCTCCCTGCGAGCGCTTCCCCCAGGCCTCTGGCCTTTTCTGAAGAAGAGGACGCCCTATCGAGCTGAATATACAATAACCGCGTCTCGGTGTCAATTAGAATCGCCCATGCCAAAAAGAGCGATAGAAGAAGCGAACGGAAAAGACCCCCCTCTCGGGGGATTGAGGGTATCCCCCAAGAAAACCCTTGGGGCGGGTGGGTGGGATCGGAGAAGCCGGATCGTTCATGGGGGTGTGATAATTCCGGGTCAAGGTCCCGAGTGACGTGATCAAGGTCGTTCACCCTGAGAGTGAAGGTTACAAAGCTGAATCGCCGTTTTTGGGGCCCATGGCACGCTTAGACGGGCAAACCCTATTCCGGTCACGAGATCAGATGAAGCGATTGGGCCACTTCCACCGCAAACAGGGTAAGCATCGTGACGATGGCGCCCGCCAAGAGAACACCGAGGGTAATGCAAACCATCGCCCGTTTGAACTCGATCCCGAGCAAAAAGGCCAGTATTGCGCCCGTCCACGCCCCGGTGCCCGGCAACGGAACGGCCACGAACACCGTAAGTCCGATGGTACCGTAGCGTTCGATCAAACTCCCGCGCCGGCGGGTGCGGGCGAATACCCACTCAATCACTCGCCGAAGAGGTTTCGCCCGGCTCAAGAATCGCGCCACGGGGTCGAGGAACCAGAGGATGAACGGCACCGGGAGCAAATTCCCGACGATGGCTATGGGAAAGGCCTGATACCAGTGCATCTCATAGTGCAGAACAGCCCAGGGAATCGAATACCTCAGTTCCCCCACGGGAACCATGGAGAAGAGAAACGTCCAGACCGCATGAGAAAACGTCATTACGGGCAGTGTAACAAACCGCGATCGTATCGGTCAATCGGGGCCGCTCGGGCCGCGCCGGGATGAAATGGCTCCGGCAAGACACCGTTTCCCCGAAGTATCGGAAGACCCTTCCTTGAACTTATCGGTGGTCAAAAGTGCCGCTCCCCCTGTACAATACCTACGGAGAAAGAAATGACACCTCACGAAGAACGCAAGATCGCTCTATGGAATAGGGACCTCACCGGCGATGTTCCGCTGAAAGTATTTCTGACCCCCGACCCCAGAAGCAAAGAACTCCGCTCTTTCGGCACAGAGCTTTCGATATTCGCTCCTAGGGTTCAGCTTGGGAAAGAGGAGAGCGCCGATGCCTCGATGCCGTTCATCGAGATCAGGGGAAATCTCCGATATTCGGCGGTGCCCCTGGGACTCGAGCTTGACCCCTTTCTACAGGCACTTTCGGTATCGAGCGGCAGTGAGATTCTCTTCATGCCTGTGGCTCTCAAGGAAAAGTTAAGCCACATCGACCGGCCCGTTCGAATCAAGCTCTATGTAGCCCAAGGTTGCCCCACTTGCCCTGCGGTGGTGCGAAATCTCGTCTTGCTCCCTTTGCAGAATCCGCACGTTCACCTTCACGTGATCGATGCCGGTTTGTTCCCGGAAGCGGCCGAGGCCGATAGCGTCCTCGGGGTACCCACGATCATTCTCGAAAACGGCCTCCGATGGAGCGGCGCCATCCGTCTTGAAGAGATCGTGGAAGCTCTGGCGAGTCGGGACCGTAGTGGACTGAGCACCCCGGCCGTGGAACGGATGCTTCAAGAAGGGCACGCCTCCAGAGTGGCTCAGATGATCATGGCAAATGGCGCCATTCCGCGGGAGTTCATTGACCTTCTCACCGAAGAGCGGTTCACCGTTCGCCTCGGAGCAATGGCCGCCATGGAAGAGATCATCCAACAGAATCACCCCCTCGCCGCAACGATCACAAAGCCCCTTTGGGAACGCTTCGAACGGGTGACGGAGCCGGTTCAAATCGATATCCTTTACCTCCTCGGCGAGACCGGATCCAGAGAGACGATCCCCACGCTCGAATCGGTATTGAACGGACGACATCGGGAACATGTGAAGGAAGTAGCCCGCGAGTCCGTCGAACGGATCCGGGAGCGGACGGGGGAAAGCGGATGAAACCGATCTACTTCGAAGATATCGAGCTCCACGAGAAGAAAACGGCGGGCGAGTATCCGGTCAGCAAGGAAGAAGTGATCGCGTTTGCCCGCAAATGGGATCCCCAACTGTTTCACGTGGATGAGGAAGCGGCGAAGGCCTCACCTTACGGGGGCTTGATCGCCTCTGCGGCTCACACAGTAGCGATCAGTTTCTGGTTATTGAATCGGGCCGGGAAAGGGATTCAGGCCCTCGGCGGGGCGGGATGGGAGAAAATGAAGCTCATCCACCCGGTCCGCCCCGGAGACCGGCTTTCTCTGGTGATGGAGTGCATCGAAAAACGGGAATCCCGTAGCAAGCCCGATCGCGGAATCGTGCGCCACGCGGTGACAGTGCGCAATCAAGAAGGCCTTCCCGTGACCACGTTCGAGACGATCACCCTCGTAAAAAGACGGCCTTCCCCTTCGGAAGATCCCCCATCCGCCCATACTTGACTTCATCCTTCCCCGGGTTATACTTGGGTAAATGAAGGAAGAAGGCGACCGCTCTAATGACCCCGTGCCCCAATCCGTAGGGATGGCGGCAAAAAGCCACGAGAGTCCCAGAAACTTGCGCCTGTGGCACCGGCGGTCCTTTCATATCGGCATCTTCCTCCTCGCGGTAGTGGCTATCCTCCTCATCAGTCTGCTCGTCAACAGGCCCACCGATGTCGAGGACTACGTCCACAAATCCGGCTATCTGGGCGTATTTCTCATGGGGCTGATCGGGAGCGCATCACCCGTGTGGCCCCTGCCGGGCTCATGGGCCACCTTCATTGCCGCCGGGTTGGGTCTCAATCCCGGATTGCTCGGGCTGGCCTGTGGAATCGGCGAGCCGCTCGGGGAAACAACGGGCTACATGGCCGGGTTCGGGGGACAAGTGGCAGTGACAAATATGAGGGGCTATGGGCGGGTGGAGGCTTGGATGAAGCGGCACGGGGCCATCACCATCTTCCTCGTGTGTGCCATACCGAACGTACTCACCAAGGTGGCGGTGGTCAGTTCAGGGGCTCTCAAATACCCATTCTGGAAATTCTTCCTCTTGTGCTGGACCGGCAAGACGATCAAATCCCTCTTCTTTGCCATAGCGGGTTATTACTTCTTCGAGGCCACGCACGATCTCTTCGAGCGCTTCTTTTAGGGAAGAACATACGGAGGGGCCTTATCTTACGCCGTGAAAGCCGGGAAAGGCACGACCCTTTCATTCGTTTTCCCGCGGCCGGCGCGCGGCGAAGCAAGTGGCTCAGGGGATGGCTTTCCAGCTATAGTTCGGCACTCCACCCCAATCGCTCGGAGGCCAGTAACAAAACCATGCCTTGCCGATGATATCCTCTCTGGGCACGATATCCGCACTGGCCCGGGGCCGATTATCACCGATGATGAAGTAACATCCATCCGGGATGATCTCCGGGGGACGGTTTGCATGGTTGATCTGAATATAAGGCTCATCGAGCATTCGATCGTTGATATACACCCGTCCGTCTCTGATCTCCATCTTCTCTCCCGGAAGAGCAACGATTCGATGGATCACCCCATAGCCCAGTCGGGGGGTATGGAACACAACGATATCCCCCCGTTTGGGAGGACTGAACCAATAAGCCGCCTTGCTCACGATCACCATCTGTCCATTGCGCAGATTCGGCTCCATGCTGATTCCCTTGACCTCGAAGTTGTGCACCACGGACCGGATCGCCAAGAAGATCACCAAGGCCAAAAGGACGGTAAGGAGGATTTCCCGCACGATCTTTTTCATCTGTTTATTCACACATCTCAAACTAAAATAACCCTCGGTCGGCCGCCGGCTCACCGGATCGCACACATCGAAAGAATTATGAAGTGTGATAGAATAGAACCTAAATTTGGAACAAACCCTAGTATATCGAGCCATTGTCTTACAGTCAATCGGCACCCTTCCCAAAAAACAGCGATTGAAGAGAGTGCAGAGACACCTCTCTGCCGCGGGAATTGGGGGTATCCCCCAAGAAAACCCTTTGGGCGGGTGGGTGGGATCGGAGAAGCCTGATCGTTCATCGGACATGGAAGGTTCCGGGGCAAGGTCCGGAATGAGGTGATCATATGGTTAGTCACCCGAGAGTGAAGGCTGCAAAACTGAACCGCTCTTTTCGGGTTCCCTCAGGATGACGATGAGAAAATTGGGGACCTATCCCACCGGAGGTGAGCGGACAGCGCAGGGCTCGGGATGAGAAGATCGTGATCCGACAACCTTCCGAAACGGCATTTTCCAAACCCTTCTCGCGCATGAAAAAGTCAATGAAAGGGAAGCCGCACCCATTCAGTGTTCCCGCCGCAAGATCATAGAGGAATGGCTCCTAGATATGGCAAATTACGAGGAGACACTGATCCAACAGAGCAAGGAAGGGAACGCCGACGCTTTCAACCAACTCGTGGAGAGGTATCAGGGCCAGGTCTATAACGTTTCCCTGCGGATGTTGGGCAATCCTCAGGATGCCGAGGATTTAACTCAGGAGACATTTGTCCTCGCTTGGAAGGCCATTCCTCGATTCAAGGGGGGCAACTTCCGGGCATGGATCCTGCGGATTGCCTCCAATGCATGCACCGATGTACTTCGAAGCCGCAAGGGGCACAGGGTCGATTCCATGGACGAAGTATTCCCGGAATACAATCCCCTGCAAAGCGAGACCGAAGCCCCCGAAGATCATGTGCTCCAAGAGGAAATCGCTCAACTGATCAGCGAACAATTACTCCTTCTCAGCGAAGAACAGCGTCTGGTGATCATTCTGGCCGATCTTCAGGGTCTCAGCTACGAGGAGATCGCCCAGGTGACCAAATGTTCCGTGGGCACAGTCAAATCGCGGCTGAACCGTGCCCGGAGCAACCTGCGCGACCTACTTCTGGAGCACAAGGAACTTTTGCCGACCGAATTTCGTCTATAATTCTGCAAGGGGAAAGGAAAGATGTTCGGTCGGAAAGCACGGAGCACATGTCAGGAGATGAGAGACCTCTTCTCTCCGTATCTTGACGGGCGACTCGACCCGGTTAAGCGGGACCGGATGCTGTACCATATCGAGATATGCCCCGCCTGTCGGGAAGAACTCTCCACGCTCGAAGAGACCGTCAAACTTCTCCGCAGTATTCCCGCTGCCTTTCCCGCACGATCCTTCACCTCTGATGTCTGGCCCCGGAGAAGCGCATTCTTCGGCAAGTATCGCCTGAGGGAGGCCGGCTTGCGGATAGCCACCGCCGCCGCTGCCATGGTACTCTTCGCATCCCTCGCCATAGGGTTCACCGGTGTCTTCGATGAATCTTCACCCGCGCAGGGAATCACCGCTGACAATCATCAGAAACCCATGACCGATCTTTCATCACCCGCAGCAGAAACTCCCGTTGGTGAGATCACCCCCACCTCCCCCTCAAGTACCGAAGGAGGGGACATTGCCCCGCCGGAGGCCACACAGCCGAACACCTCGCCTGGGCTTTTCATCGGGAGCGACCAAACCGGGGCTATCCAGAAGAGCACAGAGACAGGGGAAAGCGCCCCTCCCGAAGCAACCCAGCATACTCCAGAACTCATCTCAGGCTCGCCTTCATGGATCCGATGGATGCAGATAGTGGGTGGCGCCATGGTCGCCGTGCTGATTTCCATCAACATCGTGGCTTGGCGGCGAAGACGATAACGCACGATAGCAAGCAGCAGCGGAGAGGATACATCCATGAGCGGGCAAGCGAGGGTTTCACACGAAGGCCACTCCCGGCTATGGATCACGCTGGTCGCACTGGCGGTAGCAATAGCAGTGATCGTTTTCTTCTGGCGCAGAAGAAACCGCTAGCGCCTCTACACGAGCAGTAGGCCGAAGATTCGAAGTTCAGGAGAGCAACCTCCCCAGTTCAACATCGGAGGGAGATGCAGCTCTCTTCTTAAATCTTAAACTTCGAGGACTCCCTGAATTTCGTCATCAAAGAGCCTCCCGAACAATGGCGCCCCCTTCTCAGCGATGCCACTCGTGTGCCAAGAGTTCCCGTAAACGGTCTTGAACCCTTTCCAGCGGAACAAGCTCCGTCTCACTGCTGATCCGGCGCTTGATCTCCACCGAATTCTGCTTCAGCGTTCGGGGGCTCACGACCACCCGAATAGGGACTCCGATAAGGTCCGCATCGTTGAACTTCACCCCCGCTGATTCCTCTCGATCATCGAACAGAACTTCGAATCCGGCCCGTCTCAGCTCCGAATATAGCATTCCCACCCGCTGGGAAACCTCGGAGTTCTCGATACTCAGCACGCAGAGATAGATGTGATAGGGAGCGATGGCTATTGGCCAGATGATCCCCCGATCATCATGATTCTGCTCCACCGCTGCCGCCAGAAGCCGCCCCAATCCGATGCCATAGCATCCCATCATGATCGGCTTCTGGTTACCCTCTCGATCGAGGTACATAGCTCCCAACTTCTCGCTGAAGATCGTGCCCAATTTGAAGGTGTGCCCGACCTCAATTCCCCTCTTCGAAAGGAGGGTGCCGTCGCAACGGGGACACTGGTAACCTACGCGGGCCAGCGCAATATCCGTCACAATATCCGCTTCGAAGTCCCGGTGGAAGTTGGCATTTCTGAAATGGGTATCTAACTTGTTAGCGCCGACCACAAAATTGGATCCGAGGGTAATGGAATCGTCGGCGATGACGCGGGTGCCGAAGATCCCGATGGGGGAGGCAAATCCCGCCACCCACCCCTTCTCCGCCGCCTCTGCCTCGGTGGCCAACCGGAGATCCACACATTTAAGGGTGTTCTTGAGCTTCACCTCATTGACCTCGAGATCCCCCCGGATGATGACGAAAACGAGCTTGCCATCAGCGGAATAGAAGATCGATTTGATCGTCCGGCTCGGGGGAATCTGCAGAAATTCGGCCACCTCCTCGATGGTCCGCTTGCCGGGGGTAGAAACCTCTTCCAAGGGAAGGGGCCTCTCCTTGGCGATCGGCTTGGTCTTCGTAAAGGTGGCCCTTTCCACATTCGCGGCATAGTCGCACTTGGAACAATAGATAATCTCATCCTCCCCCGAATCGGCCACCACCATGAACTCGTGGGAATGCTTCCCCCCGATGGCCCCGCTATCGGCCTCAACCATCACGGTGGGAAGGCCGCACCGCTCATAGATACGAGTGTACGCTTGAATCATCCGGTTGTAGGTTCGATCGAGCGCCTCGGCGTTGACATCCATGCTGTAGGCGTCCTTCATGATAAACTCGCGCACCCGAAGGAGCCCTCCCCGGGGGCGGGGTTCATCCCGGAACTTGGTTTGAATCTGATAGGGGATCGCGGGCAAGTCCCGATAGCTGTGGATATTCAGCTGCGCCAGTTGAGTGACGACTTCCTCATGCGTGGGCCCGAGGCACAGCCGCCGCTCCCGCCGATCGGTAAGCGTGAACAGCGCCTTCCCGAACGTCCGATTCCGCCCGCTTTCCTCCCACATCTCCAGCGGCTGAAGGGCCGGCATGAGGAGCTCCTGCCCGCCGGCGGCATCCATCTCTTCCCGAACGATCCCTTCGATCTTCCGGAGCACTCGCCATCCCAATGGCAGATACGAGTAGATCCCCGTGGCGACTTGATAGATCATCCCCGCGCGGAGCAAGAGCTGATGACTGATCGTATCCGCATCCGCAGGGACTTGCCGCAAGGTTTTCCCAAAAAGCTTGGACATCCGCATGTGTTTCGCTCCTTACCCTTGTCCCTCAAGAGTGTATCACGGCCGGAACGGATTCTCCACCCCTTGCCCCCAAAATAACGATTGAAGAAGAGAGTGCATAAGACACATCTCTGCCGGGGGATTGGGGGTATCCCCCAAGAAAACCATTTGGGCGGGTGGGTGGGATCGCAGAAGCCGGACCGTTCATGGGGTGTGGGGGGATTCCGGGGCAAGGTCCGGAATGAGGTGAGCATGGTCATTCACCTTGAAGGTGAAGGTTGCAAAGCGAATCGCTGTTTTTAGGTCTGCTCTCGAGGTTGCCCGCCGGAATCGAAGCATGTAAAATGGGAAAGGTTGGGCGCTTTCAATGCCCGCCAAAGGTTACGAATAGGAGGGAGGCCCGATGGATTTTCGTTTCAGCGCCGATGAGGAGGCATTTCGGCAAGAGGTTCGCGACTTCATCAAGAAAGAGGTGCCTCCGGATTTCCGCGGGGCGGATGTGGATTGCCAGTACGAAGAGGAAGCGCGGGAGGATATCCGTGAGTTCGCCGAACATATGCGCAAGAAACTGGCCGCCAAGGGATGGCTGGGCATGGGCTGGCCCAAGAAATACGGCGGCCGGGAAGCTCCCTTCATGTACGATTATATTCTGGCGGAGGAGCTGAACTACCACAAAGTGCCGGGGCGCGATCTTTACGGGGTTTCGATCGTCGGCCCCACCATCCTTCGGCTGGGAACCGAGGAGCAGAAAATCAAATACCTAGGGGAGATCACCCGCGGCGAAGTGGTCTGGTCGGAAGGGATGAGCGAGCCGGGAGCCGGTTCCGATCTAGCCTCGATGAAGACCCGGGCCGAACTCAAAGGCGATGAATGGGTCATCAACGGGGAGAAGATCTGGTCCTCGGGCGCGCACGTAGCCGATCGCTATCTCCTCTTCGTCAAGACCAACTTCGAGGTCCCCCCGAACAAAGGGATCACCTGTTTTATCGTGGATCTCAAGAAGACCAAGGGCATCACCATGCAGACCATTCAGCACATGGACGGCCTGTATGCTTTCAACAGCGTCTGGTTCGATGACGCCCGTGTGCCCAAAGATGCTGTGTTCGGCGGCGAAGGAAACGGCTTCAAGGTCATCCTCGAGACCCTCAACTTCGAAAGGCCCTTCAGCGGACTCGTATGCGTGTACGCCACCGGGGTAGTGGATCAACTGGTCCAATACTGCAAGGAGACCAAACGCCACGGAAGGCCCTTGATCGAAGATCGGGTCATCCGCCAGAAACTCGCCGACTGCGCCGTGCTGCTGGAGGTGGGACGGATGATGGCCTACAACGTGGTATGGAAACAAAGCAAGAACCTCCCCACCCCGAAAGAGAGCACCATGATCAAGCTCTACGGCATCCAGGCCACCAAAAAAGTGTACGATACGGCGATGCAAATCTTGGGCCTCTACGGGCAACTCGACGAAGACTCCAAATGGGCCCCGCTGCGGGGAGAGATCAAATACCTCTACATGCGCGCCATCGGGCTTCTGAGCGCCGGCGGCACACTCGAAATCATGCGCAATACGCTGGCCACTGTGGGCTTGGGCATGCCTCGGGGATAGGCCCCTTCAACAGCAACAAGGAGGAAATGCGATGAACATGCAATTCACCGAAGAACAGGAAATGCTCCGGAAGTTCGCCCGCGACTTCATGACCGATAACTGCAAGAAGGAATACGTCCGGGCGATGGAAAAGGACGAGAAAGGCTATTCCGATGAGGTCTGGAAGGGAATGGCCGAGCTCGGGTGGATGGGACTTGTCTTCCCCGAGGAATACGGCGGGCAAGGGATGGGATTCTTTGAGCTTGCCATTCTCCTTGAGGAAATGGGGCGTGCGTGCATGCCGGGCCCCTTCTTCTCCACAGTGGTCCTCGGCGGCATGACCCTTCTCGAATCGGGCACGGAGGAACAGAAGAAGGCTTTCCTTCCCCAGATCGCGCAAGGGAACCTCAAAATGGCTCTGGCCCTGACTGAACCTGCGGGCACCTTCACCCCGGATGGCATCACCATGAGCGCCAAATCCCAGGGCGATCAATACGTTCTGAACGGCACCAAGCTCTTCGTGAACGATGCTCATGTAGCCGATTGGTTCCTCACCGCCGCCAGAACCCACGCGGGCACCTCCGAGGAAGGGATCACTTTGTTCCTCGTGGATGCCAAGAGCCCGGGCATCGCGATCACCATGCTCAAGACCATCGCCTCCGATAAGCAAGCCGAAGTGGTCTTCAAGGATGTAAAGGTTCCCCGGAAAGATATCGTGGGCACGGTCAACAAGGGCTGGCCGATCATCCAGCGCATCATCGAGCGGGGGGCTATCGGCAAGTGCGCCGAGATGATCGGCGGAGCCCAGCAAGTCCTTGAAATGACCATCCAGTATTCCAAGGATCGGGTGCAGTTCGGCAAGCCGATCGGGAGCTTTCAGGCGGTGCAACATCATGCCGCCAATATGGCCACCGATGTGGACGGCGCGAAGTTCATCACTTATGAGGCCGCATGGATGCTTAGTGAAGGGCTCCCGTGCTCCAAACAAATCTCCATGGCTAAGGCATGGTGCAGCGATGCATATCAGCGGATCATGACCACCGCCCATCAAATCCACGGCGCAATCGGCTTCACCATGGATCACGATCTGCAGCTTTACTTCCGGCGGGCCAAGGCGGCGGAGCTGGCCTTCGGGGATGCGGATTACCACCGCGAACTCATCGCCGCGGCCATGGCCATGTGAGTCTTCCACTTCCCGATGGGGCTCTTGATGGGAGGGTTCCGGCTCGAGGAACCCTCCCATCTTTTTGAGGCTAGGGCGTTTCCAGAAGCCTGCCGATCTGTTCGGGCCCGGGCAATTGCCCTTCGAGTTCCCGAGGAAGCTTGGCCGAAACCCGGTACTCGGCCACGCCGATGGGCTTGGTCGAATCCCTCAGCGCATACTCCACGATGGTCTTATCCTTGCTCTTGCAGAGGATGATCCCGATGGAGGGATTCTCCTCGGGGAGACGGACCAGATCATTGAGCGCGGCGAGATAGAATTGCATCCGGCCCACAAACTCCGGCTGAAATTCGCCCACATTGAGATCTATGGCCACAAGACATCGAAGCAGCCGGTGATACAGCAAAAGATCGATGAAGAACTCCCGATCGCTCACCTTCAGCGGATAGCGGCTTCCCACAAAGGTGAACAAACCGCCCATCTCACTCAAGAAGCGTTCCAACCTCTGGGCCAGTGCCTGTTTGATCTCGGACTCGGTGTGTTCCTCCCCAAGATCGAGAAAATCGAAGATGTACTGCGGCTTGACGGTGAGCTTGGCCTGATCCCGGAGCGGTTCGGGGAGGGTTCCACTGAAGTTCGTCTGGCTCAAAAGGCTTTTCTCGTAAGCCCGAGACTCAATCTGTTCGATGAGGGCCGTCTTGCTCCAACCGCAGCGGGCGGTCATGCGAAGATAGAACTCCCGCTCGGCATCGTCCTTGCACTTCTCCATGATGATGATGTTGTGCGTCCAGCCGATTTCTCGCACCAGCGGTGCGAGTTTCGGTTTATCCCGATAGGTCTGATAGAACATCTTCATCCGCCACAGGCCCGATGGCGAAAAGCCCTTGATGCCGGGGAATTCCCGTTGCAGATCCTGCGAGAGCTTCTCCACCACCGATTTGCCCCACGTATCGCCCTTTTGCCGCTCCACGATCAGCGCGCCGATATCCCAGCAGAGCTCTATGAGTTCGCTGTTGACCGCCTTCAGAGCTTGATACTGGGCGGCACGGATACGGTTCTTGATGAAGGCTAGAAGTTCGGCATACTCGCGGGTGGTAAGCTCAGTGCCCATCGTTGCTCCATGCCCCCGAGGGGAATAGAATACACCGGAAAAGCATCACGCGAAAACCATCGTCTTTCCTTCGATCGGCAAGCGGATTTCGATATCGGTATCCCGGAGGTGCTGAATAAAGTACCCGGGATCCTCGGTATGGATGGGAATCAACGTTTGGGGATTGATCCGGCGGATAAGATCGAGGAGATCCGGCCCGCAGGCATGACCCGAGGAATGGAATCCCCTCTCCGCCGGGGGAATCTCCCACCCCTTGGCCTCCCTCGGGAGGCCAAGGGGTCTTAACCCGAAATGCGCAATCCAATTGGAAAGGCGGCGCATATCGGTGGCACCCTCTTCATCGAAGACCTCGCTCGACGAGTAAATGTACGTTCCCTCGGAAGGCCTGATATCCACGAGATCCAACATATCCGCAAAGCTGAAACACAGCAGAATCCGCCCGGCATCTTCGCGGACCTGAGGCGCCGTGATGATCTTGCCGCTGTAGTGCCGGTGAATTTCCGCTTCCCACGATGAGATCTTGGACTTGAAATCCTTGTAGATGAGAATATCGGGGAATTGATCGATGGAGGGGACCCGCTCTGAGGCCAGATGCATCACATCGAGGAGATAGGCATCCTTGCCCATAATGACGAAGGTTCGACCGGTCTCGCGGGCAATGTTATAGAAAGCCACGAGGCGCTCGACGTTGCGCGCCCCGAAATCGGCGATCACCAATCCCTGCGCTTTCCTCACGGCTTCGAGACAGTGTTCGAAAACGTCCCTTTCGCTCGGCCCGCGCTCCTCCTTGAGGCGTGTCCCCTCGCACAGAAGGATGCGGGGCCGAAGCTTCTGCATTTCCTGAACAAACGCCTCGGTCTGGTAACTGGCCCTCCCATGGAAACGCAGGTCACCGGTGTAGGCGACCCATCCGGCGGAAGTCTCCACGGCGTACGCCGCCGCGCCGGGGATGGAATGGTCCACCGGGAAAAACCTGAATTTGAGCGCGCCGATCTTCTCCGGAGCGCACCGGTAGGCTTCCGAACTCAGGGGCTTCTTGCGCACCGGAGAGGAATACCAGAAATCTTGGGCTTCCTCACTGAGGGCGGGGACATCCACAAACGCAAAGGGACGGGGTTTGTAGGTCCCGGCCGAACGCAAATACCCCTTCTTGATCCCTTTCGGGAGCGAATAGCACACTTCCTTCTCAAAATTCGGGGGGGCGCTATCTTGCATCGCCTTGGAAACGAAGGCGGTCATCACCGTGGAGTAAACGGGGATATCATCCCGTAAGAACGAGACGTATCCGCTGTGATCCATGTGAGCATGGGTAAGAAGAACCCCATCGATGCTCATCTCGCGGTGTTGTTCAGAGGAAGCAAATCTGGCCCAGAGGTCCTTGCCGGCAAGGTCTTCCCGAAGGATCCCTTTGAGAGGGGGTAAAAGGCCGGTTTCGAGGAGATCGAGAAGGCCGGCGCCGGGGCGGGGACTGAAGAACTCCCCGAAGAACCGGGCCCGTTTCTTGAAAGGGGAACCGAAATCAAAGAAGAAGCGCGTATCGCCGTCTTCCAGAAAGATCTTGTTCCCTCCGATCTCGTTTACACCGCCGTAGCACGTGATTGCCAACATAAGGAGCTAATATCCCTCGTACCATTTTGGGGGAAGGTCTCCCATTCTGCCGTCCGGAGCCCCGAGCTTTTTGTACCACGGGACACCATGCATGGCGGCAATCTCCGAAAGACGTTTCATGCGATCGGCCACCGTGGTTCGAAGATAATGCATGCGCTCCGCACGATCGCCGATGCTCATCGCCTCTTGCCAAATGGCCCGGCCGCCGAGGAACCCTGAGGCGCCGGCACGGCACGCGATCTCCACCTGCAGGGCAAACGTTTCATAATCCACCCCCGCGCTCAGCACCACCCAGGGCACGCGGGAGGCCTCGCTCAGCCTCCGGCAGAGATCCATAAGCCTCCCCTTATCTTTTTCGTAGTTCATATCGGCGGGGAACTCCGCTTTGAGCACATCCACATCGAGGGCGGTGATCTGACGGGCGGTTCCGATGACGAGCTCGGGCAACCGCTTCGCCAGAAGCTCCGGACGGCCGACCTCTTCCCCGACGGCATACGTTTTGGGCTCCACGAGAAAAGCCAGATCCGCGGCGGTGCAATCGGCGGCTACCGTCTCCACGACGTGCAATTGTCTCGTGGCCAACTCCGGGAGATCGGGGCGAAAATACAGAAGGAGCTTGCCCGCCGATCCCCCCATCCGCTTGACCTTGGCCGCATTCCATCCGGGGAGAAGCTCGGTCACACGTCCCTCCGCCCCCCCACCATACCCCGAGGCCTCCATGCTCACTAAAAGGCCAACGTGACCGGGGAGATCGCCGCTCAGAATCGTCTGGGCCGCCCCCGTATCGGGGTCCAGAAGCACGGCGCTCGAATACGGCGCCAGAGCGGCACAGAGCTCGCGCTTCCGTTCCACCATCTGCTCATAGCCGACCGACTTCGGATCCCGGGGGGCGATCATCTTTTGCAGAGAGCCCCGATGATCCATGGCACACATGGCAAAGATCCCGTGCGAATCGGCGATTTGCTGAAGTCCCCGGATTTTACCGATCCTCAACCGTTCCATCGTTCTCGCTCCCTTATAGGAATCCCTGAGGCCTTCGCCGCCGTTCAGACGGCCAGAATACGGAGCATCTTGAGCAAACGGGCATCCAATTCCTTGGTCTTCGTCCACGTATCCGAAAGCGGGGTAAGCGCGATCTCGGAAGCGATCATACCCACCATGTACCCGCTCTTGCCCTCGGCGATGGCATCCACGGCGGCGGTGCCGAGCTCACTCGCTAGGATCCGGTCCCGGGCGGTGGGGGAACCGCCCCGCTGCACATGTCCGAGGGAGACCACGCGGTATTCCACATCGATCAAGCCCTGCATTCGTTCGGCGATGGCCCGCGCACCCCCCGGCACATCCCCCTCCGCCACAATCACGATGGCGCTCCGCTTCCCATTCCGATAGCAACGTTTCAAGCTTTCGGCAAGCGCTTTGAGATCGGTTTCCGTCTCGGGGAGAAGGATCTCGTCCGCACCCGCGGCGATCCCCACCGCGAGGGCGATGAAGCCGCGGTTGCGCCCCATGACTTCTACGAAGAAAAGTCGGTTGTGGGATTCGGCGGTGTCCCGGATCTTGTCGGTGGCCTCGAGCGCCGTATTGACGGCCGTATCGAATCCGATGGTGAAGTCCGTCCCGTACACATCGTTATCGATCGTGCCGGGGACCCCGATGACCTGAAAGCCGCCCGCCTTCGAGAGCTCCGTTGCCCCCCGGAAGGTCCCGTCCCCGCCGATGGTGATCAACCCCTCAAGCTCCATCCGATGCATCATGGCAACGGCCTTCCGGATGCCTTCCGGCGTCTTCATCTCCTCGCACCGGGAGGTCTCGAGGAAAGTGCCGCCGCGTTCCAAGATATGGGTCACTTTCCGGGGATCCAGCGGGATCGCATCCCCCTCGAGGAGGCCGGCATAGCCGCGCCGAATGCCCGTGACTTCAATCCCGTAGTGCGCGGCGCTCCGCACGATCGCCCGGATGCACGCATTCATCCCCGGGGCGTCGCCGCCGCTGGTAAGAACGCCGATCCGCTTCACCATGCGTTCGCCCCTTGCGGTGCTTTGCTTGATTATACTCTCCGGTGCTCTATGGGGCAACGGTTCGAGCGCCTCTCCGGCGAAGAACGGGAAGCGAGCAAAGACTTCACCTCAATCGGGGAAAGGGACCGCACCTCCCCCTCCTTCAAATCGCCTAGTTCCAGTGTGCCCACACGCACCCGCCGGAGCGCCAGAACCCGGTATCCGAGAAACTCGAACATCCGCCGGACTTGCCGGTTTCTCCCCTCGTGGATAGCGATACGGTAGTTGAACGGCGGAACGCCTCGCACCGGCCGAATCCTTGCCGGGGAGGTGAGACCATCGGCAAGCTCGACCCCTGACTCGAGCTTCCGCCGATCCTTTGGATCGAGCATACCCTCGACGGCGGCCAGATATTCCTTTTCGTGTTCGAACCGCGGGTGTGTGAGCCGAAGGGTGAGATCCCCATCATTTGTGAGCAGAATGAGTCCGGTGCTATCCTTATCGAGCCTTCCCACAGGGAAAAGCCGGAAACCTCGGTATTCGGGAGGCACGAAGTCCAGCACCGTCCGCCGGCCCCGCTCATCGCGCGTGGTGGTGATCACCCCCGCAGGCTTGTTGAGCATCAGATACACCTTGCGGGCTTGCAAGGAGCCCACCCGATGTCCATCGAGGAGGACGGTATCCCGGGCGGGATCGATCTCCTGCCGGAAATCCTCGGCGATCCGATCGTTCACGATCACGCGCCGCTCCCGGATGGCATCGGCCATGGCCCGGCGGGAACCGCTTCCGGACTGCGTAAGGAATCTGAGGAGAGTGGTCTTCGCCATTGCTTCTATTGTACCCCATCGTTCGACAAAGAACCTCTGGATGCCGACTCTTGTCCCAACGGGTCACCGTATCCCCCTCCCCCCGGCGTCTCCACGATGAGGGTATCTCCCTTCCGGAGGATTATCGTCTGTTTGCTCTTGAGCGGCACGAGAGGCCCATCGGCCTTCCGCAAGGAGAAAACACCCGGCCTACCGCCTTCTCCCCCCTTCAATCCCCACGGCGGAACGCGGTGCCGATCGCCGATCACGGTCACTTGTGCCGAAGGGCCGAGGAACTTCCATGCCCGGATGATCCCCTCCCCACCCCGCCACCGCCCCCGGCCCCCGCTCCCTTCTCGCAGCTCATACCGCTCGAAGAGAACGGGATACCCCTGCTCGATCGCTTCAATGGGCGTGTTCATCGTATTCGTCATATTGGTATGGATGCCATCAACACCATCGGCGCCGGGGCGGGCCCCGGCCCCACCCCCGATCGTCTCATAGAAGGCCCAGTTCCGTCTCCGCTCCGGATCATATCCGCCGGCGCTGACGTTGTTCATGCACCCGTGCGGAGCCGCCGGCACCCGATCGGGCAATGCCCGGGCAAGCGCCCTCAAGACCGTATCAGCGATGCGTTGAGAGGTCTCTAGATTCCCTCCGGCCACCGGCGCGGGCTTCACCGGATTCACGAGACACCCGGACGGCGCGAAAACCCGAACGGGTTCAAGCACACCCTCGTTCATCGGCCCTTCGGGGTCGAGCACGGACTTGACGGCAAAGTATGTTGCGGAGAGGGCCACGCCGAACACGGCATTGAAGGGGGTAGGAATCTGCGCTTCGGTTCCGGAGAAATCCACATGAAGCGCCTCGCCGCGTTTTTCCACTACCACCCGAATCCAAGTGAGCGTACCTTCGCCGTTCACATCCTCCAAACAATCCTCGGCGGTGAAACTACCGGAAGGGAAAAGGGCAAGACGGCGGATCATCCTCTCCCGGCCGGAAGAGATGATCCGGGAGAAGACGGATCTCAAGGTTTCGGGACCATAGTGCTCGGCAAGCTCCACGAGCCTATGTTCCCCAACGGCCGCCGCTGCAAGCTGAGCCTTGAGGTCTCCTTTCGAGAACTCGGGGGTACGGACGCGGGAGAGAAAGGGGAAAAGCGCCTTCTCATCCATCCGGTCGCGCCGGGCAATGCGAACCGGAGGCACGATCACCCCTTCGTCGTCGAGCGATCGCGCATCGGGGGAGATGCTTCCCACCACCTTTCCCCCGACGTCCACATGGTGCGCCCGATTCACGCTGAAGCCGATCAGACCGCGGCGGTAGAAGACGGGCTTGATGAGCATCACGTCGTTCAGGTGAGTCCCCGCTACATACGGATCATTCACCATCACCGCATCTCCCGGCTCCCATTGCAACCCGCTCGCCGCCGTCTCCCGAAGAACGTTCTTCACCCCCCATGGCAAGGAACCCAGATGCACGGGGATGTGCTCCGCCTGCGCCAGAAGTCTCCCTTCCGGATCGAACAGGGCACACGAGTGATCCATGCGTTCCTTGATGTTATGGGAATAGGCGGCGTTGCGGAGCGCGATCCCCGCCTCCTCGGCCGCATACACGAGAGCGCTCTGGATCACTTCAAGCATGACGGGGTCGATCCCCGCCGATTCCTTCTGTGGGGATTGGTGCATCATGTACCTTTCTTCAAGCACAGATTGGAGAACCCATCCACGGTGGCGCTCCACGATGGCGGAACCACCGTTGTGGCATCGTACTCCTCGACCACAGCGGGTCCATCGAACCATGCGCCGGGCAACAGACGATCCCGCCGGTACACCGGCGTGGGCATCCAACCCTCCGGCGCAAAGAAAACGGGGCGCATTTCCATCATCGCGCTTCCGGCACCGGCGGCGGGCGATGTGATCGGGCGCATCTCGAACCGGGGTTTGGCCCGCCCTCCCCAGAGGACAAGATGAGCGCTCACCACTTCCACGCGCTCATCGGTAGAAGCAAAGCCGTACACCTGACGATGGCGGCGGTGAAACCGTTGAACCGCTCGAGCAAGGGACTTCTCCACCGGAACGGTGAGTTCATAGGATTGCCCGCGATACCGCATCGCGAGATGCCTTTCCGCCCGAATGCGCTCGGGGGGGAACCCTTCCGCCGCCATGAACGCAAACCCCTCCTTCTCCATCGCGAGAAAGAAGGAATTCATCTCGCGGGAGGTCAAGCCCGATGCCTCTTGGAGAATGCTTCGGACCACATCGTGTCGGAAATCGGCGAGAAGCAATCCGAGCGCCGAAAACACCCCCGGATGGGGCGGGATAAAGACCTCGGGAATGCCTATCGCCTCGGCGAGAAAAACAGCATGCATCGGGCCGGCCCCGCCGAAGGCCACCATGACGAAATCGCGCGGATCATACCCGCGTTCGATGGAGACCAAACGAACGGCGCGCATCATGTGGGAATGAACGATCTCAAGAATGCCGCATGCCGCTTCCGGAATGCTCATCCCCAGCGGCCGCGCGATGCGCTCCTCGATCGCCGCGGCGGCCAATTCAGGGGAGATCGGAACGGCACCGCCGGAAAGGCTCCGGGGCCCAAGCCTCCCCAGAACGACATCAGCGTCCGTGACCGTGGGATCCTTCCCCCCTTTGCCATAGCACACCGGCCCCGGATCGGCGCCGGCGCTCACCGGCCCGACCTTGAGCGCGCCCCCCTCATCGAGCCAAGCGATGGTTCCTCCCCCACCGCTCACCTCCGCAAGATCAACAAACGGGTACCGCACCGGATACCCGCTCCCCTTCACCAATCGCCCCGCGTGCGCCTTGCCGCCGACTTCATATTCGGGAACCATTTGAGGCACCCCGCCGATCACGAGGCCCGCTTTGGCGGTCGTGCCCCCCATATCGAAGCTCAAGAGCCTATCCCGGTTCACCCATCGCCCCCACTCGGCTACGGCAGTGACCCCCGTGGCCGGCCCCGACTCGATGGTGGCCGCCGGAATCCGCACCGCCATGCTCGCTGTGGCCAACCCCCCGCTCGATCGCATGATGTGCACGGGCGCTCGTACCCCCCGCTCCATCAACCGGCATACCAATCTCTCAAGATATCGGGAGACCACGGGCACGAGGAGACTGTTCACCACGGTAGTGCTCGTCCTCTCGTATTCCCGATAAGTGGGATCCACCTCGTGAGAAGCAACGACCACTGCCCCCGGGCATTCGCGGGCGAGGATCTCCCGCACCATCCGCTCGTTTGCGGGATTGGCATACGCGTGAAGAAAGACCACAGCAATCGCCTCCACGCCTTGCCGGCGGAGCTCCTCGGCGAGGATCCGGATCCGATCGGCATCGGGGGACTTGAGGATCTCACCCCGGGCATTTGTCCGCTCTTCGACGGTGAACCGAAGCGATCGGGGGATGAGGGGCCTTGGCCTCTCGAAGAAAAGGTCATAAGATTCCGGCCGGCGCTGTCGGCCGATCTCGAGCACGTCCCGAAAGCCCTCCGTGGTGACAAGCGCGCCTCTGGGAAGATTCAAGCCCATTTGCCCCAGAAAAAGGTTGGTGCCGATCGTGGTGGCATGGGCAATGGACTCGATATCCGCCGGACGAGCCGCGATAAGGGCCTCGATAGCCCCGGCCGCGCCCTCGCTGGGATCATGGGGGGTGGAAGGTAGCTTCAGAAGAACGGTCTGACCGGTGCGTTCATCAAAAGCGACAAGGTCCGTGAACGTTCCGCCGATGTCTATCCCGATCTTGAGACGAGCGGTCATGACTCCTCTGATCTATCAAGAAAGCCCCGGTAGTCCCACCGCTCATTTCCGGTATGTGCCCATGAGTTCCCCCCGCCCCAGAAGGTGCCCTTCCACCATCTCCAGCAATTCCTTCTTGGTGGCTCCGGGTTCGAGATCGAGCATTCCGTCCACGGCGTAAAGCTTAAAGTAGTACCGATGCGTGCCGCTCGGTGGGGAAGGCCCATCATATCCGAGATGGCCCCAACTGTTCTTGCCTTGTCGGGTTCCATCGCCCAGTTCAGCATCGCGGGGCATTCCCTCCGGCAGCGAACGGACATCGGGGGGGATGTTATAGATCACCCAGTGCACCCATGTGCCGCCCGGCGCATCGGGGTCATCACATACAAGGGCGAAGCTCTCCGTTCGCGCCGGGGGCATTCCCCACTCGAGGGGCGGGGAAAGGTTTTCATTGCCTTTAGCATATCGAGGGGGTATGGGTTCGCCGCCGGCAAAGGCCGGGCTTGCAAGCTCGATGGAAGGGACCGAGGCTTCTTCCATAAGGGTGGTCCCATCGCCCTTTCCGCCGCACCCGAGCAAGCACACGATGAGAGCCGCAATAAAAAGAACGGCCGAGAGCGCTTTCCCCTGCATACGCACTCCCTCCTTAACGTATCCTCAGGCCGAACCGCCCACAAGGAGAATCCGGTAGGCCCCATCCACAAAGTACGCCGGAAATGAAAGGTTGCCCGATACCTTCTCCTGCCCATCGATAATTTCGTACTCGAGTTTCACCGCCCACTCGATGGCATCCCGAACGGATCTGGGGGCCATCTTCACATAGTGCATCTGGTATTCCTCGAGCTCGCCCAAAGGGATGATGGAAGCTTTGAGATCCAACCCGTAGAGCTCCCGAAACATCGGGACGATCATCTCAAACGCATCCGGGGGTAGATTGATACCGTGAATCATTCCTTCGATCTTCTTCTCATCCGAGCGCTTGAGCGCTTCGAGGATCTCTCCCAGAAGGGCGGTCGGTTTGTCCATGGCCCCCTCCTTTTGATTCAGAATCGGTCGAGAGAAGCAATCGATGCCGAAGACCCCTTACTCGGGGCGTACCCCTTCTTCGCTGATGCCACGGACGTAATAACTCTCGTCGTTCAAAAAGCTCAGGAAGATGACGATGAAGGCCAGGGCCGTCTCCACCATGAGGGGCTTATCGTTGTAGAGAGCCGCCAGTTTCCTGCGGCGGGCGTAGGGGCTGGGGTTATCGAATACCGACATGAAAATGCCGTCCAGACGATGCCCGGATGCGGGGGGAGTCACCGTATCAATACCCCCGCGATGCGCATAGTCCATAGTCTCAAGGATCAGATCCCGGAACTTCGGTACAGAAGTCTCATGGTACCCGAAGATATGAAGGGTAATGCGCTGGGCTTCCTTGATGCTCGCCCTAGCCAGAGTGGCAAAGATCTCTCGACTGAGCGGATCATCCACGGCGGCCTTTTTCTGCCGGACAAGGGACATGAGCACGATGTTCTTGAAGAGCTGGTAAAGGCGCTGAGCCCCGTTGAGCGCCATCGTGGATCTGTGGGGTTTTTCGGGATGATATCCCTTATAGGTATTCGTGAACATCATCTGAAAGATCGTCTCGTAGAAGTCCACCCCCTGAAGCGGATCCTCCATATCAATGCGCATGTCGAAGGTGTTGTCCAGCCGATCCGCCAGTTTGACCCTCACCACCTCGGGGAAGCGGCTCCCATGCTCAAGGAGATAGCCGATATAGCGGTAATACGTATCGCCGGGGCTTTTGGTCAACCATTCCAACCGTTCCATGAGGCGTATCAGATCACGTTTGGGGATCATCCCGGCAAACTCGTTGAATTTGGCATTGAGCGCCGCCCATTCGGCATCCTTGAACCGCTTCGGATTCACATCCTCGAAGTTATCATGAAGGAGGGAGGTCATCAAATCGAGCAACTCCACAGGATAGCTTCCCTGACACAGCAAAGAGGTGGACCGAAGAGGATGCAACACGGAATACGGACCCAAACGCCGCTTCCGATGGCCATATACACTGCCAAGATAATCCAGAACACGAATGAGAACCTCATTATCGTGACGGGAAATGGGCTTCCCGTTCAGCATGATGGTGATCACGCTCTCCCAGTTCACCTGACGGGCACTGAGCTGATAGTTCAAAACCGCGGAGAGCTTCAGAAAATCGGCAAGGTCGTAGGAACGCATACCGGTTCAATTCGCCTTTCATCGGACCACACAAGCAAGAGCGCTTCCCCGGGGGTTTTTCGGGTGTGGTATGAAGTATAGTCCATCTCCCCCCTGATTTCAACCGAATGGAATCCCCCGGCCTCAAGCCTCCGGGAAACGCGCCCTGAATTTCTCCGGGACCCTGGCCGTCTTCCCCGAACGATAGTCATAGAAAACCATGCCTGTTTTGAGGCGTGCGATCTCCGCTCCCGTTCCCTTATCCGTGATGCGGTAAAGAAAATCGCAGCTTTTCGGTCCGAAATCCCTCACGGCCATTTCGATCTTCAGCGTTTGACCGTAGAAAGCCTGAGACTTGTAAATGATGAGGGCATCGGCCATGAGATAGGAGAGGCCCTCTATATCCCCTTCGGTGTAGCCGAGATGCTTCAGGAATTGCAAACGGGCTTCGTGGGCCAGAGGAAGAATCGCATCATGCCCAAGATGCCCCCCGTAGTTGATATCACTGATCCGGATGGGGATCTCGGTGGAGAAATCGAACTTCTCCGGCAGATCCAAGCGTACGCGTGCCATAGGTGCTTCTTCCCCTCCTCGGAACATCTTCCCACCATCCCTGAAGATCACAGGTGGACTTTCTCGCGGGTGCTCTCGATGGGGGGTTCATGACAGGGGGGGAGTTGATGGGTTTTCGATCCATCCCCCGCCCCGGCTTTGTACTTTCTCATGAGATCAAATATGGCTTCGTTGGTCACTTTGCCGGAAGAGATGATGATCTTGATCCCTTCGCTCACCGGCAGAGCCGTTCGGATGATCTCCTCTTCCGGAACGATCTCGAAGAATCCCCCGGTGGGATTCGGGGGAGTGGGAATATACAGGCTTACCCAGACCTTTCCGGAGGAATCCAGAGCTTCGTTGGTGATCAGACCGAGGGTGAACATCCCCTTTCGGGGGAACTCCACGATCACTACCTGTTTGAAGCCACCCCCATCTTTCGATGAGAAACCCTCCACCACCTGCTTGATGGCACTGTAGATATGCCGAACCAGCGGAATCCTCTCAAAAGCGGAATCGAGGGAATGAAGGATCCGGCGCCCCAAGGCCCTTCCGAAGATCCCGATGCCAAGCATCCCGAACACAAAGATAAGAATGACCGTAATGGCAAAGCCGACGCCGGTGACTTCATGCCCGATGAAGAAATCCACGAGGGGTTGAAAAACGCTATCGATGTTCTGAAAGCCCCACCATAGAAGCCGGAGCGTAAGGTAGAAGGGGACAAAGAGGATCAACCCGGTGACGAAGTATTTCCGGAGAACCCGAAGGAGCCAGCGGCCGCCGCTCTTGAAGGTGCTCGCCATCTACTTATAACTTCTATACGATTTCACCGCTTCGGATGGTATTTGTCAAGACCTCATGGCCCGCCCTTGAAAACGCGGTGGAGCGGCCCTGCGTTCACCCAGTAAATCGAATATCGCTCGATGGGTGACCTTGCCCGATGAAATCATGATCTTTATCGCTTCGACGATGGGGATGTTCGTCCGGATAACCTCGTCCTCTGCGAACACCTCAAAGATGCCGTCCGTGGGGGCGGGCGGGGGCGGGATATAAACGCTCAACCACACCCTGCCGCTGGCATCGGTGGACTCCCGCGTGACGAGTCCAAGGGTGAACATCCCCTCTCGTGGAAATTCCACAATCACCGTCTCTTTGAATCCCCCCTCCTTCTGGGAAAGAAAACCCTCGACGGTTTGTTTCAAGGGGCCGTAGATATGGCAAATCACCGGCGTTCGTTCGAAGGCGGCCTGACACCACCCAAGCACCCGGCGGCCCAAGACCTCGATCCCGAATACGCCGATCCCCAGCATTCCGAACACAAAGATGAGCATCACCGTCAGAATAAATCCGATGCCGGTGACCTCATGCCCGATGAAGAAACCCACGAGGGGTTGAAAAACGTTATCGATATTCTGAAAGCCCCACCAGAGAAGCCGGAGCGTGAGATAGAAGGGCACGAAAAGAACAAGTCCGGTCACGAAGTACTTCCCGAACGGCTTCCACAGCCACCGTGTACTGACTCGGCGCGCGTTGATCTTCATACACCCTTCTTTCTCAAAACTGCGCTCTCGAGAAGCCTCTCAGAATTCGGCCGCTCAAATAATCGCCGCGAGCGCCGACCATGCGAAATTCCTCTGGCCCTGCCCCTGACCGGTGAGGGGATCGTAGTATTCCCAGAATCCAGATTTCTCCACAAGTTCTCTGGTTTTTCGCGAAATGATCTCGGCCATCTCATGGTACCCCTGCCGTTTAAGGCCTTCCACCAGAAGCCAGTTGGTATTGATCCATGTGGGACCCCGCCAGAGATAGGTCCGGCTCCGGGGGCGGAAATGTCGGCTGTTGCGCGGAACCGAAGGGATCGGGTAGGGAAGCCAGAATTCCAGCGGATTGGCCAGGTGCCGCACCAATCCCGCGGCCATTTGCGCCGGAAGGTGCCCCAGCGCCAGAGGTGCCAGAGATGAGATCGTCGGCTCACGGATCTGCCGGCCGCTACGAACATCCACATCAAAATACAGTCCCGTGGCGGGATCGAAACACTCGATGAGGATCGCCTTCTCCACCTCTTCGCTTCGGGCGGAATAAATCGCAGCCTTGGAATTCTCCCCCAGAGCGGCGGACATCTTCCCCAGAGCTTCAAGTCCCAGGGCATAGATCGTATTGAAGAGGACCTCCCGCACATTGAAATAGCGGTGTCCTTCGATCTCGCGGGGATCGAAGCGAAGGCGCGCCATCTCCATCTCAGCCACATAAAGGACGATATATTTGCCGAAAGGCAAACGGGCAAGTTTTCCCAGAAGGGGATCGAAGCTCGGTTTATGATCGAGGCCCGATTCCCATGGGGAGAAAATGGAAACGAGCGGTGAACCGCCGAAGCGTCTCGTCTCGTAAAGCCATGCAAAATGCTTCTCCAGAGGCGGCAGAACCTGCCGAAGGAAATGGGTATCGCCGGTGTTTTCCCAGATCGTCCGGGCGGCAAGGGCCACCACTGGCGGCTGCACGAGAGGGGATCGGTCCGCACAGGGCCAGTAGAACCGAAGCGCACGATTGGCAGCCGAGATCCGGGCTAGGTCATGAAAAATCAGATGGGGCAACGCCCCGCTGGGGAGCATCTTGCCGAGGAGGGTGAGGACTTCCGCCTTCGCCAAATCGGGCCGGCCGAGACGGCAATTGGCAATGGCACAGAAAGCGGAATCCCAAGACCATTGATGGGGATACTTTCTCCGGGAGGGGGCAGTGTAGTAGTAATCTTTGCCACGGCGGGCATTGGCATCGAGAAGGCGAACGGCCTCTTCCTGAAGCGTAGGCATGCAACCGGTTCCCCCAATCATCTCGGGCTTGGAGCAGCGGTATCGGTGATCATACAAATTGTGCGGACGTACACCCCATTCTCATCCGTTACGGAAGCGGCGTTCATATTCACTTCGATGAGCGTATCATCCTTTCGCACCATGCGATAGGAAAGATTGTACCGGAAGCCCTTCACGAGGACTTCCTTCAAACATTCTCGAACCCCGTCCTGATCACCGGGACTGACGAGACCCACGAGATCCCGTCCGATGAGATCTTCGGGCGAATACCCCAGAACCTTCTTTGCCCGCGCATTGCAATCCACGATCCGTCCGGATTCATCCACGGAGATGATCAAAGTAGCGGCGCTCTCGAAGATCGAACGGTACTTCTCCTCGTTTTGCCGGAGCGCCTTCTCCATCCGTTTGCGATCGGTGATATCTCGAAAGGTGACCACAGCGCCCACGATCTTGCCATCATCCATGATGGGCGTGCTCGTATATTCCACGGGGAAGCTCGTCCCGTCCTTACGCCAGAACACCTCGTCATCCACGTTCCGATGAACGGCGCCATCTTTGAACGTGGCATGGATAGGGCATTGTTGATGGGGATACGGCATCCCGTTGGGGCGCGAGTGATGAACCAACTCATGATGGTGCTGACCGATCAAATCCTCCGGCCGGTAGCCGAGCATCTTCGCGGCGGCGGGATTCACAAATGTGGTCCTTCCCTGTGTATCCAGACCGTAGATCCCCTCGCCCGCCGCCTGCAGGATCAGTTCATTGCGCCTTCCCAACTGTTCGGTGACTTCCTCCACCCACTTCCGGGTGGTGATATCACGGGCAAAGACGGCGATTCGGGAGACTCTTCCGCTCCGCTCATCGAACACGGGGAAGAGCCTTTCATCGTAGATCATCCCCTCACGCTCATCTTCGAAATGGACAGGCCGGCCCGTGCGGATCACCTCGGCCACCTGCGCCTTTCGAGAAGCCATCACATCGGCCGGCAAGAGATCATAGAGATTCATGTTGACCATCTGTTCCAGTCCCTTCCCGAATCGCTGAGCGGCCGCTTCGTTGCAGGCGAGGATCACCCCCCTCAGATCCGTCAAGATCACCGCATCGGTGGTGGCATCGAGAAGTTGCCATGCCGTCTCTTCACTTTCCCCCAGCGCCTCACGCGAACGCCCTAGCTGATCCAACATCTGATTGAGCGCCAGCGCCACCTCACCGAATTCATCTTTGGAATCGATGTAGAAGCGGTGTTCGATCTTCCCGCCGGCTACGGCCCGTGCACCCTTGAGCAAATCGAAAAGGGGTCGAGTGATGCGGCGGGCCATCACCCACGCCAGAACCCCGCCGAGAAGGACTCCGAATATGCCCAGCCCGATGATGCCCGCCAGAGCTGCGCCCGTGGCATCCTCTGCTTTCCGAGAGGAGTTCCGGGCATCTATCTGCACCAGAGGCTGAAGCTGATCGCTCAAAAGGGCAACAAGCGCCGATGCATCCTGATCGAAACGCCCCATCTCCTCCGTGAGGGCATCCGTCTGGGCAATGATCGAAGCACCGGCATCCGCCAAGTCCTCGAACTCCTGCCCAATCTGCCCAAGCCAGCTTTCCTCGTAGAGCGAGAGGCCGGTGGCGCGGTATTCCTGCTCGAACCGCTGAAAGTCTTCTCGGGCGGCTTGAATGCTCTCGGAAGAGTCTTCTCCGGATCCGACGGCATAGCTCTCAATCCACCGGGAAAAGGTGACGAGACTGGCCTCCATGCCCCACGCTGCATCGAGCTTCTCGGCGGCTTGGGGTGAATCCCGGTCAACGGCCAGAGTGATCCGCTCGCTGATCATTTGGCTCAATTTGCGGGAATCCGATGTGAACGCCTGCAAATCCGCGGACCGGCGATCTGCAAGGATGGCTACGGCGCGGCGGGAATCCTTCAGCGCATCGAAGCGATCTGCCGCCTCCTTGGCGAGCGACCTCTGCGCCTCCATGGGGGATAAGCGCAAAAAATCCTCCGCGGCACGATCGAAATCCACCTCGGCCTGATCATTCGCCTTGATGCCTTCCCCCGTGGGGTTCTGCAGATAAGCCCGGAGGGATTCGACAACCGCAACGGTGCTGAGCCTCATCGTCCATACATCTTCTTCAAGCGGTCTCTCGACATCCGCCAATTGCCCCAGACGATGATCGGCGTGCCATATCAGAAGCGAAAAGGCAAGCGTTCCCACCGCCAAGATCAGTACGAGGGCCCCGAACCCCCACCACACCCGCCGGCTCATCTTACCCCTGAAAAGTCCGTTGATCCCCATGTCTTATCCATTTGCCGCCCGGAAGCAAAAGCCACCGTGCTCACAGAAGTGTTTTGCTCATCGTACACAAATGATACTGCGCCGTCAAGCAAGTCAAGACAACCCCAAAACAGCGATCCCGCTTTGCAATCTTCACTCTCAGGGTGAATGACCATGATCACCCCATTCCTATGAACGATCCGGCTTCTCTGATCCTACCCTCCCGCCTTATGCATTTCTTGGGAGATCCTTCAATCCCCCGAGAGAGGGATCTTTTGCACGCTTTTCTTCAATCGCTCCTTTTGGCTCTTCCCTGTGAGACGCCTTTTCGGGTTGTGCCGGCAAGGCGGGTTTGGCCCGGTGTATTCGGCATAGACGAGCCGGATATGGCATTCTATAATGTATGCGATGCCCGTGCTTTATGTGGTGGGGACCCCCATCGGGAACCTCGAAGATATCACCCTCCGGGCGATCCGGGTGCTGAAGGAAGTATCCCTGATCGCGGCGGAGGATACGCGCAGGACCAAAATCCTTCTGACGCACTATCACATCCAGACGCCGCTCACGAGCTTCCATGAGCATAACAAGCGGGCCAAGTTGCCCTTTCTGATGAGGGCATTGGGAGAGGGTGACCTTGCACTTGTATCGGAGGCGGGGATGCCGGGGATCAACGATCCGGGGTACGATCTCATCCGGAGTGCCATCGAGATCGGTGCGAACGTTGTCCCCATCCCCGGCCCTTCGGCCCCGATCACCGCTCTGGCCGTATCGGGATTGACCTCGGAGCAATTCATTCATGTGGGTTTTCTGCCCCGGAAGAAGGGGGAGCGCCGAAGGCTTCTTGAATCGCTATCGGAAGAGTCCCGCACGATCATCGCCTTTGAGTCCCCTCACCGCTTGATCCCCGCCCTTCAGGATATCGCCGATACGCTCGGTGAACGGCGTTTGGCCGTTTGTCGGGAGTTGACCAAGCTTCATGAAGAGATCTTTCGGGGCACGGTGCGTGAGGCGATCACGCATTTCGGGGAGCCGCGGGGGGAATTCACCCTCGTGATCGAGGGGAAGGGACGGGGGAAAGCCGCCGGAGCGGGTGAAGGAAAGGGGAGGGGCGCCCCTCCCCCTTCCTTTGAGCAGTGTTAGCTTCCCTTGAACTCCGGTTTCCTCCGCTCGAGGAACGATTGAATCCCCTCGCGGAAGTCATCGGTGAACACGTGCTGAGCCGTCGAGGCGATCTCCAACCGAAGCGCGGTGGCAAGATCGCATTGAATTCCCTTGTTGACCAACCACTTGATCGTCTTGGAAGCCATGGGGCTCTGTTTGGCGAGCTTTTGAGCCATCTCCATCACGGCTGATTCGAGTTGGTCCTCCGGCACGACTTTGTTGATCAATCCCCACTGGTAGGCCTCAGTGCCGGACATCCATTCGCCGGTGAGCAATATCTCCTTTGCTTTGCGGAAATTCATCTGTCGGATCAGCCGCTGGGTGCTTCCGCCTCCGGGGACAAGACCTCTGGCCGAATGTTGGTCACCGATCCGCGCCGTTTCAGCGGCAATGATGATATCGCACGCTTCGATGAGTTCGATCCCGCCGGCAAGGCACATGCCGTGCACCTGAGCGATCGTGGGCACGTTGAGGTTTTCGATCGCGTTGTAAGTCCGGTGGCAATTCTCCAGATACTTGACCGCAAGGCTTGCCTTTTGAAGGCTGGGTTGCATGGCTTTGAGGTCGGCTCCGGCACAAAATGCGCGCCCGTTCCCCTTGAAGATGACGACCCGGATATCGGGGTCCGCTTCGATGTCAAGTGTGGCTTGATAGAGTTCATTATAGGTGGTCGGATCCAGGGCATTGAGTTGATCCGGGCGGTTGAGGGTGATGATGCAGATGCGATCTTTTTTCTCATAGATGATGTTGGTGAACGGCATTGCTCTCCTCCGATGCAGATTTGGTTCCGTGGCATTTTAGCACGGGAAGGATTGTGGCATCAAATCCCCCGCGGTTCCCCAAAACAGCGATTCCGCTTTTGAGCCTTCACCTTCAGGGCGAATGACCATGAGCACCTCATCCCGGACCTTGCCCCGGAATTCCCCGACACCCCATGAACGATCCGGCTTCTTCGCTCCCGCCCACCCGTTCAAAGGTTTTTGGGGAACACCCCCAATCCTCCGGCTTAAGAGGTGCCTTGGTACGCGCTTCTTCAATAATCGCTGTTTCCGGGCGTTCGGCCCGTGGAATCCCCTTCGGTCGTTTCTCCGGTTTTTCCCGTGCTCGTCCGCCCCTGAAATGCCCTTTTCCGGTATAATGAAGTCGGCATCTCAATGCGATGAGGAAGGTTCAGGCGCCTCATCATGTTTCCGATTTCCGATAGCGATCTCAAACGTCGATCGTTCCCCTTTGTGAATGTCAGTCTCATCGCCGCTTGCGCCATCGTCTTCATCTACGAACTGACCCTCAGCGGAATCACCCAAGACGTCTTTTTCTATCGCTTCGGTCTGATCCCGGATGAGCTCATGAGCGGCCGCGACTATCAATTGCTCCGGACCTTCCATGGGTACGAGAATATCGCGACGCCGGGCTCCAACTGGATCACGCTCTTCACCTCTATGTTCATCCACGGCGATTGGATGCATTTTGTGGGGAACATGCTTTTCCTCTGGGTTTTCGGCGATAATGTAGAGGATCGTTTCGGGCACTTCCGATATCTGCTCTTCTATCTGGCCAGCGGCATAGCCGCCTCTTGGTTGCAGATCGCCACCGATACTTCCTCCACCGTTCCGACCATCGGCGCCAGCGGGGCCATCGCCGGCGTTCTGGGAGCTTACATCGTCCTCTATCCGAGAAGTCGAATCAGCACGGTGGTGTTCTTCTTCATCATCACGGTGGTCCGGATACCGGCCATAATCCTACTCGGCTTTTGGTTCTTGCTGCAATTCTTTGAGGGTTTGGGATCGCTAGGGACTCAGGCGGGGGGAGTGGCGTATTGGGCGCACATCGGCGGATTCCTCTTCGGGCTCTGGATCGCTTATCTTGTGAAACGGGTATGGGGCAGACCTCCGCCGCGGGGCCCCGGGGAGGTGAAATACTGGCGGGGGAGGCCGATCTACTACTAGTCAGGGAAAGGGGTTCCGGGGTAGGGTCTACCGGAAGGATATCTCGATCCTCGATCCGAGGATTGGCTGCCGGGCCGGGATTCGAACCCGAACGTACGGCTCCAAAGGCCGTTGTGCTACCATTACACTACCCGGCAAGATTATAGGAAGGGGCTATACTGCCGAAGGTCGGATTCGAACCGACACGGGAGTTGATTCCCAACGGTTTTTGAGACCGCCGCGTCTACCATTCCGCCACTCCGGCTCAGATTCCGATTGTACCGTTTTTGAATTGCGTTTGCAACACGGTTCGAGTGCCCAAAAACAGCGGTTGAAGAAGAGCGTGAAGAGATGCCTCTTACGGGGGGATCGGGGGTATCTCCCAAGAAAGCCCTCCGGGCGGGTGGATGGGATCGGAGAAGCCGGAACGTTCATAGGAATGGGGTGATCATGTGGTCGTTCTCCCCGAGAGTGAAGACTGCAAAGCGGGATCGCTGTTTTGGGGTTTTCTCGCCCCATAGGCATGTAAGGTCGATTATGCTAAAATTCCAATCAATTGATTTATTCCTTGTTAATAGGCCGGAGGACTGAGTATGCAGAGAGGAGAACAGGGGGCGTTGACCGGCTATCGGGTGCTGGACCTTGCCGATAGCAAAGGGGCCTTTTGTGCCAAGATCTTGGCGGATCTCGGAGCCGATGTCATCAAGATCGAGCCCCCCGAGGGTGACCCCGGAAGACGCATGCCCCCCTTTTTGAACGATATCCCCCACCCCGAAAGAAGCCTCTACTTCCTTCACCGGAATGCCAACAAGCGTGGGATCACCTTGAACCTGAAGACTGCCCAGGGGAAGACCATCTTCAAGCGGCTGGCCGGGAAAGCCGATGTGCTTGTGGATAACTCGCCGCCCGGTCATCTGATGAATCTGGGCCTCGGATATTCGATGCTTCAGGCGGTCAATCGGGCGTTGATCGTGGCCAGCATCACCGAATTCGGGCTCTCAGGCCCCTACCGGAACTACAAGGGATCAAACCTCGTGGATTTTGCCCTGAGCGGCACGCTGATCACCAGCGGATTCCCGGGCAAGGTGCCCTGCATGATGCCCGGCTCCCCCGCATACGATGCCGCCTCCCTCCATGCAGCGATTTCCATCTTGGCGGCGATCTATATGCGCGGGACCACCGGCCAGGGCCAGTTCTGCGAGGTTTCGGTTCACGAAACGTCCCGTCTCGGCCTTTATCCGTGGATCATCCCCAACTATTCCTATGCGCTCAATCCCGGCGCTCCGCCGCCGACCCCCGAGGTGCGGATGGGGGCCTCGATCTATCCCATCTATCCATGCAAAGACGGTTTCATCCGGGTGATCGCACTCACTCCCCGTCAGTGGGACGCCCTCGTTCGGGTGCTGGGCAATCCTGAAGTCCTCAAGATGCCGGAATGGCGGGATTTCCTTTACCGCATCGGCAATGCCCAGGACCTCTATTTTCTGATGATCGAATTCACCCAGAAGTACACCATGCTCGAGTTGTTCGAGGCCGGCAACCGCGAAGGGGTCCCCATCGCCCCGATCCTCAAAGTGAGCGATTTCTACCAGAGCCCGCAGAGCAAATCCCGGGGGTTCTTTGTGGAGCTTGAACATCCGGTGGCCGGCCGGGGCGCGTATCCGGGGCCGCCTTACAAGTGGTCCGAGACCCCTGCCGTCATGAAATGCCCCGCCCCATGCCTCGGCGAGCACAACGAGGAAATCTACTGCGGCGAGCTGGGGTTCACGAAAGAGGATCTCGTGGCCCTGAGGGCCGGCGGCGTCATTTAGAGGAGAAGATCATGCTTCCGCTTGAAAACGTCAGGGTACTCAGCTTTGGAACGGGTGGGGTGGTGCCCGATTTCGGGAAGATCATGGGGGAGCTCGGCGCCGATGTGATCAAGATTGAATCGAGGGATAACCTTGATTTCATGCGCACCATCGGTCCCGATATCAACAATATCGCGGGATTCAACGAGGCCAACCGGAACAAACGAAGCTTCGGCATCAATCTGAAAATGGAGAAATCGAAGGGGATCATCGCGCAACTCATCGAATGGGCCGATGTCCTCGCGGAGAACTTTCGCGGCGGAGTCATGGAGAGCCTCGGCCTCGGGTACGAGGCGGTGCGCAAGATCAATCCGAAGATCATCTATATCAGCAGCCAAGGGTTCGGCGGTGGGGGACCTTACAGCAACTATCAAGCCTATGGCCCCATGCTCTCGGGGTTCTCCGGCCTCCTTTCCCTCTGGGCCCAACCCGATGATCCCTATCCCGTCGGCTCCAATGCCCCCATTCCCGATCACATGGCCAGCAAGTTTGTGGTGGTGGCCGCACTGGCCGCTCTCGATTACCGCCGGCGCACCGGCAAAGGCCAGTACATCAATCTGGCGCAGACGGAGGTGGCGGCGAACATGGTGGGCGAGTACTATCTCGATTACACCATGAACGGGCGGATTCCCCCCCCGATGGGCAACCGGGTTCCCTATGCGGCACCTCACGGATGCTATCGGTGCAAGGGGGATGACCGATGGTGTGCCATTTCGGTTTTCACGGATGAGGAGTGGCAGAGCTTCTGCCGGGCGATCGGGAACCCCGCATGGTGCCGATCCCCCAAGTTTGCCGATCTCCTGAGCCGGGTGAAGAATGCCGATGAGCTCGATCGGTTTGTTGAGGAATGGACCTCGGCCCGCGAACCTCTGGAGGTCATGGAGACCCTGCAGGCCGCAGGCGTTCCGGCCGGAATCGTGCAACGCGCCCCCGATTCGTTGGCCGATCCTCAGCTCAAAGCGCGGGGGGCGGTGGTGGAACTGGATCACCCTGTGGCCGGCAAGCGGCTGTATCCCGGGATCCCTTACAGGCTTTCCGGGATATCGGCTCTGCGAAGCGTTCGAGCCCCACTCCTCGGGGAGCACACGGAGGAGATCTGCCGCAAGGTCCTCCGGATGCCGGAAGAGGAGATCGAAAGCCTCAAAGCAGAAGGGGTGTTGTACTGCGCCTCTGTTCCCGAGCGGTGATCCTCTCCCAAAAGAACCTTCCTTGCGATGGCGGAGGATATGCCTCAAAGCTTTCTCGCCCGGCCGAAAGGCATCGAAGCGGAATCACTTCGTTTGAGGCATTTCCCCCAAAAACCGATTGAAGAAAAGCGTGCAAACGACACCTCTCTCGGGAGGATTTGGGGGATATCCCCCAAGAAAACCCTTTGGGCGGGTGGGGGGATCGAAGAAGCCGGACCGTTCATGGGGGGTGGGGGAATTCCGGGGCAAAGTCCGGATGAGGTGTTCATGTTTATTCACCCGATGGTGAAGACTGCAAAGCTGAATCGCTCTTTTCGCGCTTTTGCTTCTACTTGACGTCGGGGACTTGAATTTGCATAATACAGATTAACCCCCGAATAGATGGCAGCAGAAGGGAGTGTCTTCAACTATCGAATCATGAAATACTGAGCTGTGAAAGGAGGGAAGATGGGCTGATCCGCGAGAGCCACCGGACAAAGCAGTTCCCCTGAACGAGGATGTGGAGGAAGGGCCCTGCGTTGGGCAGTTGAATCCGAAACTAGCTAAGGAGGAAACCATGCTAAGGATGTCCGAAAAGATCATCGGTATCATCATCGTTTTGGCCTTGCTCGCGGGCTTGCCGCTCATGACGGCCTGCGGAAATGACAAGGAAAAGACCCCCACCCCCCCACCACCAACGTCCCCCACGAAGACCGTAGCACCCACCACGCCAACGCCTTCGCCAACGGCCACGGCGGTGACCTATCCCTCTTGGACCTATGACGTCACTTACCAAGACGAGAAAACAGTGTGGACCGTCAAGATCACGGGAGAGGAGCAGATAGACGGGCAGAATTGCTACGTGGCCGCCACGAGCTTCGATGTCAATCCGTTCCGCTACGCTCCGAACGGCACCCCCATCAAGATGTTCGATGTGACCCAGTGGCTCAGCAAGAAGACCATGGATGTCCTCAAGAACATTTCGAACACCGAAGCGCTGGGCATGATCAAACTCAAGGCCACGCAGACCCTCACCTACTCGCAAGCCGACCATGGACAGCCCTTTGCGTTCGGGGATACATACAGCTACGACCTCTTCGTTCACCTCGAACCCTCGACGCTGGCCCCTGACTATACGGATACCATTCGGGTCGAAGTCGTGGCGGTGGAGGATGTGACCGTCCCTCTGGGCACGTTCCGGGCCTACAAGGTGGAATACACCAAGACCGCGACCAATGGGGCCGCAGTGGAACCGCAACTCCTCCGCACCGAGTGGTGGGCCGCGGAGTATGATCTCTTGGCCCCGCTGAAATACGTGGAAGTGGCCCAGTGGGATAATCCCGAGACCCGGGTGCTGACCTCCTATTCACCGATGCCGGCGAAGAGCCATGCGGCGCCACAACCGACGGCCAAGCCCGTCGAGCCCTCTCCTACGCCGACTCCGAGCCCTACCCCGACCCCCACAGCCACGGTCGAACCCACGCCGACCGCCACCGCCGAACCGAGCCCCACGGCTACGGTCGAACCCACGCCTACGGAGACCTCCACACCACCGCCGGTCGCAGCGGCTTCCTGTGTGGGCGCCAAAGGCGTTTATTCGGTCACCTATGATACGGAGACCACTGAGTGGACCGTGACCGTCACCGGCGAGGAGGCCATCGATGGGAAGACGGCCTACAAGTGTGAGACCGCCTTCAGCGCCGTACCCGCTCGCAAGACGTGGTATGCGGCCCTGAGTATGTGGTTCGATATCACCGTTCTGGAGGAGACGACCTACAGGGATGCTTCCACAAAGGCTCTTCTGAAGAAGACCTCCAAGACGGGAGGCCCGGCCAATGTTACCACTCAAACTTCCTATACGTACACGGGCGATGCCGGTGCACCGCTGAGCACGGGCAAGACATGGTCGTATACAGAGAACAGTGTGCCGAGCATGGGGGCCCCCATGGTGAACGATTTCACCGTCGAGGTGGCGGGTAAGGAGACCGTCACCGTGGGCGCGGGCACCTTCGAGTGCTACAAGGTGGTGCAGACCACATCCGCCGGCAAGAAGAAGACCGAGTGGTGGGATGTGGAGGGCAACCTCTGCCTCCCGGTCAAGATGGTGGATGAAGTCATGTTCGAGAAAGCCGAGGTGAGGGAGCTTACCTCGTACACCCCCGCGCCGTAAGGTCCGGAAGCACTGAGAGCCTCTAAGCACAAAGGGGGTGAGCTTCGAAGCTCACCCCCTTTGCTTTTCTTCGGGGAAGGAGAAAGGTAAGGATTGCACTTTGAGGAAAAGTGGGAAGAAGCCGAAAACTCGGAACACCGGCGAAGGTCGAACGACCTTTCCCCTTTGCCCGTGGCCTTGAGGAGGGGATTCCACGGACCGGCTTCAAGGTTGGGAGCGGTGCAATTTATGCTTCTTCTTCCGGCCCCGCTTCTTGGAGAGGTCGATATCTTCGAGCTTGCTGTTCTCGTCCCATTCCACCACCCGATCAGACCCGAAGCCGAAGAACCGGAGAAAGCGCTGTAGCAAAGCCTTCATGGGAACTCCTTGGCCCCGTGGCCCCACTTTGTGAGGCGCTTCTTTAGGGAAAGATTAACCAAATCTGTTGACTCTGTCAACACGGGGTCTTACCCGCAAAATAGCGATGGAGGGGGGAGCGTGCACAAGATACCTCTCCCTCGGGGGATTGGGGGTGTCCCCTAAGAAAACCTTTTGGGCGGGCGGGTGGGATCGGAAAAGCCGGATCGTTCATGGGGTGTGGGGAAATCCCGGGACAAGGTCCGGAATGAGGGGGTAATGGGGATTCACCCGGAAATCCAAGGCTACAAAGCGAATCGCTGTTTCGGGGCCCTTTTCCCAAAATGGATTACATGAATCGCCGGTAGAACGATAGGTGTCTCTCCGCGATGGCCTCCCAGCTCAGACGTTGCCTCACCATCTCGGCGCCGGCCATCCCCATCTTCCCGGCTTGATCACGGTCCCGATGGAGTCTCAGTATGGCCCCGGCCATTTCCTCCGGATTCGTCGGGTCCACCAAGATGCCGTTTCGGCCCGAAGCGATCACCGTCCGGATTCCGCCGAATTTGGAGGCGATCACCGGTGTGCCGCAGGCCATGGCCTCGATGGCGGTCATCCCGAACGGTTCGAACACCGAGGGGAGCACGAACATTTCGGCCTGACGGTAGGTGGAGGCCATCTTTTCATCCGGCACATAGCCAACGAAATGCACTCGATCCTCCATCCCCCGCTCGGATACGATCGTCTTCAGCGCTCTCAGAATACGGACCTCCCGTTCTCTGGGCTCGGGTGAGCCCCCTCCGATCACGAGATGCAAATCCGGCGCTTCCTTTCGCACCCGCTCGAAGGCGGCGAGCAGAAGGTCATGGCCTTTGTTCGAATCGATCCGGCTCAGGCAAAGGATATACTTCTCCGGCAAGGATGTGGGTGCTTCGCTCTCCCCGGGCAAAAGCGGCCGGTAGAGACGCGTGTTCGTGCCACATTCGATCACCGCAACGTTCTCTCTCGTGTAAGCATAAAGCGAGCGCAGTTTCTCAAGCTGTACCTCGGAGGTCATCGTGTGGGCCTCGGCCTTCTCGAAGATCCGCGTTTCCTCGGCGATGCGGTGGGAGAAGTTGAATTGCCTTTCCATGGTCTCCGGGTCTTGACCCATTTGCTCCCGTTTCCATGCCCCGAGCGAGTGCGGGGTGAAGAAGACGAACTTTCCCAGCGCCCTTCCCGCATCGAGTGCTACGATTCCCCCGTCCACGTAATGGCCGTGGAAGAGATCATACCGGAGCCGGTTCTCCCGAATGAAGGCGAGCGTGTTCTTCGTAAGCTCGGGCAAGATGCGGTAGATTTCCTCTTTGGGGATAAATTCCCACGGGCCGGCCGCGATGCGGATGACCCGCACCGCCGGCGAATCGGGGACCGGCGCGATCGGTTCTCTGCCCCGATCGAACCAACGCGTGTAGATATCGACATGGATTCCCTTCGCCGCGAGGGCCTTCGAGAGCTCGAGCACGTAGGTGACTTGCCCGCCGGTATCGGTTTGGCCGAGATGCGGAACGGGGTCAAAGTACCCGTGGATACTGAACATGGCGATGCGGTCGATCATCGGGGCGCACCTCCCCGCAGAAGTCCGCCGCGGTGGCCTCATTATAGATCACCCAATCGCCGACCTCAACGCCAGCGGTGAATCGGCCTTTACCATTTTGTTACCGAACGTTCCCCATATATTTACTGAAGCGGTTGGCTTTATATGTTTTAATCATGATCGTGACCCGGGGGAGAAGGATAAAAATAATCACATATCCTATGGAGGCATCACGATGCGTTTATGGTTCTCGTTGTTTTCCCTCGCCCTCCTTCTGATGCTGGTTATGGGCAGTGTGCCGGTGGCCCGTGCTCCCGCATCGGCGGATGGGATGGCTTCCGGGAACCCGGGGCCGGCAGACCTCTTTTCGCGGGAAAAAGCAAATCCAAAGCTGGACTCTCATCTGAATCGCTTGCTTGCCGGGCAAACGGGGCCGGCATCGGCCATCCCCTTTTCATCGGGCCTGAAGGGCGCGGAAAGCGCGTCCGTGAGGGTCATCATTCATGCTTCGCCCGACCAAACCCCTGAGGCGGTCCATGTAGCTTCTGAAATCGGGATAGTGGAAGCCACTTACGGCGAGATGGTGCAGGCGCTGGTGCCGGTCTCACAACTCCCGGCTCTGGCCGATTCCCCCGCCGTTCGCTTCGTGCGGACCCCGATGCCGCCGGCGCTTCTGGGGATCACCGCCGAGGCGGTGGGAGTGGTGGGTGCCCCGGAATGGCACGCCGCCGGATTCACCGGTGAGGGCGTCAAGGTGGGGGTCCTCGACAGAGGATTCACTGGCTACGCCGCTTTGCTCGGGACGGAGCTTCCGGCCTCCGTGATCACGCAGTCCTTCTATGCGGGCAGCGGTATCGGGGGGGATACGAATCACGGCACGGCGTGTGCTGAAATTCTTTACGATATGGCCCCGGATGCCCAGTTCTATCTCGTCAACTTCGGCACGGAAGTGGAGATGGGCAATGCGGTGGATTGGCTCATCGCCCAGGGGGTGGATATCATCTCGTGTTCCGTCGGCTGGCCCATCGGCGGCCCCGGCGACGGCACGGGCCCCATCTGCGAGATGGTGGATAAGGCCCGGGCGGCGGGGATCCTCTGGGTGCAAGCGGCGGGGAATCATGCGCAAGAACACTGGAGGGGCGGTTTCACGGATACAAACGGCAATGGCATCCATGAGTTCGTTCCCGGTGTGGATGAGACCAATGCCCTCTCTGCCTACGCGGGGGATCTTATCATCGCCGCTCTTCGCTGGGATGATCCATGGGGCGGCTCGGGGAATGACTATGATCTCGTATTGTTAGACCACGATGGCAAGCTTGTTGCTTGGTCCATCAACACACAGGACGGAGATGACGATCCGGTGGAAGGCTTTGCCTACACGGCGCCGTCCACAGGGGATTACTTTTTGGTGATAGGGGCTTACAACGATCCGGAGCCGGTCGGCTTCGACCTTTATTCGTATCGTCAGGAGCTCTATTATCGGACGCCCGAGGGCAGTCTGGCCGTTCCCGCCGATTCCCCGAATGCGCTGACGATCGGCGCTGTGCCGTGGAACGATCCGTCCTCGATCGAAACCTTCAGCTCACAGGGGCCCACCGAGGACGGCCGCGTCAAGCCGGATCTCGTCGCGCCGGACGGGGTCAGCACCCAAACCTATGGGGCCGAACCGTTCTCCGGCACCTCGGCCACGGCGCCATGTGTGGCGGGGGCTGCCGCGCTGGTGATGGAACGGCATCCTTCCTTTGACCCCGACCGGATCCGGGCTTTCCTCGAGGGAAGAGGAGTGGATCTGGGGATGGGGGGGAAGGACAACGTCTATGGGAGCGGACGGCTCAATCTGGGAGATCCGGAGATCATCACGATCAATGAGTTCGTTTCCGATCCGGGCACGACTCAGCTAAATGAGTGGGTGGAACTGTACAACTCCGGCGTAGCGGCGGTAGATCTCACCGGATGGACGCTCACGGATGGGGTCCCGCAATCCCTTGCCAATCTCAATGGGCTCACCATCGGCGCGGGCAGTTTTCTCAAGTTGGATATCTCCGGCAACAAATTAAACAATTCGGGAGATATCATCATCCTCAAGAACGCAGATGGTTTTGTGGTGGACCAAGTCACCTACGGCAATTGGAACGACGGCAACACTGCCGATAATGCTCCCAAACCCCTTTCAGGCCAATCCGCCGGCCGATGTCCCGATGGCTCCGATACGAACGTCGATAGCGCGGATTTCCGCATCTTCGGGGTCCCGACGCCCGGGGCAACAAATGTGCCCACCTTCTATCGTGATGCCGATGGCGACGGCTTCGGCGATCCCGCGGTGAGCGTTCAAGCGTGCTCCGCACCCGCGGGATACGTGGCCGATGGAACCGATTGCGATGATACCCGTGACAGTGTGCATCCCGGGGCAACCGAGCTCTGCAATGGGATCGATGACGATTGCGATAGCGTCATTCCGGATAGCGAGAAGGATACCGATTCCGATGGCACGCCCGATTGCAACGACGGGTGCCCGAACGATCCGCTGAAGACCGATCCCGGAGCGTGCGGATGCGGCATCCCCGATACGGACACCGACTCGGACAACGTCCCCGATTGCAACGACGGGTGCCCGAACGATCCGCTGAAGACGGCTCCCGGAGCATGCGGGTGCGGCATCCCCGATACGGACACCGACTCGGACGGGACTCCGGACTGTAACGACTGCGCGGATGATGATCCCACCATCTGGCGGTTGATCGAAGGGTATCTCGATGGGGATGGCGATGGCTTCGGCACCGGTACACCGCAGTTGGTTTGTTCGGGGACAGCTTTGCCGACGGGGTATGCTCTTCAGGGTGGCGATTGCGATGATGCCAACGCCGATGCCCATCCCGGCAAGACCGAGGTGTGCAATGGGATCGACGATGATTGCGATGGCGAGATAGATGAAGGCCTGAAGAGGACCTTCTACCGGGATGCCGATGGCGACGGCTATGGCGCCCCCGGTATCTCCGTGCAGGCTTGTTCGGCACCCGCAGGGTATGTATCCCGGAGTGGCGATTGCAACGATTCGAACGGAGCAATTCATCCGGGGGCCGCGGAGATTTGCAATGGCACGGATGATAATTGCAACGGCGGTGTGGACGAGGGGCTGCTTTGCGGGGATGGGGGAGG
>DAOTYO010000025.1:0-5044 GCA_034434815.1 Dehalococcoidia bacterium
TCTCCTGCCCACCCCCCACGCACATGCTCACGAGCCCGTACCGGAAGGCGCTGCGCTGCATCTCGTACATCGCCGTCACGACCATCCGTGCCCCGGTGGCACCGATGGGGTGACCGAGGGAGATGCCGCTCCCGTGTAGATTGATCTGTTCAATAGTTATGTCAAGTTCTCGCATGCACCCGATGACCTGAGCCGCAAAGGCTTCGTTGATCTCGATCATATCGAGGTCCTTGAGCGTCAAGCCCGCCTTTTTGAGCACCCTGTGGATCGCCGGCACCGGCCCCAAGCCCATATAAGCCGGATCCACGCCAGCCGAAGCATAGGCGCGGATCACCACGAGCGGTCTCAGCCCGAGCGAAGCGGCCTTTTCCGCGGACATGAGCACCACCGCCGCCGCGGCGTCGTTCACGCCGGAGGCATTCCCCGCCGTGACGGTGCCGTCTTTCTTGAAGGATGGCGGAAGTTTGGCCATCTTCTCCAAAGATGTGTCCATCGGGCGCTCATCCGTATCGAAGATGACCGGTTCCCCCTTCTTTTGAGGGATTCGCACCGGGACGATTTCATCCCTGAACCGCCCCTCTTTGATCGCCGCTCTGGCCCGCTGGTGGCTTATAAGCCCCACCCGGTCTTGTTCCTCGCGGGTGATGCCATACTTGGCGGCGATGTTCTCGGCGGTGTTCCCCATGTGATACCCATAGAAGGTCTCCCAGAGGCCGTCGAGAACCATGAGATCATAGAGATCGGCCTTGGCGCCCACATCGAGACGGTATCCCCATCGCGCCTTGGGCAGGCCATAGGGAGCGGTGCTCATGGATTCCATTCCGCCCGCCACAACGATCTCGTTTTCACCGGCTTCGATGGATTGAGCCGCCAGAGCGATCGCCTTCAATCCCGAGGCACAGAGTTTGTTGAGGGTGAAAGCCGGTGTCTCCTTGGGGACCCCGCCGTAGATGCTGGCCTGCCTTCCGGGGTTCTGGCCCTGCCCCGCCCCGAGCACATTCCCCATGATCGTCTCATCGATTTCCACCGCCGGAAGGGAGGGATCCCACTGGCAATATTTGCGGTCGAGCTCACACGGCTGATCCCTTTTGAGCGCCTTCGGGCAACAGGCCAACGCTTCCTCCGAGGGTTTGGGGCGGATCCCCGCCCGCCGGATGGCCTCCCGGATCACGAGGCTTCCGAGATCCACGAGGCGCACCTCCTTCAGCGCCCCGCCGAAGGCGCCGATCGGCGAGCGCGCCCCGCTGACGATGACCGCTCTTCTCTTCGCCATCATGCCCCCTTCTGATAATCGTAAAAGCCCCGACCCGATTTCCGCCCCATCCATCCCGCGGCCACCATTTTGCGCAGGAGCGTGGGCGCGGCATACTTCGGGTCTTTGGTCTCGGCATACATCGCATCGGCGATGAACAGGGTCGTATCGAGTCCCACCAAGTCCGTGAGGGCCAGCGGCCCCATGGGATGGTTCAGGCCGAGCTTCACGCCGGTATCGATATCCTCCCGAGATGCCAAGCCGTTCTGATAGGCGCGGATGGCATCGAGCAAGAAAGGCACGAGCAACAAATTGACGATGAAGCCGGGGGAATCCTTGGCCAGAATGGGCTGTTTGCCGAGGGACTCAGCGAATTTTCGGGCTACCGCCACCGTCTCTTGGCTCGTGATGATGGTCTGGACGAGCTCGACGAGCTTCATCGCCGGCACGGGATTGAAGAAATGGATGCCCATCACCTGAGCCGGACGGCGGGTCACCGCCGCCATTTCGATGATCGAAAGGCAGGAGGTGTTACTGGCCAGAATCGCGTGCGGCGGGCAGATCCGGTCGAGCTGTGAGAACACTTCCTTTTTGAGCTCCATCCGTTCGATGACGGCCTCGATCACGAGATCGCATCCTTCGAAATCCTCCATTCGGGTAGTTCCCTTGAGCCGTCCCAGCGCGGCCGCCTCTTGCTCCTTCGTCATTCTCCCTTTGGCCACGCTCTTGCTCCAGTTGCTTTTGATGGCGCCGAGCCCCTTCTGGAGAAGCTCGTCATTGATCTCGCGGGTCACGGTTTGGTAACCCGCCTCCGCGCAGACCTGAGCGATGCCACCCCCCATGATCCCACAACCGACGACTCCGACTTTCTTGATCTCCACGATACCCTCCCTTTCGGATCACTTTCGCTTGAATTGAGCGGGCCGTTTCTCCACGAATGCTGCGGTGCCCTCGAAGGAATCTTCGGTGGTCAGAATGTAATCGAAGAGGGCCTTCTCCATCCACAGTCCGTCTTCGAGGTTCATGTTGAGCCCGCGGACGATCGCTTCTTTGGTGGCCTGAACCCCGAGGGGTCCGTTCCGGCAGATTTTGGCGGCCCATTCGCGGGCCGTGGGCATGAGGGATTCATACGGGACGACTTTATTGACCAGACCGATCCGGTAGGCTTCCTGAGCATCAATGCTCTCGCCGATCATGAGGAGCTCGGCCGCCTTGCCGGGGCCGACGAGCCTCGGGAGCCGCTGGGTGCCGCTCCATCCCGCCATGATACCGAGCTTGACCTCCGGTTGGCCGAAGACGGCGTGATCCGCGGCGATGCGCATATCGCAGGCCATGGCGATTTCCATCCCCCCGCCGAGGGCAAGCCCGTTCACCGCCGCGATGATCGGCTTCATGATATTCATCCCGCGGGTGATGAGCGGGGGAAGCACATAGCTTTTATCGCGCAGAGCGGGGATCATCTTCTTGATATCGGCGCCGGCGCAGAAGGCCCGCTTGCCCGCCCCCGTCACGATGGCCACGTAGGCCTCGGGATCGTCTCGGAACCGGGCAAGGGCCTCGCTGAAGGCCTTGAACATCTCCGGATCCATGGAGTGAAAGCCTTTGGGGTCATTGAATGTGATGGTAACGATGTGCTCCGATTTCTCGTAGAGGACCAGCATGCGATTCTCCTGTTATGTAAAGTTATGGCTTTCTCCGCTTGCTCCAAGGGCTAATGATAGCATCAACCGTTCGGCAAGGCAACCACGAAGCCTCCCCGAAAAGGGCGATTCCGCTTTGGAGCCTTCACCTTGGGGTGACTAACCATATATTCCGAACCTTGCCCCGGAACTCCCCCCATCCCCCTGAACGATCCGGCTTCTCCGATCCCCCACCCAAAGGGTTTTCTTGGCGGACGCCCCCAATTTCCCGAGAGAGAGGTTCCTCTACACTTTCCTCTTCAATCGCTGTTTTGGGGAGCCTCCGGGAGGGGCTTTCATCGGGGGAGCTCGTCCCCCGATGAATGGCATCGCCGCCCCTCTCTACGGCGCCTCTGTCGCGCCGGCCGCGTCGCCTTGCAATCGAAGATCGGCCCCGCTACAATACTTTCTAACCGAAGGGAGTGATATGAAAAGAATCGCGTTCTTCGTTCTACTTGCCGGCATTCTCCTCACAGCGGGCTGCACTTGTTCATCGTCGTCCGCTCCTTCCCCCTCATTCACCCCGACCCCCCTTCCCACGATCACCCTTTCGGAGGCCTCCCCACCCCCTAACTATGTGCCTTTCACGGCGGAGGACGGGTCCTTCCGGCTTTACCATCCCCTTTCGTGGGATCGTGTTCAGGGGGGAGAACAGGGTGGATGTGTGTTCATGCTGCGGACGGAGGGCTCTTCACCGGATATGTTCGCCGGGCTTCAAGTGCAGCGACAAAGGCGGGCCGATGAGGAGATGGACCTCGGAGAATATGTTCAGAGATGGGGGGAATATCTGAAGGCCTCCCTCGTGGACACAAAGATCCACCGGATGGGGGTGCTCACCCGCGATGGCTTCGAAGCGGCGCTCATCGACTTTCAGGCGATCGATCCGGCGGCCCGCGACTTCGCCCCGATCCTTGCGGATAAGCCTGCCCGGCTCATAGTCCTTTATGTGCATCAGTACGATCTCCTCTGGATCGTCACCGGGGTTGCGCCCGCCGATGTGTACAGCGACTACGAAGAGGCTTTTCTCGCCATTCTTTCGAGCTTCCATGTTTCGGAGACTTATACCCCGGCGCCGCCGCTGGTCACGCCTATCCCCACCTCTTCACCCCCCCTCATGAGCACACCGGAGGAGACGATCAGGGGGTACCTCGAGGCCCTCCAAGACAAGGACCTGAACCGTGCGGTTCAGTACCTCGCCGATCAGAGTCCGCAAACGATCAACTCACTATCGCTATTTTTCATCGGCTTCAAGTCGTGGTCGTTCGAGAACATCGAGATCACCCTTACCTCCCAGAGCAGCGATAAAGCCACGGCACAAGTGGATCGCGATGTGACGACCATCTCGAATGACGACCGGGTCGCCACTGAGCACAAGTCCCAGACCGCGGTGCTCATCAAACGAGAAGGGAAATGGCTCATCGAGTCCATGCAGTAAAATCCGTGTGGTGCGCATTGAGGAGGATCGAATGCGAACGCTGATCATCGCATCTCTGGTCATCGTGGCGATCGTCGTTGGGGGATGTTCATCCTCGGATGAGGCGTCTCCAACTGTACCCACAGCGGAGGAAACCGAGCACTCCTCCACGCCGGAGCCTTTCACTCCCCCTCCCAAGTCTCCCGTGCCCGAGGGATTCCTCCGCTACACGGGTTCGAGCGGAACGTTCGAGATCATTTACCCGGAAGGGTGGGAGATCATCTCCGAAATGGGGGCGAACTTTGTGGCCGGACTCAAACGAGAAGACGGAACCCTCGCCGCCGGCGTACACGTATGGTCCGTCCCCCGGCCCCAAGGGGGGAAATCCCTGGCCGCATTCATGGAGGCGCAGTCGGCCTATCTGGCCGGACGCCCCTTCTATTTTTCACACGGCATAGAAAAGATGCTTGTCTTCGGGAAACAGGCCTACGTTGCCGATTACGAGATGGCCGCCGGGGCCTCGGAGATCTGGCGGTATCTGACGATGTGGATGGCCGCGGGCGATTCGATATGGACGGTGACCTGCTCATGCCCTGCGGACGCCTTTGGCGAGCATGAGGGCCGTTTCCACCGGATCATCGAGAGCTTCTATCTTCTCGGTGATGAACCCCCTGAAGTCCTCGAGCCTTCGCCGGTTCC
>DAOTYO010000026.1:0-64955 GCA_034434815.1 Dehalococcoidia bacterium
TTAGGGCGGGAGGGTGGGATCGGAGAAGCCTGATCGTTCGTCGGATATGGTGGAACCGGGGGCAAGGTTCGTAGTGAGGTGATCAAGGTCATTCACTCTGAGGGTGAAAGCTCCAAAGCGGGATCGCTCCTTTCGGGCGGGATGTAATGCTTCTGACATGGCAAATGAAAATGGACTCGGATAGAATAAGTCTTGGGAGGGTTTCGAGGGATGAAGGTCCTCGGCATTGCCGGAAGCCCCCGCCGCGGCGGGAACACCGATCTCCTTCTCGAGCGAGCCATCGCCGGCGCCCGCGATGGAGGGGGACAAACCGAGATGGTGGTTCTCTCCGAGCTTCGTATTGCCCCGTGTCAGCACTGCGATGGATGCCTTGCGGAAGGGCGGTGCGTGATCGACGATGATATGCAGGGCCTTTACCCCAAGCTCCGGGAGGCCGATCGTCTCATCCTTGCCTCGCCGGTCTTCTTCATGGGGATTGCGGCCCAGACGAAGGCCATGATCGATCGTTGTCAGGCCCTCTGGGCGATCAAGTATGTGCTGAAACGCCCCGTGGCCCTCAATACCGATAGCGAGCGGAAGGGGCTTTTCCTCTCGGTCGGAGGCACGGGTTTCTCCAAACTCTTCGAACCCTCGCTGGCCACGATCAAGAGCTTTTTTGTGGTGCTCGATATGAAGATGGCCGGTGCACTGACCTATGCGAAGGTGGACGGAAAGGGAGCGATCCGCTCTCATCCGACGGCTCTGCAAGATGCGTACGAAGCCGGTAGACGGCTGATTGAAAAGTGAGTGTAAGGATCGGAGGAAGCATCATGGCGGTCAAGAAGGTCGGGGAAAAGTATCGGTGCAATATCTGCGGGAACGAAGTGACGGTCACCAAGGTGGGTGGCGGCACGCTTGTCTGTTGCGGAAAGAACATGGAACTCCTGAAGTCATAGTCGCGTTCTTCCCCCGCCAAAACATCGCCAATTGAATATGGCCTTCGTCTTCGCCCCTGCGCTGGCTGAGGATAGATGGTGAGCTCTGATGTCACCTCTCGAAGGGTGCATATCCCCATCGGAGGGATGCATTGTGCGGCGTGTGCCCTCGCCATCGAAAGAGCGCTTTCGAAGCTCGAAGGCGTTCGTGAGGCGAATGTGAACTTCGCCGCTGAAAGGGCGGCGGTGATCTTCGATCCCGCGAAGACCGATCTCGGAGCCATCGTTCGCGCGGTCAGGGAAGCGGGGTACACTCCTTATCTCGAACGGGTGACCATTCCCATCGTGGGCATGCACTGTGCGGCGTGTGTGCGGAATGTGGAGAAGGCCCTTCTGAACGTCCCGGGAGTGATCTCGGCGAGCGTGAATTTGGCCGTCGAGAATGCCACTATCGAATATCTGCCCTCGGAGACCTCGGTTCCGGCTCTCAAGAAGGCCATTGCCGCCGCCGGATATACCCCCGTGGATGCGGCGGTGGAAACCGAAGACCGAGATGCGGAACAACGCCTCCGCGCCGCCGAGTATCGGCACCTCAAACGCAAGTTCCTCATCGGTCTTGTTCCGGCCGCACTTATCATGATTGGCAGCATGCATCATGAGATCCCCGGCCTCAAGGATATCTCCCAGCAAACGGTGTTCTATCTCCTTTTCGCTCTGTGCCTTCCGGTGCAGTTCTGGGTAGGGCTCCAATTTCACACCGGATTTCTCGCCGCGCTCAAACGCCGCACCGCCGATATGAACACCCTCATCTCCATCGGTACGATGGCGGCGTTCCTCTACAGTGCGGTGGTGACCTTTTTCCCGGAGTGGCTCGGTGAGTCCGGCCATGGCCTCGATGTATATTACGATACCGCTGCGATGATCATCGTCTTCGTTCTTCTCGGCCGGCTCCTCGAATCGAGGGCCAAAAGCCGGACCTCCGATTCCATCCGCAAGCTGATGGGGCTCCGTCCGGAAACCGCCCGGGTGGTCCGCGATGGCGTCGAGAAGGAGATCCGCATCGAAGAAGTGCTGAAAGGGGATTTGCTCGTGGTTCGGCCGGGGGAGCGGATCCCGGTGGACGGCATCGTGCGGGAGGGCTACTCGGCGGTGGACGAATCCATGATCACCGGCGAGAGCATGCCCGTGGAAAAAAAGGCGGGGGATGAGGTGATCGGGGCGACGATCAATCGGACGGGAAGCTTCACGTTCGAAGCGACGCGGGTGGGCCCGGAGACCACCCTTTCCCGGATCATCCGACTCGTTCAAGAGGCTCAGGGTTCCAAGGCGCCCATTCAGCGCCTCGCCGATCGCGTTGCCGGCATCTTTGTTCCGGTGGTGGTCTCGATCGCAACGATCGCCTTTCTCGTCTGGTTCTTCGGAGCCGGTGAAGGGTTCGCCTTTTCCCTCTTGGTCTCCGTGGCCGTGCTCATCATTGCTTGCCCCTGTGCCCTCGGATTGGCCACGCCCACGGCCATCATGGTGGGTACGGGTCGGGGGGCGGAGTACGGAGTCCTCATTAAGAGCGGGGAAAGTTTGGAGATCGCCCACAAGATCGATGCGGTGGTGTTCGATAAGACGGGGACGCTCACGCAGGGCAGACCGGAGGTGACGGATATCCTTCCCGCAAACGGAACGCCGCCGGAGGCCGTCCTTGCGCTGGCCGCTTCTCTGGAGCGTTTATCCGAGCACCCGCTGGGCGAGGCGATTGTCGCCCGAGCCGCCGAGATGGGATTGAGTCTCGAGGAAGTGGAGGGGTTCGAGGCCATCCCCGGGAGGGGTGTTCGCGGCAATGTGGAAGGAAGGCCGGTGCGGATCGGCAATCTCCCCTTCATGGAAGAGGAGGGCATTGCCGCCGGCGATTTTGCCGAGCGCATCCGGGAGCTTTCCGCGGAGGGCAAAACGGCGGTGCTCATCGCATTCGATGGGAAGATGGTGGGGGCCATTGCCCTTTCCGATGCCCTCAAAGAGAGCTCTCCGCGGACCGTGCGGACTTTACAGACGATGGGCATCGAGACGATCATGTTGAGCGGCGATGCCCGCCCCGCCGCTGAGGCCATGGCTCGGAAGGCCGGGATCACGAGGGTTCTGGCGGAGGTCCCCCCCGAGGAAAAGGCCGAAGCGATCGCGTCCCTTCAGCGGGAGGGAAAGGTCGTGGCGATGGTGGGCGATGGCATCAACGATGCCCCGGCTCTGGTGCAGGCCGATGTGGGCATCGCCATCGGCACGGGCACGGACGTGGCCATCGAGAGCGCCGATATCACCCTCATGAAGGGCGATCCCGAAGGGGTGGTGGCGGCCATCCGGATCAGCCGCCAAACGATGCGGATCATCCGGCAAAATCTCTTCTGGGCGTTCTTCTATAATTCGATCGGTATCCCCATTGCCGCCGGGGCGCTCTACCCGGTCTGGGAGATTCTCCTCAATCCCATCTATGCTTCGATCGCCATGGCGTTGAGCTCGGTTTCTGTGGTTTCCAATTCGCTTCGGCTGAGGCGCTTCTCACCGAGCTAGGAGTCGGGTGCCGCATGTTTCTTCCCACGACTTCGCGCGAGCTTGACCGGCTGGGATGGGATCGACTGGATGTCATTCTGGTCACCGGCGATAGCTACATCGATAGCCCGTTCATCGGCGTGGCCGTGATCGGGAAGGTGCTCGTGGCCGCCGGATACCGGGTGGGGATCATCGCTCAGCCTGATCCTGAGAGCGATCGGGACATCCGCCGGCTGGGGGAACCGCGGCTCTTCTGGGGGGTGACGGCAGGGAGCATTGACTCGATGGTGGCCAATTATACCCCCCTCAAGAAGCGGCGGAAGAGCGATGATTACACGCCCGGCGGTCAGAACGATCGGCGGCCGGATCGGGCAACGATCGTCTATGCGAATCTGATCCGGCGCTTTTTCAAACGCACGCGCCCGATCGTGCTAGGGGGCATCGAGGCGAGTCTGCGGCGCATCGCGCATTACGACTACTGGTCCGATCGGGTGCGCCGCTCCATTCTGTTCGATGCCAAGGCCGATTTTCTCCTGTACGGCATGGCCGAACGGTCGGTGGTGGAACTGGCCGATCGCCTCCGGGCCGGAGGTGATGGGCGCGACGTTCGGGGGGTGTGCTATATCGCCCGCCCATCGGAGATGGAACGTTTGAAGGCCGATTACCTTGAACTTCCGCCCTACGAGGTGGTGGCCGAAGACAAGGCCGCCTTCACTGAGATGTTCCACACGTTCTACCACAATAGCGATCCCCTCACGGCAAAGGGATTGATCCAACGGCACGGCACGCGGTACCTTGTCCAGAATCCGCCGTCTTTGTACCTCAGTCAGAAGGAGCTCGATGCGGTTTATGCCCTCGATTTCGAGCGGGCTCAACACCCGTTCTACGAACGTCAGGGGAAGGTGAAAGCGCTGGAGACGATCCGCTTCTCGATCGCCACCCATCGGGGATGCTATGGGGAGTGCAACTTCTGTGCCATCGCGGTGCACGAGGGCCGGCAAGTCCGATGGCGGAGCTTGGAGTCCGTTCTAGCGGAGGCGGAGGGTTTCACCCGTCATCCGGATTTTCGGGGGTACATTGCGGATGTGGGCGGCCCCACCGCCAATATGTATGGGATCGAGTGCCGGCGAAAGGTCCTCAAGGGGAGTTGCCCCGAGAAGCGTTGCTTGTATCCGAAAGTGTGCTCCTCGCTCAAGCCCGATCATTCGCGCCAAATGGAACTGTTGCAGCGGATCCGCGGGATCCCGGGAGTTAAGAAGGCGTTTGTGGCCTCGGGCATCCGGTATGACCTTCTGCTAAGCGATGAGAAATGGGGGTTGGCCTATCTCCGGGAGATTGTCGAGCACCATGTTTCCGGGCAACTCAAGGTTGCCCCCGAACACTCGGAGGATCCGGTGTTGAAACGAATGGGAAAGCCGGGGAAGGAAACCCTGTTGCGGTTCAAGGAGCTATTCGATCGGCTATCCCGGGCGGCGGGTAAGAGGCAATTTCTCACCTACTATCTGATCGCCGCGCATCCCGGGTGCACGGAGAGGGATATGCATTGCCTCAAACATTTTGTGGAGCGCAATCTCAGAATGAATCCGGAGCAAGTGCAGATCTTCACCCCCACGCCTTCGACCTATTCGACCCTCATGTACTATACCGAAAGGGACCCGTTTACGGGGGAGCCGATCTATGTGGAGAAGGATCTTAGAGGCAAGGCGCGGCAGAAGGAGATCGTGTTGCGCAAGGGGGAACCCCCGGCCTTTCACCCCCGCGTTTGACAGCGGGAGACCGCTCGAAATACAATCGAGCAGTGAGAAGTTGAGCGAGGGGCTCTAAAGCGAAGGGTTGCCGTGTATCAGAAATCGACGCTTGAAAACGGCCTTCGGATCGTCACCGCGCCGATGCCTCACGTTCGCTCCGTTACCATCAGCCTTTTTGTCGGCTCCGGTTCGCGCTATGAGCCGGCCGAGCAATCCGGCATTTCCCATTTCGTGGAGCATGTGGTGTTCAAGGGCACCCGGCACTTCCCTACCTCGGAGGCGGTTGCGGAGGCGGTCGAGGGGGTGGGGGGCGTTCTCAACGGGGGCACGGATAAAGAGCTGACGATCTACTGGGCGAAGGTGATGAAGAACCATCTGCGGCTGGCCATGCAAGTGCTTGCCGATCTTGTTCGGTTTCCTCTGTTCGATCGAAGTGAGGTGGAGAAGGAACGTCAGGTGATCTTGGAAGAGATCAATATGAGTCTTGATTCGCCCCAGCAATGGGTGAACATGCTGATCGATGAGGTTGTCTGGCCGGATCAGCCGCTGGGCCGGGATGTGGCCGGCGCTCGGGATACGGTATGCGCGCTGACGGAAGCGCATCTGCGGAGCTATTGGGAACGCCAGTATGGGCCCGGAAACATCGTGATCACCGTTGCGGGTGATGTCGGGCACGAAGATGTGCGCGCGATGGCGGAGGAGCTATTCGGGGATTGGGACGGCGGTGCCCCGGCTCCGTGGTTCCCGGCGGATGAATTGCAGGATCGACCGCGCCTCCGGCTCGAGAATCGGGATTCCGAGCAAGTTCACCTTTGCATCGGCTTGAGGGGGGTTTCCAGCGATCACCCCGATCGCTTCATCTTCGATGTTTTGAATGTCATCCTCGGGGAGGGGATGAGCTCCCGATTGTTCCGGGAGCTCAGGGAGAACAAGGGTCTGGTTTATGATGTGCACAGCTATGTCAACCATTACTTTGATTCCGGCTCTCTGACGATCTATGCCGGCATCGGGATGGGCAATCTCGAGGCCGCCACGGGCGCTATCCTGAATGAGCTTGTGCGGCTCAAGGAACAGCCGGTGCCTGAATCTGAGCTTGCCAAAGCGAAGGAAATGGTCAAGGGAAGGCTCGTGCTCCGGATGGAAGATTCGCGGAGCGTTGCCGGATGGGTTGGGAGCCAAGAGCTTCTTCTGGGTAAGATCAAAACCGTGGACGAAGTCGTCTCCATCGTCGAAACCATCACCCCCGCCGATCTCCATCGTGTGGCCTGTAATTATTTCTCTTTGAATAGGCTGAGTGTGGCGGCCGTAGGCCCCAACCTAAACGAAGATCGCCTCCGGCGGCTGTTGGTTCTTTGATGACGCTTTTTGCCCCGGCGACGGCTGTTCGAGAAGCCTTACCGGCCGGGGAAATTCGGCTTGCGTTTTTCCACAAAGGCATTGACGCCTTCGGCGAAGTCCTCGGTGAGGTAATGTTGTTGAACGGCGGCCATCTCGAGCTCGAGGGCGGTGGCAAGGTCGGTCTGGATGCCTCTGTTCGCCAGCATTTTGACGCATCGGGTGGCCATGGGGCTCCGGTCGGCGAGGGTGCGGGCCAATTCGGCGGTGGCTTCGGAGAGTTTGTCATCCGGCACAACGCGGCTGACGAATCCGTAGGCCTGAGCTTCTGCAGCGGTCATCCAATCGCCGGTGATCAGAAGCTCGCGGGCTTTCCGGAAGTGCATCTGACGGATCAGACGCTGGGTGCCCCCTCCCCCCGCCACGAGCCCGAACCGTGCGTGCTGATCCCCGATCCGGGTGGACTCGGCGGCGATGATGATATCGCACACCTCTGCAAGTTCGATGCCCCCCGCAAGCACCAGTCCATGAACGGAGGCGATGGTCACGATCGGCAGGCTTTCGATCGCATTGTAGGTTCGATGGCAGAGCCGCACGAATTCCGCCATGGCGGGGATGTTCCCCAGCATGCGCTGGACTTCCTTGAGATCGGCGCCGGCGCAGAAGGCGCGCCCGTTGCCCTTGATCACCAGCACGCGGATTTCCCGATCCGATTGCACCTCCATCGCGGCCGCATAGAGTTCCTCATAAACGCGCCGGCTCAGGGCGTTCAAATCGTCGGGCCGGTTCAGCGTCAATGTGGCGATGCGGTTTTGCTTCTCCAGAATGATCGTTTCAAATTTCATTTCCCCCTCCGCAAAGGGTTTTCCTAAAACATAGCAAAGCGCTCGACCAAAGGCAAATGAGGTGTACCCCCGGCGGTTGAATATTTGAATGAATTATTGGACAATTAGCGTGATAGCTCTACGAATAGGGAGGGAAATTCATGAGCGCCAAACGGAAGACGAAATGGGTGTATCTCTTTTCCGAGGGGAATGCCGGGATGGTCAATCTCTTGGGCGGCAAAGGGGCCAATCTGGCGGAGATGACGGCCCTTGGGATGCCGGTGCCTCCGGGCTTCATCATCACCACGGAAGGTTGCACCGCGTATTTCGAAAGCGGGGGGAAGCTTCCGGAGGATATGGTGGCGCAGGTCCGTAGTGCTATGGCGGAAGTCGAGAGGGCCATGGGGCGCAAGTTCGGTGATCCCGACGATCCCCTTCTCGTTTCGGTCCGATCCGGTGCTCGCAAATCCATGCCCGGCATGATGGAGACGGTGCTCAACATCGGGCTCTGCACCGCCACGATCCCGGGCATGATCAAGCAATCGGGCAACGAGCGGTTCGTTTACGATGCCTATCGGCGGCTGATCACCATGTATGCCGATGTGGTCATGGAAAAGGCGGCGGGCATCGAGCCCAAAGATGAGGAGACGGCCGTGCGGCCGCAGCTCGAAAAGCTCATGGATGCCCTCAAGAAGAAGAAGGGCTATAAGCTCGATACCGATCTGGGGGCCGAAGACCTCAAAGCCCTGTGTGAACAGTACAAGAAGAAGGTGAAAGAGGTGCTCGGCAAGGAGTTTCCCGATGATCCGTGGGAACAGCTCTGGGGCGGCATCAAGGCGGTGTTTCAGTCTTGGCGGGGCAAGCGGGCCGTGGCCTACCGGCAGGTTGAGGGCATTCCGGAGGAATGGGGGACGGCGGTCAATGTGCAGACGATGGTCTTCGGCAATATGGGCGAGAACAGTGCCACCGGCGTGGCCTTCACCCGGGACCCGGCCACCGGGGATCCCCATTTCTATGGGGAATGGTTGGTCAATGCCCAGGGGGAGGATGTGGTGGCGGGCATTCGAACGCCGAACGCCCTGAACAACTACTGCAAGCAGCCCGGCCAGAACGATAAGCTCCCTTCTCTGGAAGAGGCCATGCCGGAAATCTACCGGCAACTGGTGGATATCCGCAACAGGCTTGAGGCGCATTACAGGGATATGCAGGATATCGAGTTCACCATCGAGCGCGGGCGCCTTTGGATGCTTCAGACCCGCACGGGGAAGCGCAACGGCACGGCAGCGATCCGGATGGCGATGGATATGCTCGATGAAGGGCTCATTGATGAGAAGACGGCCCTCATGCGGGTGAAGCCCGAGCAACTGGATGAGCTCTTGCATCCAATGTTGGATCCCGCGGCTGAAAAGAAGGCCGTGAAGCTGGCCAAGGGGCTGGCGGCGGGGCCGGGGGGGGCGGTGGGCCGGATCGTCCTATCCAGCGAGGAAGCTCACGCTCAGGCCCAGAAGGGGGAAAAGGTCATCCTCGTCCGCACGGAGACGAGTCCGGAGGATGTGGAGGGCATGCACGTAGCTCAGGGCATCCTTACCGCTCGCGGCGGGATGACGAGTCATGCCGCGCTGGTGGCTCGTGGGTGGGGGAAGTGCTGTATCGTAGGATGCGGAGAGCTGGATATTGACTATCAGAAGCGGATCGTGAAGGCCGCCGGCAGGGTTCTCAAGGAGGGCGATTGGATCAGTCTGAATGGGACCAAAGGGATCGTGTATGAAGGAAAGCTTCCCGTGGTACCCGCCGATCCGGAGAAGAACCCGTGGTACCGGAAGCTCATGGAGATCGCCGATAGAACCCGAAGGCTCGGTGTTCGCACCAATGCGGATCGGCCCGTGGATGCCGAGACCGCCGTCAAGTTCGGGGCGGAGGGGATCGGGCTGTGCCGCACCGAGCATATGTTCTTCGAAGGTGATCGGATCGTCTCGATGCGGAAGATGATCCTCGCTGAAACCATCGAGGAGCGGAAGGCGGCGCTGGATGAACTTCTACCACTGCAAAGGGAAGACTTCATCGGCATCTTCAAGGCGCTCGATGGACGCCCCGCCACGATTCGCTTGCTGGACCCGCCGCTCCACGAGTTCGTCCCTCATGACGAGGCGGGACAAAAAGAAATGGCCGAAGCGCTGGGCACCACCCCGGAGAAGGTTCGGGAGAAAGTGGATTCTCTCTTCGAGTTCAACCCGATGCTGGGCCACCGCGGATGCCGTCTGGGCATCACCTATCCGGAGATCACCGCCATGCAGGCTCGCGCGGTCATCGAGGCGGCCTATGCGGTCAAGGGTGCCAGAGCGGAGATCATGATTCCCCTTGTGGGCCATGTGAAGGAACTCGTTCACCAGAAGCAAATTATTCTGGAGGTCTTCGAACAGATCAAAAAGGAGAAGAAGGGGCAGAAGGCTCCGGAGATCAAGATCGGCACCATGATCGAAGTGCCGCGTGGTGCTGTGACCGCGGATGAGATCGCCGCCGAGGCGGAATTCTTCAGCTTTGGGACGAACGACTTGACTCAGATGGGCTGCGGGTTCAGCCGGGACGATGCGGGGAAGTTCCTCAAGGAATATATTGCCCTCGGCATCTACGAGCGGGATCCTTTCGAAACGCTGGATCGCAAAGGGGTGGGCGAGCTCATGCGGATCGCCGTAAAAAAGGGCCGCAAGACCCGGCGGAAGCTCAAGATCGGGATCTGCGGGGAACATGGCGGCGATCCGAAATCCATCGAGTTCTGCCATCAGATCGGGATGGACTATGTGAGTTGCTCGCCGTTCCGGGTTCCCATCGCGCGCCTTGCGGCGGCGCAAGCGGCTCTCGCCGATAGCAAATAGGGTGCCCCGCTGCAAGCCCGGTTTCCTCTCCACCGGTAATCTCATGCCGGCGGAGAGGAAACTTCAAATTTTCTGTCCTTCTGCAGAGAGAGCGTCCCATTTCTCCATGGAAGCTAGGGATGTTTTATTTCCCCACTGCGTTTAGGGAATTTGCTTGCTGTGACAGATGATGTGAAAAAGTAGGGGCCTCACACGGGGATTCATGCTTTTACCGAGTCTGATCCGAGCTCGAAGATTCGCTCTGCCGCTCCGAGGGTGGGCTCAGATGGCCTGACGATGGATTGAACGAGGAGCCCCAGAAGAGCGATCGAAGAAGAGCGTGCACAAGACACCTCTCTCGGGGGGGTGGGGGTGTCCCCCAAGAAAGCCCTTTGGGCGGGTGGGTGGGATCGGGGAAGCCGGGCCGTTCATGGGGTGTGGGGGTGAAGACTGCAAAGCTGAATCGCTCTTTTGGGTGGGAGCATGCTGACTTGTGCCGGTATTCTGTTTGTGCTAACCTTATGGAAGTGAGTTCAAGGGGGGACCTTCTCACACTCTAGCGACGAAGGAGATTTTCTCTGAAAAATGGATAAGATCAATGTGGCTATAATCGGCGTGGGCAATTGCGCATCTTCCCTTGTGCAAGGCGTTTATTACTATCGGGATGCAAAGGAAACCGACTTCGTTCCGGGTCTTATGCACGTCAATTTGGGCGGGTATCATGTGCGGGATATCAACTTCGTGGCCGCCTTCGATATCGATAAAAACAAGGTGGGCAAGGACCTTGCGGAGGCGATTTACACCGAGCCCAACAATACTTATAAGTTCTGCGATGTGCCGCCTCTGGGAGTCAAAGTGGAGAGAGGGATGACCCACGATGGGTTGGGAAAATATCTCAAGGAGGTCATCACCAAGGCGCCCGGTTCCACGAGCGATATCGTGGGGATCCTTCGGGAGAGAAAGGTGGATGTGGTGCTGAACTATCTCCCGGTGGGAAGCGAGATGGCCACGAAATGGTATGTGGAACAGGTGCTGACCGCCGGATGTGCGCTCGTGAACTGCATTCCCGTCTTCATCGCCCGCGAGGCGTACTGGCAGCAGCGGTTCAAGGAGAGGGGCTTGCCGATCATCGGTGATGATATCAAATCTCAGGTGGGGGCCACGATCACGCACCGGGTTCTCACCCGCCTCTTCCGCGATCGGGGGGTTCGGCTGGAAAGAAGCTATCAGTTGAACTTCGGCGGAAATACCGATTTCCTCAACATGCTGGAGCGCGAGCGGCTTCAATCGAAGAAGATCTCCAAAACGAATTCGGTGATTTCGCAGTTGGACTATGATATCGGCGCGGAGAACATTCACATCGGCCCGAGCGATTACATCCCCTGGCTCAAAGACCGGAAATGGTGCTACATCCGGATGGAGGGGCGCACCTTCGGGGATGTGCCGCTGAATCTGGAGTGCAAACTGGAAGTCTGGGATAGCCCCAATTCCGCGGGGGTGGTGATTGACGCGATCCGGTGCTGCAAGCTGGCCCTCGATCGAGGGATCAGCGGCACGCTTATCGGTCCGTCGGCCTATTTCATGAAGTCTCCCCCGATCCAGTACACGGATGATCAAGCCCGGGCCATGACCGAGGCTTTTATTGCCGGTGAATCGGCCGGTGCCGAGATGCCGGTGGGTGAGGAGAAAACCCCGCCGAAACGGCAGCAAAAGAAAAAGGCCGATTGATTTGGCGGCACCTCGAGGCTCTGGAGCACTTCAGGTTGGCGCTCGGGGGGTGGGGTGCTTTATCGGGTGGGTGGAAGCGGGCTCGACCGCGCGAAGGGATTTTACGCTCGTTTGGATGAGGGGCAACCGCCAATGAAAATTGTTCAGGTTTCCCCCTACGATTATGCCTATCCCGGCGGGGTGAACCGCCATATCTTCGCCCTTGGTGAACGCTTTACTCGAATGGGCCATGAAGTCAAATACATTCTCCCCACATCGCGCCCCAAAGAGGCCCCTAAAGATAACCACTTCTATTTTGTGGGAAGGCCCATTCCGATTCATGCCAGCGGCTCCATCGTTCGGTCTCCCGTTTCCCCGAGGATCTTCTTCTCCGATCATCTCTGTGAGATCCTCGAGGAGGAGCGATTCGATATCGTTCATCTTCATGAGCCCCTCTTCCCTCCGCTGACTACGGCGTGTTTGCGCTATTCACGCTCCACCAACATCGGGACCTTCCATGCAGCCCGGGCGCGGAGCTGGGGGTACTGGTTCTGGCGACCGTGGCTCAATCAGTGGACTCCCAAACTCGACGGAAGGATCGCTGTATCGAAGCCGGCCCTGGAGTTCATCAGTCACTATTTCCCCGGGGAATACACCATTATCCCTAACGGCATCGATATTCCTCACTTTGATGCCCATCGGGAGCCTTTCCCCGAGTTCCGGGATGGGAAGATCAATATCCTCTTTGTGGGCCGCCTCGAGAAACGCAAAGGACTGGGCTATCTCCTCGCGGCCTTTCGGCTGGTCAAGAGGGCCTATCCCAACACGCGTCTCATCGTGGTCGGCCCGGCCAGCCCTTCCCTCTGGAAGTATCGTTGGCTCGTGAAGCGTTATCATCTCACCGATGTGATCTTCACCGGATATGCATCGGGCGACGAGATCCCTCGGTACTATCATTCGGCGGATATCTTCTGTGCCCCGGCGACGGGAAGCGAGAGCTTCGGCATCGTCTTGCTTGAGGCGATGGCGGCTTCGAAACCCGTGGTCGCCTCCAATATCCTGGGGTATGCAAGCGTGATCACGGAAGGTGTGGATGGCCTTTTGGTGAAGCCTCGAGATGCCGGTGCCCTTGCCCAAGCCATCAATGCCTTGATCGAGAACAAAGCCCTCCGGGAGTCTCTGGGAGCCCAGGGGAGGAAGAAGGCCGAGCTTCACGATTGGGATCGAGTGGCGCGCCGGGTGATGGATTATTATGAGCAAACGCTGGAAAAACACAGGAGGTCCGCCCGATGATTTCGAGCCTCCGACCAACGCTGGGCCGGGCGATCACTGAGCCTTTCATTCGCCTCATGGCCCGGGCGAAGATTCAGCCGAACGCGCTCACCGTGATGGGCTTGGCACTCAACTGCCTCACGGGCTGGGTGCTCGCCACGGAGCATTTGCTGGTGGGGGGAATTCTGGTTCTCTTTTCTGCATGGTTCGATATGCTCGACGGCGCTCTGGCTCGATTGCTCCACCGGACGTCGCGATTCGGGGCGCTCCTCGATTCCACTGTTGACCGCCTCTCGGAAGCCGCGGTATTCCTCGGGTTGATTCTCTTCTATGCCAACCGCGGCGATGTATTCGAGCTTTCGCTCACCTATGCGGCGATCATCGGCTCCCTCATGGTGAGCTATGCCCGCGCCCGTGCGGAGGGACTCGGGCTCAAAGGGGAGATCGGCGTGTTCGCCCGCCCCGAGCGGATCATTCTGCTCGCGCTCGGCTTGTTCCTCACGGAGGTTTCTCTCACGGCGCTGGAAGTGGTTCTATGGGTTCTTGCGGTGGGAGCCCATCTGACCGCGTTTCACCGCTTGTTCTACGTTTGGCAACAATCCCGCCGGGGGCGTTCTTAATGCCCCCTAAGATTCCAGCGTCCACTTGAGGTATGCTTTGACGGCCTCATCTAGTTCACCATCGAGCACCGATTCCGGATCGCTGGTCTCGTATCCGGTGCGATGATCTTTCACCATCTTGTAGGGGTGAAGAACATAGCTCCGGATCTGGTTCCCCCAGCCGGCGCTCACATGTTCTCCTTTCAATCGGGCTTGCTCTTCCGCTTTCTTTTCCATCTCGAGATCGAGCAAGCGTGAGGCCAGCACCCGCAGGGCCGTCTCCTTGTTGCGGGTTTGGGAGCGTTCGTTCTGGCAGATGACCACGATGCCGGTGGGGAGATGCGTCACACGCACCGCCGAGCTCGTTTTCTGCATGTGTTGTCCGCCCGGGCCGCTGGATCGGAAGGTTTCGATCTTGAGATCATCGGGATTGAGGGCCACATCCGCGCCCCCCTCCACCGCCGGCATCACCTCGACGAGGGCAAAGGAGGTATGGCGGGCATGATCGGCATCGAAGGGGGAGAGCCGGACCAATCGGTGTACCCCCCGTTCGGACTTCAAGTATCCGTAGGCATAGTCGCCTCTGATCTCCACGAGTGCGCTTTTGATCCCGGCTTCGTCCCCGGGCGAGCTTTCGATCACCTCCGCCTCGTACCCGCGTTTCTCCGCCCATCTCAGGTACATGCGGAGCAGCATTTCCGCCCAGTCTTGAGATTCCGTGCCACCCGCGCCGGCGTGAACGGCGAGGATGGCGTCCCGCATGTCATATTCGCCGCCGAGGGTCTCGCGGAATTCCATTTCCTCGATCCCTCTCTCGATCTCCGCCGCTTCCCGGATGCTTTCCGCCTCGAGGGATTTGTCCCCCTCCGAGAGGGCCATTTCCACAAGTCCGAGAAGATCGGAGCATTTCCGATCGAGTTCGCGCCATGTGGTCACGGACTTTTTGATCTGCGCCATCCGGCGCATCAATCCCTGGGCCCGGCGCGAATCTTGCCAGAAGTCCGGTTTCAGGGATTCGGACTCGATTTGCGCCTGTTCTTTCTCCTTCCCTTCGATATCAAAGATGCTCCTTCAGCCGGTCCAGTCGGGCCTTCAGGCCTTCCAATCTGAGCTTGAGTTCCTCCATACACTTCTCCGCCTCTCGATCGTGGGATGCTTTATGATACGCGTGTTCAGCCCTTGGATCCGATCCTCGGCTGCCCGCTGGTTGCGGGATACCCTCGGGATGCCCCTTCCCAAGCGATCGTTATGCGATTGCCCTAGTCCATCTCCGGCTCGATCAGCCCGTAGCCGCCCCCCTTCCGCCGGTAAACCACATTCACTTGCTCGCTCCGATCGTTGAAGAATACATAGAAGTCATGGCCCAGTAGATCCATCTGATCAATGGCCTCTTCGGGGGACATCGGTTTGATGGCAAAGCGTTTGACCTTCACCAATCCGGGAGAAGGCGCCTCTTCGGTTTGCGGTTCGGGTTCGGGAGCGGCGGACACGGTTTCGGTGCCGGATTTGCGGCGCTTTCTTCCCTGAAGCTTTCCCTTGTATCGAAGGATCTGACGATCCATCGTCTCCACTGCCAGATCGACCGCGGAGAAGATATCCCCCGCCCGTTCCTCCGATCTCAAGAGGGTGCCTTGAAGATCGAGAGTGATTTCCACTACATACCGGCTATCCTTGGATTTGGTCTTCTCCTCGGTCACCTCCACCTTCGTCTCTCCAATATTGCTCAGGTGACGATCGAACTTGGCCACCCGTTTCTCGATATAATCCTTGGTCTTCTCGTTTACATCGATATTCTTCCCCTTGATGAGCAATCCCATTTCTCCCTCCTGTATGCGATTGTTTTTATGATCGTTAACATTCCCTTGAGAACGTGAATCCCCATACGCTCTCGGCGCCGGCCTCCTTGAGGGCGGCGGCACATGCATTGAGTGTGGCGCCGGTGGTGCACACGTCGTCAATGAGCAAAACCCGCTTGCCGGTGATGAGGGCACTTTCCCGGCAGACGAAAGCGCCCGCCACATTCCGGCGGCGGGCCTGAGCCCCCAGTTTGACCTGAGAACCCGTATCCCGGGTGCGGGCTAGAACCCCTTTGGCCATCGGTATGCCCGTAAGGCGGCTCATCTCTTTCATGATAAGATCGGATTGGTTGTAGCCCCGCCGGCGCAGCCGTCTTGAATGGAGGGGGACCGCCACGAGAACATCGGTGGGGAGGGAATGGGCCTCGAGATATCGGGTCATCAACTGTGCCGCCGGGGCCGCGAGCGCTTTGAAATGATTGTACTTGAGCGCGTGCACGAGATCGCGGGCGAGTCCCTCGTGAAGATACGGGGATCGGATGCCTTCGACGGCCAGCGGAAGATGGGAGCAATCCGGGCACGGGGCGCCGGACTTGAGCGGAAACCCACAGCGGGGGCAAAGGGGTGGGGTGAGCTTCGGCAGAGCGGCGGCGCACGTCCGGCAGAGGAAATCCCCTTCCCTCCCGCACCCGATACAGCGGCGGGGAAAGAGGAGATCTAGAAGTATCTCTGAGAGTCGGTGCAAGGAGGTTCGAGCCAGAGGCATCATCTCACTGACCATGGGCCGCCCCCACGATTTCACGAATATCGGAAATCCCCTCCCGTTCCATGAACCGTTCCAGACCTTCGACGATGTCGGCCATTGTCCGGGGATCCGTAAAAGTGCTTGTGCCCACTTGAAGGGCGCTTGCGCCGGCCATGAGGAATTCGAGGGCATCGTTCGCCGATGCGATCCCTCCGCATCCGATGATGGGCACTTTCACCGCCCCGTACGCTCGATAAACCAACGCAAGGGCAAGGGGCTTGATCGCCGGGCCCGAGAGCCCCCCGAAGGTGTTTCCCAGAACCGGCCGCCGCTTGAGGGTATCGATCGCCATGCCCCGGAAGGTATTGGCGATGGTGATCGCATCGGCACCGGCGCCTTCCACCGCCCGAGCGATCTCGACGATATCCGTGACGTTGGGGGTGAGCTTGACGATCACCGGCAAACGCGTTCGGGTCCTCACCGCTTCTGTGACCGCCGCCGCCGCTCCGGGGTTTGTGCCGAACGCCATCCCGCCCGCCCTCACATTCGGGCAACTGATATTCGCTTCGATCCCGCTCACACCCGGTACGCCATCGAGTCGCTGGGCCAGTTCGGCGTACTCCTCGATGCTCTCGCCGGCGATGTTGACGATCACAGGGATGGGCCATTCGGCCCACAAAGGTGCTTTTTCCCGGATGAGCGCTTCGACCCCGATGTTCTCGAGGCCGATGGAATTCAGGAGCCCGGAAGGCGTCTCGGCCAGACGCGGTTGGGGATTTCCCGGCCGGGGCTTCAGTGTGATGCCCTTGGAGACGATGGCCCCCAGCCTTCCCATATCCACGAGCCCGGCATATTCGGTGCCATAGCCGAATGTGCCGGAAGCGGCCATCACCGGATTGGCCAGCCGCAGAAGGCCGCTTGGGGTGCGGGACGCAAGCTGAATGCTGAGATTCAAGTCAATCTGACTCCATTCCGACCGAATGAGTTGGGCCGGACTTGCATTTCCGATAAACTAAGCCGAAGTCCGATAGATGCCCTGTAGATACAGGGCGTCCTCTTCCAGATTGGGGCTTTCGCAAACCACGATCCCTCCGGCATTATGGTCTTTGAGGGCTTGAAGTAGCTCCTCATATCGGAAGTCGGACTCCCGCAGATTCAGGTGTTTTGCCTCTCCCTTCGGGCCGTACGATATTCCGGAGATGTGGATATGCAAGGTATCGAGTCCGGGCCGTCCAAGCTTTTCGCCGATCTGATCGAGCACCTGTGAGAACTCGTTGTACGTGTTGAACCTTCCCGTTCGGGCATGGAGGTGGGCGAAGTCAACGCAGGGGGCCACGCCTTCTACTTCTGCGCTCAGGCGCAGAATTTCGTGGAGGGTGCCGAACTGAGAGGGCTTCCCCATGATCTCCGGGCGGAGCCATACCCGCTTGCCTTCCTTATCGATTTGCTCGACGATCTCAGCAAGGTGCCGTTTGACCTTCTCGTACACGGACTCCGGGGGATCCTTCATGTAGTATGCCGGATGGAAGGCCACTCCATCTCCCCCGAACGTATGGGTAATCCGGGCGGTCTGAAGGATGCGCTCGCGGCTATCGTGGATCTTCTTTTCCTCTCGGGAGTTGAGGTTGATGAAATAGGGGGCATGGGCCGTGAGCTTGATCCTTCGGTTTTTGGCGACCTCGCCTACGACGAGGGCCGATTTCGAGTTGAGATAGACGCCCTCCACAAACGCAACCTCCATGCACCCGAGATTGAGCTCGTGCAGACGAATCACTCCCCCCTGCGTTGTCTTCGGCAGAGGGGTACTGTGCGGTATCCCTGCGGTGCCGAAGAGGAGCCCGCCCGATCGCGCCTCTGGAAGCTCTCCGCCTGTGGGCATGAACCTCTACCCGATCTTTCTGCCCACCGCCGCCGCCACCGAGGTCAGTTGCGCAGTGAGTTGCCGGAAGGTATCGAAATTCAGGGATTGAGGCCCATCCTTGAGGGCCTTATCGGGATTGGGATGAACCTCGATGATGAGACCGTCCGCGCCGGCGGCCACGGAGGCCAGAGCCAGCGGTGAAACGAGGTACCACTTTCCCGTGCCGTGGCTTGGATCCGCAATGATGGGGAGATGGCTCACCTTCTTGATGATGGGGATCGCGCTGACGTCCATGGTGTTGCGGGTGTATGTCTCGAAGGTGCGGATGCCCCGCTCGCACAGGATTACCTTGCGGTTCCCCTGCGCCAAGATGTATTCCGCAGAGAGGAGCCATTCCTGAATTGTGGCCGACATCCCTCGCTTGAGCATGACGGGTTTCTGGATCTTGCCGATCTCATCCAGAAGGATGAAGTTCTGCATGTTTCGGGTGCCCACTTGAAGGATATCCGCATACTCCGCTACGAGTTCCACATGCTGTGCAGAAAGGACTTCCGTGATGATCGGGAGGCCCGTTTCGGCGCGCGCCTTGGCGAGGAGCTTGAGGCCTTGTTCGCCCAAACCCCGGAAGCTGTAGGGAGAGGTGCTCGGCTTGAAGGCCCCTCCCCGAAGGATATCGGCTCCCGCCGCTTTCACCGCCAGAGCGGTTTCCATGAGCTGTTTCTCGTTCTCCACAGCGCATGGCCCGGCCATGATCACCAGACGATCCCCCCCGATGGTTACCCCCCCTACCGTCACCGTCGTATTCCAGGGCTGGAACTCCCGACTGGCCAGTTTGTACGGCTTGCTGATGGGGATGATCTCCTCAACCCCCGGAAGGAGTTCCAGCTTATCCCGGAGCTCGGGATACGTTTGCCCGACCACCCCCACCACCGTCCGCTCCGCCCCGCGGGAAACATGCCCCGTGAGGTTCTCCTGCTTGAGCAACTCCAGAAGTCCGTCCAGATCCCCTTCGCTTGCACCTCGCTTGAAGACGACCAGCATGCTCGCTTCCCCTCATTTCATCTTGGCCGCCGGAGCGATGTCCATCCGAAGGGCTTCGGCGCCATTGATATACACATGAACGATCTCGTTTGCTTTCTTCTCCGTATTATACATGATGAGGATACGAATGCACTTCTCGAGGCTTCCGGGAACGTTCATTTCATGGCCGCAGAGGAGCGCCGTCTGAGTCCACCCCAGATGGCGCGCCGCCAGTGCCGGAAATTCGGCGTTGAGATCGGCCGTGGTGGTGAAAAAGGCACAGGCTACTTCTTCCGCCTCGATGCCATTCGCTTCGATCATCTTTTCGAGGAGTTCTCTGGTGGCGGAGAGGATGGCCTCCTTGGTGTTTTCCTTAGCTATGGTCGCTCCCCGGATGCCTCGACAGCGCATGGCCCTCTTCTCCCTCTAACTACAACTGAAATACTATCATTTGAGGGGGGTGTTAGCAACTGGTGTTTTAGCCCCGAAGAGAGCGATTCAGATTTGTTGCCTTCACCCGCAATCCCCATTCCCTTCCCCTCAGAAAATCCGGAATTGACGCTCCCACCCAACCCGCCCAAAGGGCTTTCTTGGGGGGCACCTCGAATCCCCGCAGAGAGGAATTCCCCTCTGCACTCCTCTTTCCAAGGAGTGGAGGGGATTCCGGGGGAAAATCCGGAATGGGTTGATCAAGGTGCTTTACCCTGAGGGTAAAGGATGCAAAGCGGGATCGCTTTTTTGGCTACCGTGAAGGGGTTGACAGGGCGGGCAAAGGGTGATATATTTCCATATTGGAAATATATCACGGTGGAAAAATGGCGGAAGAGACGGCGCAATTCCCCTCTGAGACGCAAATCCTCGCCTTTGTCCGGTGCCTCAAGGATATCCTCAACACCCTTTCCTCGGGGCCGCCTCCCGAAGAGATTCGAGAATTGGAAGATCTTCTGCAAGGCCGCACCCTTCGGGATCGTCCCACCCCTGCGGAGTTTCACCATGTGGGTGAAATTCTCCTTCAGAGAAAGAATCCCACCATGGGGGAGATCAGCCAAGCGCTTTCGGTGCCTTTCTCTACCGCTACCCGGCTCATGAACTGGTGGGTGGAGAACGGCTTTGCCCGGCGTTTGGCGGATCCCTCCGATCGCCGCATCGTCAGGATTGCGCTTACCGAGCGCGGCGAGCAACTCTTACGCGCCATCGAATGCCATATCACCCGGACCGTGGAAAAGATACTTGCGCCTCTTCAGGCCGAGGAGCGCGAAGCGCTGCTCCGGTTGCTATCGAAAGTGGCATCGGGCCTGAAGCGCGAAAGCCCGTAGCCCTCCGGGCGAAAACGAAAAGGAGTTGATCGGATGCTCTCGCTCTTTGCAATCATCGGGAAGTTCATTGCGCGAAGATATCGCTGGGTACTCCTGATCTCGCTGGCGTTCATTTTCATCGCCGGCCTGGCCTCGAGCCGGGTGGAGTTCGCTGCGGGATTGGAAACCTTCCTTTCCAAGGACTCGAAGGTCTATCAAGATTACGATCGCTTCAGTCGCAACTTCGGCACGGATGTGGTCGCGGTCATGGTGAAGGGGGAGGGACTCGGGCAAATCCTGACCCCCCAAAACGTGCATGCCATGGCGGCGATCGAAGAGGAGATTGGACATCGGGAGGGGGTGATCGCGGTCCAGAGCCCGGCGCTCTTCATCCGGAGGGCGGTGGGAGGGGGAGGAGGGGCCCTTGGCGAGATTCCGAACGATCCCTCGGCGATTCTGGAGATCGTTGAAAGCCCCACCGGCGGGGTATCCGAAGATTTTCTCCCCGTTTTGCCCGATGAGCGGCATGCGCTTGTCTCCATCGTTCTCCGCGGGGATCTGGATAGCGATGCCCAGAAAGAAGTGGTCAAGGCGGTCGAGAAAGCCGTGGATGAAGCCGGCTTTGCCGGGGTCGAGACAATCGTGACGGGCGAGCCCGCGGTATCCAGCAAGCTTCAAGATCTGCTCGGAACCACGCGCACCCGCATGATGCTTCTGGCGGTATTTCTCCTCTTCGTTATCTTGGCATTGACCTTCAAAGTGCGCGGGTTCTTCCCTTGGCGGTGGCTTCCGCTGGCGGTGGTTCTGGTGGGGCTCATCTACACCGCCGGGATCATGGGGGTGAGTGGGGTTCCCTTCACCATGATGACCATGTCGGTATTCCCCATCATCATCGGACTAGGGATCGACTATGGCATTCAGTTTCACAACCGGTATGATGAGGAAGTCCTAAAGGGGGAGTCCGTGGAGGGGGCGGTGGTGAACTCCGTGGTGCATATCGGGCCGGCGGTGGGAATCGCGCTCATCTCGGGGTGTCTCGGATTTCTGGCACTGATGTTCTCGCCCATTCCCATGATTCGTGATTTCGGACTCATGCTGATCATCGGAGTGGCGGCCAGCTATATCGTTGGCCTTTTCCCTTTGATGGCGGTTTTGTATCGGCACGGGCGCAAGAGCGCGAAGGCTTCCGCCCGCAAACCCCGGAAGCAATCCGCGGGTCCTGAATCCGAGATCGGGCTGGTTGAGCGTATCCTCGGCCGGATGGCTCCATGGGTCATCCGATACCCGATGATCATCGTGCCGGTGGCCATAGGCCTCACCATCGGCGGGATTGCGGTGGATTCGGAGATCCCCACGGTGACTGACCAGTCCACCTTCGTTTCACAGGATCTTCCCGTCATACAGAGCCTCGATGAACTTCGATCCCTTGTGGGCGGTTCCACTTCGTTCAATGTGCTGATCGAATCCGAGGACGTGAGCGACCCTGCCGTGCTCTCGTGGATGGCCGATCTCGAATCCCGTCTCAAGGCCGCGCATCCGGGGGATATCTCCAAGACCGAGAGCTTGGCCGGGGTGCTGGCCCAGAATAACGGCGGGGTGCTTCCCGCAAGTTCCGAGGAGGCCCGCGAGCTCTTGAAATCGCTCCCGCCCTCTCTCTGGAATAATCTGGTGAGCCCGGACTTCACCGCCGCAAATCTTGCGCTGACGCTCCCGCCCTCTTCCGATGATGTGATCGAAACGCTCTCGAAGGATTTCAATCGCATCCTCCGGGAGAACCCCTCCCCGAGCGCCCGGGCCACGCTCACCGGCTTTCCCGAGATCCGCATCCATCTCGTGGACGCCATCACCGGCGGCCGCAACAAGATGACTTATATCGGGATCGGCTTCATCTTCGCGGGGCTTCTGGCGCTCTTTCGCCTGAAGGTTTTGCGGGCGATTCTGGCTACGCTCCCCATTCTCCTCATCATCGGATGGGCGGCGCTCTTCATGTACAGCACGGGCATCGAGTTTACCCCGGCCACCGCCACCTTCGGAGCGCTGATCATGGGGATCGGTGTGGAGTACACCATCCTTCTCATGAGCCGGTATTACGAGGAGCAAGAGCGCGGTCAGGAGCCGGCGGAAGCCATGCGGAGCGCGATGACCAAGATCGGGCGGGCCATTTGCGTTTCCGCGTTCACCACGATGGGGGGATTCGCCGCGCTTCTCATCGCCACCGATTTCCCCATTCTCATTGATTTCGGCCTCGTGACCATCGTGAACGTGTTCTTTGCGCTGGCCACGAGCCTTCTGGTGCTTCCGGCACTTTTGGTATGGATTGACCGGCGGATCGGCAGAAGCCGGGTGAAGAGGGTGGCTTAGCCATGGCCATCATCGAAACGGAACGCCTCACCAAGATTTTTCCCGGCGGGGTGACCGCGGTGGATGGCATTGACCTCGAGGTTCGGGAGGGGGAGATTTTCGGATTTCTGGGCCCCAACGGCGCGGGCAAAACGACCACCATCAAGATGCTGAACACCCTCCTCCGACCGACTTCCGGGAAAGCCATCGTTGCCGGATTCGATGTGGTGAAGAACCCGGCGGATGTGCGCCGGTCCATCGGCTACGTGGCTCAAGATGTGGGGGTGGATGAACACGCCACCGGCCGGGAGAATCTGACCCTCTACGGGCACTTCTATCGGCTCGATTCGAAAACCATCAAGGAGCGCGTTAAGAACCTCTTCGCCCTTGTGGACCTCGAGGGGGTGGAGGATAAGATGGTCTCCACTTATTCGGGGGGAATGCGCAAGCGCCTTGATATCGCCATGGGCCTGATCCATGAGCCGAAGATCATTTTCCTCGATGAGCCGACGGTGGGCCTCGATCCTCAGACCCGGACGCATATCTGGGATTACGTTCGACGTCTGGCTAAGTCGATGGGGATTACCATCTTTCTCACCACACACTATATGGACGAGGCGGATAAACTCGCCGATCGGTTGGCCATCATCGATCGGGGGAAGATCATGGCCCTCGGCACGCCGGACGACCTCAAACGCTCGGTCGGCGGAGATGTCGTCACCCTTTCCCCGTGCAACACCGGCCCCGCCGAGTGTGCCGCTTTCCTTGAGCGGACGCGGGCGGTGCTCTCGGGGCTGAGCTTCGTGAAAGGGGTGCAGACCGCCGATGGGGAGGTATCCGTATTTGTTGAGAGCGGCGAGGCGGCTGCGCCGGGGATCATGCGGGCCTTGGGCGGCGCCGGGATCGAGATTCAGCGGCTCTCCGTCTCCCGTCCCACGCTCGACGATGTGTTTCTCAAGTACACCGGGCGCACCATCCGGGCTCAGGAAGGAAGCGCCACCACGTTTGCTCAAATGGCCCGCAAACGGAACCGGAGGCCTTCATGAACATTCTCGCCGATGTTTGGTATCAGGTGATTCGGCACTGGCGGACGCAGATCCGCATGAAGGTCTGGATATTTGTGAATCTCTTTCAGCCGATCCTGTGGCTCGTGCTCTTCACCCAGATCTTCAAGTCGCTCTCGAACTTGCCGGAGATGGGGGGCAGCAGCTATCTCCAGTTCTTTGCCCCCGGCGTTGTGGTGATGACGGTTCTCTTCGGCTCGGCGTGGGCGGGGATGGGCATGCTCTACGATATTGATATGGGCATCCTCTCGAAGATGCTGGCCACTCCGGTGAGCCGGATTTCCATCGTCTCGAGTCGCGTTCTGGCCTCGATGACCCTCCTTCTTCTTCAAGGCACGATCATTTTCATTCTGGCCCTCATCATGGGGGTGGATATCCAGACGGGGGCGCCCGGGGTGATCTTCGCCCTGTTCATCGTATCCCTTCTGGGATTGGGGTTTGCCGCCTTCTCCAACGGACTGGCCCTTCTTTACCAGCGGCCGGAACCCCTCATGGGCACGATCAACTTTCTCACCATGCCCATGATGTTCATGTCTTCGACCATGATGAAGCCCGAGCTTCTGCCCGATTGGTTGGATACGGCGCGCCATTTCAATCCGGTGGATTATGCGGTGGTGGGGGTCAGGGACCTCGTTCTGGAAGGCTATGTGTGGTCGGATCTCTGGAAATCGCTCGCCGTGCTCGGCGCATGGGCGATCGTGGGCCTGATCTTCGGAACGATGATGTTCCGGCTTCGGGCCGAGTGAGTGAAGAACGATCCCCTCATCTTCTCATCCCTTCCCCTGCCGAACGAGCAGATCGAGGAGCTCGCCTTCCTTGATCCCCAGAAGGCCGTCCGTGGAGAGACGCAGTGCCGGCACGATGGTGGTGGTCAGGGTGTTCAGCATGAGATGAGCGTAAGGGAGTTTGCAGCCGAGGCGTTCCAATTCCTTTTGGATGGACGCCATCCGCTCGGCGATGGCCTCCATGCGGAGCTCGGAGGTTTGGCCGGCGATCGGCATGGGGAGTTCCACGATGACTTTGCCATCCGCATAGACCACCGCCCCGCCCTGAAGCTCGCGGATCCGGTTCACCGCCCCGGCCATGTCCCGTTCCGATGCGCCCACCACGACGATGTTGGCCACATCCCATGCGGCGGTAGCGGCGAAGGCGCCCCGCTTCAGCCCGAATCCCCGGATCAGGCCCACGAACATCTTTGCGCTGTTCATGATGCGATCGATCGCGGCCACTTTGAGGATATCTCGATCGGTGTCGATCTTGATCTCCCCCTGAAGTAGGGGCATGGTGACATGGGCTTCTTTGTTGGCGATGCCGTTGCCGAGGTCGATGACCCGCGCCGTTACCGCTTCTGAGGAATCCTTCACCCGGATGATGAAATCGCGCGCCGTGAACTTGCGGGGGAGGCGGACGGTTTTGCGGGCGGCGGGGGGATAGGTATGCCGGAGGGGCCGGATGAGTAATTTCCCCTCCGAGGCCACGATTCTCCCGTTGCTGATCACGTATTGGGGCGTGAGCGTTTTCAGATCGGGGGTCACCACCATATCGGCGTATTTGCCCGGAGCGATCCCCCCGACGATGGTATCGATGCCGAAGTGCTCGGCCACGTTAAGGGTGACCATTTGAACGGCGGCCACCGGCGGGAAGCCGAGGGCGATGGCCTTCCGAACCGCCGCATCGAGATACCCCTGATCGAGCAAATGCCGGGCTCCGATGCCGTCGGTGGTGAGAACGAGACGGCGGAAGTCGATTCCACGATCTTTGATCGGGGCGATGGCCTCCAAATCGGTGCGCACATCGCCTTCGCGGATCATCACGTGCATCCCCAGCCGCAGACGTTCCAGAGCTTCTTCGGCCGTGATGGCTTCGTGGCACGAGGAATTGCCGGAGGCGGCGAAGGCGGCAAGCTTGTTCCCTTTGGCCCCTGCGGAGTGTCCTTCGAGTCGTTTCCCGCGGGAAAGGGCTTCGGCGAAGAGCTTGAGGAGACGGTTATCGCCCCGGGTGACACGCACCCAGTTGCTCTCTCCGAGCCCGAGGATATCTTCTCGATCGAGAAGCCGGCGGAACTGTGCCGGCGTGATGACTCCCGTATAATCGGGTTGCCCGTTGGCCAAAGTTGAAGGGGCGGTGGCGAAGATCTTGATGGGTTGGTTTTGCACCGAATCGAGGAAATCCACGATCCCCTCGTATCCGAGGGCAAAGCAAAAGTCGAGGGTCTCGGTGATGATCGTGGTGGTGCCGCTTCGGATGACGTATTTCAGGAATTCATCGAGAGTGGCATGGGTGTGCATCACGTGGGCATGTCCGTCAATGAGCCCGGGGATCACCGTCTTTCCCGAGGCTTCGATGACGCGGGTTTCCGGTCCGATCGTGTGGGCGGCGTCTTCACCAACGAATGCGATCCATTGCTCCTTGGTCGCTACCGACCATCCCCGGAGAATCTCGCCCGTGTAGACGTTGACCACATCCCCGCCGCGGATCACCAGATCCGCCTTTTCTTCCCCCAGTGCCACATTCACCAGACTCTGGATCTGCGATGCATCGGGAGACCGTCTTGTTCTCATGCCTTCATCCCCTCCGATAGGAAAAAGATTTTTCCCGCTCCCGGGGAGACGGATATGAGGAGACCGCTTCGCAACCGGTTCGAACGGCTTTTGCGGTCCGTTTTCTACAGTAGCCGTTGTTGGGCATGGCTTTTCGGTGGATAGCCGAGATGGATTCGCGCCGCTTCACCCACCCGCCGGCCGGCGGGGGTCCGCATCACGAATCCGATCTTGAGGAGATAAGGTTCCACCACATCCACCAAGGTGTTGGGTTCCTCATTGAGCGTGGCGGCGAGGGCCTCGATGCCCACCGGGCCGCCCTGATAATTCTCGATGATGGTGGTGAGATACGCCCGGTCGAGACGGTCCAAGCCCGCCTTATCCACGCCTTCCCGGGTGAGGGCTTCGTCGGCGATCTTTTGGGTGATCACGCCGCCGGCGGTCACCTCTGCGAAATCCCTGACGCGCCTGAGGAGCCGGTTGGCGATGCGAGGGGTGCCGCGGGATCGCCGGGCGATCTCCTGAGCTCCTTCTTGATCGATGCGCACCGCGAGGATTCGGGCGGATCGTTCCACGACGCGGGTGAGCTCTTCGGGTGAATAGTAATCGAGATGGTATGTCATGCCGAACCGGTCCCGAAGCGGCGCGGAGAGAAGTCCGGCGCGGGTTGTGGCTCCGATGAGGGTGAAACGCTTGAGCTGATACGGAAGCGTCTTGGCATAGGCGCCTTTCCCGTACACGAAGTCCACCTGAAAATCCTCCATTGCCGAGTACAAGTATTCCTCGATGGTGCGGGAAATCCGGTGGATCTCATCGATGAACAAGATCTCTCCGGCCTCGAGGTTCGAGAGAATACCCACGATGTCGAGCGGCTTTTCGAGGGCCGGACCGGAGGTGTGGGTGATCTTGGTGCCCATTTCCTGAGCGATGATATGGGCGAGGGTCGTTTTGCCGAGCCCCGGAGGGCCGTGGAATAAGACGTGTTCCAACGGCTCCCGGCGGCTCCGAGCGGCGGTGAGGGCGATCCGCAGGCTCTCCACCACTTCCGATTGGCCGATATATTCGGAAAGCGTGCGGGGGCGGAGGTTCAGGATGAAACGCTCCTCCTCTTCCGGCGATGCCTTTGGAGAACGGCGTTCCGGGTCTTCTCCCTTGATGGAGGGTTCGCGACTCATGCCTCTTGCCTCTCGGCTCGGAATACCTCCCGAATGAGCCCTTCCACATCCCTGATGTCCGCGTGTTTTTCGAGGATGCCGTCCACCCGGGCCTTGGCCTCCGCTCGTTTATAGCCCAATCCTACCAACACCTCGATCGCTTCTTCCACGAGGTCCTTTCGGGTCACGGCGGGAGGGCTATCGTAGCCTTCATCCTTGAGAAGGGCGAACTCGGCGACTTTCTCCCGAAGGGTGGCGATGATCTTCTGAGCGGTGCGCGCGCCGATGCCGGGCATGCTCTGGAGGAGGCGCGCATCCGCGTTTTCGATGGCATTGGCCACGGTGGAAACGGAGTAGATGAGCGCTCTGGCCGCCTTGGTGGGACCGAGGTCTTCCACGCCGATGAGCTTCTCGAAGAACTTCTTCTCGAATTCGCTGTTGAAGCCGACGAGTACCGGCCGGGGTTGGCGTTCGGTCACGTGATAGTAAATTTGGAGGGCGACCTCTTCCCCCGGCTTCCGGCCCCGATCGGTCAGGGATCGCATCACGAAGGCGGGAAGGAGGACCTCGTATCCGACGCCCTGAACTTCGATGATCGCTCGGGAGGTTTCCTCATCGAGGCTTACGAGATGGCCCTTCAGATATGAGATCACCTTGGGGTTTTCTCCTTGACGGCTTCTGCGATGGGACTATGGCTCATCCACCAATGGCAAATGGCGGCGGCGAGCGCATCGGCGGTATCATGGGGTTCGGGCGGTTTCTCGAGCTTGAGCCGGGCTTGAACGGCCCGTTGCACATGCTCCTTGGTCGCCCGACCGTTTCCCGTCAAGCACGACTTGATCCGGGTGGCCGCATAGCTGTGAACGGGGATCCCTTTCCGGGCCGCCGAGAGACAGATCACGCCGCGGGCGTGTCCCATGAGGATGGCCGTGGTAGGGTGCTCGTAATGAGAATACAGCTCCTCCAGAGCCACGGCTTGGGGGGTGAATTCCTCGATGATTTCGGTGATCCCATCGTAGAGGTGGGACAGCCGGGATTCGAGGGGTTCCTCCGCCGATCCCGTTCGGATCACCCCCCCTTCGATCAAAAGGAGATCGCGCCCGGAGGCTTCGATCACTCCGTAGCCGGTGGTATCGAGGCCGGGGTCAATGCCCAAGATGCGCATGATCTTGCCCCTCATTATACCACTGCGGGAGGGGGATTTTGCGGATTGTTCCTTCCCCGGACATGGATTCGGGCGAAGAAAAGCGAACGAAAGGGATCATCTCCGGTACCAAAACGAAGGCCGGCGGCCTCACGGATATCCGCTTTCATCTTGCGGCTAGAGCAGCGCTTTTATCTCCGCCGTGAGGGCCTCGAGAAAATCGGGCTCCTCCACGGTGCGCACCTTCTCGCCCTTCTTGAAGATTACCCCCCGCCCCTTTCCACAGGCAAGCCCCACATCGGCATCGCGGGCCTCGCCGGGGCCGTTGACCACGCAGCCCATCACCGCCACCGTGATCGTTGCATTCATGCCGGCAAGGCGCTTTTCCACCGATTCCACCAGTTCATAGAAGCCTCTGGCCTCGCATCGTCCGCAGGTGGGGCAACTCACCAATCGCGGCCCTCGCTGGCGCAGTTCCAGAGCTTTCAATATCTCATACCCGGCGAAGACCTCTTCACAGGGATCGGGAGTGGTGAGGGAAACGCGGAGGCTATCGCCGATGCCCAGATACAGAAGCGTGCCCAATCCCACGGCGCTCTTGATGCTCCCCGTTCGAGGGGGACCGGACTCGGTGATGCCGATGTGCAAGGGGTACGGCATCCGCTCGGCGATGGCCCGGTTGGCTTCGATGGTGGTGAGCACATCGGATGCCTTGAGGGAAACCTCGATCCGATCGTATTCCAAGTGCTCGATGAGCCGGATTTGTTCGAGGGCGGCCTCCGCCATGTGCACCGCGAGATGCCCGCTCCGCCGCTCGTGGGGGAGGCTTCCGGCGTTCACGCCGATGCGCAGGGGAATGGAGCGCTCGCGGGCCGCGCGCACGATCGCCGCAATGTGCTCTCGATCGCGGATGTTCCCGGGGTTGAAGCGCACTTGTTCTACCCCGCTTTCCATCGCGGCAAGGGCCAGACGGTAATCGAAATGGATATCGGCGATGAGAGGGATCGGGGAGCGGCGTTTGATCTGCGCCAGCGCGCCGGCCGCCTCCATATCCGGCACGGCGATCCGGACGATCTCGCAACCGGCCGAGGCGAGTTGCGAGATCTGATCGGCGGTGGCGGCCACATCGCGGGTATCCGTCTTGGTCATGGATTGGACGACGATCTTTCCGGCGCCGCCTACGATGACATCGCCCACATGGATCGGGCGGGAAGCACGACGTTTGATCATTCCGCCTCTCTCTACCGCTGTCCTCCATCCAATGAGGAGGAGATCGGCCCTAGAAGAAGTCCTCTCCCCTGAGGATGCGCGCTACATCCCAGTAGACGAGCGCGAACATGAGTCCCAACAGAATGGCAAATCCGATCAGGTGTATCCGGGCCTCCATCTGTGGGGAAACCCGTTTGCCCCTTCGCGCTATCTCGATGAGAACGAAGACGATCCGGCCGCCATCGAGGGCCGGCAGGGGGAGGAGATTGACGATGGCCAAGTTGATGCTCAGCATGGCGGCCACATCCACGAGGGACCATGCCCCGAGTTCTGAGGCGATCTCCGCGGTGGCCTGCCCCGCTCCCACCGCCCCGGAGACCTTGAATTCCACCTTGTGTCGGACCACGTCGGCGATGAAGGCGCCGATGGCGGTGAATCCCTCCCAACTTTGCTTGAGGCCCCAGTAAGGGGCTTGCCACACCGGATGGGAGACCTTCTCTTCCACAAGGTGTCCCCGAAGCGTTACCCCCATCGGGCCCTGATCGGAGGGGTATTCCCCCTCCTTCCGCGGCACCAGCCGGAAGTCCATCTCCTCGGAGCCCCTCAGCACCGTCACCGTGATCTCCGAGCCGGCAAGGGTCCGGGGGAGGCTCAGGTCATCGTATCCGTCTATCTCGGTGCCATTGATCCGCAGAAGTTGATCCCCACTCATGATTCCCGCCGCTCCGGCGGGGCTATCGGCGACCACCTCGGTGATCTCCATTCGCACGGCGGTGACCTCGTGGTGCGGGATCACCGAGACGATCCCGTAGAGGAACACCGGAAAGATGAGCATCACTAGCGAGCCGGCCGAGAGGACGAGAAGTCGGGTGCCGGGACCTTGGGCGGCTAGACTCCGGGGATGGGAGGGGTCCTCCTCGCCGAGCATCTTGCAGAAGCCGCCGAAGGGGACCCAGTTGATGGAGTACATCGTTTCGCCGCGCTGGCGCCCCCAGATCCGGGGCGGCAAGCCCATGCCGAACTCGATCACTTTCACACCGCGCCATTTGGCGGTGGCGAAGTGCCCCAGCTCGTGAATGAACACGAGGAAGAAGAGGATCACGATGAACCAGAACACGGCCCATCCGGTGTTCATCGCAAACACCACCTCTGGGCGCTCTCCCGCGCCCGGGTATCCGCTTCCAAGATATCGTCGAGCGAAGGCCGGGCGATGGAGCGGTGCTCCTCCAGAACATGTTCGAGAAGACGGGGGATATCGAGAAAGCCGATTCTCCCCTCGAGGAAGAAGGCTACCGCGATCTCATCGGCGGCGCTCAATGCGGCCGGATATGTGCCTCCGGAGCGGCCGGCTTCGAAGGCGAGCATCAGACAGGGATATCGGGCCATATCGATCGGTGCAAACGTAAGGGATTGGGGGCGGGCAAAATCGAGCTTCGGCAAACTCGGATTGCCCCATCGCTCCGGATATGAAAGCGCATACTGGATCGGCAGCCGCATATCGGGGACTCCGAGCTGTGCCTTCGTGGAGCCGTCGGCCAGTTCCACCATCGAGTGGACGATGCTCGCGGGGTGAAGTACCACTTTGATTTTATCGAAGGGCACCCCGAAAAGCCAGTGCGCCTCGATCACCTCGAACCCCTTGTTCATCAGATTCGCCGAATCAATGGTCACCTTCTTGCCCATGTTCCATGTGGGGTGCCGCAGGGCTTCTTCGGCGGTTACCTGCGAGAGCGCTTCGATGGGCCGATCCCGGAAGGCCCCGCCCGAGGCGGTGAGGATGATCCGGGAGATCGTGCTCGTGCTTTCCCCCTGAAGGCACTGCCAGAGGGCGCTGTGCTCGCTATCGATCGGCCGGATCTCCACTTTGAACTTCCGGGCCTCGGACATGATGATTTCCCCCGCCATTACCAAGACTTCCTTGTTGGCCAGGGCGACCGCTTTGCCGGCGCGGATCGCGGCCAGCGTGGGAAGGAGACCCGCCTTGCCAGCGGTGGCGATCACGACCAGATCCACATCCGGATGAGCAGCGATTTCATGCAGGGGTATATATCCGGGTGCCCCGGCGACCGATACGAATCGGGGTTTGAATTCTCTGGACTGTTCTTCGAGGAGGGCCCGGTTGCTCCCTGCGGCCAGCGCGGTCACCTCGAGCCGATCCGGAAAGGCGCGGACCACGTCCAGAGTCTGCCGGCCGATCGAGCCGGTGGAACCGAGAACGGCGAGGCGCTTTTTCACTCCACGATCCATATGACCCAATAGTATACCAGCACGATGGTGAAGACAATGCTATCGAGCCGATCGAGCACGCCGCCGTGGCCGGGGATGAGGCTTCCGGCGTCTTTGGCCTCAGCGTTGCGCTTGAGGACCGATTCGGCGAGGTCCCCCGCTTGGGCAAAGAAGCTGATGAGGAATCCCAGCGGAACGATCTTGAGGTATCCGATCTCGTTCAGGCCGGTGATCACGGCCAAGAGCACCACAGCCCCTGCGGCTCCCCCCACCCCCCCGATGGCCCCCTCCCACGTTTTCTTCGGACTGATCGTGGGGGCCATGAGGTGCTTTCCGAAGGCCCGCCCTACAAAGTACGAGAAGGTATCTGAGGCAAACGTGCCGAACAGGGCCAAGAACACCCAGTGGCGGCCTTCCGACATGTCCCGCAGCAGAACGAAGTGACTCATCGTCCAGCCGAGGTAAAAAGCCCCTCCGATCGTCCAGATCGCGTTGGGGAAGGCCTTTCCCGGCGCCGGATGCCGGATCATCCAGAGCAAAGGAAGCAAGACCGCCGCGCTCACCATGAGCGGCATCACCCGCCCATCATCCGAGTGAGCGGCGACGATGAAGAGGACGACGAGCAAGATGGCGAGCGGAAGGAAGGGGGACCAACCGGCGGATTTACCAAGCCGGCAGAATTCCCATGCCCCAAGGCCGGCGAAGAGGGCCGCCACAATCGAAAGCCATGGCTCACCGTACCAGATGACCGCAATGAGAATGGGGATGAGAATGAGCGAGCTTACGATCCGCTGCCGGAGCATGCGCGGCCAGAAGACCTACGGGTCTCCTCTCCTTTTGCCGTTTGGGCCGAGTCCGCCGAACCGCCGTTCCCGGCGGCTGTAGGCCTTGAGCGCCTCTTCCACATCTTTTACGTCAAAATCCGGCCAGAAGGTGGGAACGGAATAGAATTCGGCATAGGCCGCCTGCCAGATGAGGAAATTGGAGAGGCGCATCTCATCGCCTGTGCGGATGATGAGATCCGGATCAGGGGTGCCGTTCGTGTACAAGTAACGGGAGAAGGTCTGCTCATCGATCTTCTCGGGGGGGATGCCTTCGGTGATGATCCGGCGCACGGCATTGAGGATATCCGCCCGCCCGCCGTAATTGAAGGCCACATTGAGCACCAACCGATCGTTGTTCCGGGTGAGTTCGATGGCTCCCCTCACCTTTGCCTTGAGTTCCTCGGAAAGTCCTTCGAGGCTTCCCAGATGAACGAGTCGGACCCCCTCCTTGTGGAGGTTCTCGGCTTCGCGGTCGATCACTTCCGCGAGGATACGGAAAAGTCCCTGAATCTCCTCATCGGGACGGTTCCAATTTTCTGTGGAGAAGGCGTAAAGGGTGAGGTACTTGACGCCGTGTTCCGCGAAGGCGCGAATGATGCGGCGGATGTTCTCCGTTCCCGCCCGGTGCCCCTCGAACCGCGTGAGCCCGCGCCGCTCGGCCCACCGGCCGTTGCCATCCATGATGATGGCCACATGCGTGGGGATAGGATGGATGGTGGAAGTGGATCCCTTCGAATCCACCCCTATTCCCGTTTGATCAGCACTTGACATAGCCTTCCGTGAGGGGCCCATCTGCCTTCACTAGAGCCCGAGTTCCCTGGCGATGATCACTTGCTGGATCTCTGAAGTCCCCTCGGTGATGGGATAAAGAATGGCATCGCGGTAATACCGTTGGACGACGGATTCCGCCAGATACCCTGCCCCGGCATGGATGCGCATGGCGGCCTCGGCCATTTGGACGGCCACCTCGGCGGAGTAGAGTTTGGTCATGGCCGCTTCCTTGCGGCAATCCTGCCCCTGATCGAAAAGCCATGCCACCCGGTAGAGAAGCCATCGAGCGGCCTCGATCTCGGCCGCAAGGCGGGCCAGCCGAAAGCTCACCCCCTGATTCTTTCCGATCGGTTGACCGAACTGGACCCTCTCTTTGGCATAGGCCACCGTCTTTTCGAGCGCCGCCTGCGCCAGCCCGATGCTCCGGGCGCTGTGGGAAATCCGCGCGCCGGTGAGGGACTCCAGCATGTATTTGAACCCCTGCCCCTCCTCGCCGATAAGGTTCTCGGCGGGAACGCGGCAATCATCGAAGTAAAGCTCGCTTGTGGGCGAGGAGTGATTGCCCAGTTTTCTCATCTTGTTACGGGAAAATCCCGGCGTATCGGCATCCACCACGATGGTGCTGATGCCCTTGGATCCCTTGCTCTTATCGGTCACCGCCGCGATGGTGACGAAATCGCATACCTGCCCGTTGGTGATGTAGATCTTGCTTCCGTTGATGATATAGCCGCCGTCCTTCCGGGTGGCCTTCGTTTGGATGTTGGCCGCATCGGAGCCGGCATTGGGTTCGGTGAGGCCGTAAGCGGCGATCTTCGTTCCGCGGCAGGCCGCCGCCAGATACTTCTGCTTCTGGGCTTCCGTGCCGTGGGCGGCGATCATCTTGGTGGCCAGCCCCCCTTGTACCATGATGGCCGAGCAAATGCCGGAACTGACCTTCCCCAATTCCTCATAGAGGATGCACTCGCCGATCTTCCCCATACCGCCGCCGCCGTATTCCTCCGGATAGCCGGGGCAGAGATAACCCAGCTCGCCGAGTTTGGTGAAAAGCTGAAGGGGGATCTCCTCCTTGGCTTCGGCCTCCTCCACGAGAGGGGCGACTTCCCGCTCGGCAAAGTCCCGGGCCGCATTTTGAAAGAGGGTCTGTATTTCGTTAAATGCAAAATCCATGTGACTCAAACTCCAACGGTTCAAGATTCGAGAACTTCGTTTTCCTTTTCTTGGCCCACTTCATCCACGCGGGCGATGTACTTATCGGTCAGCTCCTGAAGTTGCTTTTCGGCGCGTTTCTGATCGTCCTCGGAGATCTCCTTGGCCTTCTGCATCTCGCGCAGCTTTTCGAGGGCGGCCCGTCGGATGTTTCGAACGGCGACCCGACCCTCTTCGACCTTCTTCCGCACAATTCTGACCAGATCCTTGCGGCGCTCTTCCGTAAGCTCCGGAATCTTGAGTCGGATGACCCCCCCTTCGGTCGAGGGGTTGAGTCCGAGCTCGGATTTCAGGATGGCCTTTTCGATGGCGGGAAGGGCGGTCTTATCCCACGGTTGGATGGTGATCATGCGGGGATCCGGCACGGAGATGCTGGCCAGTTGCCCGATGGGGGTTGGCGTGCCGTAATAGTCCACCCGGATATAATCCACCAATTTGGCACTGGCGCGGCCGGTGCGCAATGTGGCCAGATCCTTTTGGAGCGCCTCCACCGCTTTGGCCATTTTGCCATCGGCACCTTCGAGTACCGCTTTGGTCATTTTTCTCCCTCCTTAGTTCGAAACTAATGTTCCGATGTCCTCACCCATCACGGCGTGCTCGATGCTGTGGGGGGCCTGAAGATTGAAGACGAGGACGGGGAGCCGGTTATCCATGCACAGCGTGAGGGCGGTGGAGTCCATCACTTCCAGACGGCGGTTGAGAGCCTCGATGAAGCTGATTCGAGAGAACTTCTTGGCATCCTTGTGCACCACCGGATCGGAATCATAGACGCCATCCACGTTGTTCTTTGCCATGAGGAGGATTTCCGCGCCGATATCGATTGCGCGCAGGGCGGCTGCCGTATCGGTGGTCATGTAAGGGTTGCCGGTTCCGGCGGCGAAGATGACCACCCGTCCTTTCTCAAGATGCCGGATGGCGCGGCGCCGGATATAGGGCTCGGCGATGGATTGCATGGGAATGGCGGTCAGGGTTCGGGTGACGAGGCCGTGTTTTTCAAGGGAATCCTGAAGGGCCAGGGCATTGATGACCGTGGCCAGCATCCCGGCGTAATCGGCTGTGGATCGGTCCATCCCATGGGCCGCGGCGGTGCTCCCCCGCCAGATATTCCCTCCCCCCACCACCACCGCCATCTCCACCCCTTTTCCCACCACGAGGCTTATCTGCTGGGAGATATCCCGGAGAACGTTGATATCAATCCCATACTGCCCCTCGCCCATCAAAGCTTCTCCGCTGATCTTGAGCAGAACGCGCTTGTATCTGGGCACTTCCATCCCTACGCACCTAGTTCGAAACGGCAAAACCGGCGCACACCGATGTTCTCGCGAACCTTGGCCACGACTTCTACGATGATATCCTGAATGTTCCGGCGGGGATCCTTGATAAAGGGCTGAGCCAAGAGACACACCTCTTGAGGGTTCTTGTCCGGAGGGGCCTCTTGAGGCGTAAGGAATTGGGGGTTCATGGCCGCCACTTGCATGGCGATATCGTGGGCCAATGTCTTGAACTCGGGCGTCCGCGCCACGAAGTCCGTTTCGCAGTTCACCTCTACCATCGCGGCCACACGGCCCCCTGCGTGGACATAGGTCTCGATGAGTCCGGCGGCAAGGGTGCGCTGGGCTTTCTTCTCGGCGAGCGCCACCCCTTTTGCCTTCAGTTTTTCCAGAGCGATTTCAAGGTTACCGTTGCACTCGGCGAGGGCTTTCTTGCAATCCATGATGCCCAAGCCGGTCTTCTCTCTCAATTCCTTGATGGCATCCAGTGATACCGGTCCGCTATCCATAGCTTATTCTTCCTCGTTTTCAGTCTCCGGCGGGGTCTCCTGAGCGCTGCCGGCGGAGTCGCTTGCCTCCGCAATTGCGGTATCTGTTCCGGCGGTCATCTGTTCGGAGGGAATCGGTATCCCGGCCCTTCCCTCGATGACGCCATCGGCAATGACGCTGCAGATGAGCCGGATTGATTTGATGGCATCGTCGTTGGCCGGGATCGGGTAATTGACCATGCGCGGATCGCAATCCGTATCCACCATGGCCACGATGGGAATGCCGAGCTGACGCGCCTCCGCAACGGCGATCCGTTCTTTGACCATATCCACCACGAAGAGCACGTCCGGAAGTTTCGTCATTTCCTTGACGCCGCCGAACAGTTGGTTGAGGCGGGTGATCTCTTTTTCGAGCTTCATCGCCTCTTTCTTGGGCAGGCTATCGAGTTCACCCCGGGCCTTGCGGTCCTCCAACCGGACGAGATAATCAATCCGGGATTGGATGGTACTGAAATTGGTCAGCATCCCTCCCAACCATCGTTTGTTCACGTAGAAGGCCCCGCAACGCTTGGCTTCCTCTTCGATGACTTCCTGTGCTTGCTTCTTGGTTCCTACGAAAATGATGCTTGCACCCTGCGCGATGGCGTCCTTCACGAAGTTCTGGGCTTCCTGCAGTTTCCCCAGGGTTTGCTGAAGGTCGATGATATGGATGCCGTTGCGCTGGGTGAATACGTACGGCTTCATCCGGGGGTTCCATCGCCTTCGCTGATGGCCGAAGTGCACACCGGCTTCCAGCAGAAGCTTGATGGAGACCGGCTCCGATTTCTGGGGTGCCTGTTTTTCGGTTTCGTTCACTTCTGTTTCAACCATATCCTACCTGATTCCGTGTGGAAAATTACTGTGTAAGTTTATCATACCCGGGGACAAAAACACAACACGTCCTGAGTGGCCCCAAAAGAGCGATTGAAGAAGCCGGATCGTTCATGGGGGGTGGGGAATTCCGGTACAAAGTCCGGATGAGGTGTTAATGGTTCTTCACCCGAGGGTGAAGACTCCAAAGCTGAATCGCTCTTCTTGGCGAGTGGCGGGGAAAGAAGGATTCTGCTTTGTTGCTTTCCATTCTCGGTACGCTCAAGATCCATTCGTTCTAGTGAGATGCCCTCGGGATGGAAAGAGAAGACTCCGATATGCAAGCGGTTGGCCCCATCACCTCTGGGCGGCGTTGCCCACTGCAAATCCTGTGCCGATTGGAACAAGATCCGATATATCAGAGATCAGTTGTTGCCGATCTTGGCTTTCACCGCCTCGATCTTCTCTTCGAGTTGCTTGTTCAATCGGCCGAGGGAGGCGATCTTCTGGCGATTCTGAGATAGCTGCTCCCGGAGTGCATCCGTGACTTCTCTCGATTTTGCCGTCTGGATCTGCTCCTTGATTTGAGCCATTTCGGCTTCGAGCTGGGCTTCCATTTCCTTGTTCTTGCCCAGTTCCTCCGTCCATCGCTGGAGATTGGCCTCCATCCGGCTCAGCCACTCCTCGTACTTTCTCCTCTTCTCATCTCGAACGGCGTTGACCTTGCCGATGGCCGTTTCCCATGCCCCGTTCAACATGCCGCGGATCTCTTCCCGCTGGGTTTTGCTGAGATGGGCTTTCTTGAGGAGCGCCTGAACCTCCTTGATCTTGTCGAGGGCCTGGAAGGAATCGCCCTCACTGGCTTCGGCTACGGCTTCTTTGACCTTCGGGATGACCTCTTCGTAGTCCCGGTTCCATATTGCCTGCCGCTTCCCGAACACGAAATCGTTCGCTTGCCGCCATTTATCCCAGCACGCCTGACGATCCTCTCGGAGAAGTCCCCCGCCGGCCGGGGCAACCTCCGCCGGAGTTGGAGCCGCCGAATCTTCTTTCGCCGGATCGGCTTTCTGGGGGGTGCCTTCCTTGAGCATTGCCAGTGCCTCTCCGAGGAGGGCTTGCGCTTTATTCAGACTTTTCATATCCTCCGGGGCGCTCTCGGCGCAGGAACGGGCTTCAGCGATCTTCCGCTCGATCGTCTCCCGTCTTTGCCGTGATTCCGCCCGGCGGCTGTCACGTTCCTCGGCCTGACGTCTCTTCACATCCCGGCAGATCCGTTGAAACTCCTCCTGCAAGCGTTCCCGATCATCCTCGGGCAGGGGTGTGATCGTCTTGATCTTTTCCGCCACCTCGTTTGCGTGTGCCCAGAATTCCCGATACTGAAAAACGCCGGCCACCACATGGCCGTTCGTCAGATCCGCGAGTTGCTTTTCCATGGCTTGATAGTTGCTCTTCTCTTGCTCAAGCCACTTCTCCCATTCCACAGACATCAAGTCGCTCATCTCGGTAACCCCACTTGTTTGCTGGGCTATTCCCATGACCTTCAGGGCGCTCATGGGGGCCCTTGCACATTGACCTATTTTACTTCCCCGCCATGCCCAAAATCAAATCAATGAGCGTGCGGACGGGGATTCCCGTGGCCCCCTTGGGCCAGTAGCCCCTCTCTTTACTGAGCATAAAGGTTCCGGCGATATCGAGGTGAGCCCAAGGGGCATCCCCCACGAATTCGGAGAGGAATTGGGCCGCGGTGATCGCCCCACCCCACCGGCCGCCGGAGTTCTTGATATCCGCGATCTCGCTCTTGTTCAGTTCCTTGTATTCGGGGTACATCGGCATTTGCCACATTCGCTCTCCCGTTTGCTCGCCGGAACGGATGATCCGGTCCGCAAGCCCTTGATCGGTGGCGAACACGCCGGTGCAGATATCCCCCAGCGCCACATGGCAAGCGCCGGTGAGGGTGGCGATATCCACGACCGGGGAAAGCTTGTGCGCGGCGGCATAGCTCAGGGCATCGGCGAGGATGAGGCGGCCCTCCGCATCGGTGTTCACTACTTCGATGGTCTTGCCGTTCATCGCCTTGATGATGTCCCCCGGCTTGAGGGCCCGCCCGCTGGGAAGGTTCTCGGTGGCGGGAATGAGCCCCGTCACATTGATCCTCGGCTTGAGCCGGCCCAGAGCCGAGAGCGTGGCGATCACCGAAGCGCCCCCGGCCATATCGCCCTTCATTTCGTCCATATTCTCCGAGGGCTTGAGGGAGATTCCCCCCGAATCGAAGGTGAGCCCTTTCCCCACGAGTCCCATGGCCTTCTTCGATCGCTTGTCGCCTTCGTACTTCAAGATGATGAACTTCGGCGGCTGATCGCTCCCCTGAGCGACCCCGAGAAGCCCTCCCATACCGAGTTTCTGCATCTCTTCTCTTTCCAGAACTTCGAAGCCCAGTCCCCATCGCTCGGCGACCTCTCGGGCGGTTTGAGCCATATCCGATGGGGTCATGAGGTTCGCCGGTTGGTTCACCATATCCCGGGCCATGATCTCCGCTTCGGCCAGAATGCTTCCCTTTGTGATGGCCTTTTTGAGGGCCGGCACCCGTTTTTCGTCCCTTTCCACAATGAGGATTTCCGCAAGTTCCCTGAATTCCGGCTTTTTGCTGATGTGTTTCCGGAACGTGTAGAGTCCGAGCAATGCCCCCTCGACGATGGCCTGAGCCGAGGCTTCGGGCGCGATTCCCCCCGCACCGGCTCCGTGGAGAATCGTGGCTACCGTTCTTGCTTCGGCGCTCCGGAGCGCCCGGCACGCCGCGGCCGTCACTTGCCGCACGCGGTCGATATTGAACTCGTTTTGCTTCCCCAATCCCACCACCGCCACCATCTCCGGCGGGATCTTGCCGAGGGTGGGGATGATGGTCACCTCATTCAGCTTACCTTTGATCCGCCCTTTGGCGATCATGGCGGAAATGGCCCCCTCCAGCGCCTTATCCACCGCCCCGGTAGCCCCTCCCGGCGTCTTCACCCCTTCGAAGAGATTGACGATGATTCCGCCCACCGCCATCTCTGTGATGTTCCCGCTGACCACTTTGATCTTCATGATGATTTCCTCCCGGTTGGCTGCTTTCTTCCCCGGAACAGCGATTTATTTTGTCCCCTTCACTTTCAGGGTGAATCACCGTTACATGTCACTCCGGACCTAGTCCCGGAAATTTTCCCCAACCCCCTGAACGGTCCGGCTTCTCCGATCCCATCCGCCCGCCCAAAGGGTTTTCTTGGGGGACACCCCCGATTTCCCCGAGAGAAGTTGTCTTGGCACGCTCTTCTTCAATCACTCCTTCCGGGCTCTTTTTGACCCTTCCCCGCGCGTTAACTCAGCCGGTAGTATTCCTGAAGAAGCTCCGCGCCCCGCGCCCGATTCCCCGCTTCAAGCGCTCTGAGCGCTTCCCGGAGCATCTGCACGCCGCTTCGAAGACACGCTTCGAACTGCTCGCCGATGCATCAGCCGACCTCCGCTTTGGCAAGCTCCTTGCACTCGCTTTCGAGGATCTCCCGGAGCTCGCTCATCACCGACTCCAGATCGGCGGAGCTTTGGAGTTGTTGCCGCAGGATTCTCACCCGTTCCCGATGATCGCCCATTTCCCTTCGCCTTCACCTTTAAGTCAAGAGCCGTTCATACTCCCGGAGAAGCTCGATGCCGCCGGCCCGGTCTTCGCGCTCCAAACACTGGAGGGTATTTTCGAGGATTTGGAGCTCCGCGTCAATACACCGGGCGACTTCCGGCCCGAAGCAACAACTGCCGGCTTCCGCCCGCCACAGATGGGCGGATTTGATCTCGATCGTCTCCTTGATCTGAGCGATCGCCGGCCGAAGGTCCGCCGCACGTTCGATATCGGCGTAGAGCGCCGCGATCCGCTCTCTGTTCAGCACCGTCATGGGATGATCCCCCTGTATTCTTGAAGAAGTGTTTCCGCTGAGGCGGTATCCCCCGCCTTGAGGGCTTTGAGCACCCGCTGCAGAAGTTGCACTTCCCTTTCCAATCTCGATGCCATCTCCCGGACGGCCTCTTCGCCGGCGGCTCAGCATGCCGTACACGAATCCATGAGAAGCTTCGATTTGATCCGCAGCATTCGTCTGACCTCGGCCGTACACGACTTGAGTTCGGCCGGGTCTGAGAGCCGCGATCGAAGGGCGTCCACTTGGTCTTTGCTGATGATGAGCACCGGTGGTTCCATTGTCATCTTGCGCCCTCCCTTACCGGCCCCGGGCTTCGGAGCGAAGGTGCCGATAGATCTCTTCGACCTGTCTTCGCGTTTCCTCGATGGGGCCGTCGTTGCGGATGAGGAAATCGGCGAACTTTTCCTTCTCCGGAATGGGCATCTGGGCCGCGATGCGCTTGCGGGCATCCTCGTTCGAAAGACCGCGGCCGGCAAGCCTTTCGATCTGATTCTCGGCGGTGGCCGTCACCACGATCACCCGATCCACCGTCCGATGGATCTGCGTTTCGATCAGAAGGGGCACGTCTTTGATGATCACGGCGTCGGGTTCGATCTTGCGGATTTCCTCCACCCGCCGATCGGCCTCGGCGAACACGTGAGGATGAACGATCGCGTTGAGCCGCTGAAGCTTCTCCGGATGATCGAAGACGATCCGCCCCAACTTCTCCCGGTTGAGCGTGGAATCCGCATTGAGCACTTCCTTGCCGAATTCCTTCACGATCCCTTCCCATGCCGGAAGGTGCGGGCGGACCACTTCCCGGGCGATCTCGTCGTAGTCGATCACGTGTGCGCCCAGTTCCTTGAACATCGTCGAGACCGTGCTCTTTCCGGAGGCGATGCCGCCGGTGAGCCCTGCAACGATCATATCACCTCCATTCGGAAAGCCGCCCCTTCGGTTGACGGCCGGAGTACAAAGCGGACCTTTTTCCCTTGCACGAGATACGGTTCGTATTCACCTCGAAGCCGGGGAAAATCGGCCCCGCTCAGGAACGAACGGAGGGTCTCGAGTTTCGCCGCTGTGAGATCATCGGGTTGTTCCGCTTCCATAAGTGTACGTTTGAGCCTTTCGTATTCCCGTTTGGCTTGCGTTTCAATGCAATGGGCCAGTGTGGGCTCCAGTGCGATCTCGAATGGGTCGGTGGGCTCCATAAGCGTCTCCTCAGCGCCTGAGCTGTTTTGCCTTCTCCTCGGCTTCGGCGATGGAGCCGTAACCGATGCGGCGGAAGAGGTAATTGTAACGCTCCTCGGCCAGATTTCGGCCCTCGGCCGCCGCTTGACGAACGTCCCGGAAGTAGTATTCGAGGGTTCTATCGGAATACGTTTCGAGCTCGGCGGCAAGATATGGGGCAAATCCGGGGCCCCCCTTGACCACATGGGGATATTTCCGCGCAAGCTCGGTCATCCATTCTTGTTCGGCCTTGACGATATCCGGGATGAGCGGGCTTTCCTTGAGCGGGCCGATCTTGCCTTCCATGCGGGCGTACTTGAGCGTCATGAGATTCTTGCCCTCTTTGAGGGCCTGTTCGAGATCTGCAAGGTAGGAATTCAGCGTTTCGGGGGATAGCGCCGAATGCGTCATGGTGCGCATCGCTTTGAAGGCCTCCGGCCGTTCCTGACACAGACTCGGCTCGGCGGCCCTGACCCGTTCGAACATGCCGAGTTCGATCTCGACGATGCGTTTCAACAGGGTTTCTTTATCCATCTTTTCTTCGGTCATGCCGAACCCCCTTCGGTCAGGATCGCCATCTCAAGCTCGGATTCATTTCGTATTTGGCCAGTCCGGTGTGCAGTGAACGCTGAGTGCGCGGACTCATGATGCCGCACCGGACGCAGTGGTCGATGGTATCGTGCAGATCCATCTCGATCCCGAGGCGGGCGCAGAGCGCTTGCATCACCCCCGCCTCGAGCCCTTGCGGGGGAAGGGAATAGAGCTCTGCAAGGAGGCGGAGCACTTCCGGAATGGCCCGTTCACCTACGGCGGCAAGCGCCTCGGATATGGCTCGGTCTGGATCCCATAGGCCCGTCTCCTGAGCGTATCGGACCAGCAATTGCACCACGGGAAGCATGTGATACCGTTCGCCCGCCGAGTAATTCAGGATGCGGTCTTCCCATGCCGATCCACGGATGGATTTCAGGGGAAGGAGCAACCGCTCCTCGTATGCCAGAAGAATGGTATCGTCCTTCACCGAAGGCTCGAGGCTGATCTCCTCGTAAACGATGCTGGGGCTCCGGCACCCGCACCCGAGGAGGACGCTCAGGTTTCCCGCTTCTTCGGCGGAGAAGCGCTTCTGCAGAGCCGTTGCGAGGCGCATCAACGCCGCGGGGTTACCGGTCTCCGGGACCATCTGACTCATGATTTGGCTCCTGTAGTCTCTCGAGCTCGAGCTCCAGATCTTCCAACTCCTCGAGCATCCGCGGCGGCACGGAATGCGGGGGAATGCGGCTCTTGAGCTCCGCGATCTTCTCTTCGAGTTCTCGGATGCGGTCGGGATCCATGGTCCGTTTCTATCTCCTGAGAGCGGCTAATCGATGAAGAGGGACGGGTTCATCTCATATATAGGGGAGCGCTCGTGCGCCATGCGTGCCCGCGAAGCCATGAAGGGACTCATCACCCCGCTCCCCTTGAGCCCCCCGATCATGGCGTCCATCCGGTCGGCGACGTCCAATTCCCTGCAGATTTCCACGATTCGGTCGCCGCTGATCTTGTATCCGTTCGATCGTTGCCGCATTCTGCGGACCACGGCCGGCATCCGGTCGCTGTGGGGTTCCTTCATGATCCGGAACAATCGGGCGATCGCCGGGTCGGGTTCCCACCGGCCGGAGGCAAGGGCGTCTTCCACCAAAAACCGGATCACGTTGGGCATTTCGTACACTTCCCCCGGTTGGATCATCAGCACCCGATCGTCCCACTCGTGGCTCTTGAGGGATCGCACGGGGATGAGCAGACGCCATTTCCATGCCAGAAGCAAGGCATCCTCGGCCCGGTTTCCGGCCGTATCGGTCACCGCTTCGAAGCGGATCCGCCCCGAGGGGGTGGCGGTGGCGAGCACCCTTGCCAGGGTTCCGGCAAGGGAATCCCCGCCCAGAAGCAACTCGAGGGCCGAGGAAAGATTTTCCACCGAGCCCGCGGGCGGCGGCTCCCAGCGGATCGTTGTTCCGTCAACGATCGCCGTTCTCATCTTTCCTCCTTCTCGATCCGTCTCTTCGCCCGGTCGATGGAAGCGAGCTTTCCCTCGATGGTGAGGGGCTTATCGCGGCGATCATCGATCTTGATGGTGGTCACCGCCCGCATCACTTCTCCATCGAAAACGGTTTCGTGCATCTTGCGGATGAGGGCGAAAATCCGGTCCAGATCCCCCTCGATGATCGTTCCCATGGCGGTCGTCTCGTATCGGATGCCGCTTGCGCCTTCAAGGATGTTCACCGCCCGGGCGATATACCGGCTCACGGAAGCGGTTTTCGTTCCCACCGGCACGATGCTGATCTCGACGATGGCCATGGCGCCCTCCTCAATCCTTCCACGTCACGAGTGATTCCAGAGGCTCGCGGGGGGTGCGCAACCGATTGGCGGGATGGGACTCATCGGGATAGCCGATCGCCATGGCGATGATGATACGCTTTGAGGCCGGGATTCCCAGCGCCTCTCGAAGGGCGTTGGGATAGAAGACGGTATCTTGCTGAATGCAAGTGCCCAGGCCGAATTCCAGTGCCGCCAGAGCGATCGTTTGAGTGACGATGCCGATATCGATGAGGGGGGTGAGATGGTTCGGGTTGAAGATGGCCTCATCGGTGCAGATGAGGATAGCGGCGGGGGCATCGAAGAAGCGCTTGCCACGCAATTGCCACTCGAGCCTTTTCCCCCGCTCTTCCCGTTCGATGCCCACTAGATCGAAGAGTTGCATCGCCAGCGCCATCTGACGCTCGCCATAGGGGGGCTTCAGTTGATTGGGCGGGGTGGCGGTGCAATCCGGTGCAATCCGGGCTTTATTGAGGTGGTGCTCCGAATTGATCCGCTTGACTTTCTCGAGCGCCTCTCCGGTGAGCACGATGAATTCCCACGATTGCTCGTTCACGGCGGATGGGGCCAGGCGCGCTAGATCCAATACCGCCGCCAGAACTTCTCTGGGAACGGTTACCGGTTTGAACGCCCGGATGCTTCTTCGGGATTTGATCGCTTCGGTGAGCTCCATGCGCCTTTCCGCAAGAGGATTATCCTTGCCGTTTCCGATAGCCCTTTCTCCACGGTTCCCGTCCGTTGAGGATCGCGTCCTTGACGGCCTCTTTCACCACCGCTACGGCGCGGAGGGCACAGTGCTTGTTCTCTTCGGGGAGTCCGCCGAGGGCGTTCACCACCTGACGAGCGGTCAAGCGGTGGATTTCGGTGAGGGGCTTGCCCTTGATGATCTCCGTGACCGTGCTTCCGCAGGCGATCTGGGCGGCGCATCCGTCGGTCCAGAACCGCGCCTCGGTGATCGTGTCGTTCTTTATCCTGAGCCAGATCTCGAATCGGTCGCCGCAATCCCCGGTATCGGAGGCGTAGCCATCGGCTTCGGGCAGTTCCCCTACGTTCCGCGGATTCATTGCATGGTCGATCATGCTCTCCGAATAAAACCGGCGGACGTTCTCCAGAACCTGCTCGTAGGGGATATCGGATTCACCGGCCATTTTCTATGTCCAGCTTCCGGGGCGGATGTACCGGGCATCTGGGGAGCCCAGCATTTCTTTCCAGTACCGGCAGATCCGGTATTCGTGCTCCGAAGGCTTCTGGGCGCCGCAGTGAGGGCATCTGTAATTCCGGTTCTTGTCCTTACAAGTTTCGAGTAATTCGAATCTCTCCCCGCACGCCGTGCATTCATAACCAAAGATAGGCATCGGGCCTCCTAAAGGGTTTGGGCCAGCGCGTACCGCTCTTCCGCCAGATTTCGTCCCGCCGCTTCCGCAGCCAGTACATCATCATAGTACGATTCGAGCGTTCGATCGGAAAAGGTTTCGAGCTCGCATCGGAGCGGGAGCAGAGCTTTATCTCCGAAGGAATCCTTCCCCAGTTCCGGGTGTCTTTCGCTCAGATCCCGGAGCCATCGTGCTTCGATCTCCATGATCTCGTCGATCATCGGATTGAGGTTGAGACAGCCGACGAGGTTATCCATCCGGCCGTAGCGCAGTTCGATGAGGTTGATGCCGCTTCGTTCCGCCTCGAGCAGATCCCCGTGATAGGCTTTCAGGGTATCCGTTGAGAACACTTCGAGCTGAACCCGCCGTGTCCGCTCGAAATCCCGAGGGGTCTGCTGGGAATAGGAAATCGTCATCACGCGCACGGCGGCGAACATCCCGAGCTCGCGCTTGATGATATCCTCGATGATCACTTCCCGGATGCGCTCTTCGCTGACCATGTTGCTTCTCAGAACCTCGGGGCCGACGGCCTCACGATCGGGCTGCTCAGCCGCCCGAGGGACTCGGGGCACAGCGCTCGGCCGAGCCGCCTCCCGCGAATCGCGAGAGAAGCCTTATCGGGCCTTTGGCGCCGCAGCGGGGACATAGGATTTCCGCGTCGCTCTCATTGAAGCCCCGCCGGAGCTCGAATTCGAGATTGCATTTCGGGCATCGGTACTCGTAGATCGGCACGGCGCTTTACCTCGTTCAAATGTAATTTTACCACACGCGCTTGGGGCCCGCTGTTATTCCTCTGCCCGCACCCGCGTCCAGATGCGATACATCTTCTCTCCGGCGCGCTCGTAGCAGGCCAGACCGGTGGACTCGACTTCTTCGACCTTGACGTTCTCCGGTCCGTAGATCTCCAAGAACTGCTGGAGCCATCCCCGGAAATGGGCCCCGCCGCCAAAATAGGCCTTTCGCCATTTCCGGCCTCGTTCGTCCGTCCGCTCGGTGACGGCCCGTTCGCGGGCCATCCATTCCTCCGGGCACGCTCCTTCGACCATGTATTTCGCTCTCCAAGTCCATGATACCGGCCCGAGTCCGGAGAGCACAATACTTGTACCCGGAGACATACTCGGGTACTATCGTTATATGGGAACCAAAATGAAAAGGGGGATACTCTCTTTCGATCTGACGGGAACGCTGGCCACCTTCAAATTCTGTGATGCGGTTTATTTTGAAGGCTTGCCGCAGCTATATGCGGCGCGGTATGGGGTTTCTTTCGAAGAGGCGCGGGACTATCTCAAATCGCAATACGATACGCTCGGCGAGGAGATTCCCGAGTGGTATGATATCCGGTACTGGTTCCACCGCTTCGGCTTGGGCGATGGATGGACGGAACTCCTGCGGGCGTATGCCTCGCACATCGAATATTATCCTGAAGCCCCGGAAATACTGGAACGGTACAGCGGCGAGTACGAGCTCGTACTCATCACCAACGCGGCCCGCGAGTTCATGGAAGTTGAGATCGAACCCATCCGGGAGTATTTCACCCGGACTATCTCGTGCGTTTCGGATTTCGGGGAAGTCAAGAAAACGCCGGATTTCTACGGGAAGGTTTGCCGATCGCTCGGCCGAAGGCCGGAGGAGATCACCCATGTGGGCGATCACTGGCAGTTCGATTTCGTGGCTCCCCGGGGGCATGGTCTGCGCGCTTTCTATCTGGATCGAACGGGGAGACGGGAGGGGGAACACATCCTCCACAATCTCACGGAGCTCAGAGACCGATTGATTTAGGCGGGCATGGTGAAGGATTGGCATTCGGATGACCAGATCGAATATGCCCTGCGCCATACCGAGGTGGTACGTGGGCCGCAGCAGCGGTTGAACACCTTCGGCGTCACCAATGTGCATTATTATCTTCTGACCGAGCCGATGGATAGCGTGAACGAGACGCGCATTCGAGAAGGCCGGGTGATCGCCGAGAAACCCCGCATCGTGACTCCGGGGTACTTCCTGAACACTTTCGAAGGATTCGGGGAAAACGCCCGTTCGCAGGCGATCGAGCTTCTCAACCGGTTCGAATTCGAACCGGATATTCTGGAATACAAGTATCGGAACGAGGCGGGGAATAGCTGGATTCTTTCCGAGAATATCGGGGAGGTCGCGAGCAAGATCGGCGCGAAGATCGATGAGGAAAAAGATGCCATGGCCACGATCCTGAAGGCGCCCGATGATGCTTGGCAGATCTCGCTCCTGAAATTCATCTTCGATCTCACCCGGAGCTCCCTCCGCCGCAATGTTCAGGAATTGGCCCGGATGGGATTGTTCGAGCGGATCGAGGGTATCCCCCGCTTTGTGAGGGAAGAGATCGAGGGATTGTTCCGCGCGGTGGAGCGGGGGGAGTTGAGCGTGAACGAACTTGGCTCAAGGTTGCGGAGTTACGGCGTCTTTGAATATTATCAGGATCGCTTCTTTGCCCTGTTCAAGAGGAAAGGGTAAGCCGCTTCCGGGGGCCTATAAAGGGAGGGCGCCCGATCCTCGAGGATCGGGCGCCCTCCCTTTTCCTAAATAAAGTTCGGGTTATCCTCTGATTACGGCAGCTGAGCCCCGCACTTCCCGCAGAAGGTGAAATCGCTGGGGATGTGCACCGCCCCGCACTTCGGGCACGATTTGGTGGGTGGGCCGTACTCGTACTCGGACGGGATCCCCGCAGCATCGCGCTCGCGGAACCGCATCCACTGGGTGGGCCGCTGATTGACGAAGGCCGTCGTGCCTTCCATCATCTCCGCCGTGTTGGCCACATGGATGGCCCAGAAATCGCGCCCTTGGATGAGCACGGTGGAGGAGATATCGTGCCAGAAGTTGAGCTGGGTCTTCGTGAACCGGAGGGCCCAGGGGAACTTGTTGATGAGGATCTTGCAGACTTTATTCACTTCTTCATCGAGTTTCTCGAAGGGGACGACTTTGTTGACGATGCCCCATTCGAGCGCCGTCTTGGCATCGATGCGGTCGTCGGTCATGAGAAGCCACCGCGCGCGTTTATCCCCCATGATCATCGTAGCGAACTGGGTTGTGCCGATGGCGACGGCACCGACGAAAGCCTCTCCGGCGGTGAATTTCGTGTTCTCGGCGGCAATGGCCAGATCACAGAAGATGAGAAGCTCGAATCCCCCGCCGATGATCTGCCCGAAACAGCGGGCGATGATGGGCTTGCCGCACGTGCGCATGGCGTTCCCCATTCGCGCGAAATGCCCCGTCAGCGCCAGCCCGCCCATGGGATCGGTGCAGATATCCCGATTGATGGCTTTCACATCGGCGCCGGCGGCGAAGGCCTTATCCCCCGCACCGGTGAGCACGATCACCGCGACCCGCCGATCGTAGCCGAGCTTATCGAAGGCATCGGCGAGCTCCTGAAAAACCTCGATCGTCAGGGCATTATAAGCTTGGGGTCTGTTGATGGTGACACGGGCTACTAAATCCTTGATCTCAACGAGAATGGAATTGTACGGCCCATAGGTGATATTCATGTCGACCTCCTTGATTCTCTTCGGTTCTTTTGTTTTCGGACACAAAAAATCGGGGAGAGAGGATTCGAACCTCCGACCCCCTGCACCCCATGCAGGTGCGCTAAACCAGGCTGCGCTACTCCCCGATATCGAAAACCATTCAATGTTACCATAACGGGAGTGCAAAATCAAAGGGATTTTCTATCCTCCAAAAGCGATACGGCTTTGCAGCTTTCCCCTCAGGGTGAATCACCCTATCACCTCGCTCTGAACCTTGCCCCGGAATTCGCCCCACACCCCATGAGCGATCCGGCTTCTTCGATCCCACCCGCCCAAAGGGTTTTTTGGGGGGGACCCCCAATCCGCCCGGGAGAGGTTTCTCTACGCTCTTCTTTCGATCGCTGTTTTTGGGTCTATCGGGATGGCCGGCGTGCTCAGCATGCCCTCTGATTTGATAAGCCTTGACACCGTCATCGCGGTGGTTTAAGATAGCGTCCAGTCCGAAGGAAGCGGCGATCACGATAGAAGTATAAAGGTCGCCGCGGGAAGGAGGAGAGATGTTCTGTCCGAAATGTGGAGCACAAAATCCCGACGATGGAGCCTTTTGCCAGAAGTGTGGAGCGTCTCTTAAGGGCGGGGCTAAGGGAGGGGAGATCCGGGCCACCGATGTGGAGAGCGGACCGAAGGCTAGTTTCGCCGATGTGATGAAGTCTCTCTCCATCGAGACGTGGCTCACTTACGGGGCGATCACCGCGCTCATCGTGGGTTTCCTCGTGGGAATCCTGACGGCCACCGAGTCGTTCAAGGCCGCCGGCTTCTTCGATGGCCTGTGGAAAGGCATCTTGGCTGCGGGTATTCTTCTGGGGTTCTCCGGGATCATTTTCGCGCTCAAGAAGAAATAGGCCGCTCTGCTTTGGGCCTTGTACGGGTCGCTTTTTTGGAAGGGGGGATCTCCTGGGGGCTATACGGGGATCGAGAGGGAGTCGGGTAGCCCGAAGTAATGCGTGAGCAAATCACAATTGGAGGATTATGATGAGAAAGATGTTGTCATTGGTCTTGGTTCTTGTGCTGGGAATAAGTGGGGTCATGATCGCCTGCGGTGGGGATGAGGAAAACGAGACTACCCCTACCATCACCGGTACCCCCGCTTCGCCGAGTCCCACAGCAACGGCTGTTAAGCCCACGGCAACTCAGCAGACTCCGACGCAGCCGACCGGCCAGACGGCTGAGCCTTCTCCGACGGCGGTGAAACCCACGACCGAGCCGACCACTCCGACAGCCGGGGGTGGGGATTCGGATGTAGTGAAGCTTTTGAAAAAGGGCGAAGGGGTCAAATGCTTCGAAGCGGATATGGTGATCTCCAATCCCGGCCAGCCTGAAATGACGGCAACCATATGGAAGAACAATCAAAAGTATCGGATGGAGATGCAGATGCAGGATGGGTCCAGCATCAGCCTCGTAGATGTGGAAGCAGGGGTTGCTTATGTATATAACTCTTTTCAGGATCAGTGGATGAAGGTCCAATTTGATGAGAAAATGACGTACCAAACGGGAGAGGAGATTCTGGAGTGCGATCCTAAGATCGTGGGATCGGAGACGATGGATGGCAAGGCCTGTACCGTGGTGGAGTACGCTTGCGAGGGGATCAAGAGCAAGGTGTGGATCTGGAATGATAAAGGCTTGCCGGTCAAGGAGGAAGTGGATGATCCCGATGGGAAGACCGTCGTAACGTTCAAGAACTTTGACTTCAATTGCGCGGCGAGCAGCCTTTTTGAGCTTCCGGCGGGTGCCAACGTGGTGGATATGGAAGAGATGATGCAGGGCCTAGAAGGTCTGGGGGGCATGGAGGGATTTGAACCCCCGGAGGGCATTGAGATCCCCGAAGGTTTCCCGATGCCTCAGTAGCCGCCGGGTCATACCGGACGAGGGAGGGGTCATTCAGATGAGAAAATGGGTTACGGGGGTTTTGGTACTGTTGCTCGTGTTCGGTGCGGGGGTATGGGTGGGGTGCGGTGGGGGAGGGGATGAGGAGGGTGAGACCGCCTCGCCAACGAAGGCCACCGGCACAGCCAAGCCGACTGCGACAAAGGGGACTTCCGGGGGTGGAGGGGGGTTCACTTGGGATGATATCCCCGTTTACCCCAAGGCGAGCAAGGTGGATAAGGCCACCTTCTCCTTCAGCGGCGGCGAAGAGCGCAGGTTCGAGCGGGTGGAGTGGCGCTACTACACCACGAAGGATGATGCCGGGGATGTCCATTCCTTTTACCTTGATAAGATGCCCGAGAACGGTTGGGAAAAAGTGATGGAGATGACCGCTGGCCAGGTTGTGTACAGCATGTGGCAGAAGGATGATGGCAACATCGGGGCCTGGATCGGCGCGGGCGAAGGCGAGAAGAAAGGCCAGACGATGATCTGGATGTGGCGGGGGCAGGGTCTAGCCAATGAGGAAGAGATTGAAGAGGAGGAGCCGGAAGAGACGGAGGAAGCCTCTTCTCCGGAGCCGTCACCCACTTCCACTCCGGTCAACCCGGTTTCCTACACCGCCTTGATTGGGTTCCTTCCTCATGCCCCGGATGGGTGGGAGGCCGAGGAACCCCGGGGAGCGACCATGACCGCATTGGATTGGGCATGGTCACAGGCCTCGTGTGATTACCGCCATGAGGACACGGGTAACGAGGTCAGTGTGTTGATCGTTGATTCAGCCTATCAGCACAGCATCCCATTGTATCTCTCTTACAATATGCACTTCGAGTACGAATCCTCGGGTGGTTATGGGAAGACGTTGACCTACAAAGGGCTCCATGCCTATGAAACCTATAACGCGCCTGATAATTATCAGCGCACGATCGGGGTGGCCGATCGGTTTTTGGTGATCGTTACCGCCGATACGAAGGAATCCCTGGAAGAGTTCTGTGGGCTTATGGATTACAGTGGACTCGCCCTTCTGAAGTGAGGGGTTTGAGCAGAATCTGGGTGCGGGGGATCGGGGAGCCTGTGGCCCCGCGATCCCCCTTGTTTTTCAGGAAGTTTTCCCTGTGGAGGTCACCCGGATGAAATGCCCGGCATGTAAGAGTTTGATGATCGTGGTGGAGCACGAGCGGATCGAGCTCGATTGGTGCCCGAAGTGCGCGGGAGTGTGGTTCGATCGAGGGGAGCTCGAGCTTCTGTTCGATACCATGCAAGTGGAGAAAGATGCCTTCGCGCTGAATGACCTCCTTTCCCTTCCCGAAACGAAATCGGCCGAAAGGAAACGCCGTTGCCCCATCTGCGGGAAGAAGATGCGCAAGATCACCCTCGGCAAGGCGCCGGAGGTGCTCATAGATGCCTGCGCACGGGGCGATGGCCTGTGGTTCGATAAGGGGGAGGTTCTCCAATTGATTGCCCAAGCGCCATCGGCCGCGAAGGCGGATCCTCAGGGCCGGGTCCTCACCTTTCTGGGTGAGGTATTTCACGTAACAGACGAGGCGAAAAAGGAGGGTGTTTCATGATTATCGGCATCGTTGTCGGCGTCATCGTGTTTCTGCTCATCCTCGGATTCATTCTCACGTACAATGGATTGGTCCGGCTGCGCAACCAGATGCGGAATGCATGGTCCCAGATCGATGTCCAACTCAAGCGGCGCCACGATCTCATTCCCAACCTCGTGGAAACGGTCAAGGGATACGCCGCGCATGAGCGGCAGACGCTTGAAGCGGTGACCGCGGCACGGAATGCCGCCGTGGGAGCGATCGGCAAGGGGGTGGGGGCTCAGGCCAAGGCGGAGGGAGAGCTGACCGGGGCGCTTTCTCGCCTTCTGGCTGTGGCCGAGCGATATCCCGACCTCAAGGCCAATCAGAATTTCCTCGCCCTGCAAGAGGAGTTGACCTCTACCGAGAACAAGGTGGCCTTTGCCCGGCAGTATTACAATGATGCTACCTTGCACTACAATAACAAGACTCAGATGTTCCCCTCGAACATCATCGCGGGGATGTTCGGCTTCCGGCAAGGGGAATTCTTCGAGATCGAAGCCCCGGCGGAGAGAGAAGCCCCGAAGGTCAAGTTCGTTTAGAAGAAGATGTGGGAGCAAATTCGGTCCAATCAGATCCGATCCACGGTCCTCGTGATCGCCATGGCCGGATTGCTCCTGCTCCTCGGCTATTTCCTCGGGGAGCTGTTTCTGGGCAGTCCGGTGGGCGGGCTCATCGTGGCCCTCGTGATTTGGGGCTTCATGACGCTCGTGGCCTACTTTCAGGGGGATAGCATTCTCTTGGCCGTTTCAGGGGCACGGCGGATCGGGCCCGAAGACCACCCCCGGCTTTACAACGTGGTGGAAGAGATGAAGATCGCCTCCGGACTCGAATACATGCCGGCGATCTACATCATCGACGATCCGGCGCTGAATGCCTTCGCCACGGGCCGCGATCCCAAAAGGGCTTCGGTGGCGATCACCTCGGGGCTTCTGGAGAAGCTCAACCGGGATGAGCTCCAGGGGGTGATCGGCCATGAGATGGCCCACATCAAGAATCGGGATGTGCTCCTGATGACGATGTGCGGCGTGCTCCTCGGCACGATCGTGATTCTCGCCTATTACGCCAGCCGTATCCTCCTCTTCTCCGGAGCGGGCCGGCGATCCTCGGGCAGGGGAGGGGGAGGAGCGTTGCCGCTGATCATCATCGCCCTCGTTCTCATGATCTTGGCCCCCATCGCCGCCCAGCTCATCTACTATGCCATCTCACGCAAACGTGAGTACCTCGCCGACGCCAGCTCGGCGCTCTACACCCGGTATCCGGAGGGGCTCGCTTCCGCGCTGGAGAAAATCGGCGGTTCCACCGTGCAGCTCAAGACGGCCAACAAGGCGCTGGCACCGATGTATATCGCCAATCCCTTCCGAACGGGGGCTCGGGCGCTCAGCGAATGGACGAGCACCCATCCTCCCCTTGCGGAACGGATACGGATCCTGCGCTCGATGGGCGGTGCTTCCTACGCCGACTACAACGCCGCTTTTGCCCGAACCCACAAAGGGGGCCGCTCCGTGATCCCCGCTTCGGCTCTTGCCGGCACGGGGGCGGTAGGTCTGAGGAGCCCCTCTCCGGAGACGATGGGTGAGCCTTCCCGACTTGAGCGGCATCGGGAGGTGTCCGATCTTCTGTGGAAACAGAGCAACTACCGGACCATCGAGTGTGAATGCGGTACGCGGCTGAGGGTGCCGCCCGGTATCAAACACTCCACCGTTCGATGTCCTCACTGCGGGCGGAATCACTCGGTATAGATCGGCCCGCGCTTTCCGGTTGACACAGCATCGTTACGGCCAATATAATTATGGCGGTTTGGGCGTGGTGCCCGCCGTACATAAAACGAAGGAGGCTCAAGAGGGATGGATCTCGGTTTGAAGGGAAAGACGGCCATTGTCACGGGAGGCGGCTCGAACATCGGGCGGGCGATTGTGCTGGCTTTGGCCGGGGAAGGTATGAATGTAGTCATCGCCGAGCTCATGGAGGATGCCGGCAAGAAAGTCGCCGATCTGGCCAATTCAAAGAACGCCGGCGGCAAGACGATCTTCGTCAAAACGGATGTCACCAACTGGGATTCCGTTCAGGCGATGACCAAGAAGGCCATCTCCGAGTTCGGGCAGGTCCATGTGCTGGTCAACAACGTGGGTTGGACTTTCGATCGGTTCTTCCTTGAAAAACCGCTCGAGGAGTACGATAAGGAGATCAAGCTCAACCTTCTCAGCAACATCTATTGCACGCGCGCTGTCCTGCCGCATTTCATCGAGAAGAAGTACGGCAAGGTCATCAGCATCTCCTCCGATGCGGGACGGATGGGCGAATTCAGGGAGGCGGTCTATGGCGCCTGCAAGGCGGGCGTCATTTGTCTGGCCAAGTCTCTGACGCGGGAATACAGCCGCAACAATATCACCTTCAACTGCATTGCGCCGGGGGCCACGATCCCCATGAGCGAGGACGAGGTCAGCGAGATCAGCATCTTTTCGAAGTCCGGCTTCGGCGCGGGAATCACCCAGCAGAAGATCCCCGAGGAGCAGCGGGCGAAGATGGCCAAGGCCTATCCCCTCGGGCGGCTGGGTACCAACGTGGATATCGCCAAGGCGGTGCTGTTCTTCGCCTCCACGCTTTCCGATTATGTGACCGGTCAGACCCTCAGCGTGAGCGGCGGCTACAGCATGGTAAGCTAGGCGCTCCGCTCATCGGCGATTCTTACCCGGAAGGGGGATGGGGAGCATCACCCCATCCCCTTTTTCGTTTCCATTACCCCGTGATCGCACCTCTGTGATCTAGATCATACTGATCGTTTCTCCTAACCCTTTACAATGGGGCAAGCGGATGAAAGCGAGGTGACCGATCATGATGGCTCGATGCCCCGGGCAGGATCGAAGATGGCGGACATGTAAGACTTATCGGTGCGCCAATTGCGGCGCGGAGGAGGAAATCTGGTCCGACGAGCTCAAGGTGCGGTGCCCGGGTTGCGGCGCATGGATCTACAAGGAGGAAGTGCCTTCGTGTATCCACTGGTGCCGGTCGGCCCGGCAGTGTTTGGGTGAGGAGCGGTGGAAGCGGCTCATGGGAGATGATGACAGGGCCTCCGGATCGAGTGGAAGGGCGGTGAGATCATGAAGACGAAGGTTGTGCGGGACATCATCCGAATTGATGAAGCGAAATGCGATGGCTGTGGGGCCTGTGCCCTCAAATGCGCCGAAGGCGCGATCGAGATCTACAAGGGCAAGGCGCGGCTCATCAGCGAGAACTATTGCGATGGACTGGGTGCGTGCATCGGGGAGTGCCCCCGGGGAGCTCTCACCATCGAGAGGCGGGAGACCGAGGAATTCGATGATGAAGCGGTCAAAAAGCATCTGGAGGCACAGAAACCCCAGCCGATTCTGCCATGCGGTTGCCCTTCGACCGCCGTTCAGGAGTTCAAGCGTGAGCCCGTTCCCGCCCGAGGCGGCAAAGCGCCGTCGCTGCTGGGCCACTGGCCGGTGCAACTAGCGCTCGTTTCGCCCACCGCACCGTTCCTCAAGGGGGCGGATCTCGTCCTTGCGGCGCACTGCGGGCCGTTTGCCTACGGCAACTTTCATGAGGATTTCATCAAGGGCCGGGCGGTCGTGTGCGCTTGCCCTAAACTCGATGATTTCCAAGCCCATCAGCAGAAGCTCACCGAGATCCTGCGCCGATCGGGAGTGAAGCGCATCACCGTCGTCCGGATGGAGGTCCCGTGTTGTGGCGGGCTCATGTTCATGGTCAAAGAAGCGCTCCGCGCTTCCGGACGGGATGTGCCGGTCACCGAGGTGGTTCTCACGACGAAAGGTGAAATCGCAGGGTAGGCGTCGGGGCTTCGGGGGGCGAAGGTTCGAACGGGGAATGGCTTGACGGGGGATGTTTGGCGTGTTAGTATATTAAAAAATACGAATAAACTAATATCATGGAGTGAAGAGGCGGTATGAATGATGATCCGCGGGCTGAGGTGTTTCAATTGCAGGCCGAATTCTGCAAGTCTCTGGCCGACCCCAAACGTCTGATGATCATTCATGAGCTGCGAGATGGGGAAAAATCGGTCGGGGAACTGGCGGAAAGGCTGGGGTTGAAGCAATCGAACACCTCCCAACATCTGGCGGTGTTGCGCAAGGCGGGGGTGATCGCTCCGCGGCGGGAAGGCAATACCATCCTTTACAGTCTGACGGACCCGATGATCGGGCAGGCCTGCGATATCGTTCGGGATTTCATTGCCGGGCAGTTGCGGAGCAAACAAACCCTCGCCGGCGTGATCTGACCGCATTAGGAGAAAGATGGCCGATAAGAGATGGGCGTTGGTGCTTTTTCTGTTTGCCCTCGTCGCTGGACTCGTGTGGCAGGGCTTGAGGGAGTGCAACGATTGCGGCGGGGGATCATGTGCCATCGTCATTGAAGATCTCTCCGGAGAAGCGCTTGAGGAGGTTACACCATGAAGACTCGAGAGTACGAATGCCGCCGCTGTACCACGCGGTTTCAAACGCCGGTGGCCTGCGTAGTGGAGGGAGGGGAGCCGTGGGGGGATACGGAGATCCGGTGCCCCAAGTGCGGGAGCGCAGCCGTCGAGGCGTGCGATGGCGTGCTCGATACACTCGAAGTCCTGCGCACCCGTGGGGCGGGGAAGGGGTGTTGCTAGGCGCGCTCGGAGGTGCAAGATGCCGATTCAAGGGTACGAATGCCGGCGCTGTGGGTTTCTCTTCGAGGATTGGAAGCCCTTCGATCCGGGTGAAGTATACGTGGTCAGGTGCCCCAAGTGCGGGGGGACCGATGTAAAGGAATCGGAGGCGGCCAAGGAGTATCTGGAGCTTGTCCGCGATATGGGCCGGACCGGCGGCTGATGCTGAAGGATTTTGGGGCCGTGCGCCCCGTGAGCATGCCGCGGAACCCCGTTCCGCAAAGCGAATAGCCGCGTGGGCCGGACGGGAGTTCTTTGGATGGCAAAGATGATGATAATATCCCAACGGGGTTGTGGGTTCATCTCGGCAAGACCCGTCTGGGTGAGACGGCTCGGAGCGGCGAAAAGAAGGTTCTTCACTTTGCCCGCGTTTCCCCGGCCTTCGATTTCGTGAAACCTCTCTTCCCCGTGCTGTACCCCCGGCTTCTCCCCATGATATTGCCCGGAGTGATGCCGGTGATGCTCGATCGGGTCAATGAACGTATCCCGATGCCGGATCGCCGATGTAGTACCACTTGTGGCGCAACCGATGGTAGACTATCTGCGGGGGAAAGAATCGGGAAGCGATTGCCGGCGGTCAGGGGATGCGCCGGCAGGGTAGCGCCTCCGGCGAACCCGAACCCATCCCGCTTGTCCATGAGAATCCCCATTGGGCAAGGATTATGGAAGTCCCCAGAAGAGCGGTTGAAGGAGAGAGTGCATGAGATACATCTCTCGGGGGATTGGGGGTGTCCCCCAATAAAACCCTTTGGGTGGGTGGGCTCGGAGAAGCCGGATCGTTCATGGGGTGTGGGGGAATTCCGGTACAAAGTCCGGATGAGGTGTTCATGGTTATTCGCCCGGGGGTGAAGATCGCAAAGCTGAATCGCTCTTTTGGGCGAGGTCACAAAGGCCTGCCCGGGGTTTGTTGTCCGCCGCGGGGCAAGCCTTCGGATGTTTTCGATCCCCCAGTTTTTAGAGAAGGAAGGGGCATATCATGCAAGTGGCCAGAACGATCGCCGAGATGAAGAAAATCCGCAGGGCATTGCCCGAACCGGTGGGATTTGTTCCCACGATGGGTTATCTCCATGAAGGCCATCTTTCGCTCGTGCGCCGGGCCAAAGCGGAGAACCGCAGCGCGGTAGCAAGCATCTTCGTGAACCCGACCCAATTCGGGCCCAAGGAGGATTTTGCCTCTTATCCCCGTGCCCCTCAGCGGGATCTAGAGATGCTCGAATCGGTGGGCACGGATGTGGTCTTCATGCCGGAGGCGGAAGAGATGTATCCGCCGGGGATGGATACGTGGGTGGAGGTCAAGGGGATCACCGATGTGTTGGAAGGGGCGCGCCGGCCGGGGCACTTTCGGGGTGTGGCCACGGTGGTGACCAAGCTTTTCAACATCGTCGAGCCCACCCGATCGTATTTCGGACAGAAGGACGCTCAGCAAGTGCGTGTGATTCAGAAGATGGTCCGGGATCTCAATATGAACACGGAGGTGATCGTTTGCCCCACGCTCCGGGAGCCGGATGGACTGGCCATGAGCAGCCGAAATGTTTATCTGAAGCCCGATGAGCGCCGGGCGGCGGTGATCCTGTGGAAATCGCTCGAACTGGCCCGGAAGCTCTGGGCGGAAGGGGAGCGGGATGCGGGACGGATTCGCCGGGAGATGACGGCCCTGATTCAGACGGAGCCGCGGGCCGCGATCGACTATGTGAGCATCGCCGATGCGGAAACACTCCGAGAGTTGGATAGGATCGAAGGGCCGGTTCTCGTATCACTGGCGGTCAAGGTTGGCAAGCCGCGGCTGATCGATAACATCATTCTGGGAGGCAGCGAGTGAAAATTCTGGCCTGCAACGATGACGGCATCTTCGCGCCGGGCTTGTGGGCGCTGGTGGAAGCCGTTCGGGAGGTCGGTGAAGTGATCGTGGTGGCGCCCGATCGGGAGCAAAGCGCGGTGGGGACCTCCGTGACCCTTCACCACCCGCTGCGGATGAAGCAAGTGGACCCGCCTCTTCGGGGAGTGGAGACCTATTCGGTGGAGGGGACGCCGGGCGACTGTATCATCTTGGGCATCAAGATGCTGGCCGGAGGAAATGTGGACCTCGTGATCTCGGGGATCAACGAGGGGATGAATCTGGGCAATGATGTGTTCATCTCGGGAACGGTGGGGGCGGCTTTGCAAGGGTACTTCTACGAAATTCCGGCGATTGCCATTTCCGCGGCCCTTCACAAAGGGCAGATCCGCTTCGATGCGGCGGCCCGGGTGGGGGCGATGCTTGCTCGAAAGGTCAAGGAGAAGGTTCTGCACCCGCGATCGCTTCTGAACGTCAATGTGCCATATCTGGCCCCGGAGGAGATCGAAGGGATCGAGCTGACCCGTCCGGGCCGGAGGAGCTATCGGGATGAGATTCAAAAGGGCAACGATGGCAAACGGGATTACTACTGGATTGTCCGGGGGGAGCCGGTGTGGGAGGAGCGGGAGGGAACCGATATCACCGCCGTTCGCCGCAGGCGTATCTCGGTGACGCCGCTTCCGGGGAATCTTCCCGGCTCTGAGCGTGTGACGTTGCTGAAGGACCTTTGCCGGGCTTTGTTCGACGAGATTCGCTCCCAGCCGAACCGATCGTAATTGCCTTGACACCCTTTTGGAGTTCTGATAGTATCAAAACGCTGTGGGGATATAGCTCAACTGGGAGAGCGCAGCGTTCGCATCGCTGAGGTTGGGGGTTCGAGCCCCCCTATCTCCACCAGAGTTTCCAACGGGTAAAACTTCGAGCGCTTCCTCTGCCATTACCGGCGGCTCATTACGAGCAAAGGCAGGCCGTAAAGGATCGAAGATCGAATGCCTCTAGTTGCTTCAGCTTAATCCCCGTCTTGTGGCCGTCATCGAGGTTGGGGTCGCCTCTCCCGTGGAGAGGTTTTTCTCGTAGTACTGGTTGAGGTGGATTACCCCTTGCCATGGGTGTTAAGGTACGAGCTAGCATGGGCAATGAGCCGCGCTACCATACCTCTTTCCTTTTTCATTCTGGCTGCTACTCCCACATCTTCTTCCCCCTTTTGTACCCCAGCTTTGCGCCGATGGCTACCGATATCACGCACAAAAGGATGAAAGGAATACTCAACCAGATTGGGGTATTCCAAACGACCGATATCCCTACGAAAGCGCCAATTGCGATGGCGCCAAACAGAACGGAAATGAGGATTACTCCCTTCCTCCGGTTCACTGTGGGGTTTCCTTGACTCTCCCTGAGATTATCATCGCCGCGATTCATGTGGCTTCTCCCACAACCACGCTTCGGTCGCTAGTTTGTATGCAATAACCTCTTCAACAAGACCAACACTTGCAACACACCCTCCGATGACGACTCCGTTAATGGCATGAATGCTGAGCGCAGTGTAGCTTGCGGCGGCCACAAAACTGCCGCTCACTATGAGGCCTGCACCAGTGACTGCCAAGGCTGCTGCCGCCACGCACGTGACCCAGTTTTGTCCCATCCAGTCCTTGATCGCTCCACCTACGTTCTTCAGCTTATCCCCCGTCTTATGGCCGTCGTCGAGTTTCATTTTGGCGATTTGTTTGTTGGTCCCCATGGCATAGAGCTTGAGGGTAGGGATGGAGCCTTCGTCTCTCCATGCCGGGGTCACCTCTCCTGTGGAGAGGTTCTCTTCGAAATACTGGTTGACGTAGAGGAGTGACTTTGATGCTCCTTCGTAGTGGTAGACCCCCTCGCCCGGCTTCGATTTCGGCCCCGAACCCGCTAAGGCCGGGATGCAGTTTTTAAGGTGCGAGATTCGACTTAAAGCTTGACCAAAGAGATCTATGGAAAATACTTGTACACGTCTTTTCTATGCAAGAACCGAACAAAAACTACAGTACTGCCCTGTACCACAACGCCAACACGATAGTCCCCGACCTTGATACGGTAATAACGATCACCGCCTCTGAGCTTCTTGACATCTGCCACTTCTTGCAAGCTTTGCGCTGCTTCAATCTTTTCAATGACTTGCCGAACTTCACGCTTGAGGGCGTGGTCTCTGATGCCTTTCAGGTCTCTTGCAAAGCTGTTCTTGAACTCAATCTTCAAGCCTCACTCTCCAGAATCTCGAGAATCTCTGCGCGCCGGACAGATCTGCCGGATTCCCCTTCTTTGATGGCATTGACCAAGGCTAGGTCTTCCATCGCGTCAACTATCACCTCATAGAGCAGTTCTTTTTTCTCTTGGAGAATCTCCATAAGGGCTTGTTTGAACAGTTCCTTGATTCGTTCCTCATCGATGGATACAACACTCATGTTCTGCCCTCCGCTTTCGAACCTTCAAAATGGATATCCCATTATACCGTGTTTGCAGGCGAAATGGACTCCGAATCAAAAAATCTGGGGTTTGGCCCGGTCTATGGCCCCAGGTGTTCCCATGCAAAGAGGCGGGCGGTGGCGGACATGCACCGCATGCCACGCCGCGCTTCAAGAGAGGGGGGCGGTGTGAATGGACTTTGAGGCTGTTTTTGCGGTTTCAGCTTGGGGTTAGCTCCTTAGCGAGGCAGTCATATCAGGTCCAAATCGATTGTCCCCCGAAGTGCCTTGAAAAAGAAGGAGTTCGATCAAAGGCCAGATTGACACTATGGGAACAAGGAGTAGCCAACAGAAATGCCCTGAGCGGTTGACATCATGTGCGCGTTTGACCAAAAGCATGGCAATCATGTAGAGGCAAAGCATGAATAACGGAATAAGTACCCACCGTGCAATCCCCCATGCTGAGTCGGGGATACAGGCGCTTAAGAGCCAGAAGGGCACTGTTGCCAACAGATAACCCAAATAGAAGCGCAACCTGTTTATCCGACCGTGATGCGAGAAATAGAGGAATCTCAAGTGTGATCGACCCAAAAAAGGAGCTTGCTTGAGTTGCTCAAAATCCATCATTATCAGTCGCTGAGAGCTTCTATCTCTGCTGTGGCTTTGTCTAGTAGCTCGGCGTCGCCGCTCATGGCTATTACACGTTCAAAATCCGCCAGGGCCTCTGTTGTTTTTCCTTGCTCTTTGAAAGCTAGGCCACGCTTGAGATACGTTATGACGTTCGCGGGGTCCAGATCAATAGCTTTCGAGTAGTCTCTGATGGCCAACTCGTAACTTTTGATAGCATAGTACACTGACCCTCTGATTCTATACGCTTCTTCCAATTCGGGGGCAAGCTCAATCGCCTTTGTATAATCAGCAATGGCCAACTCGTATTCTGCTTTGCTAAGGTGGAGGTAAGCCCTATTTGTATAGGCTACTACCAAATCAGGGTCTATGTCGATGACCTGGCCACAATCGGCAATGGCTAAATCATACTCACCTTGGTACATGTACGCCGTAGCTCTGTTGAGGTAGGCCTTGACCAAACCAGGATCAATTTCGGTAGCCCGGCTACAATCCTCGATAGCCAACTCATAGTCACCTGCAAGGAGGAGAATGAATCCCCTGTTATTGTAGGCAGCGGCCTGCTCCAAATCAAGCTCGATAGCACGGTTGCAGTCGGCCATGGCCAAATTATAGTCCCCCAATGCAATGTATGCGCTCGCTCTATCAACATAAGCCAGAGGCATGTTAGGGTCAAGCTCGATGGCTTTGGTCAGCCGTTCGATGGCTGCACGGTATTCGCCGTTATTGTACAGATCGAAGCCCTCGCTGAGATAGGATTCGGCTGTATCTTCCTGCGTGTTGTCACAAGCACCGCACACACATCCGATCAGCACCAAAACAAGAACGAAAACCCACAAATCGGTTCGCCAATTCATAATTCCTTTTCCTGTATTATCCATGCCGCATAGGTTGTAGAATTCCGGGACACGATTTCAAGCAGGCTCTATCTGTCATCGCAACTCATGCCACATCTTGATCTCGCTACCAGAAATTTGGCAAATCTATCTCAATGAACAGAGCATTGATTTTCTTTTCTTTCCAACGGAAACCTAGATGGCCTCCAGCATAGAACGTAACTCCAGAATCGTCACCAATCGTAATCGAGGCTTCAGCAGCATGGGCACCAGTCGAAAACTCAACGTTACTAAGGTCGTAATGTGCATATACCTCAGGCCCTCCCAGACCCCACGTTGCATTGTCGGTGATTTCCCCTTCCAGTTGTATCAAGTCCACCATCAGACTTGCTGAATCCTTAGTGAGTTCACCCTTAGTGTGAAACGCTGTGGCTACTACGCTGTGTTCCTGGCTGTGCCTCAGGAGGTAGACTTCGCCAAGAAGTCTCTCATCGCTGTAAATAATGGCGTTGACCCAATTGCTTTGATTATTCACTACAACATTTGCAGGATCAGGCAACGTTGAACCACTTGGCGTTGTTGGCCCCGGTGTCACTGAACCCGACCCCGCTACCGATGTGCCGCCTACACCGCTTCCCGATGAGACAGAACCCGCCGCTGGCGTTGCGTCTGGCCAAGTGTTAGGCTGCCCAGTGAGTTGACCTTCCCCCCGTAAACTGAACCACTTTCAATGAGAGGATCCTGAAGTTAAGATGAGGAGAGAAGGAGGGATCCTTTCATGAAGCAGAAGCGGTACACAGAGGAACAGATCGTGGGGATTGTGAAGAGCGTGGAAGGGGGGAAAGGGATTGCCGAAGTATGCCGGGAGGCTGGAGTCTCGGAAGCGACGGTGCATCGTTGGCGGAAGAAGTACGGTGGGCTGGAGATCTCGGAGATCCGGCGGATGCGGCAACTGGAGGCAGAGAACGCGCAACTGAAGCGGATCGTGGCGCAGCAGGCGATGGATATCGATGCCTTGAAGGGGCTTCTGGCAAAAAAATAGTCACCCTCTCGGGGCGCCGGGCGGCGGCCGATGGATTGGAGGCAGAGAAGGGTT
>DAOTYO010000027.1:0-9017 GCA_034434815.1 Dehalococcoidia bacterium
CCCCCTCCCCACCCCCACCGCACGCCGGGGCGTTCTCACGCGTCTCCCGATAGGTGATCGTATCGCCCTGAACATCGTAGATCAAGAACCGACCCGCCTTCCCGAAATGTTGATTCACCACCTTGCCATCGCTCGAAGCCACCGCGATCCTCATCGGGCCTCCTTCTCTCGTTGATCGCAAACCCCTCCCACCGGCATCTCGTCCGGCGGATACGGATTCACATGAACCATCACATCGCGCACGCCCTTGACCTTCCGGGAAAGCTCATAGCGAAGCTTGCCGGCGATGCGATGCCCCTCCTCGACCGTCAAACGACCATCCACGGCGATCTTGATATCCACCGTGGAGACGGGACCGTACCGATGCACCTTCACATCGCTGACGGCCATCACGCCCTCCACGCGGCAGGCCACGTCCCGAACCTCCCGAATGAACGCCGGCGGCGGGGTCTCATCCATGAGCAACCCCACGTTCGAACGGATGAGGCCGATGGACACCTTCATGATAAAGGCGGCAATGATCATGCCGGCGATCGGATCGAGGACCGGGACACCGAGCTTCGCGCCCACGATTCCGGCCAGCGCCCCCACTGAAGAGTAAGCATCGGATCGATGGTCCCACGCCGTGGCGATCACCGCCGGACTGTTCCACCGCTTGCCCACCCGAATGGTGTACCGGAACAGCGCCTCCTTGATCACAATAGAGGCGACCGCCGCCCCCAGCGCGATATTCCCCGGAGTGCTCTCATGTCCGTGAGCGATGAGATGCACCGCCGATGCGCCCAGATACGCCCCTGTGCCGAAGAGAAGGAGGGCAATGAAAAAGGCAACGATGGCCTCGGCCGAGCCATGGCCGTACGGATGATTGGCATCCGCGGGCTTTTCCGCCACCTTGATTCCGAAGTACGCGGTGCCGGTAGCCACACCATCGGAAGCGGAATGGATGGCATCGGCAACCATGGCATAGCTATGACCGAAGATCCCCGCCGCCAATTTGAACGCCACTAGGAGCAGATTGACGAGAAACCCGACAAGCGTGCACGCCTTCGGGTCACCCGCATCGAAACGCTGCCTCACGGTTCATACCTTTGAGCCGGGACCCAAAGCTAAGGGTCCCCCGCTCCCTTCACACGATCGGGATGGGAATAGATATTCATGCGGCGGCCCCGCGCAAAGCCGATCACGGTGATCCCCAGATCGCCCCCCGTCTTCACCGCAAGGTCCGTCGGGGCCGATCGGGAGATGAGGATGGGGATCCCCCTCTTGGCCACTTTGAAGAGGATCTCCGAAGATATCCGCCCGCTCGTGAGGATGATCCGATCCCGGGTGGGGATGCCTTCCCAGAGGCACTCCCCGAAGATCTTGTCGATGGCGTTGTGCCGCCCGATGTCCTCGCAGAAGACGAGAATCCGATCGCCCTCGGCCAGAGCGGCGCTGTGCACTCCGCCCGTTTCCCGAAAGATATCGGATCGGGTCTGAAAGTCCTTCATGAGAGAAAAGACCTGATCGGGAGCGATTCTCGTTGCGGATTCGACCTTCGCCTGCGCGGCATCGACCGCCGAGTAGAACGCCGCCCCTTTGCCGCAACCGGAGGTGATGAACCGCTTGAAGACGGATCCTTGCTCGATCGGCGTCGGCCCGGCCGTCTCCACCCGCACCACCCCCCGCCGGTCATCGAGCAAAAGGCTCTTCACATCGGCTTTCTCCCTTATCAATCCCTCGGAGGCCAGAAAGCCGAGCGCAAGATACCTGAGCTTTGCCGGCGAGCAGAGGAGGGTCACCAACTCTTGATTGTTCAGGATGATCGTAAGCGGGAACTCCCGGACCACCGTATCCTCGGCCTCGAGCCGCTCCCGATCGGTGATCCTCTGGATTTTGACTTGTTCCGTTCCTTCGGACATTTTCCTTACCCGTGATTTGTGATCCCGCGAAGTGGGGATTGCCGCGGTCTGCCCAAGCACACGAGAGCCAGCGCAACGTCCTATTGTTCGATAGCCTTTTTCAGTTCACCACAATCTCGTCCCCGGCCTTCACCCTGCCACCTTTGATTACCCGGGCGAACACGCCCTCCTTGGGCATGATGCATTTGCCCACTTGCTTGAAGATGGCACACCCCGTATGACACTCCTTGCCGATCTGGCTGATCTCGAGTATCACCTCTTCACCCACATGAAGCCGCGTGCCCACGGGCAGGGAAAGGAGCTCGATCCCCTCGGTAGTGATGTTCTCAGCGAAATCCCCCGGCTTCAGATCCAATCCCAGCGCCCGCATCTTCTCGATGCTCTCGACGGCAAGCAAGCTCACCTGACGGTGCCAACCGCCATCGGCATGGGCATCGCCTTCGAGTCCGTATCCTTCCCTCAAAGTGCCCTCCGGGATGGGCACCTTCGAGACGCCCTTCGTATCGCTGCGGCACACCGCGATCACTCTCGCTCGGTTCACCCTACCCCCTACCTCCTCCCCTCAAAGAGGGGGAAAAGAGAAGAATTCATGGATCGCCCTTACCGAATGCCGGCTTCTGCGCCCGAATCCCGATGCTCACGGCTCGAACCGAATCCCCGCCCCCATCCATCTCGAAATCCCGCTCCCAGACGATCTCGACGGCTTTGAATCCCGATTCGGCCAGCAAGCGCGCATAGCCTTCCGGGGCCAAGGGCCCCGCAGCATACCAGAGCCCCGCCTCCGTCCCCCCCTCCACAGCCCCCGGCTTCACGCCCGCATAAGCTAATTCACAAACGGCAAGCCGCCCTCCGGGCTTGAGGACCCGGAACACCTCCCGAAACACCCGCGGCTTATCGGGAGAAAGGCTGACGGCAAAATTGCTCATCACCGCATCCACCGATTCCGCCTCGAACGGCAAATTCTCCATCTCCCCCGAACGGAACTCTACATTCCGGCAACGGTAAAATGCTGCGGTACGGTGCGCCTTGCGCACCATCTCTTCTGTTATGTCAAGGCCAATCCCTTTGCCCTCGGGACCGATGCGGGCGGAGGCCAACAACACGTCCATGCCCCCGCCCGACCCAAGGTCCAACACGGTATCGCCCGGCCGAATCTCGAGGAGGGAGAGCGGATTCCCACATCCGAGCCCCATAACGGCCTCCGGGGGAACGCCGGAAAGCTCGGCTTCGGAGTAACCCATCGCCCGCGCCCTCTCGATAGCCCCGAACGCGTTATGGGAAGCAAAACAATACGGGTACCAGAGATCGCTTTCCTCGACTTTACGGCCATAAAGGGCTCTGATGGCGGATCTGAGCTCGTCCACGGTCAATTGCATGGTCTGAACACCTCTGAGATGACCCCGCCTCCGAGCACGGTCTCACAATCGTAGAATACCACAAATTGGCCGGGGGTGATGGCCATCTGCGGCTCATCGAACCGGACCCGAACCCGGACCCCTTCGAGGGGATCGACGAGTGCCGCCGCCGCCGCGTGAAGGTAACGCACCTTCGCCGACACGCGAATCTCCCCTTTGGGGGGCTCGCCGGCTATCCAATTGACCCCTTCGGCCTCGAGCTCCGAGGCATACACCGCGCTTCTGGGGCCGACGATGACGGCATTCCTTTCCGGGTCAATGGCGATCACATAGAGCGGATACCGCGCAGCGATGCCCAACCCCCGGCGCTGGCCCACAGTGTAGTTGATCAGCCCGGAGTGCTGCCCGAGAACCTTTCCCGCCGGATCCATGATCGGGCCCGGACGAGCGCCCGCCGGTATGCGATTCCCCACAAATCTCCGATAGTCCCTATCCGGGATGAAACATATTTCTTGGCTTTCCGGCCTATCGGCTACCGGCAAGCCTCGATCTCTGGCCATGGCACGCACCGCTTCTTTCGTATGGCAACCGATGGGCATAAGGCTATGGGCGAGTTGCTCCTGAGTCAGCATGCAGAGAACGTACGATTGATCTTTGTGAGAATCGAGCGCACTTTTGAGAACCGTCCGGGAACCATCCCGTTCGATACGGGCATAATGGCCGGTGGCGACGAAGTCCGCCCCGAGACTTCTCAGTGCCCAATCGAGAAACGCCCCGAACTTGATCAACTGATTGCAGCGGATGCAAGGATTGGGGGTACGGCCGCGGGCATACTCGGCACAGAAATCGGCGATCACCTTCTGAGAAAAGAGGTCTGCGAAGTCCACCTCATAATGAGGGATGCCGAGAATGTGCGCTACCCGGAGGGCCTCCGCTGCACCGCGAGGGCCGCAACAGCCCTCCAACGTGGTCGCCTCGGCGCCGCAGGGCAGCAAGCGCATGGTCGCCCCGATGACTTCAAATCCTTGCTCCTTCAAGATCGCGGCAGCAACGGAGGAATCCACCCCCCCACTCATGCCCACCACTACCGTCGGCATCGTTTCTCGAGAACCCCTTCTCAGGTCACCGATCCGGGAGAAATTATGGGTGAAGCCGCACGTGCTCTTTCTTCATGCACCGATCCATCACCACCCTGAGACCGGCGGCACGAGCCCGCTCCGCCGCTTCGTTATTGACGATCCCCTCTTGCATCCACACGGCCCGGGCCCCGATCTTGATCGCTTCTTCCACGATCGGCAATACCTCTTCCGGCTTCCGGAAGATATCCACCACATCAATCGGCTCGGGCACGGACGAAAGATCGGCGTACACCGGTTCCCCTAGAATTTCCCCCTTGAGAGTAGGATTGACCGGCACGATCCGGTATCCGTGATCCTTGAGATACTTCGCCACGATATAACTCGGCCGGTCTTCTCTCGTGGAGATGCCGACCACCGCCACCGTCCGGCTCGACCCCAGAATTTCCGCTTCGATGCTCATGAAGAAAATCCCTTCCCGTCTTTTATGAGTCTTTCAGAGCAACGCCCGAATCCTCTTTTTTGAACCGCATCTACGAGCCAAGTTCTGCGAGCTGTTTTCGCAATCTGGCCAACCGATCCTTCTGTTCGGCAAGGTTGGCCCGCTCCCTCTCGACCACATGCACAGGCGCTTTGCCCACAAATTGCTCGTTCGAAAGCTTGGACTCAATCCGGCTCACCACGGCCTCGGCGGCCGCGATTTCCTTCTGAAGGCGGACCCGCTCAGCCCCCACATCCACCATTCCCGCAAGCGGGAGAAACACCTCTACATCGCGGAGGACCAGCACCTTCGAGCGCTCCTCCAAGCCCTTCCGCTCCTCCGAGCGAATAAATCTGAGCGGCCGGACCCTTGCCAGCGTCATGATCGCTGTGGCGTGCCTTTCCACCGCCACCCGCCCATCCGGCGCTGCCACGATCGCCTCGATGAAGCGGGCCGGTTCGACTTTGGCCTCGGCCCGGGCATTGCGGATGGCCCGGATGATCTCGATGACCGATTCCATCTCCTTCTCCGCCTCCGGATCCAGAACAGAAGGATCCGCTACGGGATAGGGGGCGATCATGATCGAGTCCGGGGCATGGCGCCCTTCCGGCAGATGCTCGCGCACCCGTTGCCAGATCTCCTCGGTGATGAAGGGCATGAAGGGATGCAACAGCCGAAGGATCGTTTCCAGCGAATCCACCAGAACCGGCAGCGGTGAGGGGGCTCCACCGGCATCGCGGAGCCGGATTTTGGCGATCTCGATATACCAATCGCAAAACTCGCCCCAGACAAAGTCATGAATGCGGGAAAGCGCCTCGCCGAGCATGAAGCCTTCCAAGAGTTGGTTGACCTCACCGATAAGCCGATTCAGCCGGCTCTGAATCCACCGGTCCTCCACAGCCGTAGGTCTGCCGACTTCCTCGACCCGCCCTTCGAGATTGCCCAGCACGAACCGACTGGTGTTCCAGAGCTTGTTGGCAAAGTTGCGTGCGCCCTCGAGCTTCTGATTGGAAAGGCGCATATCGTTGCCGGGCGTGTTGCCCACGGTCAGGGCCAACCGCAGGGCATCGGTGCCGTACTGATCCATAAGCACCAGCGGATCCATCACATTGCCCTTGGACTTGCTCATCTTCTCGCCATGCTCATCGCGGATGAGTCCGTGCAGATAGACCTTCTCGAAGGGGATCTGTCCGGTGTTCTCGATGCCTAGCATGATCATCCGGGCAACCCAGAAGAAGAGGATATCGTATCCGGTTTCCATCACGGTGGTGGGATAGAAATACCGGAAGTCCTCGGTATCATCCGGCCAACCCAAGGTGGAATGCGGCCAGAGCCCTGAAGAGAACCACGTATCCAGTACATCCGGGTCTTGATCGATGCGTCCGGAACCGCAGTGGGCACAGGCCGTGGGATCCTCTACGCGCACGGTCAGCCCGCCACAATCGGCGCAGTACCATACCGGAATGCGATGCCCCCACCATAGTTGCCGACTGATACACCAATCGCGGATGTTCTCCATCCAATTCAAGTAAATCTTGGTGAAATGCGAAGGAATGATCTGAATGCGGCCGTCCGTCACCGCAGCGATGGCGGGCTTCGCCAGCGGCTCGATCTTCACGAACCATTGCTGAGTGATCATCGGCTCGACCATGGTCCGGCACCGATAGCAATGCCCCACCATGTGGGTGTGGGGTTCGATTTTTACGAGAAGGTCGTCTCGCTCCAGATCGGCCACCAACTTCTGACGGCAAGCAAAGCGATCCATGCCCCGGTAAAGTCCGGCGTTTTCATTCAGAGTGGCATCGAGATTCATCACATTCACGACGGGAAGGCCATGCCGCTGACCGATCTCGAAATCCACGGGATCGTGCCCCGGGGTCACCTTGAGAGCGCCGGTGCCGAAGGACGTATCCACCGCTTCATCGGCAATGATCGGGATATGCCGCCCGATCGCGGGAAGGATCACCTTCTTGCCCACCATCCCCGTGTATCGGCCATCGGAAGGGTTCACCGCCACCGCCGTATCGCCGAGAAGCGTTTCCGGACGGGTGGTCGCCACGACGATAAAATGATCGGGATCATCGGCCAAGCGGTATTTGATGTGATAGAGCCGCCCCTGAACCTCTCGATGATCCACCTCGAGATCCGAGAGGACGGTAGCGCACGATGGACACCAATTGGTGAGACGCTCTCCCCGATAGATCAGACCCTTGTTATAAAGATTTACAAACGTGACCCGAACGGCCCGCGCCGGACCGGGGTCCATGGTGAAGGCCTCCCGGGACCAATCGCACGAGACGCCGAGCCGCTTGTGCTGGGCCGTGATCGCCCCCCGATACTTATTGACCCACTGCCAAACCCGTTCGAGAAACTTCTCCCTCCCCAATCTCTGCCGATCCAATCCCTCCCGGAGGAGCATCTGTTGCACCACGAACTGGGTGGCAATGCTGGCATGATCAACACCCGGGAGCCACAGGGTGGGATCGCCCTTCATGCGATGCCAGCGCGTGAGCGTATCCTCGATGGTGGCCGTGAGGGCATGGCCCACATGGAGCTCGCCCGTCACGTTCGGCGGGGGCATGATGATGACGAAAGGCTTCTTGGCGGGATCGATCTTCGGGGTGAAGTACCCCCCCTCTTCCCAGAATCGGTACCACTTCCCCTCGACGCTCCGGGGTTCATAGCTTTTGGGGATTCCACCCAGTTTCTCCAAGGCCATGGTCCATACTCCGATCAATTCAATGGAGGCGTTTTCACTCGCCAAATCGTATCCATTCTACATGTGGAGAGAGATCGCGTCAAACCTTCCGCCGGATGAAGAACTCCCGGCACCACCTCCCACCACAAGGAATGAAATCCTCTTGCGCCTTCCTTTTTCAAGGGGCGCTCCGGAGGCCTTCTTTGATCGCATTGCCCATCGCCATCGCCAGTTCATCGGCCTTCTTCGAACCGATGAGCAACTTTCTGCCATTCTTGAACTCGATCTGAAGGCCCCGATCGCCGCTCACACTGTAAGCCCTCCCCTCTTTCCCCCACCGAATCCCCCATCCCCCGAACTCCTTGAGCGGACTGTAGGTGCGTGCTTCGAAGCGGGCTATCGTATCAAAGGGAATCCTGCGAAAACGGAGATGAAAGGGGAAGTAGCGGATATACAGCCCATCCGAGCGAACTTCTACGGTCAGATTCACCACAGAGAAAAGCACCGGCACCCCCCCGCCGAACACCACCGTCACCACCAGAAGGCCGGCATCCGAAAGGGGATCATCGCCGAAAGGCCGATCGAAGACGATCTGTTGGATGACCCCATAGAGGCACACGCCCGGCACGGAGAGCACAATAAGCCACAGCCACCATTGCCGGAAGCGCTGTACCTCTCTGAACACGACAATCTCCGGAGACACTCCTTTACCACTCCTGACACCCATGGGGAACGAAACCGGAGAAGGTTGGGCCGGAACCTAGAGGATTTCGAGAAGCGTGATATCGAAGGTGAGGTCTTTCCCGGCCAGGGGATGGTTCGCATCCACAAGGACAGCGGTATCCGTCACCGTCACCACACGGATGATGCTGATGGCTTCCCCGCTCGGGTCTTCCACTCGCAGGATAAGCCCGGGCTCAAGTTCCAGATCGGGAGGAAAATCGCTCCGATTCAGCATCCCCACTAATGTGTCATCGTGCGGACCGTAGGCTTCTTCCATCGGGATCCGCATCCGTTTGGTCTCACCGGGGCTCATCCCGATGAGGGCGTTTTCGAACCCCGGGATCACATTCCCCGCCCCGATGATGAACTCGAGCGGCATGTGCCCGATGGAAGTATCGAACTGAGTGCCATCGTCCAGAGTACCCGTATAATCCACCCGGACCCGATCACCAACCTTTGCTTGCGTCATTTCACTCCTTTCCCCTTCCTAAGATAGGCAGAGAAGGGGATCGCCCGTTTGCACTTGTTGAATGATACACCGCACCCGCTCGGATGTCAAATAACATAACACGGCCGTCTGCCCCAACCGAGGAAAAGTTTACCTTCGTTAACCGGAGATTTTACCTTCAGATGTTATTCTGCCGTAGGCAAGAGAGCGAGGAACCAATCCAGAAGGCCCAAGAAATCCCCTTTGTGCGGGGGACAAGCGGCAATCCGCCACTGGCCGCCCACATGATCCGCTTCTTCGAAGACGGTCACCCGATGCCCCCGCAGGGCGGCGAT
>DAOTYO010000028.1:0-24267 GCA_034434815.1 Dehalococcoidia bacterium
CCCTCCCTCAGCCCCACCCCTTCCGGATTCGATATGGAAACGGTCACGCCGTAGGTGACCACGCCGGATTGGGATGCGGCGGTGATATCCACCGTGGTCACTTCGCCCCGGAGGACGGCGTTGGGCAGGGCGTCGAGGGTGATGACCGCCGTCTGCCCCGGTTCAATGAGGGCCACATCCACCTCGTCCACCGAGGCATCCACCTCCACGATGCTTGTATCCACGAGACGGATGATGAGGGTGTTGGGGGTGATCTCATCGCCCACGGCGGCATTGACCTCGGCAACGATGCCGTCGAAGGGCGCGATGATCGTGGCCGCTTCGAGTTGATCCCGGGCATCGTCCAGAGCAACCTGAGCGCTATCAACCTTCAGTTGGAGGAGCTCGATATTGTGCCCCGCCTCGGCATAGGCCAGATCGTCCTCGGCCTGGGCCAGCGTGGCTCTGGCCGAGGCCACCGCCGCCTCTTTCTGAAGGATGGTGACGTCGTCCGTCTTCACCTCGGCCAGATCTTTTTCCGCACTCTTGAGGGTGTTCTCGGCCTTGGTTACGTTGTTCTGTGCGGTAGCGATGGAGGTGGCGGCCTCCGACTTGGCCTTCTCCACACTGTTCAGCGCGGCTTGATAGGCCTCCCACAGCCGATCCTTTTCCGCGGCGATCGCCGCTTCGGTGAGCCGTTCTATGTTCTCTCCCACATAGTCGCTGTAGGCTTGGAAGGCATCTTCGGCGGCGTATTGGGCTTGCTTGATGCTGTACTCGGCCTCCTTCTGGGCGATGGTGAGGTTTCCTCGAGCGCTCTCGAGCGCGATGCGCGCGCTTTCCACCGCCGCCTCGGCTTCGGCGATTGCCAAATCCGAAGCCTTGGCATCCGCAAGCTCCTTCTCCGCCTTGGCGAGATTGGCCCGGGCGCTCTCGACCGCCGCTTGCGCTTTGAGGATGTTGGTCTGGGAGCTGGCCTGTGCCAGATTGATCTCGGCGGTGCGGAGGTCCGCTTCCGCCTGCCTTACGGCCCTTTCCAGAGAATCGGTTTTCACCCTTGCCAGCACCTCGCCCTTCTTGACGCTATCGCCTTTCTTCACGTTGATCTCGCTCACCGTGAAGATATCGGTGGTGCTGCCGCCGCCGAAGGTGAGGTCCATCTGATGCGGCATGGTGATGTTCCCCACCGCGCTGACGGTGGTGGTCAGATTACCGCGGGTCACCTGAGCGATCTGGGGGGTGCTCTTATCGGATGATGCTCCCGAGCCGCCGCAGGCGGTCAAGGCGGCGGTGGCCGTGAGGGCGATGATCGCTCCGATGAAAGCAATGAGCCGTTTTCCGTTCTTCATTCCCTCTGTCTCCTTCTTGCCGTATGGATTCCGTTGGTGATCTGATTCAATCATATGGACATGAATCCAAGATGAAGGAAAGATGCACAGAGGAAACGCCGCTTTCCCAAAGTTTCATGATCATGCAGAGATGAGAGCAGAGTGACATAAATCATGAGGGAAGGTGAACCATAATGGAAATCGAAGAGGCCGCTCGTTGACAGTTTCGCCGAAGGATGGTAAAATCCCGCAAAATGGGTATGCTCGCCACCGGCCCCGTTTCATCCGTCTGTTCTGTTCCCTGACCCCTTTTGCTGGTGAAGAATCGAGGGCCTGATCCCCCAAAACCTTATGCCGGTCGGTGGGGCCCATCAGAAAAGGAGGCCTTGAAAAAATGTGTGCTGAAGAGATCAAGAAGACCTCGTGCCAGTATTGTGCGGCGCTCTGTGGGGTGTTGGTTCATGTGGTGGATGGGAAAGTGGTCAAGGTCGAAGGCAACAAGAATCACCCCTTGAGCCGCGGCTTCACCTGCGAGCGGCCGGGGATCGCGCCGAAGTGGCTCTATCATCCCGATCAGTTGATGTATCCGCTGAAGCGGGTGGGCAGTCGGGGGGAGGGGAAATGGCAGAGGATCAGTTGGGATGATGCCTTTGGTGAGATCGGGCAGAAGCTTCTGAAGCTGCGGCAAGAGTATGGGCCGGAGACCCTGGGCTTCTTCGAAGGGACCTATCGGGGCAACGAGTATTGGCCGCGGGGGCGCTTCGCCACGCTGTTCGGGAACCCCCACAATATCTTCGCGCCGGGCATCATCTGTGGGATCAACGATATGGGCATCAACATGGCGGTCATGGGGGATATCACCACATGGGCCGTGGATACGGCGAACGCCAAATGTGTGGTGCTCTGGGGAACGGACCCGGCGCAATCGGAGCTGCGGCTCTGGTCCACCCTCACCCGGATGCGCAAGGAGGGGAAGGTCAAGATCATCGCCGTGGATCCCCGTGGGACGAAGTCTACCGCGATCGCGGATATCTGGCTTCGGCCGAGGCCGGGCACGGATACGGCGCTCGCGCTCGGGTGGCTCAACGTGATCATCAACGAGAACCTCTATAACGCGGAATTCGTGGAGAAGTGGACCGTCGGCTTCGATAAACTGAAGGAGCGCGTGCGCGAATACACGCCCGGCAAAGTGGCGGTGATCACCGGCGTGCCCCCCGAGCAGATTCGCGAGGCGGCACGAACGTATGCCAAACACGGCCCCGCGGTGATGCCCTACGGGGTGGCCATCGATCAACTGGGGCGCAACGGCACCCGAACGGAACATGCCAAAATCATCCTCCGCGCCATTTGCGGGTATCTGGGGGTTCCGGGGGGTCATCTCATCACCCGCCCGGGGATACCACCAACGGCGGGAGATTCGTCACCGAGGCTGAGCTTTGCTTGATGGATCGGCTCCCGATGAACGTGCGCCGCAAGCAGATGGGGTTCGATGTTTGCCGGCTGGTGAGTCTCAACGGTTGGAGCCTGATGGCCCCGAATCTGGAGCGCGTTTACGGCGTGCCAGCGCCGGTCACGGTGCAGATTCAGGCCCATACCACCATGCTCTGGCGGGCGATCCTCACCGGCAAACCTTATCCGGTGAAGGCGCTGATCGCCTGGGGTTCGAACCCGCTGGCCTGGGCGGCGAATACCAAGCTAGTCTATGAAGCCCTCAAAAGCCCGAACCTCGATCTTCATGTGGTGCAGGAGCTCTTCATGACGCCTTCGGCGCAACTGGCGGATTATGTTCTGCCGGCGGCGAGCTGGTTGGAGCGGGACCTCTGCACGAACATGATGGATTTCGGGAGCCTCCTCTGGGCGGGCGAGAAGGCGATCGAACCCCTCGGAGAGCGGAAGGATATCTACGAATTCTTCCGGGGGTTGGCTCTGGCGACCGGCCAGAGGGAATACTGGCCATGGAAGGATACCGAGGAGGTCAGCAACTACCGGCTGAAGGCCACCGGCCTCACCTTCCGGGATGCGGTGGAGCGAACGGTCATATTCCCGGATCATTTCGAGTTTCAGCCGTTCCTGAAGACGGGGTTCCCCACCCCATCGGGCAAGATCGAACTCTACTCCAGTATCCTCGAGAAACTCGATTATGATCCCATGCCTTACTTTGAAGAGCCGCCCGAAAGTCCCCTTCGTCTGCCGGAAGTGGCCAAGGAATACCCGCTGATCCTCAATACGGGCGGAAACTATCGGCCGATGTATCACTCCGAGTTCATGCACTGGGGCTACGGGGCCCGCGAACGGCACCCGGATCCGCTCATGGATATCCATCCCGAGACGGCCCGCTCCCTTGGTCTCGCGGAAGGCGATTGGGCATGGATCGAGACGCGGCGCGGCCGGATCAAGCAACGGGTGCGCTATAACGAGGGCATGCTTCCCAACGTGGTCAACTGTCAGGCAAGCTGGTGGTTCCCCGAGAAGACGCCTTATGAACCGGAGCTCAGCGGCGTATGGGAATCCAATGCCAACGTGCTCACCCTCGATGATCCCGAGTGGTGCGATGAGCTTTCCGGAGGCTGGTGCAACCGGGCGCTTTTGTGTAAAGTGTATAAGGTGTAGGGCCTTGTCGCTCTCGATCCGGTCCTCCCGGGGGTAGGGGAGGATCGGGCTCGTCCCCAGCCCTGCGGGGGGAATCCATGAATCCGTACGCGCCGCTGTTTCAACCGGGCAAGATCGGTTCGGTGCGGATCGAGAACCGGATCGTCATGCCCGCGATGGCCTCGCAGCTCGCCGAGCCGGATGGCCGCCTCTCCCAGCGGCTCATCGATTACTACCGTGTCCGCGCCGAAGGCGGGGTGGGCCTTATCATCACCAGTTATGCCAGCGTGAGCGCGGATGCCCCCCTCATGTTCAACATGGGCATTTCCGATGACTCTTGGGTTGATGATTGGCGGCGGCTCATCGAGGCCCTTCACGCCTGCGGCACCCGCGTGGGGATTCAGCTCATGCATGTGGGGATGCTGTATCTCTTTGCCGGTTTCGTTCCCAAAGGGGCCACCATGAAAATCCCCTCTCCGGTCCCCTGGGTGAAGGGGGATATCCCCACCCACGTGCTGACGGGGGAGGATATCGAGCGGTATATCGAAGACTTTGCACAGGGGGCCCGCCGCGCCCGAGAGGCGGGGGCGGACCTCGTGGAGATTCATGCTTGCCACGGGTCCCTTGCCGGCATGTTCATGTCCCCTCTCCTCAATCGGCGCACCGATGAATACGGGGGCTCGGTGGAGAATCGGGCCCGCTTTCCCCGGCGGATTATCGAGCGGATCCGGGAAACTTTGGGGGCCGATTTTCCCATCATCGTGCGCATCAATGCGAGCGATGATCTTGAGATGGGCACGACGCCTCCCGAGGCCGCCGAGCAAGCGCGTTTGCTCGCCGCCGCCGGCGCCGATGCCGTGAGCGTCTCCCGGGGCATTGAATTCTGGGCCACGACCACGATCCCTTCGTATCTTTACCCGGATGGGCCGATGCTTCCTCTGGTGGATGAGATCAAGAAAGCGGTTCCGGTGCCGGTGATCGCCGCGGGCAAGCTCACCCCGGAGCTCGCCGCCGACGCGGTTCGAACCGGACGAACGGACTTCGTGGCGCTGGGGCGTCCGCTCCTTGCCGATCCGGATCTCCCCCGTAAGCTTCGGGAAGGCCGGGCGGGGGGTATCCGCCGGTGCATTTATTGTATGAATTGCCTCAATCAAGACCGCCGTGCCGGGCGGGGCTCGTGTTCTGTGAACCCCTTTCTGAACCGGGAGTCCTTCTATCCCCTCCCGCCCATCAGCCGCCCCAAGCGGGTGATGGTAGTCGGCGGGGGGCTGGCGGGAATGCAGACGGCGCTGCTTCTGGCCCAGCGCGGTCACCTCGTTTCCCTCTTCGAGCGTGAGGGACGGCTCGGCGGGCAGTGGAACATCGCAGCGGCGATTCCGGAGAAATCCGGATATTCAGCCTTCACCGATTATCTTGAGCGCGAGCTTGGGCGCATGGGAGTGGAAATCCATCTCGGCACTCCGGTGAGCAAGGAGACGGTGATCGCGCAGAAACCCGATGCCGTGGTGCTCGCCACCGGGGCCGTCCCCGCCGGACTCGATGTGCCGGGGGCCGATGGGCCGAACGTGGTGCAAGCTGTGGATGTGATCATGGGGAAGGCCCGTCCGGAGGGGAGAACAGTGATCATCGGGGGGCGGTTCACCGCCATCGAAACGGCAATTCTGCTCGCTGAAAGGGGCGTTCCCGTAAGCCTCATCACCCGCGGTAGCCTCGGCATGACTCTCGAACGAGTGACGCTTCGGACCCTTATCGGGAAGCTTCTGAATCTGCGGGTGCCGCTGTATCTCAACACCGCTGTCCTCGCCATCGACCCGCGCCACCTCGTTATTCGCTTCAACGAGGAGGTTTTCGAATTGCCGGCGGAGACGGTGGTTCTGGCGGTGGGGATGAATCCAAATGTGGGTCTGGCCGGAGAGCTCGATGGTTTGGGCTTGGAGATTTACACCGTGGGCGATTGCACCCGCCCGCGCAATGCGGCGGCGGCGGCCTTTCAAGCGGCTCAGATCGCGGCGAAGATATAGGATCTTGTGCAGACGCTCGGAATGCCCTGGGTTTTAGGAGGGGATCATGCAACTCGGCTTCTACTTCGATCAGACGCGGTGCACCGGATGTTGGGCGTGTGTGGTGGCGTGCAAAGATTGGAACGATGTGCCGGCCGGGCCCGCCTCTTGGATGCGGGTCTCGACGGTCCTTCGGGGGAAGTATCCCGATGTGTTCATGACGTGGGTGGCGGTGCCGTGCTTTCACTGTGCCCATCCGTATTGCATCGAAGCATGCCCGGCGGGCGCCATCCACAAGAGAAGCGAAGACGGCATCGTGGTTGTGGATCGGGAGGCGTGTTTGGGTAAGGATTCCTGCGGGGCGTGCCGCGATGCCTGCCCTTTTGAAGCGCCCCAGTTTGGCCCTGAGTCCAATCCCAAGATGCAGAAATGTGACCTGTGCGCCGAGCGCTGGGCCGAGGGGAAGAAGCCCATCTGCGTTATGGCCTGCCCGACCCGTGCCCTCGATGCCGGGCCGATCGAGGAGATGGAGGCCAAATATGGCAGGGGACACGAAGCGCCGGGCCTCTCTTACGATGGAATACTGGGCCCTGCGGTGATCGTGAAGGCTAGGCCGGAGGTCTTCCTTTCCCGGTATTGATGCAATGTCCCGCGGCCGGGGGGCGATATGGACAAAGCGCTTCGGGATCTCATCGAGTATATCCAGTTTACCGAGAACGTGGCGGCGAAGATCCACGGGGTCTTGGACGAGGCGGAGATCTTCCGGATCGTGACCGAGGAGTTCGTCCGCTCGGAACGGTCCTTAGCGGGGATCATGATGCTCGCGGAGGACGGGCGTTCGCTTCGGGTGGCGCAGGTTTCCCTTTCGACGGATATCATCAAGGTGCTTGAGGAGATAGCCGCCTTGCCGATCGAGGAGTTCCGCAGCGAGCCCGATGAATCGAGCATTCTGTGGCGGGTGATCCGGGATGGCATGACGGTGCAGACGACCCGGAGGGAGATCGCTCAGGCGCTTTTGGCAGAGCCGCTTGCGGCGCGGGTGCTGGAGATCATCGGACTTGAGAAGGAGCCTTCCATAGCCACCCCGCTGTATCGCCGGGGGAAAGCAGCGGGCGTGCTCATGATGATGGCCCCGAAGCTCGCCGAATATTTCATTCCCTCGGTGCGGAACTTGGCCCGGCACATCTCCACGGCGCTGGATCTGGCCAACGAACATGCCGAGCGCAAGCGGGCGGAAGAGGCGCTGCGGCAGAGCGAGCGCCGGTTTCGGGCCATCGTGGAGAATTCCCCGGACCTCTTCACCATCGTTGAGCGCGATGGAACCATCTCGTTTGTCAATTTTGTGGAGCCGGGGCATCGCGTCGAGGATGTGATCGGAACGAGCGTCTACGACTATGTGCCCGCAGAGCTTGCGGTTCAGTACCGTCCCGTTCAGGAGCGGGTGTTTCGAACCGGGAGCCCCGAGCGGATCGAGGTGTTCGGCCGGAACGGCCGGGTGTTCGATTGCCGCATTGCGCCGCTGGAGAAGGAAGGCCCGGTGGAGCATCTCATGGTGATCCTCACGGATATCACGGATCGCAAGAAGGCGGAGGAACTGCTGCGTCAGCATCGGGATGAACTGGAGAAACTGGTCAAGGAACGTACCTCGAGCCTCGAGGAGGCCAACACCGCTCTGCGCGTCATGCTCAAGACGGCCGATCAGATGAAAGCGGAGATGGAAGAGGCGGTGATCTTCAACGTCAGGCGCTTCGTGTTGCCGTACATCGAACAGCTCAAGAAATCCGGCCTTACGGCGGAGCAACGCCCTTACGTGGAGATGCTCGAGCGAAGTCTGGATGAAGTGACCCGGCCCTTCATGCCCGGAGTGCCGGCTCAGGCGCTGACCCTCACGCCGGTGGAACTCACGGTGGCCAACCTCATCAAACAGGGGAAGACGACCAAGGAGATCGCCGAATTTCTGCACCTCTCGGACCGGACGGTGGAGACGCACCGGTACAATATCCGCAGTAAACTGGGGCTCAAGGGCCGGACGGTGAATCTGCGGACGTATCTTGCCTCGATCCGGGATGTTCCGGCCTGAACTCCGAAGCGGTTTCCTTCGGCGCTTGCCTCTTCTTTCCCATAGGTGCGCGATCGGCGATCATCTCGCCTTCCCCCTCTTTTCGGGGGTGCATGCGACTATGAGAACACGGCGATCACCCGATCTTTCCCCGAGAGGTCCGGAACCGTTTCGATCGTTGCGCCGTCGAACGTCTTTCGGGCAAGCGCGGATACCCGTGGCCCCTGAGAGGGCCCGATCTCCAGAAGGATGATCCCTCCGGGCCGGAGTTTGGAGGGCGCCCGGGCAAGAAAGCGGCGGATACAATCGAGCCCGTCTTGTCCGCCGGCCAATGCCGCTGCCGGTTCGAACAGACGCACATCGTCCGGGAGCCGCATCATCTCTTCATCGGTGACGTAGGGAAGGTTGGCCGCGATCAGGTCAACGGGGTGCGGCAAAGGATCCACGAGATCCCCGCAAAGGCATCGCACCCTTTTGGATACGCCGTGGCGCCGGGCGTTCTCCGAAGCTACGGCGAGAGCCCGATCCGAGGTATCCACGGCCCAGACTGTGGCGCGGGGGAGATGCACTGCGAAGGTGATGGCAATGGCGCCGCATCCGGTGCCGATATCGGCAAGGAAGCGGAAGTTCCGGCGGGGCGCCACTTCGAGTGCCTTCTCCACGATGAGTTCCGTCTCCGGCCGGGGGATGAGGGTATCGGGGGTAACGCGGAAATCGAGTCCGTAGAACTCCTTGTGCCCGGTGATGTAGGCCACCGGTTCGTGCCGGAGCCGGCGCTCTATCGAGTCCATGAACGCGGAGGCTTTCTCGGTGGGAAAGCGCCTATCCAGTTGAAGGAATAGCCCTGATCGCGAGATGCCGAGCGTATGTGCCAGAAGCAATTCGGCATCCAGACGGGCCTCCTCGATTCGAGCGTCTGTCAGCCGTTCGATGGCGCGGGCCAGTGCTTGCCGAACCGTCGGTTGGTTCATGCATCCTTCCGTTGTACGGAGTACCGGCTACGGGAAGGGGATCTTCGGTCTAGTCTTCTGAGGGATGCTCGGAGGTGATGAGCGCATCGATGAGCTCGTCCAGATCCCCTTCGAGGATTTCTCTGAGGTTGTGAAGCGTAAGGCCGATGCGGTGGTCGGTGACGCGGGATTGAGGGAAATTATACGTTCGGATTTTCTCGGAACGCTCGGCGGTTCCCACCTGAGCGCGGCGGGTTTCGGTGATCTCTTGGAATTGCTTGGTCTGTTCGAGATCGTACAGGCGGGCGCGCAACACGGACATGGCCCGGGCTTTGTTCTTGTGCTGAGATCGCTCGTCTTGGCATGTGACCACGATCCCCGTGGGGAGATGGGTGATCCGGATGGCGCTCGATGTCTTGTTGACGTGTTGGCCGCCGGCCCCGCTGGAGCGATAGGTATCGATCTTGAGATCGTCAGGGAGGATCTTCACCTCGACTTCGTCCATCTCAGGGAGCACGGCGACCGTAGCCGTGGAAGTGTGAATCCTTCCCCCCGCTTCCGTCACGGGCACGCGTTGGACGCGGTGCACGCCCCGTTCGTACTTGAGCCGGCTGAAGGCCCCCTTCCCCTTGATCTCGAAGATGATCTCCTTGTATCCCTTGATCCCCGTTTCGTGAGCGCTGATGGTCTCGACGGTCCACCCCTTGGAGAGAGCATAGCGGGTATACATGTTGAACAGATCCGCCGCAAACAGCGCCGCCTCTTCCCCGCCCGTTCCCGCTCGGATCTCCATGATCACATCTTTCTCGTCCGCGGGGTCCTTGGGAAGGAGGGCTGTCTTGAGCTCTGAGAGGAGTTTCTTGCGGCGGGATTCGAGGTTATCGAGCTCTTCGGCCACCAGTGCCGCCATCTCGCTATCGTGGCCATCACTCTGCCGCAACGCTTTGGTCTCCTCGATATTGCGAAGGACATCCTTGTATCGCTGATAGAGCACCACGATCTCCCGCAGGGAGGCAAGTTCCTGAGCCAGCGTTTGCAGCCGCTGCGGATCGGAAATCACGTCTTCCCGCGCCAAGAGATCGTTGATCTCCGCATACCGTCTTTCGATGGCGTCGAGGCGATCGAACATCGTTTCCATGGCGTATAAAGTCCCTGCGTTTCAATTATACCACAGCATATCCGGCGCCCTTTTGGCTTGCGCCCGGCCCCTTGAGTCGGGGCATCCGCCTTCCTTCATTCTTCCAGAGCTCTGGTGAGCACGAGGCTTACGGCGCTGATGAGGAGGGCCCCGAGAAAAGCGGAGAGGAAGTTATCGATGACAAACGTGAGGTCCCCGAGATCGGCGAACCATTCGGTGAGATACAGCATTCCGGCGTTGATCACCAGTGTGAACAGGCCGAGGGTGAGGCATTGAAGGCAGCAAGAGGCCATCCACACGAACGGCCGGATGAGGGCATTCACAAGCCCGAAGATCACCGCTACCAGAACGATCGCCTTCCATCCCTCCAGATGGATGCCGGATATGGCCAGCGATGCAATGTAGATCGCCGCCGCGTTGATCACGAGCCGGATGAGGAGCCGGTAGACCCATCCCCACTGACCGAAGAGTATCTCGAATCTCATTGGATCTTCATTTCGGGTTCGGCGGCTTCATCGAACGATGACCCTCCCCGCGAGGGCTGTATCTACCTTTCCCACGCGGGCGGCTTCCCGGCATCCCGCCGATCGGACGGCTTCGAGGAAGGGCCCGGCACTTTCCGGTGAAAGGGCGATCAAGAGCCCGCCGGAGGTTTGGGGATCGAAGAGGATATCCGGGATCCACCGGGGGAGATTCGGTGCTAGCTCTACCATGCCGGCGCGGAATTCGCGGTTCCGATATGTCCCGCCGGGGATGAGGCCCATCTGCGCGAAGTGGATGGCCTGAGGGATCACGGGCACAGCGGCGGCATCGATTTCGAAGCCGAACGGCATGTTCTCGACCATTTCGCAGGCATGCCCCAGAAAGCCGAAGCCGGTCACATCCGTACAGGCGTGAACCCCGATTTGCATCATCACCTCGGAGGCGATGCGGTTGAGGGCCGCCATTTGAGCGGTGACGGCGGCGATGGTCTTCGCATCGGCCATGCCCGCTTTGATGGCGGTGTTGATTATCCCTGTGCCCAAGGGCTTCGTGAGGATGAGCAGATCGCCGGGCCGGGCCCCTGTGTTTCTCACGATTCGATCCGGATGGATGATGCCGGTGACCGAGAGCCCGAACTTGAGCTCCGGGTCTTCCACGCTGTGTCCCCCCACCAGTGCCGTTCCGGCTTCCCGAAGCTTGTCCGTGCCGCCTCGCAGGATTTCCCTCAGGATGGAGATATCCATCGTCTTCGAGGGGAAGCAGACAAGGTTCATTGCGGTGAGGGGTTTGGCCCCCTTGGCGTAGATATCGCTCAGCGCATTGGCCGCTGCGATCTGCCCGAAACTGTAGGGGTCGTCCACGATGGGGGTGAAGTAATCCACCGTCTGCACGATGGCCAGATCATCGGTGAGCTTATAGACGCCGGCATCCTCCCATCCCTCCATTCCGATGATCACGTTCGGATGGGAGGGAATCTCAAGGCCGCACAACGCTTTATGGAGGTCTCCCGGACCCAGCTTTGCCGCTCAGCCTGAGCTCTGCACCGATTGAGTGAGCCTCAAATTCGCCTTTTCCATTTGACACCCATTATAATACTAAAAACTTCCCTTTGCCCGGAACGAACCGGTTTATGAGGAAAGGAGGGACCGATGCCAAGACACAGAGTGCTCCTGTGGGTTGTATCCCTTCTTGTTCTGATGGCCCTTCTCCCGGCGTGTGGCGACGATGTTCGGGGCCCCGGTGCTTCTTCCTTCGAAGGCCTCGTGCCCATCAACGAGTCTCCTCCCCAGCCGAATCCCGAAGAGTTGGCGCTCACCTATGAGGTCGGCTATGGCGATGAGCGTACCCAGTGGACCGTGACCGTATCCGGGAGGGAGACCGTTCATGGAACCGTTTGCTATGTCTTGGACACGGCGATCGAGGGTTCTCCGGAACGCCTGCGGCTTCAGGGCACGGCTGAGGTCAATCTTCGGCCGGTGGGCGAGATTCTCCGACGGGATGTCTCTACGTTGGACCTGATCGAGAGCAAATCCTCGGTCATCGCCTTTGGCACTTTGCCGGTGGATACGGTCAAAACCTTTGCCTTCGCCGGCGACCACGGGGCGCCGTTTTCGGTGGGGAAAGAATGGTCCTACGAGATGGTCTCCAAACCCAGCATGGGGGCGCAGACGGTGAGCACGTGGAGCGCCCGGGTAGCCGCCATCGAGGAGATCACGGTCCCCGCGGGGACCTTCCGCTGTTACCGGATCGAGCACTCCCGATCGGCGGTGAACGGGGTGGTGGTGGAAAACCCGACCACGGACTTGATCGAATGGTGGTCCGCCGAAGGCCTGTTCCTTGCCCCCGTCCGGATCGAGGATCGCTTTACATATGCTCAGGCGGAAACGCGGGAACTTGCCGCCTATGGCGCTATCTCGAAGGAAACGGCCCCCCCGATCGTTGAAGCCCCTTCCGATGCCGGGCGGCTTCTTGCGGGCAGCGCGTGGGAGGATTTCTGCGACCGGCTCAAGGCCGCAGGCAAGATCGTTCTGGACCCCGCCGTGAGCGTGAGCGAACAAGATCAGGCTGAAGGCTATCGGCATTTGCTCCGTCTCCTCTGGGTGAGCATGAACGAACTCATGGAGAACAACGATCCCCTTCGTCCCTATCTCACGCGCTACCCGAATGTGCCCACGAGGATCGGCCACGATAACCCGGATAACGTGTACGTCGGCGGCCCGATCCGGGGGGACCAAACCTATCGTCTCACTGGTACCATTGGCTCCAATGTGTTCACCTCTTTTAATGTGTACACCGGTTTCATCGGGTTCGATTCGTATGAGAGCCTTCGGACGGTATCGAGCCTCAACTCGGAGGAAATGGCGATCAATCCCGATGGCTCGTTTGAGATCATCCTCAGCCCTGAACCCCATCCCGGAAATTGGCTGAAGCTTGAGCCGGATGCCAGAATTTTGGTGGTGCGCAAGCTCTTCTATGATTGGGGAAATGAAACCGAGGGCACGCTTCGCATCGAGAACTTGACCGCCCCGGGAACCCCCGCCGCTCCCCTCGATCCCGGCGCCATGGCCCGCCAATTGGATGATATGGCGCGCTTTGTGGAGTCGGTGGCAAGCTTCTTCGTGGGAGCTCATTATGCCAAATTCGTTTCGGGTGAGATTCCCCCGAACACCATCCCTCCCCCGAAGGTCGGGGAAATGGCCATGGCCGATCCCTACAATCGGACTCAGTGGGGGCATTTCAAGCTTGCCCCGGATGAAGCCCTGATCGTGGAATTCCCGGCCACCGATTGCCTCTACACCAACTTCCAGCTCGGGAACATGTGGTGGGAATCGCTCGACTACCGCACGCGCCAGAGCCATCTGAACGGCTTCATGTCCTATTTGAACGCCGACGGCATCTACCGCTACGTAGTTTGCCCCAGAGATCCGGGCGTCCCCAACTGGCTGGATACCGAAGGCCATCTCGAAGGCACCATGTATTTGCGCTGGACCTTTTGCGAGGCGGCGCCGGAGGCCATCGTCACCCGGGTGGTCAAGTTCGACGATATATGGGATTTCATGCCGGCCGATACGCCTTTTGTCACTCCGGAGCAGCGGGCTCAGGCCCTTGCCGCAAGGCAAAGGGCCTTTGACCAGCGCTTCCGGCCGTGATGAAAAGACGGGGAGTTGCCCGCCGCACGGGTCGGAGCTTATCCCGTCCCCGCGGGGGAGATAGGCCGCTTCTCTTTACGCCCCGGACTTGCACTCCCGGAGCGGATTGGGCCCGAGCCGCCGGCCGGTCTCGGTCATCTCGCTGACCGCCGCTACCCACTTCGGCGCCTCCGAGGCGCCCACATTGAAGAACTTGACCCGTTCGGGTTCGAGGCCGGCCTCTTCGATGAGTTGGCGGGTGCGGCGCACCATCTCGCGCGCCTTGAGATTCCCTTGAAGGAAGTGGCAATCCCCCTCCTCGCATCCGCTCACCATGACCACATCGGCGCCGTCTTCCAGCGCCTTCATGAGGAGGATGGGCTCCACCCGACCGGTGCACATGAGCTTCACGATCCGCACGTTCGGCGGGTATTCGAGCCGCATCGAGCCGGCGAGGTCCGCCGCCGAATAGGTGCAGTAGTGGCATACGAAGGCGATGATCTTGGGTTCAAAGGTCTCGGTCAAGGTTTTTCTCTCCTTTCGTATTTTCAGAAGTCTCGAAGCCGCGGTGCCCGGCGGGTCTCTCAAGCGCCGCCGAGCGCTTGCTTCACGGCATTCTCCAGAGTGATCTTATCGGTGACCCCCTCAAAACGCTGCAAGACGGTGTATGCGCCGTTATCCGTTCCTCCCAGAAGCAGTAGTGTGGGAGAGGTGACCACTCCGAACTGCGCCGCCGGTTCCGGCTCACCGATCCGCAGGATCATCAGCCGGTCCTGATACGTCTTTTCCAGTTCATCCAGAATGGTGATCTGGCTCCGGTACTTGCAAGGGGCGCATCCGGAATAGAAGAAGATCAGAACGAGCTTGCCGGAAGCGACGGCCGTTTCGATCTCCGCATCCAGCGCGGTCTCGGTGGGGGTGGGTTCCGGCGGTTTTTCGATCTCCCCGGAAGGACTCGGCGACGGTGCTTGCGTTGGGGAAAAGGAAGGCGGTTCCGCCGGTGCGGATGATCCCTCAGTGCATGCCACCATCTGCAGCACGAGCACTATTGCTATGGCACCGAGCACCAGAGCGGATTTGCCGGACGGCATGGGCGGCAGATATCTCCGGTGCCCTCTTGCCCGAAAGAGTTCCATCAGGGCCTCCTTTGGCATATTGTTTCCGTTGTGTCGATCTCTTCAGCGTTCGGCATGAAAGCCGGAGGGGGAGAGGGGAATCGAACCACCATGAATCCGCGAAGGCGGACCACCACCGGTTTTGCAGACCGGGACGCGAACCATCACGCATTCTCCCCCGGAAAGGGTTCATTTGTCGTGTGAAATGTACGGAATCCCTGAGGGTCCGGGGTAGAATGGGGCCCGAAGCGAATCGGCATGCGGGAGATAGCCACCGGGGCCCGGCGGATAGAGAGGCGCCGGAAGGGAGATTGGGCTCCGAGCGTTTTGCCGGGCTGTTGCCCTTAAGGCTCGGAAGAGGGCGCTATTGCCCGGGGGCGATTCACCCTACCCCGCCCATCAGTGAACGCCGCTTTCGAACCGACGATGAGACACGCTCCGTCGCAACGGCAACTTCACCTTCGTCGTGGCATGGGGATCACCCCCTTTCCTGCGGAATCCGGATAGAGTTTACCATAGGAATTCTTGATGTGTCCAATCCGTTATGGCTATTGAAAGCCTTCGGCGGCCCCCCCAAAGATAGCGATTCAGCTTTGGAGCCTTCACCTTCAGGGTGAATGAGGTCGATCACCCCACTGCGGACCATGTCCCGGAATTCCCCCCACATCCTACGATCTTTTGGGGCCCTGAGCCGTGCTTGACAACCCGCATGTTCGGCTCCTAACATTATCGGCAATGAAAGCGAGGGGGAAGGTCGTTGCCGCTCGGGCGTGGTTCCATCGGAAGAAATGGGCCGTCGCTGCGTTTGTGTTTGCGGTCGCTTTTCCCCTTTTTCTCATCTCATCGGATCTCTGGCTTATCGTGAATGAAGCCCCTCTCTACGAGTACGGGTTCGATAAGCGCCACATCGCCGAAGAGACCGGCATCCCGAAGGATGAGCTGATGAAGGTTGCCCATCATCTGATACGGTATTTCAACGGTCAGGAAAGTTCACCGCAGGTCGAGGTCACCCGCTTCGGCGAGCCGTTTGAGATTTTCAACGAACGGGAAATCGTCCATCTACGGGATGTGAAGGCGGTCATACGGTTTTTCTACCTTCTGCAGTGGGTGACGGCAGCGGGCATCGGAATCTATCTCCTTGCGCTGGCCATTTTCCGCAGAAGGAGGCTTCTTCGGGAGACGGCGAGAGGCCTTCTCCTCGGGGGGATCGGCACTCTGGCGCTCATCGGACTCGTGGGGCTATGGGCCATGGTGAACTTCGACAGCCTCTTTCGACTGTTCCATCATCTGGGGTTTCGGAACGATCTCTGGCAACTCGATCCCTCTCATGACTATCTCATCATGTTGTTCCCCCAAGGGTTTTTCTTTGATGTGGCCCTCTTGCTTCTGGGGGCCTTGGCGGCGGAAATTCTGCTCCTGAGCGGATGGGCCTGGTTTTATCTGCGCAGAAAGAAGGATCGGCCGCCGTATGAGCCCGCTTTCGGGGTGAGCGATCACAAGATCGTCTGAAGTCCATCCGGCGAGGAAATGTTTCCTTCCGAAGGATGACGAAGTATAATCGGGATACTACACAGGGCGAGGACTATATGAAGGCCGGAATCCTCGAGCGCCTTGAGTGTTTGACCGTCAGGGAAGTGCCGGATCCCCGCCTCGAACGCGGTTCCATCATCTTGAAGGTCCGGGCGTGTTCGATTTGCAGCACGGATCTTCGCATCTTTCATTATGGTCACCCCCGCGTTCGGCTTCCCCATATTTTGGGACACGAGATCGCCGGAGAGGTGATCGCTGTTGGGGAGGGGGTGAAAGGCTATGGGTTGGGGGATCGGGTGGCGGTGACTCCCACGGTTGCCTGCGGGGAGTGTTTCTATTGCCGCAAGGGGCAGCACGTTTATTGCCAAAGGCGCAAGTCGTTCGGATATCAGTTGGCCGGTGGATATGCCGAGTATCTCTATATCCCGCCGGAGGCGGTCGCGTACGGGGTGCTCAACCGATTTCCTCAGACCGTCAGCTTTGTAGAAGCCTCGCTGGCCGAGCCTCTGGCGTGTTGCCTGAGGGCCCAACGATCTGCGGGGGTGAGCGCCGGAACGGTCGTAGCCATCATCGGGGCCGGGCCGATAGGATTGATGCATGCCCGTCTAGCGCGGGCCAACGGCGCAACTCAAGTGATCCTTGTGGAAAGGGATACGGCGCGTCTCGGGGGGAGGGATCTCGAGGGGGTGAGCTCGGTGGTGGATTCGAGCAGAGAGGATCCACAGACGGCCGTTGCCGGTTACACGGAGGGCCGTGGGGCGGATGTGGTGATCGTGGCGTGTTCCTCCCCGGAGGCTCAGACGCAATCCCTTCATCTTGCGGGGAACGGGGGGCGGGTGAATTTCTTCGGGGGGCTTCCGCCGGAGAAGCCTCTTATCACGATCGATTCAAACGTTATCCACTATCGGGAAATCTCGGTGCAAGGTGCCCACGGTTCCACGCCGAAGGATAACTATGAAGCCCTCGAGATGATCGCCCGGGGAATAGTGAAGGTGAGCGATCTCATCTCCCACACGTTTCCTCTGGAGTCCATCGTCGAGGCTTTCCGCTTTGCCGAGAGCCGGGAAGGGATGCATGTGGCCGTTTGCCCGTGAAGTCATGGTGGGGGCCGCAAGCAACCTTCTCACCACATCGAAGCGGTGAGCCCCCCATCCACGACGAGCGTTGTTCCCGTGGCATAGCCTCCCGCCTCGGAGGCAAGGAATATGACCGCCCCGGCGTACTCTTTGGCGGTGCCGGCCCGCTTCAGGGGCACGCGATTGAACAGGCCTTTGAGTCCCGGAATGAGTTCGAGCCCTTTCTGAAGCTCTCCCGTCTCGATGAAGCCGGGGGCGACGGCGTTCACCCGGATCTTGTAGGGGGCCCATTCGACGGCGAGGGTCATGGTGAGGTTGATGACCCCCGCCTTGGCGGCGCCGTATCCCACGTTGGTGACGGCCGCCCGCAATCCCTCGCCGGAAGCGATGTTGATGATCACCCCGCCCCCTTGGTCCCGCATGATGGGGGCCACGGCCTTGCTGCACATGAAGGTCGGTTTGAGATTGGTGCGGATCATCGAATCCCACCCGCCTTCGCTGAGCTCGAGGGCGGGTGCGGGGAATGAAGCCCCCACGTTGTTCACCAGAATATCGATCCGGCCGAAGGCCTCGACGGTCTTCTTGACCATCCCTTCGATCTGAGCCGTATCGCGCACGTCCATGGGGATGGCCAGTGAGCGCCTTCCCAGTTTGCGGATCTCGGCGGCGGTGGCTTCAACCCCTTCCGCCGTTCGAGCGGTGACCGCCACATCGGCGCCGGCCCGCGCCATTTCGATGGCAATGCCCCGGCCGGTCCATTTACTGGCGCCTGTGACGATGGCTACCTTGCCCTCAAGTGAGAACATCGGATGCATCAGAAGGCCTCCTCGAAGAAACGCGTTGGATCACCTCGGGCAAAGTTCCCCCCGGATCTGCCCGTTTTGCCGGATTCTAGCATTTGCAGTCTAAACTGTCAAGGAATCGGCATAGAGCCTGTACATAGTGGTGATATGATAGCGCCCATTTACGTCATAAAGGTTATAGCTTGCTGCAAAGATGCCCATTTTGTATTGTTGCGGATTGTCTTTTGGGGGCGGAAAGTGTATAATTCCCACAACAAAGGTCCAAAAGGGGGGGCTCCATGACGGATCAACTTGCCGAGATCGAAGCCATCAAGCAATTGAAATACAAGTATGTGCGCTGCGTGGACCTCAAGCGGTGGGACGAACTTGCGGAAACTCTGACCGAAGATGCGGAGACGAGCTACTCCGGCGGCCAGTATGCCTTCAAGGGGCGGGAGGCCATCCTGAAGTTCTTGAAGGATGGATTGCCCACTCATCGTTTGAGCATGCACCACGTTCATCAACCGGAGATCGAGCTTACGAGCAAGACCACGGCCAAAGGGACGTGGGCGCTCGAAGACTATGTGATCGACGTGAAGGATAATTTCTCTCTCCGCGGGGCGGCGTTCTATCGGGACGAGTACGTCAAGGTCAATGGCCAGTGGAAGATCAAGTTCACCGGATACGATCGGGTATTTGAAGAGTTCTGGAGCCGGAAGGATTCGCCGAGCCTCCAACTGACTCAGAACATGTTTGCCGGAAAATAGGCGGAAGGAGAGATCTGTGGCCAGCGAGAACATCAGAAAGCTTGCGGCCTTGAACAACAAGGCGGATTCAGAAGTGCTGCATCGAATTCTGGAATGTGCCATGACCGATGAGGAGGCCGGTTTCATTCTGGCCTTGCCCGCATCGCCGGCGGAACTGGCCGCGAAGTTCAACATTTCCGAAAAGGCGGCGGAAGAAAAGATTCGGGAGTTGGCACGAAGAGGTCTGGTGGTCCGATCGCGGAAAGGCTACCGGTATCCCCGCGATCTCGGGACCCTTCACGATAACATCCTTGCCAGTGATCGGAAGTATATCCCCGCCGGCATCGAGAAGCTCTGGATGGACCTTTACGAAGGCCAGAAGTGGTGGCGGGAGGTGGGGGAGAGCTTGGCCGCCTTTGGTGCTCAGGTGTTGCGGGTGATTCCGGCGGAGAAATCCATTTCCCCGAAGATCAAGCTCCTTCCCTATGAAAGCATCACCGCAATCATTGAAGCCAATCGCGATCTCATCACCATTCGGAATTGCTGTTGCCGGACCGGCGCGCGGAAATGCCATCATCCCCTCGATGTGTGCATGCAATTCAAAGGCCGGGCGGAGTACGATCTCTTCCGGGAGAGCGGAAGGAAGGTCTCGGCGGATGAGGCCGTCTCGGTGGCGCTCAAGGCGGTGGGATCGGGACTCGTTCCCACGGTCACGAACATCTCGGTGATGGCCGCGCTCGAATTCATTTGCTTTTGCTGCGGCGATTGTTGCCTCGTGCTCGATCCGATCATCCGGCTCCAGAAAGTGACCGCGGTGCTTGCGCCCAGTCGCTTCGAACCCAAGATCAACTATGAGCTTTGCAACGGTTGCGGTCACTGTGTGCCCCGGTGTCACTTCCGGGCACTGGAGATGAAACCGGTCCCGGGCCACAGCACCATGAAGGCGGTGCTCGATCCCGATAAATGCGTGGGGTGCGGCGTCTGTGAGCTTTCATGCGTGCCCGGCGCCATCATCATGGAGCTCACCCGGCCGCCGGAGTTCATCCCGGAGAAGATCGCCGGCCCCTCGGCCATTGTGCATTCGTAGGCGCCGTTTTCGTTGAGCCTTGCCCTTTTCCCGCTTCGGCTCTATGGTGGGGGAAAGATTCCCCAAAATAGCGATTCCGCTTTGTGATCTTTGCCCTCAGGGGGAAGGACCTTGATCACCTTGTTGCGGACCTTGCCCGGGAATTCCCACACCCCCCATGAACGATCCGGCTTTTCCGATCCCACCCACCCGCCCAAAGGGTTTTCTTGGGGGACATCCCCAATCCCCCCGGGAGATGTGTCTTGTGCACGCTCTTCTTCAATCCCTCTTTTGAGGAGGTTTGCCGCAGTTGACAGCGGCATCCATTGATACCATAATTCCTCTACCATCTCCTTCTTTGTCCTCGGTATCTCCCGGAGGAGGCCCGTTCGAGATGAAGGATGCCGACAAGTCGAGACGCCAGCTCATCCGCGAACTGGTTCGCATGCGCCAGACGATGGATAGCGTGGAACGGTTGGAAGCGGAACGGCGGCTTGCGGAAGAACAGCGCCGCGAGGTGGATGCGAAGTGGCGCTCTCTGGCGGAGAATGCGCCGGATTCCATCATGACGATCGATGAGGACGGCACCATCCTTTTCCTCAATCGTCTTCAGCCGGGCTATACCCGTGATGAGCTGATCGGCAAGACGGTCTACGATTTTCTGCAGCCGGAATTCCACGAAACCTTTCGGCGCGTGCTCCGGACGACCTTCCGCACGGGGAAGACCACCCGCTTTGAGGGCCGGGGGCCCGAAACGAATCCCCAGTGGTTCCTCAACCGGCTCGGGGCGGTACGACACAACGGCAAGATCGTGGGGGTGACGATGATCTCCACGAACATCGATGAGTTCAAGCGTACTCAGGAGGTCCTCCGGGATCATTCGCGCCGCGTCGTTGAAGCGGAGGAGATGGAGCGGGCCCGGATCGCGCGGGAGCTTCATGATCAGATCGGGCAGAGCCTGACGGGTCTGAAGCTTCTTCTGGGGCAGGCGGCCCGGGCCTCTTCCTCAGCGCGAGAGGACCTCTTCGCCGAAGCGCATTCACTCATCGATGAGATCCTTGCCCATGTGAGGGATCTCTCGCTGGAGCTTCGCCCCTCGATGCTGGATGATCTGGGCGTACTCCCCACGGTGATATGGCACATCAAGCGCTATTCTTCCCATACGGGCATCGTGGTGCGGCTTGAGCACCGGGGGGTTCGGAAACGGTTTGCTCCGGAGATCGAGACGGCGGTCTATCGGATCGTACAGGAGGCGCTCACGAATGTGGCCCGTCATGCCCGCACCTTCGAGGCAAAGGTCAAGCTTGTGGCAGGGCCGGCGCGGTTCACTGTGACCATCGAAGATAGCGGGGCGGGCTTCGATTCCCATGATTGGCCGGCGGAGACCAAGGGGCGTGGGTTGATCGGAATGAGAGAGAGGGCCGTTGCGCTCGGGGGCAAGCTCATCGTGGACTCCGCGCCGGGGCGGGGCACGTGCGTTACGGCTATCTTGCCTCTGCAAAACCGTTGCCTCAAAGGGGAGGGTCAGATATGGACCCGGTCCGGATCGTGATTGCGGATGACCATCCTGTGGTGCGGCGCGGCGTGCGCGCTCTGCTCGAAGATGAGCCGAGCTTCCGCATCCTCGGCGATGCGAGGGATGGCTTGGAAGCCTGTGAGATGGTGGAGCGTTTCCATCCGGATGTGCTGGTCCTCGATGTGATGATGCCCGGATTGAACGGCCTTGAAGTTGCAAGGCGTGTAGGCAAGATGTCTCCTCGAACGCGGGTGGTGATCCTCTCCATGCACGAGGATCAATCCTATGTGTCTGAAGCGCTCAAGTCCGGCGCCAGCGCCTACGTGCTCAAGCGATCGGCAATGGAAGAGCTCGTCCGGGCGATCGAGCAAGTGACCCGAGGCCAGCGGTATCTCAGTCCGGAAGTGAGCCGGACGGATTTTGAGGCTTCGTATGGGGTCGGTCGGGATGCCCTCGGCGATCCTTATGAGCGCCTCACCCGCCGCGAGCGGGAGGTGCTTCAGCTTGCGGCCGAAGGTTGTGACCGGGGCCAGATTGCGGATCGGCTGTGCATCAGCCGCCGAACGGCCGAAGCCCATCGGGCCAGTGCCATGCGCAAGCTCGGGCTGCGCAACAAGAATGATCTGGTCCGTTATGCCATCAAGCGCGGGCTCATTTCGCCGTGAATCGGTTTTCTCCCCGGAGCCCAAAAATACGTAGCGTTACCTATTGAAGCGGGCATTTGAATGTGCCAATATCAATCTCAAATCCATGATCCGCCTCGGCGGGGCTTGAACACCCCCCGATCGTTCGTAACCTCATGATGATCCAAGGAGGCAAGATGGGTATCTGTTACCGGGGAAAAACACTCAGGGCCCTCGTTCAGGAGCGCCAGCGGTTGTTCAAGGAAACGGGGCATGCCTACGGACTTGAAAAGCTTGAACTTCTCGAACAAGACCCCGCGAAGTTCATGCGGTTTCAGATGAAGCTCGTGGCCGCTTGCATCAACACGCGGGAGATGGCGAAGCTGATTTCCGCCAATCCCATGTCCCTGATTCAGGGGGAACTCCTGTTCTTGCTGGCGAATGCCGAAGGGGATGTGGTCGCCACATCGTACGGATTGGCGGGCCATATTCAGGGAGTGCCGTTCGTGATCAAGAGCATCGCTGAACTGGGGTTCGAAGAAGACCCGGGCATCAACCCCGGCGATATCTATTCCACCAATGACGCCTTCTACGGTACGCCCCACAACGCCGATTGCTATACCCTTCTCCCCATTTTCTATCGGGATGAGCTCGTCGGGTGGACCGTCGGCCTCAACCACATCACCGATGTGGGGGGCATTCAACCCGGCGGCCTTGGCACTGTTTCCACCAGCGTTTTCACCGATGGCTTCACCTATCCCCCGACGCGGACGGGGCGGAACTTCCGGCAGGAGAAATGGTGGGACCTCCACTGGAAGCGACGAACCCGTACCGAGATGTTCAACGTGCTGGATGATAAGATGCGGGCTGCGGGGGTGGTCAAGCTTCACGATCGGGTGAAGGAGATCATTGACGAGTTCGGGATCGATTACTATCGTCAGGCCCTTCGAGAGATCATCGAGCGCGAGCGGAGGCTTCTCCTCAGTCGCGTCCGGGCGATGGCGGTCCCGGGCATCTACCACTGGCTTCAGCTCAAGAGGGTGGATTACAAGGGCACGCTCGGAAGGCTCTGGCCGGCTTCCAACCGCAATTGGCTTCTTCACAAGCCTGCGGAAATGCATATCCGCGCCGATGGCACCATCTTCACCGATATGGAAGGGCTCTCGAGCGAAGGGGATTTCCACTGCAATGCCTATGAGCCAGGAGTCCGGGTGCTCACTTCGCTCGCCCTCTGGTCACACTTTGCGTATACGAAGACCCTTAACACGGCCCTCCAATACATGACGGCTTGGAACCTTCCGCCCGGGTGCATGTTCAATCCGCAGAACCCGTGGGCGGCCACGGTCATGGGGCTCGGTGAAGTGGGCGGCTGTACGTATCTGTTCCACCGATGCCTGGGCTATGCCTATTTCGCCCGGGGGTTTCTCGAAGAAACGTATCCGATGGATGGCGCCGGTGTGGGGTATGGCGTTCAGGGCCTTCTGGGCGATGGCTTCCCGTGGGCCGGCGGCGATATGGCCCTCATCACATGCTGGGGACAGGGGGCGATGGCCTATCGCGATGGTTTTTCCGCGGCGTGGTGCGGCCCCAATCCCCAGCCGGATCAGGGCGAGGTGGAGCTTTCCGAATTCCTTCAGCCCACCCAACTCAATATCGGGCGGGGACTCATTCCAGATTTCTGCGGCCATGGCAAGTTCCGGAGCGGCCTCGAGATCGGGATGATGCAGATGGTCAATCAGCCGGGTCAGGCGCTCATCATTGCCACCTTCGCTTCCACGAGCGGTATGGGTGGGGGTGCTTTGGGAATGTGCGGTGGATATCCTCGGTCCAATGATGTGATCATCTATGCCCATGATACGAACATCCGCGAGGTCATTGCTCAGGGCGGCCATTACCCCCGGAACCTCGTCGAGATGAGGCGCATGATCGAATCCGGCACGCTCAAGGTGGGGAGCCTCGAGATCTTCAATGGGCCTACGCCGAGCGTCCCTTGCAAAGACGGCGATCTTTACGCGAGCACCTCGGGCTCCATGGGCGGTTGGGGGGATGTGCTCGAACGCCGCTATGAGCTGATCGAGGAGGATATCAAGTACGGGTGGATCACTCCGGAGACGGCCCGCACCGTGTACGGCGCCGTGACCGATGGGAACGGCAAGGTC